>NZ_JASGDO010000043.1:0-26081 GCF_047607225.1 Microbacterium sp. | reverse complement strand
GCCACGGCGCGCGCCGGCCGTGGCCTGCTCCTCGGGGTCGGTGACGCCGGCGCTCAGCGCGCGCTCGCCGACGCCTACCTGGCTGCCCTCCGCCCCGACGCCTCGCCACGGATCGGTGCATTCCGAGGAGCGTTCCCCGGCGCAGGACGCGATGAGCGTGCCGCCGCGCTCTGGCCCGACGTCGCCCGCTTCATCTCGGATCCCGCCGTGAAGGAACGCGTGGCGGAGAACCCCCACGCAGTGCTGGAGGCGCTCGTCGTCCACTACGGCACTCCGGGCGACATCGTCGCTTCCGTACAGGCGGATCCGTCGTTCGACGTCGCGACCGACTACGTCTTCGCCGTCCAATCCGCCTCGACGTCCATCCCCGAGGCCATCCGCATCCTCGAGGTCATCGCCGCCGACATCCGGCCGGCCCTTGCCGCCCAGCCCGCCACGAACGGAGTACTCACATGACCGATACGCCCACGCGCAGCCTCGATTTCGGCGTGCTGTTCGGAACGTCCGGACATCATCTCGCCGGGTGGCGGGTCGGACCCGAGCGAGGCGGCGGCAACGCCGGCAAGGAACTCGACGTCGCCGAGGCGATACGGCTCGCCCAACAGTACGAACGCGCGGGACTGAGCGCTCTCTTCGTCGCCGATGTGGTGAGCGTGTGGGGGGAGCACCTGGACTCCCTCAGCCGCACCACGCGTGCGAGCTACTTCGAACCGCTCACCCTGCTGTCGGCGCTCGCCGCGGTGACTGAGCGCATCGGACTCGTCGCCACCGCGACCACGAGCTACAACGAGCCGTTCACCATCGCGCGCAAGTTCGCCTCACTCGACCACATCTCCCACGGGCGCGCCGGCTGGAACGTCGTCACGAGCGTCGTGCCCCTCGAAGCGGGCAACTTCGGCCGCGATGCTCACTACGGGCACGCCGAGCGCTATGCCCGTGCCGAGGAGTTCGTGGATGCCGTCACCGGGCTGTGGGACACGGTCGCCGACGACGCATTCCCCCGCGACAAGGTGTCGGGCATCTACGTCGACCGCGCCGGACGTCGCGCGCTCGACTTCCGGGGTGAGCACGTGTCGACGGCCGGGCCGCTCAACATCTCCCGTCCGCCGCAGGGACACCCGGTGATCTTCCAGGCGGGCGCCTCCGAGACGGGTCGGGCATTCGCCGCCCGAGTGGGAGAGGTGATCTTCGCCGCACCACGGACCCTCGAGGAGGCACGGCGATACCGGGAGGGACTCGACGACGCGCTCCGCGCCGTGGGCCGCGCACCGGCCGACGTGCGCGTGTGGCCGGGGTTGTCACCGATCATCGGCTCGACGCACGAAGAGGCGGCGAGACTGCGTGACGAGCTCAACGCGCTGCTCCACGAGGACGTGCTGCGCCGCGTCATCCAGGACAACGTCGGCGACGTCGACTTCAGCGGCTTCGATCTCGACGCGCCGCTCCCGGAGCTGCCGGAGTCGAACCGATCGCGCAGTCGTGCCGACGGCATCGTCGCGCTGGCCCGGGAAGAAGGACTCACCCTCCGCCAGCTCGCTCTGCGCTGGGCCGGAGGCGGCATCGTCGGCACGCCGGACGAGATCGCCGACCACATCCAGGAGTGGTTCGAGGCCGGCGTCGCCGACGGATTCAACCTCGCTTTCCCGTATCTGCCCGGCGGCGCCGACGCGTTCCTCGAAGACGTGCTGCCCGAACTCGAACGGCGCGGCATCTGGCGACCTCACTACGGCGCCACGCTCCGCGACACGCTCGGACTGCCTCGTCCCGACCTGACCATCGCCGACTTCGCGGGGGTGACGGCATGACCCGTCAGCTGCACCTCAACGCCATCTACTCCGCCGCGGGCGGGTCTCTCGGCGGGTGGCGGCACTCCGACGCCCCCGCCACGGCCGGGGTCGACTTCCCCTTCATCGCGGCTCAGGCGCGAAAGCTCGAGGGGGCCGCGTTCGACGCGATCTTCATCGCCGATCTCCTCGCCGTTCCCGACAGTCACCCCGACGTGATCGAGAGAGTCGCCACGGTCAACGACAGTCTGGAGCCGCTCACCGTCTTGTCGGCGCTCGCCGCGGTGACCACGCGCATCGGACTCGTGGGCACGGCGTCGAGCACGTACAACCAGCCCTACACGTTGGCACGCGCTTTCGCTTCTCTAGACCACCTGTCTCGGGGGCGCGCGGGCTGGAACGTCGTCACGAGTCTCATCGACGCCGAGGCGCGAAACTACGGCGCGGCCGCCCACCTCGCCCACGGTGACCGCTACCGGCGGGCCGACGAGTTCCTCGAGGTCGTCTACGGCCTCTGGGACAGCTTCGACGACGACGCGTTCCGGTGGGATGTCGGCAGCGGCCGCGCCTTCCGCGAAGACGCCATCCACCGGCTGGGCCACGCCGGCGAGTTCTTCCGCGTGGCCGGTCCGCTCAACATCGCTCGGCCCGTGCAGGGGCGTCCCGTCATCGCGCAGGCCGGCGCATCCCCGGCCGGTCGAGACGTGGCCGGCCGGCATGGCGAGCTCATCTTCTCCGGTGCGGCGCGCCTGGAGGATGCGGTCGAGTACGCCGACGACCTGCGGCGCCGCGCGGAGGATGCGGGGCGAGACCGCAGCGACATCCTGCTGTTCCCGGGGCTGTCGGTCGTGGTCGCCCCCACCCGTGCCGAAGCGGAGGACCAGTTCTCGCGCATCACCGACCTCCTGCATCCCCGCGTCGCGTTCGGAGACCTCGAGTACTGGCTCGGAGGCGTCGATCTCACCGGGTACGACTACGACGGGCCTCTGCCGCAGTTCCCGCAGAGCAACCAGTCCCACAGCACGCAGGAGCGGATCTACGAGACCGCGCGGCGGGAGCAGCTCACGATCCGCCAGTTCGTGGAGCGGCGACTGCGGACCGAGCACACCGTCGTCGGCACCCCGGCCGAGGTCGCCGACCACATCCAGGAGTGGTTCGAGGCCGGGGCAGCCGATGGCTTCAACGTGTCGTTCCCCGCGCTGCCCGGAACGCTCGACGCGTTCGTCGACCTGGTGGTCCCCGAGCTGCGTCGACGGGGGCTCTTCCGGGAGCACTACACCGGGGCGACCCTCCGCGAGCACCTCGGCCTCGCCCGGCCGGTCTCACGACGGCTGGGCGTCGGCGCGGCGACACGATGACGCGTCCCCTCCACTTCGTCGGATTCCTCAAGCCCGCCGGCGAGTATCCGAGCGGCTGGCGGCACCCGTCGTCGGCCGATCGAGCCGGGGTCGACTTCGCCTTCGTCTCCGAGCAGGTGCGGCGGCTGGAGGCCGCGGGGCTCGACGCGGTGTTCATCCCCGACCTGGTCGGCCTACCCGACGTGAGCCCGGATGTGCTCGATCGGGTCGCGGTCGTCAACGACACGTTCGAGCCGACCACTCTGCTGGCGGCGTTGTCGGCGGTCACGGAACGGATCGGTCTCATAGGCACGGCGTCCACGTCGTTCGCGTCGGCCGCGGCGATCGCGGACGACTTCGGTTCGCTGCACGCTCTGTCGGAAGGCCGGGCGGGCTGGAACGTCGTCACCAGCCTGAATGACGCGGAGGCCCGCAACTTCGGCCACGCGGGTCATCTCGCCCACGCGGACCGGTACGCGCACGCGGGCTCGGTCGCCGACCGCGTGCGCGACGCGTGGGGGGAAGGGGGGCCCGTCATCGCGCAGGCGGGCTCTTCACCGGCAGGGCGAGATCTCGCTGCGCGGATCGCCGACGTCGTGTTCGTGCGGGCGCTCCCGGTCGAAGAGACACGTGATTTCGTCGACGACATCCGTTCCCGCGCGACGGGACACGGCAGGGACCCTGCGGCGGTCAAGATCCTCCCGGAACTGTCCGCGGTCGTCGCGCGCTCCCGCAGCGAGGCGCGCGAAGCGTTCGCGAAGGTCCGTGATCTCCTCGATCCGCGCATCGCCCTCGCGGATCTCGAGTACTGGACCCGTACCGACCTCGCCGGACTGCCGCTCGACGGTCCCCTCCCTCCTCTGCCCGCATCGGCGAGCCACGGAGGAAGTCACGGCGGAAGTCGCGGGGCTCAGGAGGAGATCTACCGGCAGGCCGCGCGAGAAGGCTTGACCATCCGCGACCTCGCCCGGCAGATCGCGGACGGCGACGGCGCCGTCGTGGGCACGGCCGGAGACGTCGCCGACCACATCGAGAGATACGCGGACGTCGCGGGCGTCGACGGGTTCACCGTCTCTTTCCCGTGGGTCCCTGACACCCTGAACGCGTTCACGGACCTCGTCGTTCCAGAGCTCCGCCGGCGCGGACTGTTCCGCACCCACTACGAAGGGACCACGATCCGTGAGCACCTCCACCTCGACATCGCACAGCGTCAGCGGGCTTGACTGGCGCCTCGGAGGCACCGCCGGGATCCGACCCGGAGCGCGCAACTCCATCACGGACGTTCCCGGCGTCCGGCTCGGTCACGCAGCGCGCACCTCCGAGGGCTGGCTCACCGGTGTCTCGGTCGTCGCGGTTCCTGGAGGAGCACGCGCGGCGGTGGATGTCCGTGGCGGTGGCGCCGCGACGCGGGAGACGGCCGCGCTGGACCCGACCGGTGTCGTCGACCGGATCCACGCCATCGCCCTCACCGGTGGGTCGGCCTACGGATTGGAGGCCAGCGCGGGAGTGATGGCGGCGCTGCGTGAGCGGGGTCTCGGATTCCGCGTCGGCGCGGAGAAGCGGGCCGTCGTGCCGATCGTGCCGGCCGCGGCGATCTTCGATCTCGGTCGAGGGGGCGACTTCGGGAACCATCCCGATGCGCACCTGGGCAGGGAGGCGGCAGAGCGTGCGCTGGCGGAGCCACGGGCCGACGAATCGCCCGAGCAGGGAAGCGTCGGTGCGGGCGCCGGCGCCATCACGGGAGAGATGCGAGGGGGAGTCGGCGCGGCGAGCGCGGTTCTGCCCGGAGGCGCGGTCATCGCGGCGTTGGTCGTGGTGAACGCGGACGGGACGACCGTCGACCCGCGCACGGGCGTTCCGTGGGGCGCGTTCGCGGAGCTCTCGCTGCCGAGTGGTGAAGGAGAGTTCGGCGTGCGGCAACCGACGATCGACGAGCACGAGGGTGCGCTGGCCCGTCTCGGTGAGGAGGCGGGGCGTCGTCCGGCGCTGCGGCCGCTGAACACCACGCTGGCGGTCGTGGCGACCGATGCGGCCCTGACCCGTGCCGAGCTGGCGCGTCTGGCCAGCGCCAGCCACGACGGCATGGCGCGCGCCGTCCGTCCGGTGCACACGTTGGGCGATGGAGACGTCGTGTTCTCGCTCTCCACCGGCGACGCTGTCCTGCCCGAGCCTGCTCCCGGCCTGCATCCCGAACACCGACGGGCGGACTCCGTCAATCAGCTGCTGACCGCGGGCGCGGACGTCGTCACCCGGGCGATCGTCCACGCCATCCTCTCGGTGTCATCGGCCCGGACACCTGCGGGCCTCGTCCCGAGCTACCGCGACCTCTACGGACAGTAGCGAGACGGGCTGAAGGTCCTCCTGTGACGCCGAGTGACACTCGATGACGGTTGATGTTCCTGCCGCTGCGTGCGGCCGCATCCCCGGCGATAGCGTCGCGCCATGACACTCACCGTTGCCGCCGACCGCCACGCATCGCGAATCGTCGATCGTGCCTTCGCCGCCGTCGGTCCCCGCGGGCCGGCCGCGTTCGTGTGGGGGGATTTCGTGACCGCGCCCGGCACCGTCGTCACCGGAGCGCCCGGAACGTGGGCGCCGCGTCCGGGAGGGACGCCGGGCCTCGTCGTCACCGCGCGCGCGGACGAAGGAGTCGAGATCGGGGGAGCGCCTGTCGACGGCGAGGCGGTTCTGTTCGCGCGGGCCGCCGATGGCCCGACAGTTGCGCGGTTCCGTGACGGCGCCGAGGGCGTCGTGTTCACCTACGACGACTCGAAGTACGCGCTGCAGGTGTGGAACCCGAACTCGGACTGGGCGCGGCGCTTCGCGACGATCTCCGCCTATCCGTACGACCCGACCTGGGTGGTCCGCGGCTTGGTCACACCTGTGTCGGCTGGCCGCACGGTGGCGATCTCGCACCATCGCGATCCGCGTCCGGTGGAGGTACCGGTGGTGGCCGAGGTGCGGTTCGCGCACGACGGTGAGGAACACGTCCTCGTCGCCACCGCCCCCGGCCCGGATCAGGACGGACTGATCCTGCTGTTCACCGACGCGACGAGCGGACCCGAGACCTACGCGGCGGGACGAGTCCTGCGCATCCCGACGTCGCTGGGCAGCGTGACGCTGGACTTCAACGAGACGGCCCTGCTCCCGTGCGCCTTCAGCCTCGCGTGGAACTGTCCCCTTCCTGCGGCCGAGAACGCGCTGCGCATTCCGGTGCGGGCCGGAGAACGACACGCGATCGACCACGACGGTAAGGAGCTGCTGTGAGCATCGACCTGGGATTCCTCGTCTTCCTCAACTACGACCGCGACGAGGACGCGCGCGCCGCCCTCGAGGACGGGCTGGAACTGTTCGCGCACGCGGAGAGACTCGGCTACGACAGCGGAGGCGTCCGCATCCATCACGGCGTGCGTACACTCACCGCGCCGTTTCCCTTCCTCACCGCCGCCGCACTGCGCACCGACCGCATCCGATTGGCCACCGGCATCATCCCCATCGGGTGGGAGGATCCTCTCCGCTTCGCCGAGGATGCTGCGACCGTCGATCTTCTCAGCGGCGGTCGGCTCGACCTGGGACTCAGCTCGGGGTTCGTCGCCGGTCCCCCCGAATCGCGCGCGAGGGTGGTCGAGGAGAAGCTCACCGGAATCCTCGCGGCCGTTCGCGGTGACTCGCTCGGCGACGGCCCCTTCCAGGGGCGGCGGGTCGCTGCCGCGGAGACTGTGGGTGACGGCGTCGCTCCGCTCCCTCACGGTCCCTACGCGACCGCGCCGGAGGATCTGCATGCCTTCCCGCGGAGCCCCGGTCTCGAGCACCGGCTCGGCTACGGTGCGGGTTCGCTCAGCAGCGCGCTCCGAGCGGCCCGGCTGGGGCTGAATCTCGTGCTGTCGACGATCCACTCCGAAGCGACGGGCCCAACTCTCGGCCACACGCAGGCCGAGCTCATCCACCGCTATCGAGACGAGTTCGCCGCCCACCATCCCCACCGGACGGCGCGGGTGGCGCTGGGACGCTCCATCCTCCCGGTCATCGATGACGAGGATCGCGACACCTTCATCGGGGTGAAGGCCTTCTACGACCGCCTCGTAACGGACGACGGCAGATACACCGACACGCCCGATGGCCCCGGCCAGGCCAGCCCGTTGTACGCCGGTGACCCGGACGACATCGTCGAGCGGCTGACCGCCGACCCCGCGTTGCCCTTGGCCGACGAGGTGGTCCTGACGCCGCTCACTGAACTCTCGGTCGCACAGAAGAAGCGCGTCTTCGCCTCGGTGGCGACGTACGTCGCACCGGCCCTCGGATGGTCGCGCGCTTCCGTGGCGCAGGGCTGAGGCCGACCGCAGCCCTCGAACTGGAGGAGAACCCGATGACACGAGGATCTTTGTCCGCAGGCGTCCCGACTCCTGTGGGCGACAGGCTGGAGGAGGCGCGGCGCGCGTTCGAGGACGCGCGTCAGGCACTCGACGATGCGCGTGAGCACCTGCTCCGCACGCACATCGAGACGGCACGACTCTGGGGAGGGTCGCGCTGAGATGACCACGGAGCCCGCTGTCTACGTCATCCACGACAACCCCGATTGGCTCCCGCCCTTTCAGCGGGCGTTCGCCGCGGCCGGCGTGCCACTGGTCGAGTGGGAGCTCGGTCACGAAGCCATCGATCTCGGCGAAGAACCGCCCCGCGGCGTGTTCTGGTCCCGCCTGAGCGCGTCTGCTCACACTCGCGACCATGCCGCCTCGAAAGAGTACGGGCGGGCCGTGCTCCGATGGCTCGCGTCGTGGGGCAGGCTCGTCGTCAACGGAGCAGACGTCCTCGAGCTCGAAGTCAGCAAGGTTGCACAGCATGCCGCGCTCCGGCGCGCGGGAGTCGATGTGCCGCGTACGACGGCCGTGCTCGGCCGCGAGGGTCTGGTCGAGGCGGCCCGTGGCTTTCCGGCTCCCTTCATCACGAAGCACAACCAAGGGGGCAAGGGGCTCGGGGTCCGGCGTTTCGATTCGCACGACGAGTTCGAGGCGTGGGTGGGCGGACCGGACTTCGAGCCGTCTCCGGACCACATCACGCTCGTGCAGGAGTACCTCCGGGCGCGGGAACCGTTCATCACCCGCGCGGAGTTCGTGAACGGCGAGCTCGTCTACGCCGTCCGCGTCGACACCAGTGCGGGCGGCTTCGAGCTGTGCCCGGCGGAGGCCTGTGCCGCCCCCGGTGCCGACGGCACCGAGCCGGCTCCGCTCTTCCAGCTCCGCGAGGAGGTCGACGCGCGCCATCCGCTGATCAGCGCTTTGGGCGACTTCCTCTCGGCGGCGGGAGTCGCGGTCGCGGGGGTGGAGTTCACCGAGACGCTCGACGGCCGTCTCGTGACCTACGACGTCAACACCAACACCAACTACAGCCCGGACGTCGAGGCCGTCGCGCCCCGCTCGGGACCCGCGACGATCGCGCGCTTCCTTGGAGACGAGCTGCGTCGGCTCGTCTCCAAGACGTGAGGTGAAGTGGGATCAGTCCAGTCGCGAGTGCTCACCGAGGCTGTGCCAGCTGCGGTTGTGATAGACCAGCGCTCCGGCGTCGGCGATGTCGTCTCGGTTGACGTGGGCCTGGACGGCGTGGGCCGCGATCACGGTCGAGCTGCCGGCATCCATCCGACTCACCACGGCACACCGTACCCATGCCCGGACGTGCGGGAACACCGGCTCGCCCGTGGCCAGGGTCACCCACGCGTCGCGGTCGGCGAACCGGTCCACCCCGCTGGTGGCGCCGAGCTGGGCCAGAGCGAGATCGTCGGCGTCGAGGAGATGGATCACGATCGTCGCGGCAGCGGTGATCGCGGGCGACGCTGAGGACAGCGAGGAGAGGGAGAAGACGAGCAAGGGCGGATCCACGCTGACCGACGAGACCGACGTCGCCGTCAGGGCGGCAGGCCCCGCTTCGCCGTGGGCGGTGATGACTGCGACGCCCCCCGGATGACCGCGGAACAGAGCCTTGACGTCGTCCGCCGACACTGCCGTCGCAAATGTCCCCGCAGGGTGCGCTGCTCTCGCCTCTCGTGCTCCTGCCTTCGCACCTCGTGCGTTGTCACGCTGCTCAGTCCGTGTCATGGTGCGAACGTAGGCGGCGGCGATTTCTGCAGAGCGAGCCCATGCAACACGGCGACTTCGATCGTCATGTCCCGTCTCATACCGACGCGCGCCATCGCTCACGCGTCACGCTGTGAGAGAAGCGGCATCACCGAGGCAGGAGAGAGAATGACCGACTACTTCGATCGCGAGCGCGACCGGACCTATACGAAGGTGTACAAGTCAGAGACCCCTGACATCCTGCAAGCCTTCGCCGCGTTCGACGGCGCCGTGTTCGCCGGCGAGGGACGCGAGATTCCCCTCAAGTTCCGCGAGCTCATCGCCGTCGCCGTCGGGATCACGACGCAATGCGTCTATTGCATCGACGCGCACACGGAGCGGGCCGTCGCTGCGGGCGCCTCACAGGGTGAGCTCGCTGAGGCCGCCTGGGTGGCCACCGCCATCCGGGCCGGGGGCGGCTTCGCGCACGGGCGGTTGGCGTTCAAGTTCTCGGACGACACCCACGAGCACTGAGATCGTGTCTGCCTCACCCAGCCGGGCGGGCGCTGGCGAACCGTGCGACGAGACGGGTGAGGGCCGGCGGGATGATCGTGCCGACGTCCGAAGAGGTGCCACACTGTTCACGTGACCGACGAGATCGAGGTCAGAGTCCTCAGCACGGTGGAAGCCGTGCACGAAGCCGCCGCACTGTTCGACGTGATCTGGCCGGGCGAGCACGAGACGATGCCCGCGAACATCCTCCGCGCGCTCGAGCACTCCGGCAACTATGTGGCCGGCGTCTACGACGGTGACCTGATGGTCGGAGCCGCGGCCGCGTTCTGCGGCCCGCCGGCGGCCCGGACCATGCACTCTCACATCGCCGGGGTTCTGCCGGAGTACCAAGGGCGCGGCGTAGGCAAGGTCCTCAAGAACCACCAACGAGAGTGGGCGTTCGCCCGGGGCATCGGGCACATCACGTGGACCTTCGATCCGCTCGTCGCCCGCAATGCGCACTTCAACCTGCGGGTGCTGGGCGCGAGGGTCACCGAGTACCTCGTCGACCAGTACGGACCGATGGACGACGGCATCAATCGCGGCGACGAGTCCGACCGCCTCATGATCTCGTGGGCGCTCGCCGCCCCGGCCGCTCCGCCGCGCGAGGAGGACATCGTCACCGCCGTCGCCGTCCCGCACGACATCGAGGCGCTCCGCCGCACCGATCCGCTCGAGGCGGGGGAGTGGCGCTACCGGGTGCGCGACGCGTTCCAGGGGCTCCTGGCCGACGGCTTCGTCGTCGGTGGATTCGACGACGACCGCGGGTACCTGTTCGTCCGCCGCTGATGCTCGGCCGAGCAAGACCCGGCTCCGCGTTCTTGGGGCCGCCTCGAGGCGCAGGATTTCTGCCGATCGCCGTCACGTGCGAAGGCGGGCGGCCACGGCGGCCCTACGCTGGCGAACATGCCTGCTTCTTCGAGCGAGCGCCGCATCGTCGACCTCAGCCACCCCATCCGCGCGGGGCTCGTCACCTACCCCGGCCTCCCCGCCCCCGTGATCACCCCGCACCTCACCCGCGAGGCCTCCCGTGAGGTCTACGCACCGGGGACCGAGTTCGCGATGGACGTCATCACGATGATCGGCAACACGGGCACCTATCTCGACTCCCCGTTCCACCGCTACGCGGACGGCGCCGATCTCGCCGGGCTCGACCTCGCCACGCTCGTGGGGCTCCCCGCCGAAGTCGTCGACCTCACGGGGCTCGAGCGCCGCGACATCCGTGCCGCCGACCTCGAGGGCCGCGACCTCCGAGGAGCGGCCGTGCTTCTGCACACCGGTTGGGACCGGCACTTCGGCACCCCGCAGTACGGCGTGGGATCGCCCTACCTCGCAGACGACGCCGTCGCCCTTCTCGTCGCTTCGGGAGCGGTGCTCGTCGGCATCGATGCCCTCAACATCGACGACACCGAAGGCGGACGCGCCCGTCCCGCGCACTCCGACCTCCTGGGTGCGGGCATCCACGTCGTCGAACACCTCACGGGCCTTGCGGCCCTCCCCGCTCGGGGCGCGCGGTTCACAGCGGCCCCTCCCGCGGTCGAGGGATTCGGCACATTCCCCGTGCGCGCTTTCGCGGAGTTGTCGTGACGGCGCCGGGAACGGCGCACCGTCGCGAAGACGGCGAGCTCGTGGGGTGGATCCGCCCGGCCGGAGACCTCTGGCAGGGGATCGACCTGCTGGGGCGCCCCGTGGGGGACCCCGCCGAGTGGCTGGAGGTGGAAGCGGCGCTGGAGGAGCGAGGGATCGCCTACCTCGCCGACCCGTGGATGCTCGAAGGGGAAGGGGAGCGGCCCCTGCGCGTACGACTGGTCGAAGTGACACCGGAGCGGATCGTCGTCAAGGCCGAAGACTTCGGCGCGATCGATCTCCCCGGCCGCACGTGGGAGCTGCCGTGGCCCCTCCCGGCGCGGTTGCGGCCGCCTCGCCCCGACGACCCTGACGCGTTCGTGCTGTCCCGTTGAGCTCTAGTTTCCGTAGGGAGCCTGGGGCGGATCCGTCACGATCGGCTGGGGCTCCACCAATTTCCTCCCGCATTGCCGGGTGTGCATGAGCTGTCCACAGACACCTCGATGCGTCCTTCCGTCGGACGGATCGTCGCGACCACGTTGCCCAGGGTCTCGTCGTCGGCGATCACGCTCCACTCTGCGCGCCCGCCTGGCCCGTAGGTCTCCGACGCCACCTCGAACCCCGCCTCGCGCAACGCCGCCACTGCCGCGGCGCTCACCTGCTCCGCATCCATATCCGGCAGGTCCACCGACCTCCGATACGAGAACGCATAACCCTTCGGTCCGCCGAAGCCGATGGTGCATCCGTGCGGAATCGCCCCGTACTCGTCGACCGTCCACACGCCCTGGTGAATGCCCATCAACACCGTGTGCATCCGCGTCGCCGTTTCCAGGAAGCGCCTCTCGCCATCTCGATACAGCGCATCACCCTCCGGAGCTGCCGCACACCCCGACAACGACATCGCCACGGCCAGCCCTATCACCGCCGACCACCCCTGCCTCATGCCGGCGAGCCTAATATGCAACCCCCCCCGCACCCGCCGTGAGAGGAGCCGGGGCGGTGAGACTCCCGAACCACATCACGCGTCACTCGACACCTGTATCTGGATGACGCCCGCTGTGCTCCTGCTGAAGAGGGGCGGAATCGCGTCATAGAAGCTCGGTGAGCGCGTCTCTTCTCATGAAGACAAGGGGAGAGGGGCGCCATGCGACACCTGTGGGAGAGCTTCGCGCGGCGGTTGTCGTTCCGGCGGACGGAGTCACCGCGGCGCGCCACGTTCGTGCCGCAGCGCGACGGCGTGCTCACCCGCGGGCTGCGCTGAAGGTCCCGAGTCGGCGTGGGTGACCGCCGGAACCGTTGACGTCGGCAGGTCGTGACCGCGCGCCGACCGTTGAACCGGAGTCTGTCGCATGTCCGAGGGCCGTGGCAGGCTGAGCCGTGAGCAGGGAGGGTCCCATGAGCGGCTTTTCGGATCGAGACCAGACGGCGCTCGTCGTCATCGACATGCAGCGGGGCGTCGTGACCGGCAATCACGAGGTCGACCGTGTCACACACACGATCGCCGACCTCGTCGATCGTGCCCGAGCCGATGGCGCACCGGTCGTGTGGGTGCAGGATCATGCCGAGCTCGAGCGGGGGTCCGAGCAATGGCAGCTCGTCGACGAACTGCAGCCCGCCGATGGCGAGGTTCGCGTCGACAAGCGCTTCGGCGACTCGTTCGAGGCCACCGATCTCGAAGACCGACTGGCCGAGCGCGGCGTCGGACGCCTCGTGGTCACGGGCGCCCAGACCGACGCGTGCATCCGCGCGACGCTCCACGGCGCGCTCACCCGCGGTTACGACGTCACCCTCGTCGCCGATGCGCACACGACGGAAGACCTGCGGGAGTGGGGCAGCCCGATCAGCCCCGAGCAGGCGATCGCGTACGCCAACCTCTACTGGACATTCGCGCGCGGGGCGCGGGCCAGCGGTCAGGTCGTGCCCGCGGCCGAGGTGTCGTTCGACACCGCCGTCACCGCGTGAGCACGCCCGAAGCCGACGAGGCCGGGGCACCCCCCGCGCTTCCGAGCATCGATGTCGAGAGCGTCGAGCTCCGCGTGCTCCAGCTTCCCCTCGTCCAGCCCTTCACGACGTCGTTCGGCACCGAGACGGTGCGGGAGGTCATCGTCGTGCGCGTGCGCACCCCGGCGGGCGACGGGTGGGGCGAGATCGTCACCCAGCACGCGCCGCTGTATTCGTCGGAGTACTCGGGAGGTGCCTGGGACGTCGCCCGACGGTTCCTCGTTCCCGCGCTCTTGAACGAACGGCGACTCACGCCGGAGCGTGTGGCTGAGGTCCTCGCGCCGTTCGTCGGGCACCGGATGGTGAAGGCCGGGTTGGAGCTCGCCGTGCTGGACGCGTCGCTCCGCGCGGCCGGGCGCTCGTTGGCCGCATTCCTCGGCGGCGTGGTGCCCCGGATCCCGGCGGGAGTCTCGGTGGGTATCCAGGCCGATGCGGGGGCGCTCGTCGACGCCGTCGGCGGCTACCTCGACGAGGGGTATCGGCGGATCAAGATCAAGATCGCCCCGGGCCGCGACGTCGTCGAGACGGCGGCCGTCCGCGCCGCCTTCCCCGAGATCCCGCTCCAGGTCGACGCCAACTCCGCGTACACGCTCGAGGATGCCGACACGCTCGCGGCGCTCGATGCCTACGACCTGCTTCTCATCGAGCAGCCCCTCCAAGAAGACGACCTCGTCGACCACGCCCGCCTGGCCACGCGACTGCACACTCCGGTGTGTCTGGACGAATCGATCGTCTCCGACAAGGCCGCCGCCGACGCGCTCGCCCTCGGGGCTGCCGCGATCATCAACATCAAGGCCGGTCGCGTCGGCGGCTACCTCGAAGCCCGCCGCATCCACGACCGGTGCATGGCCGCAGGAGTTCCGGTGTGGTGCGGGGGCATGCTCGAGACCGGCATCGGCCGGGCCGCGAACGCCGCCCTCGCGTCACTCCCCGGCTTCACCCTGCCGGGCGACGTGTCCGCGTCGTCGCGGTTCTATCACCACGACATCGTCGCGGAGCCGATCACCCTCGACGACGGGTTCGTAACCGTCCCCTCCGGCGACGGCCTGGGAATCGAGATCGACCACGCCGCAGTGGAGGCGGCGACCGTGGAGCGGTTCGAGCTGCGGGCGTGACGTCCCCCGAGCTACCCCCGCCGTAGACGCCACGACCCGCGGGCCTCAGGAGCGGGCGCGCGGGTCGTGGGCGGAGAAGAACGTCAGGACGCGGGAGCCTCTCCGCCCGCGGCGAACTGACGGCCGGCCTCTTCGGCACGTGCGAGGGCGGCCTCCGCGTCGGACGCTCCGGCGCTCTGTTGGTCCTGCGCGCTCTCCTGCGCCTGCGTCGGCTGTGCGTCGCCGGACTTCTGCGCGCGGGAGCGTGAGCGCGTCGGCGCCGCCTCTTGCTGCATGCCTTGCGCGACGCCACGGCCGGTCGCCTGGCCCTGGATGATCTGGCGCAGGTCGATCCCGGTCGCCGCCTCCACGGCGTCGAAGGTGGCGCGCATCCCGGAGGCCGACTCGGCCGCGATGTGGCGCGAGGCGCCCTCGCCGCCGAGCACCGTGATGGAGCCCACCTTGTCGAAGCCGCGGGCGAACTCCGTCATCATCGGCACGAGTGCCTCGAGGGCGCGCTGGGCCAGCAGTGCCTCCTGGTTGCGCGAGAGAGCCTCGGCCTCGGCCTCGATGGCCTGGGCGCGAGCCTCACCGGTCAGGCGCACCGCGTCGGCTTCGGCCTGAGCGCGCAGCCGGGTGGCCTCGGCTTCCTGCGCGGCGATCTGAGCGCGTGCCTCGGCGGCCTTGACCTCCGCGTAGGCCTCGGCGTCGGCGGCGCGCTGCCGCTCGTAGAGCGAGGCGTCGGCGACCTTCTTGATGTCGGCGTCGAGCTGGGCCTGCTTGTTCTCGGCGGCCTGGAGGAGCACCGCCTGTTCCCGCTCGGCGCGGGCCAGCGCCTCGGCCTGGTCGGCCTCCGCCCGCGCACGCCCGACCTCGGCGGCCGCGGCGGCGGAGTTCTTGTCGAACGCCGTCTGCTCCACCAGGTTCTGCTCGTCGGTGGCGATCTGCCGCGCGCGCACCTCACGCGCCGCGTTGATCCGGGCGACCTCCGCCTCGCGACGGACGCGCTCGACCTCGGTCGCACCGAGGGCGTCGATGTAGCCGTTCTTGTCGGTGATCCCTTGGATCTGGAAGGAGTCGAGGATGAGACCCTGCGCCAGCAGGTCGCTCTTGATGCCCTCGGCGATCTGGTCCGACAGCTTCTGCCGGTCCTTCATGAGCTGCTCGACCGTGAGGGTCGCGACCACTCCGCGCAGTGCACCTTCGAGCTGCTCGGTCGTGAACTGCTCGATCGCACCGTCCTGCGACAAGAAGCGCTCGGCCGCACGCCGCACGAACTCGGGATCCGAGCCGATCTTCACGAGGGCCACACCGCTCACATTGACCGTGACGCCGTTGGAGGCCTGGGCCGTCGGCTCCATCTTGATCTGGCGGGCGCGCAGCGAGATCATCTCGGCGCGCTGGGTCAGCGGGTTCACGAGCGCACCGCCGCCGGTGATCACCGAGATGCGCGACGACTCACCGGTCGCGCTCTTCTGGCTCTTACCGACGACCACCAGCGCCTGGTCGGCCTTGGCGACCTTGTACCAGGCGCGCACGACGATCAGCAGGATGATGAGGACGATGATCAGCGCGACCACGCCGATGCCGATCAGCACGAATGCGCCTCCGGCTGCGAGCAGTTCTCCCACGGTGTTCCTTCCTGGGGCGAAGCAATGGTTCTTCGACCGTATCGTGTCGGGCGCATTCGTCTCGGGGACGATCGGGTCGTCCGGCGGCGTCATTTCGGGGTAACCGGGGTGCCGCGCGAGGGAGCGCGGTCCTATGCTGGAGCCGTGACCACTCCTTCCGAGCCCCCGCAGCAGCCTCCCGTCCCGCCGGCCCAGCCGCCGTTCGGCGCCCCGCAGGGCCAGCCGTCGTACGGTCCGCCCCAGCCCGGTGCCCCGCAGTACGGTGCCCCGCAGTACGCCGCGCCGCAGCCCATGAACCCCGCCGACGAGAAGCTCTGGGCGACCCTCGTGCACGTGGGCGGTATCTTCTTCAGCTTCCTGCCGGCGCTCATCGGCTACCTCGTCCTCAAGGACCGTGGCCCGTTCGTGCGTGCGCACACCGCGACGGCGCTGAACTTCCAGCTGACGCTGCTCATCGCCTACCTGGTGGGAACCATCACCTCGATCCTCATCATCGGGTTCTTCATCCTCATCGCGGCCGGCATTCTCGCGATCGTGTTCTCGATCATCGCGGCCGTCAAGGCGAACCGTGGCGAGTGGTACAGCTACCCGCTGACGATCAAGTTCCTCAGCTGACGGGACGACCGTTTCGGGCCAGCGCCCGCGACTAGACTGGACGGATGCCGGTGCTCCCGGCATCCGTCTTTTTTCGCCTTCGCGAACCCCGACCATTTGGAGCCACCTGTGGCCGAGCAGTCCCGTCTCGACAAAGTCATCGCCCTCGCCCGTCACCGCGGTTTCGTCTTCCAGGCCGGTGAGATCTACGGCGGATCGCGATCGGCGTGGGACTACGGTCCCTTGGGAACCGAGCTCAAGGAGAACATCCGGCGGCAGTGGTGGCAGACCTTCGTGCGCGGACGCGGCGACATGGTGGGCCTCGACTCGTCCGTCATCCTCCCCAAGCGCGTGTGGGAGGCATCCGGTCACGTCGCGACCTTCACCGACCCGCTCGTGGAGTGCCTCCACTGTCACAAGCGGTTCCGCGCCGACACCCTGATCGAGGACTTCGAGTCGCGCAAGGGTCGCGCCGCGGAGAACGGTCTCGCCGACGTCCCGTGCCCGAACTGCGGCACGAAGGGGCAGTACACCGAGCCGAAGGCCTTCTCCGGTCTCGTCAAGACCTACCTCGGCGTCGTCGACGACGAGTCGGGCCTGTACTTCCTGCGCCCCGAGACCGCGCAGGGCATCTTCGTCAACTTCTCCAACGTCCTCACCGCGTCGCGCAAGAAGCCGCCGTTCGGCATCGGCCAGGTCGGAAAGGCGTTCCGCAACGAGATCACCCCGGGCAACTTCATCTTCCGTACGCGCGAGTTCGAGCAGATGGAGATCGAGTTCTTCACGCCGCCGGCCGAGGCCGAGCAGTGGTTCCACCACTGGGTGCAGGCGTGCTGGGACTGGTTCGTCGACCTCGGCATCGACCCGGCCAACATGCGCCAGTTCGACGTGCCGGAGGACGAGCGCGCCCACTACTCGGCCGGAACCATCGATTTCGAGTACCGCTTCGGGTTCCCCGGCAAGGAGTGGGGCGAGCTCATGGGGGTCGCCAACCGCACCGACTTCGACCTGTCGAGCCACATCGAGGCGTCCGGCCAGTCGCTGACCTACTTCGACCAGGCCTCCGGGGAGAAGTACGTCCCCTATGTGATCGAGCCGTCCTTCGGCCTGACCCGCTCGATGATGGCGTTCCTCGTCGACTCGTATCGCGAAGAAGAGGTGCCCAACGCCAAGGGAGGCACCGACACTCGCACGGTGCTCGCCCTCGACCCGCGGCTGGCCCCGGTGAAGGTCGGCGTCCTGCCGCTCTCGCGCAACGAGCGGCTGTCACCGTTGGCCCGCGACGTCGCCGACCGCCTGCGCGGCCGTGGGTGGAACGTCGACTTCGACGACGCCGGCGCGATCGGTCGCCGCTACCGCCGCCAGGACGAGATCGGCACGCCCTACTGCGTGACGATCGACTTCGACTCCCTCGACGACGACGCCGTCACGGTGCGGGACCGCGACACGATGGCCCAGGAGCGCATCGCCCTCGACGCCCTCGAGGGCTACCTCGCCGAGCGTCTCCGCGGCGCCTGATCCGCCACGAACGTGGTCGAGGATCGCGAGTCGTTAGTGTGGAGAAGGAACATCGGTACCACGGAGGATCAGACATGACGACGCCTGCACGCCGCGACCGGCCGTCCCTGCCTCAGCCGATAGCCTGGCTCTACGTCATCGCCGTCCTCGTGCTCAGCTGCGCCGCGATCGCCTCGATGTTGGTCGTTGCTGCGGTGGGCTTCCCTGTTGCCGCCGCGTTCGTGGGAACGATGGCGGGAACTGCGATCGCTGGATTCGTTCCGGCCCTGCTAGGGCACGGAATCGTGATCGCGATCCACGATCTGACTTGGGAGCGAGGGCGCTAGTTCGACCTGCCTGCGAACGGCGGTCTTGCGGGGCGTCCATCGCATCGATGAGCGAATCCGTGCGATGGGGCAGACGAGTTCTGTCGCCGTCGGGCGCGTTGACAGCCAAACTCGGCGCGGTTGCCCTCGTCTCGTCCGGTCGTGCGCCACGACAGCAACGCCCCTCCGCGACCGATGCGCGGAGGGGCGTTGCCGTCGTTCGCTCAGGTCAGCGCTTGACCTTGGCGGTCTTGCCGCTCGTCTTGGACGTCGTCAGGTAGCCCTTCTTGCTCACCTTGACCGTCACCGTGATGCGCTTGCCGCGATCGGCCGACTTGATCTTGTAGGTCTTCTTCGTCGCGCCCTTGATCGCCTTGCCATTGGCCTTCCACTGGTAGGTGATCTTGCTGGGCTTGGGCGACCATGATCCCGGCTTCGCCGTAAGGGTACGGCCGACCTTCGCCGTTCCCGTCACCTTGGGACCGGGCTTCTTGGTGAAGACCTTCGCGATGGCGATCGTCCATCCGGAGTACTTCTTGACCTCGGTGAACGCGGGCCGCTTGCCGGTGACGAGCACGCGGATCTTCTTGCCGGCGTCGGCCTTGGTCAGCACGTACGTCGACTTCGTCGCGCCGGAGATCGCCTTCGACCCGCGATACCACTGGTAGCTCGCAGACTTCACCGCCGGAGTCCACTTGGTGGTGACCGTGAGCTTGGAGCCCACGGCGCGGGTTCCGGTGATCTTCGGGGCGGGTGTCGCGGTGAAGCGGGCGACAGCGAGGTCCTTCATGACCAGCTCGCCGCTGCCGAAGACGTTGTCGATTCCCGCCACACCGCGGTCGACGGTCTGGTTCTTGCGCAGGTAGTCGATGAGGGCGGCGGGCTTCATCCCGTCGAAGCGCTCCAGCACGACGGCCGCGGCCCCGGCCACCACCGGCGTGGCGGCGCTGGTGCCGTTGAAGCGACCGCCCTGAGACGCATAGGCGCGGCTCGTGAAGTTGGAGCCGGCGCTGATCTCGGGCTTCACGCGCCGGTCGTTGGTCGGCCCCTGCGAGCTGTATCCGGCGATGGCGACCCCCTCGACCGGATCCACTGCGCCGACCGCTGCCATGCCCTTGTTCTTGCTGTCGATGAAGGCCTCGCCCGCGCTCCCCGCCGAGGAGGCGGTGTACAGGATGTCGGCGGAGTTGCCCGCCAGTTCGAGGATGTCGTCGCTCGTGCCGTTCCCGTTGGCGATCTTGCGGATCCCGACTTCGATCCAGCCGTCCTCGCTCGGGTTCGTGTCGCACCGGAAGTAGTCGTCACTGCCGTTCTGCAGTTCCAGCGGCGGGACGCCGGACTTCGTCTGCTTGTTCGGGGAGTAGCCCGGGCTCATGGCCGATCCGTCGGGATTGATCCGGAAGATGTCGTAGTCGGTCTTGCTCGAGCCCCAGTCGTTCCACCGCAACCGGAAGTACGGGGAGCAGTAGACGTACATCGTCTCGAAGTAGAGGACCTCGCCCGTGGGAGCACCGTTGGCGTCGAGAGGATAGTGCGCGAACTCCATCCAGCCGTTGTTGTTCGTGTCGCGCCACGCGCCGCGCCAGTAGCCGCCGACGAGCAGCTTGTCGCTCCCCGAGCTCACGGCGTACGCGCCGGAGTTCCCCGCGGAGTTGAACCACGCCATCCCCTTGCTGACGGCGTAGTCGACGAGCTTCGCGGACGCACCCGTGCCGTTGCCCGGGCCGTCGTAGAAGCCGCCGAGCGACCGGCTGATGATCTTCACGCCCTTCTTGGCGAAGTAGTCGATGGCCTTCTTGAGGTCCTCGTTCGTGGCGACGGTCGCGAGGTAGAGCTTCGCGTTCGGGGCCATGTCGTGGATCGCCTCGGCGACCGCGACACCATGGCGATCCGGGCTCGGCGACGAGAACACACTGCACGAGCGACCACCCCACTGGCAGAAGGTGCCGGCAGCGGCGGGGACGTCCTTCGTGGCCTGGGCGGAGCGCCACGTGGACTGGTCGAAGTAGTCGATGATCCCGACGGAGATCCCGCGCCCGCTCAGCCCGCGCTGGTGCCACCGCGACATCTGGGTCTTGGAGTAGACGTCACCGCCGTTGGATCCCACCGTCGCCGGCACGATCTCGATGCGCTGCTCCGGCGCCGGCGTGGAGAAGGCGGGAAGCGAGACGCCGTCGACCGCCAACTCCGCGTCCAGGTTCGCGATCTCGTCGGCGGGAACCGAGACCGCCAGCAGGCCGTCGGTGATCACGGCGACGTCCGTGCCGTCCGCGCGGTCGAGGGCGGCTCGCGCTGCGGTCTCGTTGGTGAACGTGACTTCGACCCGCACGCGGTCACCGTCGACCCGCACCTTGTCGGCGAGATCAGCCGGCAGCTCGCGGTCCTTCGTCAAGGCATCGACCACGGTGGCCAGGGCGCCGTTTCCGACTTCTCCGTCCACACGCCCCAGGTCTCCCTCAGCGGCACCGGTGGGGATCACCCGACGCGGCTCCCGGGCGGGGAGGCTCGGCAGCTCTCCGCCGGGCAGCGGCTGGACCGCCTGCACGGGCGAAGCCAGAGCGGTGTCGCGGGCCGCAGCGGTCGAGGCCGGGGTGCCGGCCGGGAGGACGATGGCGCCCGCCGTGACGAGGGACAGGCAGGCGAGGATCGCCGCAGCGCGGTGTTTCATGCAGTGCTCCTGAGGGGACGTTCCGCCCGATCGGGCGCACGTCCACCCTGGCGCATGACGGTGCCGTGGGGCAAGCGAAGAGCCGGTGTCACGAGAGCGAAGCGCGGCGCGGGGGAGAGCGCTCCCAGGAGTCGAGGGGTCAGGCCCGAGGGTGGGTCAGGCCCCCCTGGCGGCCGCCTTCATCGCGCGCTTGTGCTCGCGCACCTTCGTGAGCGACTCCGGAGAGACGATGTCGGCGACGGAGCGGAACGAGCCCTCTTCTCCGTAGGGCGCCGACGCCTCTCGCCATCCGTCTCCAGCGAAGCCGTACTGCTTGCCGAGGAGGGCGAGGAAGATCTTGGCCTTCTGGTCGCCGAAGCCAGGGAGGGCCTTCAGGCGCCGGAGCACCGTGGGGCCGTCGGCATCGCGCCACAGGGCGGCCGCGTCTCCTCCCCAGTCGTCGACGAGCGCCTGGCAGAGCGCCTGGACGCGCGCGGCCATCGATCCCGGGAACCGGTGCACCGCGGGGGTCTCCCGGAAGACGGCGACGAGCTCGTCGGGATCGGCTCCGGCCAGCGCGGCCGCGTCGAGATGGTCGCCGCTGCCGGTGCGGTCGGCGATCTTGCGGGGACCGGTGAAGGCGGTCTCCATCGCGATCTGCTGGTCCAGGAGCATTCCTACGAGCAGGGCGAGGGGATCGTCGGTCAGGAGGCGGTCGGCGTCGGCGTCACCGGTGATGTGCAAGGCCATGACTCCATCGTGACACCGATCCTGCGGCGGCGGGATGCCCCGGCCATCGCCATGACGGAGGATGGAGGCATGCCCGATCCCACCGATCTGATCTCCCGCGCGCAGGGCACCCGTGTCGTCGTGATCGGAGGATCCGTCGCGGGACTCGTCGCGGCCCTCGAATGCGCGAAGGTCGGCATGGAGGTGACGCTTCTCGAAGCGACTGACCGCCTGGGAGGCGAGGTGGAATCCGTCGACCTCGACGGCGTGCGGGTCGATGTCATGGTGGACACGTTCGCCGCCGGAGGGGCGACGCTGCGGGCACTGGTGCGCGACCTCGGGCTCGAGTCACGTCTGGCTCCCGCGGTGGAGCCTGTGCGTGCGGTAAGCGGCGCCGACGGGGTACACCTGCTGCCGGCGGCCACTGTGCTCGGGATCCCCGCAAATGCCTGGGACCCTGCGGTCAGGTGCATCATCGGATGGCGCGGGGTGTGGCGCGCCTACCTCGACCGACTGCGACCGCCGTTGACGATCGGGCATCAGCGCAACCTCGGCGCGCTCGTGCGCGCCCGGATGGGTGACCGCGTGGCCGAGCGGATGGTGGCTCCCGTCACCCGCGGGGTGCTGGGTCTCGAGCCCGACCGAGTCGATGTGGAAGCGGTCGCTCCGGGACTGGGCACGGCGCTCACACGCACCGGATCCCTCGCCGGCGCCGTCGATGCCCTCGACCGTGAGGGCACCCGCGAGACCCTCGAGGGGGGAGTCGCGGCCCTCGTGGACGCCCTGGTCGACGCACTCACGGCGTACGCGGTGCCGGTGCGCCGTGACGCTCCGGTGACGGAGCTGGCGCGCGACGGCGACCGCTGGCGGATCCTCGTCGACGCTCCCGATGCGGCGGCGTCCGGTGACGCGGCGGGAGACGTGGAAGCGGACGAGGTCGCGGCGGATCCGTCCACGTCTGTGCTCCGTGCCGACGTCATCGTCATGGCCTCGGGGGCCCCCGACGCGCGCCGTCTTCTGTCAGACGAGATCGAGCTGCCGGCGCTGGCCTCCGCGACCGCTCACGACGTCGTTCTCCTCCGCGGCGACCTCCCTCTCGCTCCCGGTCAGCAGGTCTTCCCTCGGGGGAGTGCCGGAGCGGTGCTCGTCGAGGGGATCGCCGTCCCCGAGCACTCGCGCACGGCTGCCTCCGAGGGCATCGCGCGCGTCGTCCTCACCGGATCGGGGCGGGCGGAGATCGACGCGATCGCCGACGCGCTGCACGCCCTCGCCGAAGCCGTGAGCCGTCCCGTCCCGCCCGACGCCGTCTCGGTCGCCGTCCATCGCTCCGTGGTGCGAACGGCTCGGGGGGAGCTCGACCAGCGTCCACGCACAGACGACGTCCGCGCGGCCTCGCGGTCCGTGCCCGCTCTCGCCTTCGTGGGCGCGGCGATCGTGGGCGGTGATCTCCGTGACGTCGTCGAAGACGCCGTCACCGAGATCGGGCGGGTGCGCCGCGCCGCGCTATGGGGCGACGACGCCGTGGCCGTCGATGACGCCGGCAGCTCCGGATCGCCCGCCGGTGCCTCCTAGCACGACGGGGCCCTGCGATAAAGGGGGTCATGCCGGAGAAGGAATACGGCGTTACCCTGGAGGGACCTACGCATCACCGCCACCAACGTGAGGAGACCCCATGAGGGGCAAGATCGGAATCGTCGTCGGGCTCGCGGCAGGCTACGTGCTCGGCTCACGCGCCGGCCGAGAGCGGTACGAGCAGATCAAGGCCGGCTTCCTGAAGGTGTGGAACACCGACCCGGTCCAGCGGCAGGTGGAGAAGGTGGCCGATCTCGGCAAGTCGGCCGCGCTCGCCCTGCCCAGCGCCGTCTGGGACGGTGCGGTGAAGATCACGCGCGCCGCCGCGAACAAGAAGACGCCCGGGCAGAAGCTCGACGCGGCGATCAAGGCGGGACGCGAATCCGCCGACGAGGTCTCCCGCGGCGCGAAGACGACCGCCGCTGAAGTGAAGCGGGCCGCCGCGGAGGTGGCCGACGAGGTCCAGAAGGCCGCGGAGAGCTGAGATGACCACACCCCGCGGGTTCCGCGATCGCGCGGACGACAGCCTGCTCACCCTCCTCGGCGAGGTTCCCGAGCTCGTCCGCAATCTCGTGATGGCAGAGATCGACTCCGCCAAGAAATGGCTCGCCAGTGCCGGGAAGAACGCCGGCATGGGAGGTGCCTGGTTCCTCGTCGCGCTGTTCTTCCTGTTCTGGTCGCTGCCGGCTCTGGGCGCGTTCGCGATCATCGGGCTGTCGTCGTGGATCCCGGCCTGGGTTGCGAGCCTCATCGTCGTGGGCATCGCGCTGCTGGGCGTCGTGGTGTTCGCTCTCCTCGGCATCGCGCGCTTCAAGCGGCTCAGCCGGTCGGAGAACCCTGCCCGCGCCATCGCCACCGATCGCCGCATCGTGAAGGAGTCGTTCGATGAGCTCTGAGCTTCCGCTGCCCCGCACGGCCGTGCCGATCGGTATCACCGATCCGGTGGAGAAGGCCCGCGTCGAGCTGAAGGCGGCGCTGGCTGCCATCGAGGAGAAGGCGAACGTGCCCAAGCGGGTCGCCCGGGCCACCGACCGGGGCGTCGTCCGGGCGCGTCGGTTCGCCCGCCGTAACCCCGGGGGAGCGGTCGCCGGCGTCGTCGGCGCGGCTGCCGTGGCCGGCCTCGCGGTGTGGGGGCTGGTGCGCCTCTACACGCGGTGACGCCTCGTCGTGAGACGCCCCGGCGGACGGCCGGGGGTAGTATCCATCTACAGGCAGTGGCAATGAGGCGGATGCTGCCGGCGATGCACACCCGAGCGCACGCGCATCCGAGCGTCCGGGGATTCGCATTGTCGGGCGCTGTTCGTGCGTCCGACCCCACGCACCACGAGAGTCGACGATGAACGCACACAGCATGGCGAGCACGCCGCAGAAACCCTTGAAGGGGTGGCGTGTGCTCGTTCCCCGCGGCGGACCCTGGGGCGATTCGGTGGCCGCCACCCTGCGCTCCCAGGGCGCGACGCCCGTGATCGCGCCGCTCATCAACTTCGCCCCGTCCACCGACCAGGCCACGCTCGAGGGAGCTCTCGCCGATCTCGCCGCGGGCGCGTTCGACTGGGTGACCCTCACCAGTGCCACCACGGTCGACGTTCTGTACGCCTACCGCGCCGTGATTCCGGCCTCCACGAAAGTGGCCGCCGTCGGGGAGACCACCGCAACCGCGCTGACCGCCGTCGGATACCGCGTCGACCTCGTCCCCGACGAGGACAACTCCGCCGCCGGGATGGCCAGCCAGCTGATCGACCTGGAGCCGGAGCCGCGCCGCATCCTCACCCTGCGCAGCGAGATCGCCAAGCCGGTGCTCACTCGCCGGCTCTCGGAGGCCGGACACGACGTCCGGAGCGTCGTGGCGTACCGCACGGTCGGGGTGCCCGTGACGGAGCGCATCGCCGCCGATGTACGGTCGGGCAGGATCAACGCGATCCTCGTCACGAGCGGATCGGTGGCCGAGCAGGTGCAGTTGCAGTTCCCGGAGATTCCGGAGGAGACGGTGATCGCCGCGATCGGGCCACGGACGGCGAAGGACGCCCGCCGCGCGGGTCTGGGCGTGAGCGTGATCGCGCGCGAGCAGACGGTCGACGGTCTGATTGCGGCGGTGTCGTCGTTCCCGCTCCCGCACGCGACGGACGAGTTCTCGGTCTGATCCCTTCCCCGACGCTCCTCCCGAGCGGTGGTGCGATCGTTAAGGCTCTGTGAGAAAACGCGCAGCCTGGCGCTGGCAGACTTGAGCACATGGTGACTCTGCTGCTCGACTCGGCGCAGCTCGAGGTCGTGCTGTCTCCGGTGGAGCGTGCGTTCGCCTTCCGCCGGGGCAGCCTGCGGATCGACCGCGCCTCGATCGAGCGCGTTCAGCTGACCGACGACGCCTGGACGTGGTTGCGAGGCGTTCCGACACCGGGAACGCACGTGCCGCGGGTGATGGCGATGGGCACGTGGACGTCGGCCGGAGGTTCAGACTTCGTCATCGTTCAGCGCAACAAGCCCGCTGTCGTCATCGATCTGGCAGACAAGGGCGGCTCGCCCATCGAGTTCCAGCGGGTCGTTCTGTCGACTCGGCACGGGCTCGCGCTGGTGCAGGCGCTGCGACGAGACGCCGACGCCGGACCGGTGGATGTGGCGGAGATCGCCACCGGGGCGGTCCCCGCGCCGGGCTCCGAGAAGCCGCGCGCACGTCGCCCCCGCGCAGCGCGGCCGCGTCCGGGTGCGG
>NZ_JASGDO010000042.1:0-63462 GCF_047607225.1 Microbacterium sp. | reverse complement strand
CGCCCCGCCCGAGCCCGCCCCGTGCACAACGGCGGATGCGCGCGGCGACACGCCGCCCCGCCGCCGCCCGACCCCGGCGTGTCACCCCCGATATCCGCCGTTGTGCTCGTCACTGACCGCAGCTCCCGTCCGGTCGCGTGAGACTGGGTGTCATCAGGGATGAGTGTGGGTTCCACACAATGGCGCGGGGGGACGGGGCGCGTGGCTGTTGTGCCCGACGGCCAATGGGTTTGCCGCCGCCTTGTGTCACACCTACCGTCGAGACTGACCTTTTCTGTCCTCCGCTGTCGAGAGGAATGCGATGACCGACGCTGCCGTCCGTTCGAAGAAGCCCGCGACCAACAAGCGCACGCCTGCGGGTGGTGCTCCGACCGCTGCACACACCGCCGACGAGGCGCACGAACCCCGCATCGATGTGCCCGCCGTCACCGACGCGCTCCTGGGCACGTGGGCCGAGACCCGCCGCACGGCGCGCGAGATGATCAAGGACCCTGCCTTCTGGCGCGTCGAGGGTCAGTCGATGGCCGAGCATCGGGAACGCGTGCTCGGCCAGCTCCGCCTCCTCGTCGAGAACGACGGATCGCGTCGTGCCTTCCCCGAGGAGTACGGCGGCTTGGGCGACAACGGCGCCAACCTCGCCGGTTTCATGGAGCTGGTGCTCGCCGACCCCAGCCTGCAGATCAAGTCGGGCGTCCAGTGGGGGCTGTTCGGCTCGGCGATCTACCAGCTCGGCACCAAGCCCCATCACGACGCATGGCTCCGCGATGTGATCTCCCTCGATCTGCCGGGTGCCTTCGCGATGACCGAGACGGGACACGGGTCCGACGTCGCTGCGATCGGCACCACGGCCACCTACGACCCCGACACCGAGGAGTTCGTCATCCATACGCCGTTCCGCGGCGCCTGGAAGGACTACCTGGGCAACGCGGCGCTCCATGGCAAAGCGGCGACCGTGTTCGCACAGCTGATCACGGGGGGCGTCAACTACGGCGTCCACTGTTTCTTCGTCCCGCTGCGTGACGACGAGGGCAACTTCCTCCCCGGCGTCGGAGGTGAGGACGACGGGGTCAAGGGCGGTCTGAACGGCATCGACAACGGTCGGCTGCACTTCGACCACGTGCGCGTCCCCCGTACGAACCTCCTCAACCGCTACGGCGACGTCGCTCCCGACGGCACCTACTCGAGCGAGATCCCCTCGCCCGGTCGCCGGTTCTTCACGATGCTGGGTGCGCTCGTGCAGGGGCGCGTCTCGCTCGACGGTGCGGCGACCACCGCGACGGCGCTCGCTCTCCACATCGCGATCACGTACGCGAATCAGCGCCGCCAGTTCGACTCCGGTGCAGGCTCGGACGAGGTCGTGCTCCTCGACTACGGCAAGCACCAGCGGCGCCTGCTGCCGCGACTGGCGCAGGTCTACGCACAGTTCTTCGCGGGAGACGAACTGCTGCGCAAGTTCGATGGCGTCTTCGGGGGGCGCGCCGACACGCCCGCCGAGCGGGAGGATCTGGAAACCCTCGCCGCGGCCCTCAAGCCCCTCTCCACCTGGAACGCCCTCGACACGATCCAGGAGTGCCGGGAAGCGTGCGGCGGGGCCGGGTTCCTCGCGGAGAACCGACTGGTCGGGCTCCACCACGACCTCGATGTCTACGTGACCTTCGAGGGGGACAACAACGTCCTGTTGCAGCTGGTCGGCAAGCGGCTGCTCTCCGACTTCGCTCGACAGTTCCGGGGGGCAGACCCGGCCAAGCTCGCCGGGTACGCGGCGCGGCAGACCGCCGAGAAGGTCTTCCACGGTGCCGGGCTGCGACAGCTCGGTCAGGCCGTCGCCGACTTCGGGTCCACGGCGCGCTCAGTGGAGCTGGGCCTGCGCGCCGAGCAGCAGCATGAGCTCCTGGCCGGCCGGGTTCAGCAGATGATCGCCGACATCGCGGCGCGGCTGCGCCCCACCGCCAAGGCCGCCCCCGCGGAGGCGGCGGCGGTGTTCAACGCCGTCCAGGCCGAACTGATCGAGGCCGCTCGCGCGCACGCCGAGCTGCTGCAGTGGGAGGCCTTCAGCGACGGCGTCGCGCGCACTTCCGACGACGGGACCCGACAGGTTCTCACGTGGCTGCGCGACCTGTTCGGGCTCTCGCTCATCGAGAAGCACTTGGCGTGGTATCTCCTCAACGGTCGGTTGTCGACGCAGCGCGGTGCGGCCGTGGGACGCTACATCGACCGGCTCTGCGGACGGCTGCGTCCGCACGCTCAGGACCTCGTCGACGCCTTCGGCTTCGCTCCCGAGCACGTGCGCGCACCGATCGCCTCGGGGGCCGAGCAGGAGCGACAGGACGAAGCCCGCGCGCACTACGCCGACCTCGCCGCCTCCGGTGCTGCCCCGGTGTCGGAGAAGGCCGCCAAGAAGTGACGATTGTCACGAAAAGGTAACGATGACGAGGATCGTGTCAGGAATCGGGTCGCTGCGGACACTACATCTATGAGAGCACCGGTGCGGTGCGTGCCCAATCGGCTTCGAGGCGCGCATAGCAGCTCTTTTGGGGGGACCGTTTGGGTGAACGGTCCCCCCTCCTTCATTTCTGGGGACCACGGCGTACCCCGTACCCCGTACCGCGGTCGGTGCTCCCACCCCGCCGGGGTGTCCGTGCCGGTCGATAGGGTCACCCTGTGACGAACGACCTCGTGCCCGCGACGGGCGATATCCGTGTCGGGCCGGATGGGATCGCCCGGTGTGCCTGGGTCGGAGACGACGCGGAGTACCGCCGCTATCACGACGAGGAGTGGGGGCGGCCTCTGCGCGGCGACCGCGCCCTCTTCGAGAAGATGAGCCTGGAGGGATTCCAAGCCGGGCTCAGCTGGATCACGATCCTGCGCAAGCGTCCGCGGTTCCGGGAGGTCTTCGCCGGCTTCGAGCCCGAGGTCGTGGCCGGCTTCACCGAGGCCGACGTCGAACGGCTCCTGGGCGACGCAGGCATCGTGCGCAATCGGCTCAAGATCGAGGCGACCATCTCCAACGCGCGTCTGGTGACGACGATGGCGCCCGGCGAACTCGATGCGCTCATGTGGTCGTTCGCCCCGCCGCCGCGGCCGCGCCCGTCTTCCTTCGCCGAGGTGCCTGCCACGTCGCCCGCCTCCGATGCGATGTCGAAGGCTCTGCGCAAAGCCGGTTTCCGTTTCGTCGGGTCGACCACGATGTATGCGCTCATGCAGTCGGCCGGCATGGTCGACGACCACGTGGAGGGATGCCATCGCGCGATCTGACCGGAGCTGTTCGTACGGTCCGCGCCACCGAGCATCAACGATCGACGACGCGCTCTCATCTACGACGTCGTGCAGCAGCCCGCTGAGCAGCAATGCCACGGCGAGCGTGGCGATCGCGATCGAACTCGCATCACGGTCGCCACGCTCTGAAAGCGACAGTCGTCCGCTCGTTCATTTGTGCCGAGCGGCCCGTCGAATCAGCTTCTCGCTCAACTGTGGGTGTACCAGGGTCGTGAGGTTGCTCCCTTGTACGATCCGGATCCCAGTTCCACCCAGGTGCATGGGGACTTGTAGTACCCGTAGGTGTACGCGCCCTTGTATCCGTAGTTCCCGCGCTCGACCCAACCGGTCTTCTGCGACTTCGGCACTTTCCAGGTGTAGCTGCTCGTCGCCGACGTCGCCCGTGAGTACGACACGGATACCCCCACGGTGACGCTGACGTTTGCGAACACGACGCCGGCATTCGCGGTGCCCGAGACGCTCAGCGTTCCGGTGGTCGTCCACGTCTCTCCGTACGAGATCGTGATCGTGCCGCCGGACTGCCCATACACGCGGTTGTTTGCGTTTCCGAGGTACACCGAGGCCGATGACAGCGTCCTCGATGTCCGCGTACTGCCCGTTTCGCACGTTGCCGCAGAGGCGGGTGCTGCGGGGGCGCCTGCGGTCAGCACTGCGGCGACGAGGGTCGTGACCATGCCCAGATGCCACAGGCGAGGTTTGCGCGCCTTGCTGCCGCGCGCCAATCGGCCTGCCCTCGATGTGTCACGTCCGTGCTCTGTTCGATTGATTTTCATGACCGTCTTCAGTCCTTTCGTTCTGTTGTACTGGGGGGATCTGGTGGCGTGCACGAGGCGTTACGGACTGTTGGGGGCGACCGCCGCAACCGAGAGTCGGTACGGTGTTCCTTCGTCGACCGTGGCTCGTACGGACATGCCGTCGGCCGCGATGGTCAGCGACGCGGTCGTGTAGAAGACGATCCCGCTCCGGGGGCACTGAGTACCCCAAGTGCGATCGATGACGTCGGCGTCCCGCAGTACCGCGATCTCGTAGGGCGAATCGGCATCGCAGAAGATCGCCAAGATGAGCGAGGTGGTGTCTTCGGCGGCATCGGTGAGTGGGAACTCCTCGGTTGTGGTTGCCGCCCCTTCGGCGAGGAACTGCACTCCGCGGAGTTCGGCCGGCGTGTAGGCCGGGTAGTTGTCTACGTACTCGCTCAGTGGCAGCGCATCGGGAGCGTACAACTCGGCGATATGAGATGATGCCTCGTTCGTTGTCTCACTGGATGTGACGCTGTCCGCCGGGAGAGTGGGTTCGGCGGCGGTACAACCTGACAGAACGAGTGTGCCGAGCAGGGCGAGTACTGCAACGGGGGAGATCCTCATTCTGGTTCCTTCCGTATCAGCGGGGGAAGATAACTTTCGCCGCTAGTTGGAAGCTACATGCATTTTGCAGTTCAGGTGCGATTTTGAAAGTACATGCGTTTGGTAAGCACGTGCTTTCGGGGGACTTGTCCGCTCCGTGGAGCGCACCGCTCGGTTCTGGGCGCTGCTGTGGTCCGGAGGGATCACGTCTCACTGGACCGAGCCCCACTGCGGTCGATCTGCCATGTCGGTCACTGCCGGATCGTGGGTTGATGGACCACCGCCCGGGCAATGGCGACACGTTGCTGCTCACGGCCGTTGAGGTGCTTCGGGCGATGAAACCGGCGCCTCGTCTTCTGATGTGTGATGCATGATTCATGCGCACCACGCTGACGATCGACGACGACGTGCTGGGCGACAGCGAAGCAGTTCTCCGATGCTCGCGGACTGACCGTGGGGAGGCGGTCTCGCAGCTGGCGCGCGACGCGGCCCGAACGTCGCCGGCACGAGGGCACGTGGAACGGCATCATGCTGCCGCCCCCGCCGCCCGAGGCGGCAGAGGTGACGATCGACGACGTCACCCCGTCCATCGGGACGAGGTCGATGAGCGGCACCGCGCCGCGCGGGCACCTCATCGATGTCGACGTGGCGATCGCGCTGATCGATCCGCGCCACGTTCATCACGATCGCGCCCACCGCTGGTTCGCCTCGCGCGGTGAGACGCCGTGGTTCACTTGCCCGCTGGTGCAGAACGGGGTCGTGAGGGTGGTCAGCCACCCCGACTATCCCAACTCCCCGCCTGCTCCCGTGGTGGTCGCCAGCCTCGCCGCCCAGCCCGGACACCGCTTCCTCCCCGACTCGGTGAGCCTGCTCGACGGCTCCGTCCACACGGAGCGATTGCTGGCCAGTTCGCAGGTGACCGACACCTACCTCCTCCACCTGGCGGCCTCGCACGATGCCCTGCTGGCCACCTTCGACGCGCGGATCGTGACCACGGCTGTCCCGTCGGGGTCCGACGTCGTCTTCGTCATCCCCTGAACCGTCAGTCACGCCCTTCGGAGCGTGATACCCGACCGGCTCTGTCGTGCGTCGGCGGCACCGGGTATCGTCTCAGCGACCTTGCCTCCAGTTCCGAGAGGACGACCATGCCCGATGCTGCGCACCCCGCCGACGGACACGACAGGATTCGCGTCGTCGGTGCGCGGGAGAACAACCTCCAGGGGATCGATGTCGAGATCCCCAAGCGCCGGCTCACCGTGTTCACCGGGGTGAGCGGATCCGGCAAGTCCTCACTGGTGTTCGGGACGATCGCCAACGAGTCGCAGCGGCTCATCAACGAGACCTACCCGACCTTCGTACAGCAGTTCATGGGCCAGCTGTCCCGCCCCGAGGTCGATGCGCTCGAGAACATCAGCCCGGCGATCATCGTCGACCAGGAACGGATGGGCTCCAACGCCCGCTCCACCGTCGGCACCGCGACCGATGTGCACGCCATGCTCCGGCTGCTGTTCAGCCGCCTCGGCGATCCGCACGTCGGGTCACCGCAGGCGTTCTCGTTCAACGTCCCCTCGGTCTCGGGGGCGGGCGCCGTCACGATCGCCGTCGGACCCGACAAGGGCAAGAAGGAGCGCCGGTCGTTCGAGGTCACCGGCGGCATGTGCCCGCGGTGCGAGGGCCTGGGAGAGACGAGCGACGTCGACCTCGACGAGGTGCTGGATCGTTCCCTCTCGCTCGCGGCCGGAGCGATCCGCGTTCCCGGGTACAGCGCCGACGGCTGGATGGTGCGCGGGTACACCGAGTCGGGGTTCCTCGATCCGGACAAACAGATCGCCGCATACAGCCCGCAGGAGCTCGAGGACTTCCTCTACAAAGAGCCCACGAAGGTCAAGATCCAGAACATCAACATGACCTACGAGGGGCTCATCCCCAAGATTACGAAGTCGATGCTGCAGAAGGACCGCGATTCGCTGCAGCCCCACATCCGCGCGTTCGTCGATCGTGCGGTGAAGTTCCTGCCGTGCCCGGAGTGCGGGGGCACCCGTCTGAACGAGGGTGCGCGGTCGTCTCGGGTCCACGGGAAGAACATCGCCGAGGTCGCGGCGATGCAGATCACCGATCTCGCCGCGTGGCTCGAGGGCATCGATGCGCCCGAAGTGGCCCCGCTGATGGCGGGGCTGCGGCAGACCGTCGCGTCGTTCATCGACATCGGCCTCGGATATCTCTCGCTCGACCGCTCCAGCGGCACGCTGTCGGGAGGGGAGGCGCAGCGGACGAAGATGATCCGCCACTTGGGATCGAGCCTCACCGACGTCACCTACGTGTTCGACGAGCCGACGGCCGGACTGCACCCGCACGACATCCAACGGATGAACGCGCTGCTCGGCCACTTGCGAGACAAGGGCAACACGGTGCTCGTCGTGGAGCACAAACCAGAGGTGATCGCGATCGCCGACCACGTGGTGGATCTCGGCCCCGGTGCCGGACGCGACGGCGGCCGCATCATGTACGAAGGCGACCTGGCTGGGCTTCGCGCGTCCGACACCCTAACCGGCCGCCACCTCGACCATCGCGCCGCACTCAAGCCGCAGACGCGCACCCCCTCGTCCGTGCTGCCGATCCGAGGAGCGACCCAGCACAACCTGAAGGAGGTCGACGTCGACATCCCGCTCGGTGTCCTCACCGTCGTCACCGGTGTCGCCGGGTCGGGGAAGTCGTCGCTGATCCACGGCAACGTGCCGTCGTTCGAGGGCGTCGTCGTCGTCGACCAGGCGCCCATCAAGGGATCGCGGCGCAGCAGTCCCGCCACCTACACCGGCGTGCTGGATGCGGTTCGCGCGGCGTTCGCGAAGGCCAACGGTGTCAAGCCGGGGCTGTTCAGCGCGAACTCCGAGGGAGCCTGCCCCGCCTGCCGCGGCCTCGGCGTGATCATCACCAATCTCGGCTTCACGCAGAGCGTCGAGACGCGCTGTGAGCTGTGCGAGGGCTCCGGTTTCAGCGATGCCGTCCTGGAGTACCTCCTGGAGGGGCGCACGATCGCCGAGGTGCTCGCGATGTCGGCGGCCGAGGCGCTCGAGTTCCTCGCTGTCGCCGCCCCCAAGAGCCCCGCGGGTCCGACGCTTGCGCGCATGGTCGATGTCGGCCTGGGCTACATCACGCTCGGGCAAGCGCTCAACACCCTGTCTGGCGGTGAGCGGCAGCGGTTGAAGCTCGCGATCTCCATGGCCAAGAAGGGGGCGATCTACGTCCTCGACGAGCCGACGACGGGGCTCCACCTCGCCGACGTCGACAACCTCCTGGGATTGCTCGACCGCCTCGTCGAGGCGGGGAACTCCGTCATCGTGATCGAGCACCACCAGGCGGTCATGGCGCACGCCGACTGGATCATCGACATCGGGCCGGGGGCGGGGCACGACGGCGGCTCGGTCGTGTTCGAGGGGACCCCTGCCGCGCTCGTGGCCGACGGATCCACCCTGACCGCCCAGCACCTCGCCGCCTACGTCGACGGCTGACCGGGGTGCGCACGGCGTCCCGCCGACGCGACGCGGGATCCCCTGAAACTGGGGAGTTCTCCCCTCCTCGGGCGGGTGGAAGAACGGGCGGGGTCACGTAGGCTGTCAGTCGTTCCGTTGAGAGTGTGCGACTGATCCAGCAATCAGTGCCCGACGCCACGCAGAGATGAGCCCGGGGGGGAGCCGAGCCGAATGAAGTCCTTCGCGTGGCTTCGCGCGCGTCCGCGGACGCTGGCCTCCGTCGCCGTGGTCGGCGCGGCCGCCGTGACGCTCGGGACCCTCGCCTTCGTCTACGAAGGAAGCCCCACCACGGAGGTCGACCTCCACGACGGTGGTGTATGGCTCACCAAGCAGTCGAGCATGCTGGTCGGTCACTTCAACCACGAGTCGAAGGTGCTCGACGGCGGACTCCGAGCCGCCGGCACCACGTACGACGTGCTCCAGGCCGGGTCTCGCGTGCTCGTGGTCGACGAGAAGACGGTCACGGCCATCGACCCGGCCCGCGTTTCGCTCGGCTCCGGCACGGATCTGCCGCCGGGAGCCCGACTAGCACTGGGCGCGGACTCCGTGGCGATGGTCGGCGACGGCGGTCGAATCTGGATCACGGAGTTCGGTGCCATCTCCTCGTTCGCCCCCGAAGCCTCCGACCCGGTCGCCGAGCTCGGCGACGGTGCCGTGGCGGCCGTCGCCGTCGACGGCACGGTGTACGCCGCCTCCACCGAGAAGGCGACCCTCGTCGCGTTCGGACGCGATGCCGACGGCGCCGTGACGACCTCGGGCGAGAGGGAGCTGGAGGGCGTCGAGCCCGGGCACACTCTGCAGGTGACCGCCGTGGGCAACATCGCCTTCGCGCTCGACAACGACACCAACACCCTCTACGGCAGCGACGGAACGCGCGTGGAGGTGCCGGCGGATGCGATCCTCCAGCAGCCCTCGGAAGCCACCGACTCGGTGACTCTCGCGACGGCGTCGGAGCTGGTGCGCGTGCCGATCGGCGGAGGCGAGCTCGTGCGCATCGCCGCCGAAGCGCCCGACGGGGCGGCCGCAGAACCGGTGTTCGTCGCGGGGTGCGCCTACGGCGCGTGGTCGGGCACCGGGGCCTTCATCCGCGACTGCCCGGGAGACGACGACGACCGCTCCGAGACGGTGCCGGGGATCGACCCCACCAGCCAGCTGCGGTTCCGCGTGAACCGCGACGTCGTCGTGCTCAACGACGTGTTCGGCGGCGCGGCGTGGATGGCCAGCGACTCGATGCAGCGCGTCGACAACTGGCAGGACATCACTCCGCCGGAGGGTGAGGGCGAGAAGGAAGAGGAGACCACCGAGGAGTCCGTCCAGACGACTCTTCCCGAACGCACCGAGAACAACACGCCGCCGATCGCGAACGACGACCAGTACGGCGTCCGTCCGGGCCGAACGACCGTGCTCCCGGTCCTCGAGAACGACACCGACGCCGACGGCGATGTGCTCGTCGCCGCGGTCGAGCGGGAACCCGGTTTCGGCACGATCGAGCCCATCCACAACGGCGCCGCCCTGCAGATCACCACCGAGGAGGACGCCTCGGGCTCCACCTCGTTCACCTATGAGGTCGACGACGGGCGCGGCGGCACCGACACGGCGCGGGTGACCCTCACGGTGAGCCCCCTCGACCAGAACTCCCCGCCGCAGCAGCGTCGGAAGACCGCCATCCCGGTGGAGGCCGGCGGAACCGCGTCCTACAACGTCCTGCCGGACTGGATCGATCCCGACGGCGACGACATCTTCCTCTACGACGTCGTGCCCGATGGCGGTGACGAGGCCGACTTCACCTCCGACGGACAGATCACCTACCGCGCCATCGGCGGGGTGCAGGGTCGCAAAGAGGTGCCGATCATCATGTCCGACGGGCAGGACACGCAGCCCGGCGTCGCCGTGTTCGACATCCGTCCGCTCGGCACGACCCAGCCGGTGACCAACGCCGATCACGTCGTGACCCGTGAGGGGCGGCCGGTGACGGTCACGCCGCTGACCAACGACACGAGCTCCGGCAGCGAGCAGCTGCGCCTGACCCGCGTCGAAGAGGTCGAGGACGCGAAGATCACCACGAACCTCCCCGAGAAGACCTTCACGTTCACCTCCAACAAGGTCGGCACGCACTACGTGCAGTACCTGGTGTCGGCGGGCCCGAACTCCGTCCCCGGGATCGTCCGCGTCGACGTGCTCCCCGACGACGAGAACGACCTGCCCCCCATCGCAGTGCGCGACATCGCGCTCCTCCCCAAGGGCGGCGACGTCCTCGTCAACGTGCTCGGCAACGATTCCGACCCCGGCGGCGGCATCCTCGTCGTGCAGTCGGTGAGCGTCGAACCCGGCAGCGGGGTGGCTGCCGCGGTGCTCGGCCACGAGACGGTGCGGATCACCGACCAGAGCGGACTCATCGGGCAGGTGCGCGTCGCGTACACCGTGTCCAACGGCACGGCCTCGGCCACGGGCGAGATCGTCGTGATCCCCGTGCCTGCGCCGGCGAAGCTGCGTCCGCCGGTCGCGGTCAACGACCAGGCGGTGGTTCGCGTCGGCGACACCGTCACGATCCCCGTGTTGGACAACGACTACCACCCCAACGGCGACACGATCCACGTCGCGCCCGACCTCGTCGAGACGGTCGATGCGGGCGACGGCGAGGCCTTCGTCTCCGAAGACACGGTGCGCTTCCGCGCCGGGGACGAGCCGAAGACCGTCAACCTCACCTATGACGTCGTCGACTCGACGGGGCAGCGCGACGCGGGCTTCGTGCGCATCCAGATCCTCGCCCGCGACGACGAGGCGAACACCGCTCCGCGTCCGCGCGATCTCACCGCTCGCGTGCTGGCCGGCTCGAAGGTCGAGATCCCGGTGCCGCTGGACGGCATCGACGACGACGGCGACTCCGTCGACCTCGTGGGTCTCGCCTCGGCTCCGGGCAAGGGACGCATCGTCGAGCAGAAGGTCGCCTCGTTCGTCTACGAGGCGTTCGAGGAGTCCACCGGGGTCGACTCCTTCACCTACTCCGTCCGTGACCGGCTCGGCAAGGAGGCCACCGCTACGGTTCAGCTCGGCATCGCGCCTCCCGCGGCCGAGAACCAGGCGCCCTATGCCGTCCGGGATTCCGTCGTGATGCGGCCCGGCCGCCAGGTGGCGCTCAACGTGCTCGAGAACGACTCCGACCCCGATGGCGACCGGTTCGGGTTCGCCGAAGACGCCGTCGAGATCCCCGAGGGAGTTCCGGGGCTCAAGGCGGAGGTGTCGGGCCGATACCTCGTGATCACCGCGCCCGACGAAGAGATGCAGACGAGCGTCTCCTACACGATCGCCGACGAGCGGGGCCTCGAGGCGAGCACGTCGGTGCAGATCACCGTCGACGAAGACGTGCCCCTCCTGCGCCCGATCGCGCGCGACGACCGCGTCGTCGCCGAGGACGTCAACGAGGCCGGGATCGCCGAGATCGCCGTCCTCGACAACGACGACGACCCCGACGGCACCCGCAGCGCCCTCGAGGTGACCCTCGGCACGGGTGCCCAGAACGCCTCCGTCGTCGGCGACAACAAGGTGCGGGTGACCCTCACCGACGAGCCGCAGCTCATCACGTACACGATCACCGACGTCGACGATCAGTCCGCCTCGGCGTTCATCCGCGTCCCCTCGCTCAACGCTCTGCCGCCGACGCTCCTGTCGACCGAGCCCCTCGTCGTCGACAGCGGCGAGACGGTGGAGCTGCCATTGGCCGACTACGTGCGTGCCGCAGGAGGCAAACGCGTCGTCGTCACGGAGGCCGCGAAGGTCAGTGCCGCCCACGCCAACGGCGACGCCCTCGTGAAGGATCAGACGACCCTCGTCTACACGTCCAAGGACCGTTACTTCGGGCAGGACGCCCTGACGTTCGAGGTGACCGACGGCGACGGGCCGGACGACGCCAACGGGCGCAAGGCGACGCTGACGATCCCGATCACGGTGCTGCCGCCGGAGAACCAGCCGCCCACCTTCGTGGGAGCGTCGCTGTCGGTCGCCGCGGGCGAGGATGCGGCGACGCTGAACCTTCGCGAGCTCGCCTCCGACCCCGATCCGGGCGACGACGAGAAGCTCACCTTCACCCTCGCCTCGCAGGCGCCCGCCGGGATCGACGCCTCGATCGACGGCGGCACGCTCCGGGTGACCGCCGACGCCAACGTCGACAAGGGCACGAAGTTCTCCCTGCAGGTGCAGGCCACCGACGGTCAGACCGCTCCGGTGAGCGCCCCGATCACGGTGACGGTGACCGCGTCGACGCGCGAGCTGGCGAGCGCGAACGACGACATCATCGACCAGGCCGACCAGGGCGAGACGATCTCGGTTCCCGTGCTGAGTAACGACGTCAACCCCTTCCCCGACACCCCGCTGAAGATCGTCGGGGCGGAGCCGGAGTCCGGCGACGTCGCCCGCGTCCGCGTCGCCGGCGACCGGGTGGAGGTCTCCAGCGCGCCCGACTTCGTCGGCACGATGGTCGTCCGCTACACCGTGGAGGACAAGACCGAAGACCCCGACCGTCGCGTCGAGGGCCGTGTCCGCATCACGGTGCAGGGCCGCCCCGACGCTCCTGGCAAGCCCACGGTCACCGCCGTCGAGAGCCGCACGGTGGTCCTGTCCTGGACGCCGCCGATCGACAACGGCCGTCCGATCACCGGGTACACCGTCACCGCGACCGGTTCGAACTACAGCAAGCAGTGCGCCTCGACCACCTGCACGCTCGATGGGCTCACCAACAACGTCGAGTACAACTTCGTCGTGACCGCCACCAACAGCGTGGGGACCTCGGAGCCGTCGCTGCCGTCCGAGACCGCGCGGCCCGACCAGCGCCCCGACCAGCCCGCCCCGCCGTCGCTGACCTTCGGCGACCAGAGCCTGCTGGTGGAATGGACCGTGCCGCGCACGGAGGGCTCGCCCGTCGAGAACTACACGCTGGAGATCTCGCCCGCGCCGCCCTCCGGTGTCGCGCAGAAGACGAACATCCCGGGCACCCGCATCACGTGGGACGGCCTGGAGAACGGTGTGGCCTATCAGGTGCGCGTGCGCGCCCACAACAAGGCGCCGGAGCCGTCGGACTTCAGCGCGTGGTCGGCGAGCGAGATCCCGGCGCGTGCTCCCGATGCCCCCGGTGCCCCCTCGACCGAGCGCCTCGACGCCGTCGGCACGCAGAACCAGGTGCGCGTCTCGTGGAACGCTCCGGCGGCCAACGGCGACGCGATCGACGAGTACCAGGTGCGTGTCACCCGTGGTGGCTCCGTCATCAACACCGTCAGTGTCGGTGCCGGCCAGACGAGCCAGGCCATCACGGTCGACAACTCCTCCACGCCGTACACGTTCGCCGTCCGCGCGCACAACAAGGCCGGGTGGGGGCAGTGGAGCCCCGAGTCGGCTCCGCGGCAGTCGTTCGGTCAGGCCTCGGCGCCCACGAGGGTCGCCGCGACCGAGGGCGACAACCGTGTGAGCGTGACGTGGACCCCGGGTTCCCTCAATGGCGCGAGCGCCGGGCAGGCCAGCTACCAGTACTCCGTCAACGGCGGCGGCTGGCGCGGCGACTGGGTCGCGGGCGGCAACAACGGCTCCGGCACGATCGGGAACGGCCAGGTCGACAACAACCGCACGTACACCATCCGCGTGCGAGCGGTCACGACCGTCGACGGCGTGACCGAGCAGGGGGCTCCCTCGGCGGAGTCGAACGCCGTGGCACCCTACGGGCAGATCGGCAACCCGGCTGCATCGGCGTCGGCCAACGGCACGAGCATCACGTACGGCTGGTCCTCGCCCGCCCGCAACGGACGCGACATCACGACGCAGATCCGGATCGACGGCGGCGGCTGGCAGACGGTGGCCGCGAGCGGCAACACGACCCGCGACGTCGGGTACAGCCACACCGGCACGATCGAGGTCCGCACGAGCGCCGCCGGCAGCAGCACCACGAGCGCCTCCGCACAGGCGCGCACGCAGGACGAGCCGCCTCCGCCGCAGCCGCGCGTCTGGGTCACCCAGGGCGACCCCGACGGAAGCTGCACGAACGGCTGCCGCCGCTTCGTCGTCAACTACGAAAACCTCTCCATCGGTCCGCACACCGTGCGCTGCTACTCCGACGCATACCCGGGCGGGTTCGGCAGTTCCTACTCCGTCAACTTCAACGGCCGGGGCGCCACGCAGATCGGCTGCTTCCACGGTCGCGACGGTCGCAATGTGTGGATCGACATCCTCGGCTGGGGAGGATCGGTCGATACCGAGAAGTACTTGTGGCCGAGGCCCTGATCCGGGCCGCGAGCCCCTCCCACCCCCTCGAGAAAGACAGACGCAGATGAGCATGACCCCCGAACAGGCAGCGTGGTTCCGTGAGACCTTCGCGCGCCTCGTCGACAACGTCGACCAGGCCCTGATGGGAAAGCGCGAGGTCGTCGGGCTGGTGCTCTCGGCGATGCTCGCCGAGGGTCACGTGCTCCTCGAGGACGCGCCGGGAACCGGAAAGACGAGCTTGGCCAAAGCGCTCGCCGCGAGCGTCCAGGGCACGTCCAACCGCATCCAGTTCACGCCCGACCTGCTGCCCTCCGACGTCACCGGCGTCACGATCTACGACCAGCAGAACCACACGTTCGCGTTCCACAAGGGGCCGGTGTTCGCCTCGATCGTCCTCGCCGACGAGATCAACCGCGCGTCCCCCAAGACCCAGTCGGCCCTCCTGGAGGTCATGGAGGAGTCGAGGGTGACGGTCGACGGCGTGGCCCATGAAGTCGGCCGTCCGTTCCTCGTCATCGCCACGCAGAACCCGATCGAGCAGGCGGGCACCTACAAGCTCCCCGAGGCTCAGCTCGACCGCTTCATGGTGAAGACCTCGATCGGCTACCCGTCGCTGGCCGTCGCCGAGCGGATCCTCGCCGGTGCCGTCGACCGCAACCCGTCGGCCGGGCTCCGCCCCGTCATCACGACCTCCGCGGTCGCCGACATGGCTGATCTCGCCGCGACGGCGCACATCGATCCGGCAGTCGCGCGCTACTCCGCGCAGCTGGTGGAGGCCACGCGGGAAGACGAGGCCGCGCGTCTGGGGGTGTCGGTGCGCGGGTCGATCTCGATGATGCGCATCGCGAAGGTCTACGCCGCCGCCCAGGGCCGCCACTTCGTGATCCCCGACGACATCAAGGCGCTCGCCGTGCCGGTGTGGGCCCACCGTCTCGTCCTCGATCCCGAGGCGGAGTTCTCGGGGGTCTCGGCCGAGAAGATCATCCAGAACGCGCTCGCCGCCGTCGACGCCCCGCTGGCGAGGGCATCGGCCTGATGACCACCACGCGGGACGACGTGACGCCGGGGCTCGACGAGTCCCGGCCGTCCGCCGTGCCCGACGATGTCGCCGCGGCGGAGCCCTCCCGCGCGGTGACTCCGCGCCGCCAGTGGCTCGCGCCGTCGACCTGGCTCCCGCCGGTCTGGCAGGAGCGTCTGGGCGGGTGGTGGCTCGTCGCCCGAGGGGCCATCGTCCGCGTCGCAGCGGTCATCCGTCCGCTCGGGTGGGTCGCCATCGCCCTCGCGGTGATCCTGTGGTTCGCCGCCTTCGCCTACGGGTGGGACGAGGCGCTCGTCGGTGCTGCCGTCGTGACCGTCGTGATCGCCGTGAGCATCCCGTTCCTGTTCGGTCGCACCGCGTACGAGATCGGCTTGGACCTCACCCGCACGCGCGTGGTCGTGGGGGAGCGCGCCGTCGGCGGCCTGACCCTCACCAACGCGACCTCTCGCGCACTGCTGCCCTCGGAGGTCGTGCTGCCCGTCGGCTCCGGCCGCGGGGTCTTCGACGTGCCGCGGCTGGCGGCGGGTGAGACGCACGAGGAGCTGTTCGCGATCCCCACCTCCACCCGCGGAGTGTTGGCCGTGGGCCCCGTCAGCGTTCTCCGCGGCGACCCGCTGGGACTGTTCGAGCGCACCCACGACCGCCGTCAGGCCGTCGACCTCTTCGTCCACCCGCGCACGAACTCCCTCGACGGCCTTTCCCTCGGTCACCTCCGCGACCTGGAGGGCCTCCCGGTGCAGCAGCTGGAGCGCGACGACGTGTCTTTCCACGCGCTGCGGGAGTATCAGCCGGGCGACGACCTCCGCCACGTGCACTGGAAGTCCACGGCGCGCACGGGCGACGTCATGGTCCGCCAGTACGAGCAGACGCGGCGCTCCCACTTCGTCGTGGGGCTGTCGACCACCCCCGACGAGTATCGCGAGCCCGACGAGTTCGAGCTGGCGATCTCGGTCGCGGGATCCGTGGGCCTTCGGGCCCTGCGCGACTCACGCGTCCTCGACGCCCGGGTGCAGCGCGGCGCACTCCGTGCCGACACCGGTCGCCGCTTCCTCGATGCGCTGGCGGGTCTCGAGCACTCGCGTCCGCGGGAGGGCGGCGTGGTCTCGCTGGCGGGTGCGATGGCGACCCAGACGCCCGATGCCGCGGTGGCCGTGATCGTGACGGGATCAGCCGTCGACGCTGCGGCCCTCCGCCAGGCCTGTGCGCGGTTGCCCTATGGGGTGCGGGTGCTCGCGGTGATCGCCGATCTCCGCGTCGATGCACCGACCCTCCGGCGGGTCGCCGACGCCGACGTCGTCACCCTCGGGACTCTCGATCAGCTCCCCCGGGCCGTGCGAAAGGTGCTGTCGTGAGCGCCCCCGCTTCCGAGAGCCGTCTCGGCCGCCTCGTCGCGGGGGCCCGCGCCGAGCTCACCGTCCGGACCGCGATCGATCTCGGAGCCGTCGCCGCGCTCCTGGCCGTCGGGATCATCGGCTGGGGGCCCACCTTCGACGGCGCCGGCTACCTCCTGGCCGGCTTCGGCGCCGTCCTCGTCGGAAGCGCGATCGCCTGGGGCGGCGCCTGGCAGCGCTGGGGGATCCTCCCCGTGGCGGGACTCACCGTCGGGGCGTACTTCCTGTTCGGTGGTGCTCTCGCGCTCCCGCACACGACCCTCCTGGGGGTCATCCCCACCCTGGAGACGTGGCGCCAGCTGGCCGTCGGCAGCGTCACATCGTTCAAGACGCTTCTCACCACGGTGCCGCCGGTCGCGGCCTCCGACGGGCACCTCGTCGTGCCGTTCCTCCTCATCCTCGTGGGGGCGGTGATCGCCGGATCGCTCGCGCTCCGCGTGCGCCCGGCGGCGTGGGCCCTCGTCCCCACGCTCGCGGTGACCGCGCTCGAGATCCTCCTCGGAGCCGCAGAGCCGGCCGCCCCGATCGTCCAGGGCATCGTCTTCGCCGCCATCGCGATCGTGTGGCTCGCCCTGCGCCAGAGCTGGGACGCCGACTCGGCCGCGCAGCGTGTCGACAACCCGGCCGCGACGCCGTCGCGCCCGCTCCGCGCGCGTCGACTGATCGCCGGTGGGGCCGTCCTCGCCGTGGCGGCCGGCGCCGGGGTGGCCACCGTCGCGCTCGCCGACACGCCGACACAGCGCTACGTGCTGCGCGACTTCGTCGTGCCGCCCTTCGACATCCACGAGTACCCGAGCCCGCTCCAAGCGTGGCGGGGGATCATCCGCGACGACGCCGACTCCACGCTCTTCACGGTCACCGGGCTTCCCGACGAGGCCCGCGTGCGCCTGGCCACGATGGACGCCTACAACGGCGTCGTCTACAACGTCTCCAACGAGGGGGCCGGCTCCTCCAGCGCCTTCCGGCCGGTGCGCTCCAACATGTCTCCCGGCGCACAGGGCGAGCCGGTCGAGGTCCGCGTCGACATCGGTGAGCTCGATGGTGTCTGGCTTCCGGATGTCGGCGCGGTTCGCGAGATCACCTTCGACGGCGATCGTGCGGCGGAGCTTCGCCGCACCGCCCACTACAACGACGCCACGGGCACCGGGGTGGTCACGGCGGGTCTCGCCGAGGGCGACGCGTACACGATGAGCGCCGTCGTCGCCGAGCCGCCGAGCGATGCCCAGCTTGCCGATGCCCCTTTCGCCCCGGTCAAGATGCCGAAGCAGGCCGGAGTACCCGACTCCCTGTCCAAGATCGCCGCGGAAGAGCTGGGCGAGGCCGAGACGCCGATCCAGCGCGTGCGCGCTCTGCAGGACTGGCTGCACAACGACGGCTACTTCAGCCACGGTCTCGCCGACGACCCGTACTCGCCGTCCGGGCACGGCTCGGCTCGCATCTCGATGATGTTCGCCGGGGAGCAGATGATCGGCGACGACGAGCAGTACGCCGTCGCGATGGCGCTCATGGCCCGGCAGCTCGGCATTCCCGCTCGCGTCGTGATGGGGTGGTATCCGGGCGAGGACGAAGAGAAGTCGACCGCCGGTGCCTTCACCGCTACGGGCGACAACCTCCACGCGTGGGTCGAGGTGGCCTTCGAGGGCTTCGGCTGGGTGCCCTTCGACCCGACGCCGGACGAGGACAACGAGCCCAACGACCAGAACACGCAGCCGCACGCCAATCCCAAGCCGCAGGTGCTGCAGCCCCCGCCGCCCGCTCAGGAACCCGCTGACCTCCCGCCGACGATCGCCGACGAGCGCGACCAGAAGGACGACGAGGACGCCGGGTTCGACTGGATCGGCCCCCTCCTCATGTACGGCGGGATCGGCCTGGGTGTCGTGGCGGTCCTCATGGCTCCCTTCATCGTCCTCGGGTTCATCAAGGGCGCGCGTCGGGCCCGTCGTCGATCGGCCCCCCGCACCGCTGACCGCATCTCCGGCGGCTGGGACGAGCTGGTCGACAACGCCCTCGACCTGCGCACACCGGTCACCGCCGGAGCCACTCGAGCCGAGAGCGCCGCCGTCGTGGGGTCCACGTTCGAAGAGCCGCGCGTCGAGCCTCTCGCTCGCCGCGCAGACGCCGACGTCTACGGTCCGGGGGAGCCCACTGCGGAGGACGTCGAGGCGTTCTGGCGCGAGGTCGATGCCATCGTGGGGGGAATGAAGCAGCGGACGCCGTGGTGGCGACGCCTCACCGCCCGGTTGAGTGTGCGTTCGCTCCGGTGGAGGAGGCCGTCGTGACCGCTGTCATAGAAGACACCGTCCCGAGTGAGTCGGCGCCGCGCGACGGGGCACTGTTGTCCATCGCCGACGCGGGCGACGTCATCCGCGGTGTGCCCGGGTTCGGCCCGCCACCGCTCCTCACCCTCGTGTGGGACGACGGCGTGCGGCATGTCGTGCATGCCCCGACCGTCTTCGGCCGCAACCCCGACGCGGTCCCCGGGTGGCGGGCGGTCGCCGTACGCGACGAGACGCTGACGCTCTCCCGGACCCACCTCGCGGTCGGCGGTGAGCGGGGGGCGGCGTGGATCGCCGACACCGGGTCGACCAACGGCTGCGAGATCGTCCGCGGGGCGGAGCGGCATCACATCGCCCCGGGAGAGCGCTGGATCCTGCGCGCAGGTGACATCCTGGAGTTCGGTGATCGTCGGGCCAGCGTCGAGGGGGTGTGATGGCGGACTCTCCCATCGCGGTCGCCTTCGGCGCCGCGACGCACCCGGGGCTCCGCCGCCAGGTCAATGAGGACTCGTATCTGGCGGCCGCTCCGCTGTTCCTCGTCGCCGACGGCATGGGGGGCCACGATGCGGGCGCGGCAGCCAGCTCCGCCGTCGTGGAGGAGTTCAGCGCCCTCGTCGGCGCGGTGAGCGTCGGCATCGACGACGTCCGGGCCGCGCTCGCTCGCGCGCGTGCGCGAGTGGAGGCGCTCGTCACCCACGGCGCCGGGGGTACGGTGCGCGCGGCGGGGACGACCCTCAGCGGCGTCGTCGTGGCAGACGTCGGTGGCGCGGGATACTGGCTGACCGTGAACGTGGGCGATTCCCGCACGTACCGCCTGGCCGACGGCGAGCTCGAGCAGATCAGCGTCGACCATTCCGTCGTCCAGGAGCTCATCGACGCGGGGGAGCTCGATGTCGCTGCTGCCGCCGTCGACCGCCGCCGCAACGAGATCACGCGTGCGATCGGGGCCGGAAGCGACGGGGAGCCCGATTTCTGGCTCGTCCCGGCCGAGCCCGGTGACCGCGTGCTCGTCTGCTCCGATGGGCTGTCGGGCGAGCTCGACAGCGCGAGACTGCTGCGGGTGCTGCAGGAGACCGCCGACCCGCAGGAGGCGGCGACCAGGCTCGTCCACGAGGCGATGCTCCGCGGCGGTCGCGACAACATCACGGTGGTCGTCGTCGATGCCGTGTCGGTCGCCGGTCACGATGACGACGCTCCGTGCGACACGGCTCCGGCACCGGCGCGCGACGAGATCGATGCCGACACCCGTCCGACGGCTGCGCGGGCAGCCCTTGCGGCCGACGATCGCCGAGGAGGCGCCGCGCATGGCTGAGATCCGATTCATCCCGGCCGACGCCTCGGACGCGGGGGGTGCATGGGTCGCGGCGGTGACCCCGGGCGCGGCTGCCGTCCTTGCGGCCTCCGTCACTCCGCAGACGGCGGAGGCGGTGTGGCGGCGCCTCGACGGCGGAGGGATCGGTGCGCTCGTCGAGGCGCTGACCGGCGCCTTCGGAACCTCTCTGACGGCCATCCCGTCGTTCGCGCTCGTCCTCTCCGAGGAGGACGGCATCCGCGTCGCGGTCCGGGGCCCCATCGACGTGCTGGTGGAGGGGCCTGACGGCGCGGTGGAGGTGTCCGGGCGTGGAGTCGCGACGTGGGCGGAGCGGACCGTGCCGCGTGCCGGTCGCGCACGGGTGTCGTTCGGGGGCGACCACGACGAGAGCCTGTCGCTCCCGATCGCCTCCGGCGTCGTCCCGGTGAGCGGCCTCGTCCTCACCGCCGGTGCCCGCGCCGTGGCGGCGACTCCGGCACCGGTTCCGGCTTCGGTCGCCGAGTCCGCTCCGGCTTCGGTCGCCGAGTCCGCTCCGGCCGCTGCTCCGGCCGCTCTCCCGCCGACTCCCGCCGCATCGCCGGCACCCCTGTCGTTGCCTCCGGTCCCCGGTCCGCCGCCGCTGCCTCCGACCCTCCTGCCGGCTTCCGACACACCCCCGCCGACGTCAGCCCTCCCCTCGGAGCTGTCCGAGCCCGCCGGCAGCGACACCTGGATCCCCGCGACGACGCAGCATCCCGTCGACGACGCGCCCGGAGACCTCGCCGACGACAGCACGATCGCGGCACCCCGCGGAGACGCGGGCTCCTGGGCGGCGACCGTTGCCCGGGCGCCGCTGCGGACGCCCGGAGATGTCGCGCCCGTTCCTGCACCGGTGGCCGGCGACCACGACGGCGAGACCGTCTCTGTCGCTCAGGCACGGGCGTTGCGCGCGGCCGGGGGTGCGGCCGCGTCGTTCGAGCCGGTGGGCGACGTTCCGCCGCGTCAGCCCACGCAGGGCCGCATCCGCTTGTCCACGGGTCGCGTGGTCGAGCTGGAGCGGCCCGTGGTCATCGGACGGCGGCCCCGCTCCACCCGAGCGTCGAGCTCCGAGTTGCCCCTCCTCGTCGCGGTCGAAAGCGCCGAGGGCGACATCTCTCGCAGCCATGTGGAGATCCGTGCCGAAGGGGAGCACGTGCTCGTGACGGACCTCGCCACGACCAACGGCACGGTCCTGCGTCGTGGCGGACAGGATCCCGTCCGGCTGCACCCGAATGAGCCCACGATGGTCGTCACCGGTGATGTGCTCGACCTCGGCGACGGCATCACCGTGACCTTCGAGGATCTTCCGTGAGCACCAAGCGATCACCTGCCCCGCCGCCGCAGCTGCCGGGCTTCACGTTCCTCGAGGTTCTCGGGTCGGGCGGATTCGCCGACGTCTATCTGTTCGAGCAGCACCTGCCGCGCCGCAAGGTGGCCGTCAAGGTGCTCCTCCCCGAGAAGATGGCGGGGGCATCGACCGAGCAGTTCGCGGCCGAAGCGAACGTCATGGCGCTGCTGTCCACCCATCCTGCGATCGTCACGATCTATCAGGCGGGGGTCTCCGAGGATCACCGTCCGTACCTGGCGATGGAGTACTGTCCCAAGCCCAACCTGCAGGTGCGCTCTCGGGCCGCGGCGCTGTCGGTCGCCGAAGCCCTGCGCATCGGGATCCAGGTCGCGGCCGCCGTCGAGACCGCGCACCGAGCGGGCATCCTGCACCGCGACATCAAGCCGGCCAACATCCTCGTGACCGAGTACAACCGCCCGGCGCTGACCGACTTCGGCATCGCCACAACGGCCGGCAGCGCCGATCCCTCCACCGGCATGTCCATCCCGTGGTCACCGCCGGAGTCGTTCGCCGACGTTCCGGACTTCGCGGTGCGCTCCGACGTCTGGGCGCTCGGTGCGACGCTGTACACCCTGCTCGCGGGTAGGTCGCCCTTCGAGGTGCCGGGCGGCCGCAACGGCGGGGCGGAGCTGATCCAGCGGATCGAGACGCAGCCGCTCCCCCCGATCGCGCGGCCGGATGTGCCGCTCTCGCTCCAGAACGCACTGGATCGTGCGATGTCGAAGCGTCCCGTCGATCGGTACGAGTCGGCGGTGGCGTTCGCGCGCGCCCTCCAGAAGGTGCAGATCGAGCTCTCGCACTCGGTGACGCCGATCGACATCCTCGACGATGCGCCCGACGCGGCCGACGAAGAGGACGACGAGGGAGAGCTCACCCGCGTGCGGGGGATCGTGAGCATCGATCCGCAGACCGTCCCCGCGGCCGGACGCACCCACGAACGCCTCGAGCGATTCGCGCCGCCGACGCCGGGCGCCGTTCCCGCCGACGACACGGTGGCGCGGCCTCCGATCGGCTCGATCGACGACGGCGCCGCGACGATCGTCAGCCCCCGGCAGATCTCCGCGTCGCCGGCCCCGGCCGCTCCTCCCGTGACGACCGGGCCCGCCGCGCACACGGCCACGACGCTTCCGCACGCTCCGACAGCGCCCCCGCCCCCGCCAGGCGCGCCGGCTCCGCGCTCTCGCCGAGGTCTGTGGATCGGACTGGGCGCGGCGGCCGTGGTCGTGATCGCCGTCGGGGCCGTCACCGCGGCCAGTCTCCTCGCTCCCGCTCCCACACCGACCCCGAGCGCTCCCGTCCAGGCGAAGCCCCAAGACCCCATCGGCGGAGTCGTTCCGGTGCCGGCCGATCTCGCCGGGACGGTCAAGGGCAAGAACGCGGTCTTCACCTGGACCAATCCCGACCCGCAGGAGGGGGACCGCTACATCTGGTACCCCTACACCCTCACCGGCGAGGGCGACCAGGGCGTCGTCGAGACCGAGACGGTGACCCTTCCCGCCGATCCGTCGGGAACGACGTGCATCGCCGTCATCGTCCGCCGCGTCGACGGCACGACCGGGGACGATGCTCGCGCCTGCACTCCCTGACCATCGCTGACGCGCCGGGGTGCGCAGGGGGCGGGGTGCACAGTTGCCAGGGTGCACGGTGGCGGATGGGGGAGGGCGGTCCGCCGTTGTGCGCAGGGGCCGGGATGCACAGTGGCGGACGCGGGAGGTGACACGCCGCGAGGTGCGGGCTCCGAGGCGGCGTGTCGGCCGTGCGGTCCGCCGTTGTGCTGCGGCCGCGCGGTCCGTCAGAGCGGTCAGGCCCGGCCGTGCCCCAGGACCTTGACGATCACGCCGCGTCGCTGGAGCTCCGCGATCGTGCGCGTCTCCTCGTCGACGTCGCGGCCCAGCGCATGCTTGTCGGCCACGACCACGACATCGCCGGACTCCAGACGCCCGAACAGGCGGGTGAGGCGCTCCGACCAGCTCTCCCCGGTCTCGGGGGCGGGATGCCGGAAGCCCTCGATCGGGACGCCGAACTGGGCGAGCGCGTCGCGCTGCGCGATCACGCTCGGCAGGTCATCGCGCGCGACGACCAGGCCGACGAGGCGAGAACCGGCCGGACGGGCCGCCCACCAGTCGGTGCCCGAGACGATCACGGGCACGGCTTCGGTGGTGGCCGGCAGTGAGATCGACTCCGCGTAGTCGGCCGGCGCGCGGTCGTCGGAGGCAGTGGTCATCCGTGCTCCTTCGGTGGGATCCCGTGTCGGTGGTCGCGGACGGTGGTCGCCGCATTCTCGTCGGCACTCACTCTCGCACAGGTCACCGCTCCCCACGGGTCAGCCGGCTCAGCCGGGTCGGCACGAGTCAGCGCGACGCTCGCCTCGTCAGTCCTCGTCGCGCAAGCGGAGCTCGAGACTGAGCTGGTCGGCGTCGAGTTGGGCGAGCGTGTGCCGGAGCGCGCGGGTACTGAACGTGCCGCCGGAGCTCAGCGTCGTCAGGCGCTCGCGCATCGCATCGATCATGGCCAGTCGCAGCTCCAGCAGGTCATCGACGAACAGGGAGGCCTCGTCGCTGGGAGGCTCCGCGTATCGCGCGCCGACCTTCTCGAGGAGGCGTGGATCGAAGCTCTCGCCGTCGCGGCGTCGCAGGTGCGGGTCGGCGAGCGCGGCGGCCGCGGCATCTCGCAGCTCCGAGTCCAGGCGTGCCTGCTCCTCCGGATCCACCGAGCCCTCGCCCGACCGCTCCAGTCCCAGCGCGCCGACGAGCCAGGGCAAGGTGAATCCCTGGAGCATGAGGCTCACGAGGGCGACGAGGAACGCGATGTACACGAGCTCCGGCCGCGTCTCGACCGTGCGGGGGATCGTCTGCGCGGCGGCGAGCGTGACGACACCGCGCATGCCGGCCCACACGATGATCGTGCCGTGGCGCCACCCGAGCGGGGAGGCCTGGTAGTAATCGAGGTCGGCGAGGGCGCGAGAGACCCGTTCCCGCATCGACGACAGACGCCGCTCCCGGTGGGCGGGGTCGGGTGCGCGCCGTCCCCGTCCGGAGGATCGTCCTCGACCGGCGGGCCTCCCGCGTCCGGCCGGAGGCTCCGGCCACCCGGACGCTTCGATCTCGTCGAGCCGCGCATCGATCGCCTCGAATCGCGTGCGGCTGCGACTGCGACCCCGGAGGCGGCCGATCCACAGGAGGAACGACACGTAGCCCGTTCGGACCAGGAGGACGATCGCGAGGGCGGCCAGGGCGGCGCCGGTCGGCAGCGCGATCCCCTCGTGACGCTGCTGGACGTCGGAGACGATCTGCTCGAGCTCCAGACCCATGATGAGGAAGATGCCGCCTTCGAGCACCAGCTCGACCGTGCGCCAGTTGACCTCATCGGACAGCCGCTGCTCCGGCGTGAACCATTTCTGGGCGCCTTGGCCGGCGACGATTCCCGCGACGACGGCGGCCACGAGGCCGGATCCCCCGAGATGCTCGGTGGGGAGGTAGGCGAGGAACGGCACCGTGAACCCGATGGCCGTGCTCGCTGCCGAGTTGCGCACCCATGAGCGCAGCCGCACCGCGAACAGTCCGAGGACGGCGCCCACGACGACGGCGATCAGCACGCCCCACGCGAAGCTGCCGATCGCTCCGCCGACGGAGAACGAACCGGCCGCGACCGCGAGGAGGGCGGTGCGCAGCAATACGAGAGCCGTCGCATCGTTGAGGAGGCTCTCGCCCTCGAGCATCGTGGTGACGCGAGGCGAGATCCCCAGTCGCTTGGCGATACCCGTGGCCACGGCATCGGTCGGGCTCAGGATGGCTCCCAGGGCCACCCCGAGGGCGAAGCCGACCCCCGGGAGGATGAGGGAGAAGAACCATCCCAGTACCAGAGCCGTCACCACCACCAGCACGATGGCGAGGCCGGCGATCGGTGTGAAATCCCGTCGGAACTCGATCGCGGGCAGGCGCACGGCGGCGGCGTACAGGAGCGGCGGCAGCACGCCGATGAGGATGAGGTCGGGATCGATCTCCGGGAAGTGGATGAAGGGGAGGAGGCCCACGGCCAGACCGAGGGCGACCAGGAGCAGCGGGCCGGCGACGCCCAGACGTTGGGCGAGTGCCGTCACCACCGCGACGGCGACGACTCCGATCAGGACGACGAGCAGGATCTCCACAGGCCGAGACTACCCGCGGCGCCGACGGCGTCCGGGGCTCAGAGGACGCCCAGCGCCCGCACGGCGTCGCGTTCGGCGGCGAGCTCGGCCACCGAGGCGTCCAGCCGCGCGCGACCGCGGGCGTCCAGCTCCAGGCCCTCCACGACGCGATAGCCCGAGCCGTCGCTGGTCACCGGGAACGACGACACGAGGCCTTCGGGCACGTCGTACTCGCCGCGCGACACGAGGGCGGCGGAAGTCCATCCCTCACCGGTGCCCAGCACGGAGTCGCGCACGTGGGAGATCGCCGCGTTGGCCGCCGAGGCCGCCGACGACGAACCGCGGACCGCGATGATCTCGGCCCCGCGCCCTGCGACGCGGGGGATGAACTCCTCGTCCAGCCAGGCGAGAGCTGCCTCCCGCCCACCCCAGCGTTCCGACAGCGCCTCCCACGCGGGACGACCGGCGACGCGGGCGTGAGACACGTCCGGGAACTGCGTCGCGGAGTGATTTCCCCAGATGGTGAGGTTCGTGACCTCCGCCACGGGCACTTCCAGCGCGGCGGCGAGTTGTGCCGAGGCGCGGTCGTGGTCGAGGCGCGTGAGCGCGGCGAAGCGGTCGGCGGGGATGTCGGGGGCTGCCGCCGAGGCGATCAGCGCGTTGGTGTTGGCGGGGTTGCCCACCACGACGATCCGGACGTCGTCGGCGGCCTGGGCGTTCAGGGCGGCCCCCTGTGGTCCGAAGATCCCCGCGTTGGCGGCCAGGAGATCTCCGCGCTCCATCCCCGCGGTACGAGGGCGGGCTCCCACGAGGAGGGCGATGTTCGTGCCGGCGAAGGCGACCGCCGGGTCGTCCGTGATCTCCACGTCCGCCAGCAGGGGGAAGGCGCAGTCCTGGAGCTCCAGGGCGGTGCCCTCCGCCGAGCGCAGGCCCTGCGGGATCTCCAGGAGTCGCAGTCGCACGGGGCGATCGGCGCCGAGCATCGCGCCCGAGGCGATGCGGAACAGGAGCGCGTAGCCGATCTGTCCCCCCGCTCCGGTCACGGTCACGGTGGTCGGTGTCTGCGGGGTGGCATCCATGGTCCGAGCCTATGCCCGCAGGTCCCAGCGGAGCGGTACCGTGTTCCGCATGACGTTCAACGACGACGCGCAACTGGGGGGAACCACGGCCCGCCGCAGGGGCCGGGGCACCATGGTCGCCGGTGGCGTGGGAGGGGTCGGCGTGCTCGGCCTCGTGATCGTCCTCATCAACGTCTTCACGGGCGGGCAGCTCGGCGGGCTCCTGGGCCTCGACGGGTCCGGTGGTGATCCGCAGGCGGGAGAGGCGGTCATCCAGGACTGCGAGACCGGCGCCGATGCGAACGCCCGCGACGACTGCCGGCTCGTGTTCGGCCAGAAGTCGATCGACGCCTACTGGGAGCAGCGGGTGGAAGGCTACCGCCCCGCGCAACTGATCATCGTCGACCAGCAGACCTCCACACAGTGCGGCACCGCCTCCAACGCGACCGGGCCGTTCTACTGCCCGCCGGAGGAGACGATCTACGTCGATCCGACCTTCTTCGCTCTCCTCGGCTCCCAGTTCGACGCGACCGTCGGCCCGCTCGCGCAGCTCTACGTGCTCGCGCACGAGTACGGTCATCACCTCCAGCAGCTCACCGGTGTCTTCGACCGCTATCCGTCCAACGGGTCGGGACCGGCCAGCAACGGCGTGCGGACCGAGCTGCAGGCCGACTGCTACGCCGGCGCCTGGGTGGCGGGAGCGGCGGACCAGAAGGACGCCAACGGCGTGCCGTATCTGAAGCCGCCGACCGCCGCGCAGATCCGCGACGCGCTCGCCGCCGCCGCGACCGTCGGCGACGACCACATCCAGCAGGAGACCACCGGCCGCATCGATCCCGAGCGCTGGACGCACGGATCCAGCGAGCAACGTCAGCGGTGGTTCACCACCGGGATGAACGAGGGTCCCGCGGCCTGCGACGCGGCGTTCCGCGTGTCGGGAGACGACCTGTGAGCGCCGGCGAGTTCGCCGGTCCGCCCCATCTCGACGGGATCCTCTACCCGCCCCTCGAGCCCTACGAGACCGGTGAGCTGCTGGTCGGCGACGGTCAGCGGGTCTACTGGGAGCAGTCGGGCAATCCCGAGGGCAAGCCGGTGGTCTTCCTCCACGGCGGACCGGGGGCGGGCACCTCGCCGTGGCACCGGCGCTTCTTCGACCCGGCGGTGTACCGCATCGTCCTGTTCGACCAGCGCGGGTGCGGCAGGAGCACTCCGCACGCGAGCGAACCCGACGCCGATCTCCGGCACAACACGACGTGGCACCTGGTGGCCGACATCGACCTGCTCCGCCGAAACCTCGCGATCGATCGGTGGCAGGTGTTCGGCGGGTCGTGGGGGAGCGCCCTCGCCCTGGCCTACGCCCAGTCGCATCCCGACGCGGTCACCGAGCTCGTCCTCCGCGGTGTGTTCACGCTCCGCCGCCACGAGCTGGAGTGGTTCTACGAGGGGGGCGCGGCGGCGCTGTTCCCCGACCTCTGGGAGGGTTTCCTCGCACCGATCCCCGTGACGGAGCGCTCGAGGATGATCGAGGCGTACCACCGCCGTCTCACCGACCCCGATCCGGCGGTGCATCGGCCGGCGGGAGTGGCCTGGACCACGTGGGAGGCATCGACCCTCACGCTCCACCCCGATCCCGACCTCGTCGCCTCCATGGCCGCTCCCGATGCGGCGGTGGCGTTCGCACGCATCGAGAACCACTACTTCGTCCACGGCGGGTGGTTCCGTGAGGGTCAACTCATCGAAGACGCCGCCCGGCTCCGAGGGATCCCCGCGGTGATCGTGCAGGGGCGCTACGACGTGTGCACGCCGGTCATGACAGCGTGGGATCTGCACCGAACCTGGCCCGAAGCCGAGCTCGTGATCGTCCCCGACGCGTCCCACTCGGCGTCGGAGCCCGGGATCGCGCAGGCCCTCCGGGCAGCCACCGATCGCTTCGGTGCTCGCGCCGGCTGATAGACTGGACACACTTGCAGCGCCGATCCTGGTGCTTCTCGCGTCGTAGAACGCTTCCCTCGCCGCCGGTCCCGCACCGAAGTCGGCTGACATTCTTCGTACGGCGACCCCGTGTGCGGTTCGCACCCGGGCCACCGACCGGGCACCTCCGTGCCCAGAGACACTCTCATGACTGACACTTCTTTCCGCACGCTCGGCGTGCCCGCTCCGCTTCTCGACGTCCTCGCGAAGGACGGCAAGACCTCCGCGTTCCCGATCCAGGTCGACACGCTCCCCGACACGCTCGCCGGGCGCGACGTGCTCGGCCGGGGCAAGACCGGCTCGGGCAAGACCCTCGCGTTCTCCATCCCGATGGCCGCCCGCCTCGGCGGAGCCCTCGCCGGTGGCGCTCGCCGCCAGGGGCGCATCCTGGGCCTCGTGCTCGCCCCCACGCGCGAGCTCGCGACGCAGATCAACGCAACGCTCGAGCCCCTCGCCGCCGCGTACGGGCTCAAGACCACGACGATCTTCGGCGGGGTCACCCAGACCCGCCAGGTGGCGGCGCTGAAGGCCGGCGTCGACATCGTCGTGGCCTGCCCCGGGCGGCTCGAGGACCTCCTCCAGCAGCGGCACCTCACGCTCGACTCGGTCGAGATCACGGTGATCGACGAGGCCGACCACATGGCCGACCTGGGGTTCCTCCCCGCCGTCACCCGGATCCTGGACAAGACGCCTCGCGACGGCCAGCGACTCCTCTTCAGCGCGACCTTGGACAACGGCGTCGACAAGCTGGTCCGCCGCTTCCTCCAGAACGAGGTGCTCCACTCCGTCGACGAGGCGAACTCGCCCGTCGCCGCCATGACGCACCACGTGTTCCACGTGGAAGGAACCGACGCGAAGAAGGAGCTCGTGCGCACCCTCGCCTCGGGCACGGGCCGCCGCATCCTCTTCATGCGCACCAAGCACCACGCCAAGAAGCTCGCTCAGCAGCTGACGGCCCAGGGGATCCCCGCCGTCGACCTGCACGGCAACCTCTCGCAGCCGCAGCGGGACCGCAACCTCGCCGCGTTCTCGTCGGGGGCCGCACGCGTGCTCGTGGCGACCGACGTCGCGGCGCGCGGCGTGCACGTCGACGAGGTCGAGCTCGTCATCCACGTCGACCCGCCCATGGAGCACAAGGCGTACCTGCACCGTTCGGGTCGCACGGCGCGTGCCGGGGCCGAAGGCTCGGTCGTGACCCTCGTCCTGCCCGGGCAGGAGAAGGACGTCAAGGATCTCCTCCGCAAGGCGGGCGTCGCCGTGACACCCACCGCCGTGACGGCGGACTCTCCCGCCGTCACCGCCCTCGTGGGCGAGGTGGCCCCGTACGTGACGCCGGCCCCGAAGGTGCAGCCGCAGCGCGGCGGCGGACGCAGCCAGGGCGCCAACGCCCAGCGCAAGCGTGCCGCCCGCGAGAACGGCGCCGGGGCGGGGGCCGGCAACGGTCGCGGTCGCGGGGGCCGGAGCGACCAGCGTTCCGCCGGAGAGACCGCGCAGACCGGTCGCCGTCGTCCGTCGCGGAACGAGCAGACGGCGGGGGGCGCTCGCACCGACCGCGCTCCGCGGCACACCGACACCGCTCACGGATCGGCTCGCCACGGCTCCTCGGGCGCCGCGGCCTCCGGCGCGCCGTCGGCGGGCAACGCCCGCACCACGGGTCGCCGTGCCAGCCAGCAGGGCGGCAAGCTCATGGTCGGGTCGGTCGTGCGTCAGAACGGCGCCGGACGCCGCGGCGGTCGCTGACTCAGGCGCGGAACGCCTGCGCCAGAACGAAGGCCATCCGCGCCAGATCGCGATCGATGCGGAAGCGGGTGAAGCCTTCGCTGACCGCGGCGCCGGTGCGTGACGTCACGAACCACGGCGGCTTCGGCAGCACCGACAGCCCGCCGCCGCGCAGCGCCGTGAGGATCGCGCGGGGGAATGGGCGGAAGGGTCCGCGGACGACCGTGCGCTCGACCTCGTCGAGCAGCAGCGCGTTGTGGACCACGCCGATCCCGCTCGGCGCATCCTCCACCGTCCCGCCGGGGAATGCGCCCCACGTGGCCGTCGGGGTGAGGAAGCCGAAGGCCGTCCACGCGTTCACGGCGACCGTGCCGTAGCGCAGCTCCGCGATCGCGCGCTCGAACCCCGCCCCGAGCGTGCGCTGGGTCTCGGGAGCGACGAGCACGTTGGCGCCGAGGGTCCCCACGAGCCGCTCGTTCGCGTGCTCGACGGCCGTATCGAGGAAGGCCTGCCCCGTGCCCGGCAGCGAGACCACACCCAGCACCGGGGAGAAGTACTCCGTCGTCTCCAGCGGCGTGGCCTCCTCGGGCCCCGTCACCACGAGGGCGCGCGTCCCGTCGCCGCACCAGAGGGCATCCGGATAGTCGGCGCGGGCCCGGTCGAGGGCGCGCTCGCTGCGGGGGTACCAGACCTCGCGCTGCGGGGACCGGTCGTAGGCGGCTCGCAGCTCGCGGAGGAAGTCGTCGCGCTGCGGCCAGTCCGCACTCAGGAGCACGACCTGCCCGGCGATGCAGTTGTGGCCGGAGTTGTGCAGTCGCATCGTCACGACGTGTTCGGCCTGGAAGCGCAGGTCGGCGGCCGACCATTCCCCCGGGACGACGATGATGGGGGAGACCCCGCCGAGCTCGGCCGAGATGGGAACCCGCAGATCGGGGACGATGGCGCGGAACGTCGCCTCCGAGCCGGTGATGTGGACGTGCGCGATAGACGGATGGCGTGTGAGGGAGGCCCCGACGTCTCCCCCTCCGCGCACGATCCGCAGGAAGCCCGGCTCGATGAGCGGCGCGAGCGCCCGCGCGAACACGGGGACCAGGTCGTCCTGCGTCGGATTGACCTTGAGGACGACGGTCCGATTGTGCGCGAGGAGCTCGTACAGCACGTCGAGGAAGGGGATCGCACTCACGTTCCCCGCCCCGAGCACCACGCCGACACCCCCGCTGACGGTGGGAGTGAGCTGTCCGAGTCCGGCCGTGCGCCGCGCCTCACCGGGCGTCACGCCGGGGCGGAGCCAGACCTCGGTCGAGTAGCCCGACAGGAGGATCCGGTCGGTGAGGTCGAGCGGGGAGGTGTGGACGACCGTCCGATCTCCCGGCGCGCGCCCGAACCTCACCGCGTCCAGGGGGCTGCCCCCCGCAGCGAGGGCACTGAGTGATCGGGCGTAGGCGTCGAGGGCGACGAGCGCGGCATACGGTCCCGAGAGCCACTCTTCACCGCGTAATGGATGGGCCGCGTGCAGGCCTTTCGTCGTCGCCGCGACATCCGCCCATTCGGCGGCGACGGCGGCGACCGACGCGTGGACGCGTCGGAGGAGCGTGCGGCGCTGACCGAGAGTGAGAAGCGTCCACGTCCGCGCACTCTTCTCCACCGCGGCCAGGGCGGCGTCGATCTCTTCGCGGTGCTCCAGGGGCACGGTGTCCGGGGTCACGGCACTCTCCTTCGCGGCGGTCGTCTCAGCTTACGTCGGGGTCTTCGTCCGCCGCCCGTCGCGGTCACTCGATGTCCGCGCGCCGGAGCCGGTACCGCGCGAGCGGGATCAGGCTCGCCACGACGAGTGCGGCAGGGACGACGCTGAAGCTCAGGACGATGCCCGCGATCGCCGCCGGCGGCTGCCAGACGAGCATGGCCGCCGTGCGTTCCACGTATCCGGTGGCGGCCAGGACGACGGTCAGCAGCGTCGCGCCGAGGGCGAAGCCGGTGGTCTCCCCGGCCGTCCAGACGCCGCCGAAGGCTCCGGCGCGGCCGGTCCCGTATCGCGCGGCGTCGTGACTGATCACGTCGGGGAGCATCGCCATCGGGAGCGACTGCATTCCGGCGTACGCCACGCCTGCCACGGCGACGGACGCGTACAGCCACGTGCCGGGCGCCCAGAGTGCTCCGACGGTGGACAGCGCTGCGCCCGCGAACAGGACGCTCGCGACCGCGAACACCCGCTCCTTGCCGGCCCGTCTCGCCCATGCGCCCCAGAGCGGCGCTGCCAGGAGGGCCGGGGCGATCAAGGCGACGAACAGGAACGTCACCGCGTCCTCGGACTGCAGCACCCACGTCGCCAGATACTGTGCACCGGCGAGCATGAGCCCGGTCGCCAGCGCCTGCAGCACGAAGGTCGAAAGGAGCGCGCGGAACGGCTGGCTGCGACGGAGCGTCTCCGCGGCGGCGCGGAAGTTGTCGCGCACGCCTCCTCCGGGCGTCGACGCGTCGGCCCCCAGGGGGCGCGCGGCGTGCTCGCCGACGGCCTCGGCGAAAAGCTCCGCCCGTTCCGCGGCGCTCGTCCCCGCGGCCGCCATGGCCGACCGCGACCTATCCGAACGGCCGGCCACCGTCGTGGCGACGAGCATGCCGACGCCGATCACGACGCCCGCGATCACGCCCATCACGAGGTATCCGGTGGTCGGATCGCCCGTGATGCGCCGCAGCGCCGGCCCTCCCGCGCCGAAGAGCAGGATCGCGACGGTGAGGACGACCACGCGCCACGTGAGCAGCCGGGTGCGCGCGTCGTAGCGGCCGGTCAGCTCTGCAGGAAGGGCGATGTAGGGCACCTGGAACAGGCTGAACGCGGTCGCGGTGGCCAGGAATGCGATGGACACCCAGATCGCGCCTGCGATCGGCCCGATGGCGGGAGGCGCCGCAAAAGTGAGGGCGAAGAGCGCCGGCAGAGTGCAGGCACCCACCAGCATCCATCGTCGCCGGCTGCCCCGGCGGTGCTTGTCGGTGTCGCTGAGCGCCCCCACCACGGGATCGATCACGACGTCCCAGACCTTGGCCGCCGCGACGATGACGCCTGCCAGGATCGCTGTCACCCCGAGGTTGTCGGTGAGGTAATACGTGAGGACGAGCCCGGGCAGCGTGGCGAAGCCGCCGGTCCCGATGGACCCTGCCGCGTAACGGGCGACGGTCCGCGTCGGCAGGGCATCGGCGTTCGCGGCGGTGGCCGGGGCGGTCGGATGGGCAGGAGCCTCGTCGCTCATGGCGGACAGCCTAGGGTGTGGGCGCCGGCCGCCGACAGCCCCGAGGGTGGTAGCCAGCGGTGAGCTCAGATCAGCGAGAGCTCCTTCAGCTTCGCGGCGACGTCGTCATTGCTGGGCTCGACGTGGTGCGTGGCATCGGGGTAGACGACGACCGGGATGTTGGTGCGGCCGGAGATCTCGCGGGCGACCTCGGCGGCGGCCGGCTCGGCCTCCAGGTCGACGTAGGTGTAGTCCACGCCCAGCTCGTCGAGCTGTGCCTTGGTCCGGCGGCAGTCGCGGCACCACTCGGCGCCGAACATCGTGATGGTCTTGTCGGTGGAGGTCATGCGTCCATTCTCGCGCTCTCGACTCCTCCCCGGTCCGTCTCGCACCGATCTCGTCCCCGCAGACGGACAGTGGACGTCGGAGACCCAGGTGATCGTGCGACGATAGATCTCTCGCTCCAGCACGCTCCCGGGGGATAGTCATCGATCTGTCGATCATCGTGCCGACGTACAACGAGGCTCCGAACGTCGCGGAGCTCGTGCGTCGTGTCGCCGCGGCCCTCGACGGCGCGGACGGCGGCGTCCGCACGGACGCGGAGATCATCTTCGTCGACGACAGCACCGACGACACGCCTGAAGTGGTCCGACTCGTCGCCGAGGAGGCACCGCTCCCGGTGCGACTGATCCACCGCACCGCTCGGACCGGGGGGCTCGGCGGAGCCGTCGTGGAGGGACTGCGCGCCGCCACGGCCGATGCCTGTCTGGTGATGGACGGCGACCTCCAGCATCCGCCCGAGAAGATCCCCGAGCTGGTCGCCCGCTTCGCCGAAGGCGATGTCGACGTCGTCGTGGCGTCGCGGTACGCGGGAGGGGGAACGGCGCACGGGCTGGCCGATCGCACGCGAGTGCTCGTGTCGAAGGCGTCCACGGCCATCACGAAGGCGATGTTCCCGGTGCGGCTGCGCGATGTCACCGACCCCATGACCGGTTTCTTCCTCGTGTCGCGCGCCGCTGTGGATCTCGACGGACTGCGGCCGCGTGGATTCAAGATCCTGCTCGAGATGTTGGTCCGTCGGCCCTTCCGAGTGGCCGAGGTGCCGTTCGATTTCGCCGATCGGCACGCCGGCGAGTCCAAGGCGTCGGTGCGCCAGGGGATCCACTTCCTCGCGCAGTTGGCCGCCCTTCGGTTCGGCAAGATGTCGCTCTTCGCGATCATCGGCGGCCTGGGAGCCGTGCTCAACGTCGGCATCGTCGCGGCGCTCACCCATTGGGGCGTCGACTATCTCATCGCCGCGATCGTCGCGGCGGAGGTCACGATCGTCGGGAACTTCCTGCTCATCGAGCGCTTCGTCTTCTCCGACATGCGGGGTCAGGCCTCGGGGGTGTGGTCCCGTTTCGCGAAGTCGTTCGCCTTCAACAACGCCGAAGCGGTGGTGCGGATCCCCATCGTCGCCTTCATGGTCGAGACGGGACACATCTCCGCGGTCGTCGCGACCGCGATCACCCTCGTCGTCGCCTTCGTCGTCCGCTTCGTCTTCCATTCGCTCGTCGTCTACGCGCCGCGCAACGCGTCTACGGCCGGGGCCGGCCGAGAGGTCGTGCGCGAGCTCGACGAGCAGGCCGTGCAGCCGGGCGAGCTCTAGCCGCCTCGTCCGTCTCCGTGCGGGCCTTCGGGGTGGTGACGCGCCCGAGGAAACACGGAAGGACCGGTCCCCCTCGCGAGCACCGGTGTGGAGCGTGCGGAGGACCGATCCTTCCGATCGGGTGTCGACGGCGCCGAGTGGGGTGAGCCCAGGCGTTGGGGAGGCGGAGAGGGCTGCTGCTCGGCGCCGTCGAGTCTGTGGTGCCGCGCTAGGCCGACAGCGGCTGCGCGGCGAACGTGTCGCTCGCGCTGCTGGCGGCTTCCAGCGCACGGCGCAACTGGCTGCTGGAGGTGTGGGCGGTGTAGGGGAAGTAGACGACCTCCACCCCGACCTCGGCGAACTCCCGCTCGAGGCGCATGCCCTTCTCCGTGCCACGCCAGTCGTCGCCCTTGAAGAAGTGGGTGAAGCCCACTTCGTGCCAGACGTCCATCTTGTCGGGCACGGTCTCGACGTACACGTGGTCGACGAACCGCAGCGACCGAACGATCGCGACGCGCTCCGACGTCGGGATGAAGGGCTCGATGCCCTTCACCGAACGCAGCATCTCGTCGCTCACGACCCCGGCGACGAGAACGTCGCACTGGGACTTGGCGTGCCGAAGCAGATTGAGATGGCCGATGTGAAACAGGTCGAACGCACCCGCGGCATAGCCGATTCGCAGAGTCATTTGCCCCCCAGCAATTGACATGTCGACGACCTGAATCGTCGATTCCCCCAGAGAATCCTTCGAACCCCTTCGAAGGACGAACGCGACGGCCCCCGCCGACGCGCAGGTTCAGCATAGCGTGAAAACGCCCCGTCCCGCGCATGTGAGTTCTCTCATGTGCCGGAAAGCCGCTCGGTCGGCGGCCGTCGGAGCCTCGCCGGACTCAGTTCCCGCCGTCGCGACGACGGTACTCCGCGTAGTCGAACCCGAGGGCGCCGGCGGCCATGCCAGCCCCGCGCCACTGCGCCCGCGCTCCCCGCGCGCGGTGGACGACGGAGCGCGTCAGCACCCCCGCTCCCCGCCGCAGCGTGCCGGCCGTCATGCGTGCGAGGCCCGCCGCGAGCCAGCGCAGCCGCGTGACGATCCCCGGTCGCACCACGAGGTCGGTGCGCGTGGAGCTGATCCCCACGCGATATGCGCGGCGGAGCACCCAGCGTGGCGTCAGACGATCTGCCGCCACGTCGTCGAAGACGAGCGCGTCGGGTGCGGCGATGATCGTCCCTCCCGCGGCCACCAGCTGCTTCGTGAAGAGGATGTCCTCGCCGCCGCTGAGCCCGAAACGCGGATCGAAGCGGAGCCCGCTGCGGCGGACGGCGTCCAGGTCGAGCAGCAGGTTGTTGGTGGGAGCGGCCGGCTGCGACGCGCCGGCGGGAAACGCGACACGGCGGAAGAACCCGCCCGCGTGGATCCAGGGATCGTCGAAGCCATCGGGGAAGCGGGACTCGACGCGTCCGGAGACGGCGGCCGCTCCGGTGTCGCGCCATGTCTCGACGAGGCGGGCCAGCCAGTGGGCGCCCGGCCTCTCGTCGTCGTCGATGAACACGAGTGCGCGCGCATCCCCGGCCTCGTCGAGGGCTCGGTTGCGGACCGCGGCGAGACCCCGCGCCGCCTCCCGCACGTAGCGAGCGTCGTGGGCGGCGGCGACGTCGGCCGCGGAGCCATCGGGGTCGTTGTCGATGACGCAGACCGAGACATCGGCGTCGTCCGGACGGGCCTGCTCCGCGAGATCGGTCAGGAGTGTGGCGAGGAGGGCGGGCCGACGGAAGGTCGGGACTGCGATCACGATGCGGTCGGTCATGCGGTGCGCGCCCCTCGTCGGCGTGCCTGCGCGGCGCGGCGATAGGCCTCGGCGTGGGCGGTCCCCGTCGCGGCCCAGCCGCGCTGCGACAGATCGGGCGACGTTCCCCGACTGTCCCCGCGTACCGCGTCGAGCGCACGCTCGATGTCGTCGGCGCTCAACGTGCCCTCGAAGGTGTGCACCCAGCCCGGTCCGACCTCCGTCGCGAGGGCGCGGTTGACCTCGTTGTCGGGCACGAGCACCGGGCGATCGAGGGAGAGCGCCGCGAGGACGGTGCCGGAGTTGTGCATGTGGACGTAGGGCAGGACGACCAGGGAGGAGGCGGTCACGGCGCGCGCGTAGTCCGCTTCCGTGAGGTACTCCAGCTGCAGCACGATGCCCGGTGTCGTCGCGGCGAGCCGGCGCACCTCGGCGTCCATCTCCTCCGTGGTGGGTCGGCCGGAGATCGCGAGGGTCGTCTCCGGCCGCCGTGCACGCAGGTCGGCGAAGGCGGCGATGAGCGCCTCGACGCCCTTGTACCGGCGGACCAGTCCGACGAAGGCGAGGCGGTCGGGCACCCGCTCGGAGCGTTCCATGCCGTCGAACCAGTCGACGTAGTGGCCGTGCGGCACCACCGCGACCGTCCCCGGAACCTCCGTCTGGTCGTTGAGCGCGATGCTGACGGCGGCCCGTCGTCGCACCGACTCGAGCATCCGCCGATCCCAGCCGCTGATCCCCGAGGGGAGCTCCAGGTTGTGGACGGTGCGCACGATGGCGGTCCGAGTCAGTCGCAGCTTCCACAACAGCGCCTGCATCCGCGCGCGGCGGACCAGTCGGTGCACGGGCGTGCGTCCCTCCAGGAACACCTCCGGCCAGTGGAAGTGCAGCACGTCGAGGCGGCCGAGTAAGGCGCCGGGCCACGAGAAGCGGAGGTGTTCGATCCCCTCTGCCTGCTCCAAGGCCTCGTCGAGCATGTGGATGTACGGGTTCGATGTGACCCGAGGCTTCCGGAACGACTGCATGACGCGCAGATGTCCACCGTTCATTGGCTCCCCTTCCGACGACGGTGATTCGCGCGACCCAGACTATGCCCGCGTCGCGGACGTCGCGGACGTCGCGGACGTCGCGGACGTCGCAGACGCCGCGGACGCCTCGTCATATGATTCGTCTGTGCGCCGCTCATGACGAGGGACGGGGCACCGGGAGGGGGAACCGTTTTGTCGATCGTCGATTCTTACCGAGCGCTCGCCGCGGCGCAGAAGGGGCACGCGCGCGGCGCGCCGGCCTACTCGGTCTACGTGAACCGCCGCATGGGCCGCTTCTTCGCGGCCGTCGCGCACCGTCTCGGCCTGACGCCCAACCAGGCCTCGGCCATCAGTGCCGTCCACACCTTCCTCGCGATCGGGTTGATCGCCGCCGCGCCCGTCGAGGCCTGGACCGGGTTCGTCGCGGCGGCGCTGCTGGCCCTGGGGTACGCGTGGGACTCCGCCGACGGACAGCTGGCCCGGCTCCGCGGGGGCGGCACCGTCCAAGGCGAGTGGCTGGATCACTTCATCGACGCCCTCAAACTCTCCTCGCTGCACCTCGCGGTGCTCGTGGGGCTGTACCGAGCGATCCCGGATCAGCCCGTGCTGCTGCTCATCCCGCTCGTGTTCTCCATCGCATCCTCGACGGGTTTCGCCGGGATGCTCCTCAACGACCTCCTCAAGAGCACGCGTGGCGTCGCCTCCACGCATCAGCGCGGCGGCGGGACCCTCGGACGCTCCGTGCTGCTGCTTCCCACGGACTTCGGGCTCGTCTGCCTCGTCTTCGTGTTCTGGGGCTGGCCGGCGCTCTTCCTCGTCTTCTACGGCTTGCTGGCCCTCGTGGCGGTGCTGTTCCTCGCGGCGGCGGCGGTCAAGTGGTCGCGGGAGATGCGCGCGATCGGCGCGGACGGGGCGTCGTGACCTCCGCCGCCCTCATCGTCGTCAACTACGGATCCAGCGCGCTCCTGGAGCGCAACCTCGTGCCGCTGGCGGAGTCCGCTCCATGGCTGCGGGTGTACGTCGTGGACTGCTTCCGCGATCCGGTCGAGCAGGCCTCGGTGGGCGCCCTCGCCGAACAGCACGGCTGGCGCGCGCTGCTGCTGGAACGCAACCTCGGATTCGGCGGCGGCGTCAACCGCGGAGCGGATGCCGCGATCGCCGACGGCGCCGAGGTGATCGTCGTGCTCAACCCCGACGCCACGCTGCCGGAGGCGTCGGCGCGCGCGCTGGTCGACGCCGCGGCGGCCGACCCCGCGGCGCTCTTCTCCCCGGTGGTGCTACGACCCGACGGCACCATCTGGAGCGGGGGGATGGACCTCCACCTCGACGACGGTTCCCTCTCCGGCATCCGCTTCCGGGAGCGCAACGGCGATCGCCCGCGCCGCATGTGGGTCTCGGGAGCGTGCTTCGCGATCTCGTCCGCCCTGTGGCGGCGCGTCGGCGGATTCGACGAGGACTTCTTCCTCTACTGGGAAGACGTCGACCTCTCGCACCGCATCCTCGATGCGGGCGGACGCCTCGTCATCGACGACACGATCACCGCGGTCCACGACGAGGGCGGCACGCAGCAGTCGGTCGATCCCGGTCGCGCCCGGTCGGAGCTGTTCTACTACTACAACATCCGCAATCGGCTCCTGTATGCCGCCCGGCACCTCGACGCCGAGACGTACCGGCAGTGGCGACGCTCCACGCTGCGGGTCTCCTACGGCACGCTCCTGGGCGGCGGCCGCCGTCAGCTCGTGCGGTCGATCGCGCCCTGGCGGGCGCTCGCGCGGGGGATGCGCGACGGGCTGCGCGGAAAGGTGGGACCGTGAAGCGTCCCGGAGTCGTGGCCGTCACGCGGCCCTATCACGGGCTGGGAAACCGTGTTCGCGTCGTGCTGTCGGCGCAGCTGCTGGCCGAACAGACCGGCCGCTCGTTCGCGTACGTGTGGCCGACGGGCCGCCCGTTCGGGGCGCGGATGGACCAGTTGTGGCACACGGATCGGGAGCGGATCTCGCGTGCCCGGTCGATCCTGCTCTCCCGCGCCCACCCGTACCGCGACGCGGGGCTCGAGTGGATCCCGGAGGCGGCCGACGACGACCTCTGGCAGATCCGCACGTCGCAGCCGCTGGCGCTTCCCGAGGGGATCGACGCGTGGCACCCCCTCCTGCGGGAGCTTCGTCCCGTGTCCGAAGTGGCCGACCGGGTGCACCGGGTCTTCGACGACCATTTCCGAGGAGCTCCGTACGTCGGCGTCATGGTCCGCACGCATGCCGTGTCGCACGAGAACACGCTCCGTGAGTCTCCGATCGAGTGGTACCTCGACCGGTTGTCCGAGATCCGCCGTGAGCACGGGCCCGTGCCCTTCTTCGTCTCGGCCGATACCGTGGCGGCGCAGGAGAGGATCCAGGCGGCGTTCCCGGGCGCGGTGGGCCTCGGCGACAAGGGGGCGTACAACAGCCTGGGCGCCTTGCGGCTCTCGCTCGTCGACCTGTACCTCCTCGCCAGCTCGGCCCACATCGTCGGGCCGCACTACTCGAGCTTCCCGGAGCTGGCGCTCTACCTGGCGGGTCCCGCCATCCGCTTGGAGACGTCGCGGAGTCCAGAGGACACGCGATTGCGCGCCATGGACGAGCTCACCCACGTGGAGGACCCCACCCGCCCGTCGGAAAGAAAACGCGCAAAGCCCTAGGCGATTCGCGCAAGCGTGTGGTAGATTCCGGACTCTGGGGAATAAGAGGTCGAACCTGTCCTCGGCGAGTGGGATCGCCGAACAAGGAATGACAGGCGATCTCGTTTGGGGACTGGGGAGTCTCGTCAATGGGGGAACGACGTTACACGCGCCATATCGGCGCCGTCATCGCACTTGCGTCCGTGATCGCGCTGTCTGCGTGCTCGGGAATCGCGGCGGAGGCCGGCGCCGCCGGCACCGCCAGCGGGGCGCCGACGGCTGACGGCACGCAGAACACCACGCCCGCACCGACCGAGACGGTGCCCGCTCCGAACGGCGGGTCCATCGACGAGGTCGAGAAGTCGGGCGGCAAGGTCGAGACCACCAAGGTCGGCCTGAAGGACGAGGCCGACGTCGGGGGCGACGTCACCGCGCGGATCACCAAGATCCGCTCGCTGGATGTCACCGCTCAGACGCCGGGAGAGATCTCCGGTCCGGCTGTGGCCGTCGACGTGTCGCTCACCAACGGCGGCAAGAAGCCCATCGACATCGCTACTGCGATGGTCGGGCTCACCGCCGACGGCGACGTCTTCGGTCAGCCGACGACCTCTGAGCCGTACACGCCCTTCGCCGGCGAACTCGCCGCGGGAGACACCGCCGAGGCGACGTACGTCTTCCTTCTTCCCGAGAAGTCCCGCAAGGACTTCGTCGTGAGCATCCAATACGTGGCAGGCGCGACGATCGCGCTCTTCGCCGAAGAGAACTGAGAACAAGGATCCCCCCGATGAACATCACCGAGAAGATCTGGCGCAGCGTCGCCGTCCTCGCCGCCGCTGCCGTCGTGGCCGCTGGCGCCGTCGTCGGTGGCGGTGCCGCCGTGGCCGCCGACGGCGACCTGAGCGGCGTCGCGCCCATCGAACAGCGCAACGCCAAGACCGTCACCGCAGACGCGCTGCCCACCGTGCAGCTCGACTCCGGCATCGTCTGGACGCAGGTCATGAACGGGAACACCGTCTACGCGGGCGGCAGCTTCTCGCAGACCCGCCCGGCCGGTGCCGCTCCGGGCACCAACCTGACGGCCCGCTCGAACCTGCTGGCCTACGACGTGCGCACGGGCAACCTGCTGCCGTTCGCTCCCGACATCAAGGGCACGGTCAAGGCGCTCGCGCTCTCGCCCGACGGGCGCACGCTCTACGTGGGTGGCAGCTTCCAGAAGGTCGGCGACGCCACGCGCTTCAACGTCGCGGCGTTCGACACCGCCACCGGCCAGCTCTCGAACACCTTCAAGCCGGCCATCGGCGGCTCGTTCGTCAATGCGATCGTCGCGACCGACACCGCCGTCTACTTCGGAGGCCTGATCGGCGCCGCCGGCGGCATCTCGCGACAGAACCTCGCCGCGGTGAGCGCCTCCAACGGCGCGGTGCTGGGATGGGCCCCGACCACCGACCTGCAGGTCGACTCGATGGTCCTGGCTCCCGGCGGCGGAAAGCTCATCGCCGCGGGTCGCTTCGCCAACGTCAACGGCTCGCTCCAGCGCGGACTGGCCGCCCTCGACCTCACCAGCGGTGCCCTTCTGCCGTGGGCGGTGACCAACACGGTCAAGAACGGTCGGAACGACGGATCCGGAAGCTCGGGCAAGGCCGGTATCTGGGCCATCTCCGCCGACTCCAAGAACGTGTACGGCACCGGGTGGGTCTTCTCCGACGTAGCCACCGGCAACCTCGAGGGCCTCTTCGCCGCCGACGGCCAGACCGGTGACGTCGTGTGGATCGCGGACTGCCACGGCGACCACTACGGGGTGTTCTCCGACGGCACCAACGTGTACAGCACGGGTCACGAGCACGAGTGCACGACGGCCGGTGGTCTTCCGCAGGGCAACGGCACGCTTCGTCACGCGACCGTCTACACGGCCGAGCGCAAGGGAACCCTGACTCGTTCGCCCTACGTCAACAACATCTACGCCGACTGGAGCGGGTATCCCGCACCGGCCGCCGTCAACTGGTTCCCCGAGTGGCTCACCGGCACCGCGTCCGGCATGGGCCAGGCGGGCTGGACCATCACCGGCAACGATGACTACGTCGTCTTCGGTGGCGAGTTCGTCGGTGTGAACAACCAGCGGCAGCAGGGCCTCGTGCGGTTCGCACGCCAGCCCGCCAGCGGCGCCAAGCAGGGGCCGCGCCTCTCCGGCGCGGACTGGGCGCCCACGAGCACCAAGTCGCTGTTCCCCGGCACGCTGTCGGTGAGCATCGGCTCCAACTGGGACCGCGACGACCGCGACCTGACCTATGAGCTGTGGGAGCAGGGCGCCAGCGCCCCGGCGGCCACCGTCACCAAGGCGTCGACGTTCTGGAACCTGCCGGGAGTCTCCCTCACGGCCACCGGTCTCACCGCCGGGACCACCCACACGTACCGCGTCGTGGTCCGTGACGGCGACGGCAACTCGGTGACCAGCTCGGAGATCACGGGCACCGTGACCAACAACCTGCCCTCGGCGTACGCCGACCAGGTGCTGGCGACGTCCCCGTCGATCTACTGGCGCTTCAACCCGTCCAGCTTCACGGCGGACTGGGCCGGCAGCCGCGACGCGGTGACGGGCACGGGTGTCACGAGCGTGAACGGCTCCGCGATCCCGGGCGAGACCGGTGCCGCGCAGTTCAACGGATCGCAGAGCGGCACGGCGGCGACACCGACCACCGTTCCGACCACGGCGCGCTTCAGCGTCGAGCTGTGGTTCAAGGCGGCCCCCGGGAACTCGGGCAAGCTCATCGGCTACGGAAGCTCCCGCACCGGCGACTCCAGCTCCTACGACCGTCACGTCTACCTGACCGACAACGGCCGCATCGTCTTCGGTGTCTATCCGAACGCGGTCCGCACCGTGATGTCACCGAGCAACAAGTCGTACGCCGACAACCAGTGGCACCACGTGGTGGCCACGCAGGGGACCGGCGGCATCGCCCTCTACCTCGATGGTCAGCTGAGCGCATCCGACGCCTCGGTCACGACCGCCCAGGACTACACCGGGTACTGGCGCATCGGCGGTGACAACCTCAACGGGTGGCCGAACCAGCCGTCGAACAACCGCTACTACGCGGGACAGCTCGACGAGGTCGCGGTGTACGGCGAGGCTCTCACGGCCCAGCAGGTCGCGCAGCACTACGCGGTCGGCACCGGTGCCGGCGTTCCCACCGCCTCGTTCCAGGTGAGCGGCGCCGACCTCAGCCGGTCGTTCGACGCCTCGGCGTCGACGGCGGCGAGCGGTCAGAGCATCAGCTCCTACACGTGGGACTTCGGCGACGGCACGCCGACCGCCTCCGGCGTGACGGCCACGCACACCTACGGGACGCCGGGCACCTACACGGTCACGCTGAAGGTCACCGACAACCGCGGCCTGGTCTCGACCAAGACCGCCACCGTCACCGCCACCGCGCCGCACCAGGCGCCGGCGGCGGCGATCGCCCACACCGAGAGCGGCCTCACGGCATCGTTCGACGGCTCCGGCTCGACCGCGATGGCCGGGTCCACCGTCGAGAGCTACGCGTGGGACTTCGGCGACGGCGCGACCTCGACGGCCGTCTCGCCCACGCACCGCTACGACGCGGCCGGCACCTACACGGTCTCGCTCGTCGTGACCGATGAGACCGGCGCGCACAGCGCTGCCGCGACCGCGCAGGTGACCGTGACCCACGCCGATCCGGTGGCGGCGTTCGAGGTGACCGCGACGGGCCCGTCGGTGTCGACGGATGCGAGCGGATCGTCCGCATCCGACGGTGCGACACTGTCGTACTCGTGGAACTGGGGCGACGGAAGCGCCGCCGGCACCGGCAAGACCGCAACCCACACCTATGCGCAGGCCGGCACCTACACGGTCACCCTGACGGTCACCGACAGCCTCGGCTCGACCGCGACGGTCAGTCACGACGCGCAGGTGTTCGCCGAGGTGTTCCTCGCTCGCGACACGTTCGACCGCACCGTCACCAGCGGCTGGGGTACGGCCGACGTCGGCGGCAGCTGGTCGGGCGCCACGGGCTTCTCGGTCGCCGACGGCGCCGGCAAGATCTCGGTCGGCAAGTCGCAGACTCGTCGGATCTCGCTCCCGGACCCGCAGACCAACGCGTTCGACATGTCGCTGGTCTTCTCGGCCGACAAGGTCGCCGACGGCGGGGGCATCCACTTCAACGCCGTCGGACACCAGGACGCGACGGGTGAGTACCGGGCGAAGCTCCGGATCTCCGCGGCCGGTGCGGTCACCGTGAACCTGGCGACCGTCATCGGCACGACCGAGACCCTGATCGCGGCCAAGACGCTGACGGGCTACACCTACACGGCCGGCGCGAAGCTGAACGTCCGCTTCGTCGTGGAGCAGCCGACCGCATCGCGCACCGACCTCAAGGTCAAGGTGTGGCCGGTGGGCTCGAGCGAGCCGGCCGACTGGACCACGACGGCCTCGAACACGGAGAACACGCTGCAGGGCGCCGGATCGTTCGGCGTCGGGGCCTACGGCACCGGCACGATCACCAACGGTCCGGTCACGGTCTCGGTCGACGACCTCGTGGTCCGCGGCACGGCCGTCGCCCCGCATGCGGCACCCGTCGCCAAGATCGCCGCGATGGCCGACGGCCTGACCGCGTCGTTCGACGGCACCGAGTCGTCGGCGTCTGATGGGGCGACCATCACCGGCTACGCATGGAACTTCGGCGACGGCAAGACGTCGACGGCGGCGAAGCCCTCCCACGCGTACGATGCGGCGGGCACCTACGCGGTGACGCTCACGGTGACCGACAGCACGGGGGCCACCAGTGCACCCGTCTCGTCCAACATCGTCGTCGAGCACGCACGGCCCATCGCGAAGCTGACGACCGCTACCGCAGGGCTCACGGTCAACGTCGACGGCGGAGACTCCACCGCCTCCGACGGGGCGACGCTCACCTACAGCTGGAACTGGGGCGACGGTTCGTCGGCCTCGACCGGTCGTACCGCGTCGCACAGCTACACCGCGTCGGGTCAGTACGACGTCACCCTCACTGTCACCGACAGTCTGGGGGCGACCGCGTCGGCGACCAAGAGCGTGACGGTGTCCAACGACTCGTTCGTCGCACGAGACGACTTCGAGCGGACCGTCGCCACCGGGTGGGGAACCGCGATCGACGGCGGCGCCTGGAGCGGCACCACCGGGCTCTCGGTCGCCGACGGCGCCGGCCTGCTGACGGTCGGCAAGTCGCAGACGCGCACAGCGACGCTCTCGGACGTCTCCGCACGCGATCTCGACGCTCGTCTGACGTTCTCGACCGACAAGGTCGCCGACGGCGGCGGGCTCCACCTCAACTACGCGGTGCACAAGAACGGCAGCAACGAGCTGCGGGCGAAGCTCCGGATCTCGTCGGCGGGTGTCGTCGCGGTCGGTGTCGCCAAGGTCGTCGACGGCACGGAGACGCTGATCGCCAACCGTAACCTCACCGGCTACACCCACACCGCGGGCGCCAAGCTCAACGTGCGGTTCCAGACGTCGTCGGCCGACGGCACCACGACGCTGCGCGTCAAGGTGTGGGCGGCGGGCACCGACGAGCCCACCGCCTGGTGGGTCACCGGCACCGACACGACCGCCGCGCTGCAGGGCGCCGGCCAGATCGCCGTCAGCAGCTACGTCGCAGGCACCGCCACCAACGGTCTGGTCGTCGTCTCGGTGTACGACCTCACCGCCAAGTAAGCGGCGACGCGTACGACACATCGGCCCCCGGGCAGTTCCGAAAGGAACACCGGGGGCCGATGCCGTGAGGAGCCGTGTCCCTTCGGTGAGATCCCAACCGGGCTCGGTCAAGGTCGGTGCGACCCGCCTCGATAGGCTGCAGGGCGTGAGCGAGGAGCAGTTGTTCGGTATCCGCCTGTATCCGGTGACGCCCAGAGCCGATGTGGCTTCCGAGGCTCGCGAAATCGGCAGCGTGCACGACGGAGAGTTCCTGGTCATGGAGGACAGCGACGGGACGACGTCGGTGTGCGACCCCGCAACGGGCGATCGCTTCCCGCTCAACCGCGACCGGAGGGCCACCGAGGGGTTCCTGGAGGCATTCGCGGAGTATCTGAGCTCCGGGCCGCCTGCTCCGGCACCCGTGGTGATGACGGCGGAGCAGGCAGCGGAGCGTCTCCGTGCATTCCGGGAGGGCAGGACGCGTCCTCGCTCGCTCCCGTCCGGCAAAAGGCCCTCTCACCGCGCGCGGCTGAGAGAGCTCCGACGACGACTCCAGACCATCGACAGCGCCGCGACCGGTCCGGACTCCTGGTGGAGCGGTCGCATCGAAGAGGCCGAGAACGACCTGCTCTGAGGGGCGTCAGTGTGCCAGGGGGCGTCGCGTCGCCTCAGCGCCGGAAACGTGCCCTAGCGCGTCGCCGTCCGGCGGCGCGGAGCCACCCACCCGATCGCGCGATCCACGCCGCGGGTGAGGGGACGCGGAGCGCGGAACAGCCAGCACACCGGCATCCGTTCCTTTGCGAAGGCGAGGAGGGTTCCCACCGCGAGGGCCGCAACGAGGTTGATCGCGGCAATGAGCAGGGGAGGAAGCACGCCCAGCAGGGCCTCGGAGATCACCGCCATGACCGGGAAGTGACTCACGTAGTACACGAGCGAGGAGCGCCCGGCGAAGCGCAGCGCTCCTAGCCGTCGTCGTCCTCGTTCGAGGGAGCCATACAGGGCGGCGAGGAACAGGCTCCCCGCCAGGCTGAACGGCGCCCCCCACACGGCGTACTGCAGCGGATCGGTCCATAGCGCCGCGGCGACGCCGAATCCGGCGGCCGCCACGGCCAGCGGGCCGGCCACGCGCCACTGCGTCAGCGTGTCGAGGACCCCGCGATGCCGGGCGAGCCAGGCGCCGGTGAAGAAGAACACCGCGAAGTAAGCCATCCGCTGCTCCGTCGTGCCGTAGGGCAGCACGAGGCCGAGGATGGCGGCGGCCGCCACCGGCACCCATCCCGGCAGCCGCCGGAAAGCCGGAGCGACGAGGTAGTACACGCCGATGAAGAACAGGAACCACAGGTACGACGTGGCGTACCACGCGCGCCAGTGCCACCAGGGCATGCCCTCGATGTCGAGGAACGTCGCCTTCGCGATCAGCACCCACACGACGTAGGGCCACAGGATCATCGCGAACTTGCCCGCATAGTAGGTCGGCAGCGGTTTGCTCAGCGACTTGGCGAGGAGCATTCCCGACAGGAGCATGAGCGTGGGCATGCGGAACGGCAGGAAGAAGGCGTTGACGGCGCGGATGGCTTCGGGCATCTCAGCGCCGTACATCTCGGGCACGGCGCTGGCGTGCCACAGCAGAAGGAGCAGGATCGCCGTCCCGCGGACGGAGTCCATCCAATGGATCCGCCCTCCCGCCGGAACAGCCGTCGATCGTCCAGCCGGTGCCATGGCGTCCCCCTTGCCCCTCATTTCTTGCGCTTCAGCATCAGTCGCGCGAACCAGACGAGGGTCGCGGCGTCGTTCCGGAACAGCGGGAACACGAGGAAGAACGCCGCGGCCAACAGGCCCGCCACTCCTCCGATGCCGAGCTGGGCGACGGGCACGAGACCACCCGCCGCGAAGACCCCCGCGCCCGCGGCGGCGAAGGCGGCGGCCAGGCACACGGCGAGGATCCGCGCGGCGCCCGCGTAGAGCTCCCGCACCGGCATGGGGGTCAGCCGCGACAGCCACCAGAGGGAGATGGGCCACGACAACGCGGGGGCGATCGCGAACCCTGCCGCCACCCCCACGACGCCGAAGAACGAACCGGTCACGAGGCAGACCACCTTGATCGCCAGACTCACCATCGTGTAGCGGAAGAGCTGCGCGGTGAGGCCGCGCGACACGTACACCCAGTAGCCGATCATCGAGATGTTCGAGAGCATCGCGGCGATCGCGAAGAGGCAGAGGATGGGCGCCGCGTCGAGCCAGCGGGGCCCGAGCATGACCGCGACGACGGGCGTCGAGAGCGCGGCCAGGACGGCCAGGACGATGCCGATGCCGTAGCCGAGCGCGAGCTGTCCGGCCACGACGTAGCGCTCGAAGCGCGACTGATCCCCCTGCACCCGCGCGAACACCGGCTGGGCGACGCTGTTGATGGGCGCCCGTACTTGGTTCAGGGGCGTCATGACGAGCTGGAACGCACGGTTGTAGAGGCCCAGCGCGCCCGTACCGAAGCGGGCGCCGACCAGGACCGTGTCCAGCTGCGAGCCCGCATACATGAGGAGGTTGGTGGCCACGAGGTTCCATCCGAACCCGATGAAGCCGCGGATGCTCTCGGTGCGGTCGGGCAGTCGCGGCCACCAGCGGGCGAGCGACATGGCCCCGGCCATTCCCACGGCGGCGACGATGAGCTGCTGGAGCACCAGCGCCCAGTAGCCGAGGCCGCCCAGGGCGGCGGGGACCGCGAGCCCCAGGCCGATCACCGCAGCGGCGATGTCGACGACCGCGATCGCCTTGAACCGCAGGGCTCGGAGCAGGCTCGCGCGGTGCTGCGTGGCCAGGCCGTTGAGGACGAACAGCAGCGACAGGCACTGCACCATCGCCTGGATCTGCGGCAGGCCGGTGATCCACGTCGCCGGCCACGACACGAAGAAGACGATGACGCACAGGCTGGCCCCGATGGCCGCGTTGAGCCAGAAGAGGTTGTCGCGCTGTCCGCGACTGAGGGTCGGCGCTTGGATCGAGGCGGCGGTCAGGCCGAAGTCGCGGAAGATCTCGCCGGCGCCCACGATGACCAGCACGATCGCGAGCAGGCCGTAGTCGTTCGGCGTGAGCAGGCGTGACAGGATCGCGACGGAGGCGAGCTGCAGGACGATCTTGACGCCCTGCGCGCCCAGCGTGAAGAACATGCCCCGCGCAGCGGACTGCGCGAGAGTACCGCTCATTGCCGGGCCTTGAGCGCGGTCCGCACGCGGCGGAAGGTGCCGCGTGCGGTGCGGATCGCCGTGCGGGGAGCCGAGAGCGACAGCCGCAGCAGTCCGTAACCGCGGTAGCGGGGCGCTGGGCGCCCGGCGAGGCGGGAACCCAGCAGCCGCGCGAACAGGAACGTGCGCCGGCTCGCCTGCAGTGGCTGAGCCGACACGAGAGCACCCGGGTCGAGAGGCTTCAGCTGCAGGAACCCGGCCTCTTCGGCCGCGAGGACCGCGGCCAGTCCCCGGGGCGTACGGGCGATGAGGGCGCTCTGTCCGGCTCCCTCGTCGAAGACGGGGTAGCCGCGTTCGTCGGTGTCCCACGAGTCGGCCGCGACGACGTCGGCGGATTCGCCGATGCCGTCGGGGCAGATCTTGCACCGCCACTGCGTCGCGGGACCGAGGGTGGAGCCCCAGGAGTTCTCGTAGTCCGTGCTCACCTCTCCGCCGTCGAAAGCGGCGACGAAGCGCCCGGGCCACCCGTCACCGCGATAGCGCAGCGAGGTGACGGCGTCGATCTCGGGCCCGCCGAGGTCGCGGACGAGCTTCTCGGTCGCGGACTGGTTCGGCGTGCCCGCGCAGAAGAAGGAGAGCAGAAGGGGAGCGTCGTCGGTGAGCCGGGCCGCGCGCAGGGCGCTCACTTCGCACGGCTTGCCGGTGACGGCGGTGGGTGCCTGCAGGATGGCGGGGTCGCCCGCCACGGCGACCGGCGCGTACCGCGAGCCCGCCGAGGCGAGGGCCTGTGCCTTGGTCGTGATCGTCACCGGCACCGTGCGCGACGGCGCCGCCTGGGAGGCCGCCGCCGAGACGATGCGAGCGTCGACGTCGCGACTGACCAGCCACTGATGGAGCGCCGTCAGCGTGCCGCCGCTGGAGCCGCGGAAACGCGCCTCCTCGTCTGTCGCCCACGCGACCCACATGCCCAAGTACGAGCCCAACAGGGGGTGGCGTTGCGCCCCATCCGGGCGCTGCGCGTCCATCCGCCGGCCCGGGCAGGCGCGGTCGAAGATCGCCGCGGCGCCGTCGAGCTCGGCGGAAGCGCCTGCTTCGACCGGGCGGAGATATCCCGTCGCATCCGACATCTCCAGTCCGCGGTCCAGCAGTGTGCACATGCCGCAGCCGGAACAGGCATCCGCCGCGACGACGGAGCGAACCCGGTCGCGCAGCGCGCTCACAGCAGGGCTCGCAGATCGGCCTCGATCGCCGTGATCGCCTCGCGGCCGCGATCCCGGGCGGCCTCGGCGTCCGCCGTGATCGAGGGACCGGTCGCGGTCGCCACCACTTGGGCGGAGAGGGCATCCGGTTCGCCGAGCGCGTGGACGTGCGGCCACCCGATCTCGTCGAAGAGGGGCTTGAACTTGCGCGAGTACGAGATCGCGATGGCGGGCGTTCCCGTCGACACCGCGTTGAGGCACGCGTGCATGCGGGACCCGATCACCAGGGCCGAGCCGGCGATCGTCTCGCGGACGTCGTCGAGGTCGGTCGGAACGTGGAGGTCGATGCGTCCGCCATACTCGTCCGCCAGCATTCGCGACACCGGCACGTCGTTGTCGTGGTCGGCCGAATCGAGGACGTGGGGGAGGAGCGTCACGCCGCGTCCGGCGTCGAGGAGGCCGGCGATCGTCGCCCGGACGAACCGCTGGTACCGCTCGCTGTCGACGTGACTGTTGGGCTTCCACAGCAGTCCGGACACGTTCAGCAGGACGTCGTGCCCCGTGCGGGGCGTCGGCTGGTCGATGCCGAAGACCAGATCGCTCGCGAGGCGATCGACCGGGCGGCCGAGCTCACGGGCGGCGGCCACGCTCGCGGGGTCACGCGCATAGACGAGCGACGAACGGCGCATGTTCCGACGCGCGGCGAGGCGTCCGGTGCGGCTTCCGAAGGGGCCGATCGTCTGAGGTGCCAGCACCGTGGGCACACCGGCCTGCTGGGCGAACTCGTACAGCATCGACATCTTCAGGTGCCGGTCGAGGCCATAGATGTCGGCGAAGCTGTCGCCCGACCTGGTGTCCCACACGAGGTCGAAGGAACGCAGCCACGCCATCATGCCGTGCTCGCGCAGCACGCGTTCGCGGATCAGCGAGCGCTTGCGGCCGAAACGGAGCTGGTCGGGCCGGTGCCCGAAGTCGACGAACTCGACCTCGACATCGGGCCAGACACGGCGCAACAGGTCGCGAGAGCCCCGCGCCAGCGCCCGTACCCCCAGATTCGTCGACGCTTCACTCGCCCATAGAACAACTGCCCGCACTGATGGCCTCCCCCTGGCTCGGTGCATGGTGAGGTCCTATTCTACGGTTCAATTCCCTGCGCCGCATCGCTACGATGCCTAGAGCGATCCTCATGCCGGGGAAGGGGGGCGATGGTGGGCGATCCGCTTCGCCTGCTGGCGCTGCTCCTCATCGGACTGAACGTCCTGCTGGCCCTCTGGCTGCTGTTCCGCCGCGACGCCCGATGGGCCGTCGTGCTGTGGACGATAGCGCTGTTCTTCGCGCCGGTCTACGTCAACGTCTCGTTGCAGGGCATCGCCCTCACCGTGCTCGATGTCGTGACGATCGTCGCGATCGTCGGGTGCTGGCCGTCGGTGCGGCTGCGCTGGTCGGTCGTGGACACCCTCGCCTTCGCCGCGTTCGGGGCGATCGTCGTCGGGCTGCTGTTCGGCGGCGTCTGGGGGCATGTGCAGTACACGGTGTTCTCGTGGCTCCTCCCCTACATCTGGGGAAGGATCGCGATCGCCGCCGTCGGCTCCGACTTCGTGGTCTCGTGCATCTCGGTGATCGCCGTCGTGGCGGCCGCACTGGCGATCGTCGAGTTCACCACCGGGGTCAACATCTTCGTCCTGATCCCGGGCGTCCAGGGCGCGATGTGGACCAACCTCCAGTACCGCGGCGGCCTGTTGCGGGCGGAAGGCGCGTTCGGGCACTCCATCTCCCTTGGCTCCAGCCTGGCCATCTCGAGCGCGTTCGTCTTGGTCACGACCTGGCGATGGTGGTGGAAGGCTGGCGCCCTGGCGATCGTCACGACGGCGATCGTGATGACCCTCAGCCGCATCGGGCTCGTCGGGCTCCTGCTGGTGATCGCGCTTTCGGTGGTGTTCCTCGGCCGCTACATCCGCATCGGACAGCGGGTCGCGGCCGTCGGGCTGTCGCTGGTGGCCCTCGTCGCAGCGGTGCCCTTCATCTCCACCGTGTTCGACGACGCCGGCGACGAGGCGGCCGGGAGCGCGGAGTACCGCGCCGACCTGCTGCCGCTCATCGGCGACATGAATGCGATCGGCGTCTCCGACGCGCGGCGCGTGGACGCCACGGGCGTCGACTACTTCGGCGGATTCCAGTCGATCGACAGTGCCCTCATCCTCACGGGTCTGCGGCACGGCATCGTGCCCCTCGCGATCCTCATGCTGATGCTCGCGGTGTGCGTGTGGGTCGTCGTGACCGGTCGCGGAAGCCCCGCCGCCGTTGCGATCGTCAGCCAGATCCCGGCGCTGGCGACGGTCGCGCTGATCACGCAGTACGCCCCGTTCCTCTGGTTCGTCGCGGGAATCGCGGTCTCCTCTTATAGTCTGGCCTGGCGTCGGGACGGTGCCCATGGGGAGGCCCCCGTCCTGGATGACGCGCGACACACACTGCTCAAGGGGGCAACATGAGCACCACACAATCGGCGGCGGCACGGCTGCCGTCCGTGTTCCTGCAACTGTGGTGGGTGATCGTCGTCGCGGGGCTCGTGGGCGGTCTCGCCGCGTTCGGCTACAGCTCCACGCTGACCCCGGTCTTCCACTCGACCGCATCGATCTACTTCTCGATGCGCACCGCCTCCAGCGGCTCCGACATCAACCAGGGGTCGGCCTACACGCAGAACCAGATGCTCTCCTTCGCGCAGCTGGCCACGTCGGCCGCCGTGCTCGACGAGGTGCGCGACGACCTGGCGGCCACCCGCCCCGGCTTGACCCTCACGGATCTCCGCCGCATGACGAAGGTCGAGATCCCGCAGAACACTGTCGTTCTGGAGATCACCACCGCGTCCGCCAACCCCGAGTTCGCCGCCGAGGTGGGAAACTCCATCGCCGACAACCTCACGCAGGCCGTGTACACGATCGCGCCGAAGGACGACAAGGGTGAGTCGACCGTCGTCGCCCGCGTGATCGATCCCGCCGTGCCCGCGACCGTCCAGTCCTCGCCGAACAAGTCGCAGAACGCGGTCATCGGCGTGCTGATCGGGGCGCTGCTTGCCGCCCTCGCCCTGAGCGCGTGGGCGCTGCTGGACACCCGCGTGCGCTCGCGCAATGCGCTCGCCGAGGTCACCGACCTGCCGGTCCTGGGCGCGGTGCCGCGGCAGAAGGGCAAGCCCAGCGGTCCCGTCGTCCTGACCAAGCCCAACGGCCACGGAGCGGAGGCCTATCGGCAGGTCCGGTCAGCGTTGAAGTTCTCCGCCGTCGAGCACCGCATCGGCGCGATCGCCGTCACGTCGTCCGTCGCCGGAGAGGGTAAGACGACTACCGCGGTCAACCTGGCGCTCGCCTACGTCGAGTCCGGCCAACGGGTGCTCCTCATCGATGCGGACCTGCGTCGCCCCACTGTGGCGACCACACTCGGGCTCGAGAACGCGGTGGGACTCACGTCGGTGCTCGTCGAGGCCGTCGAAGCCGAGGACGCGATCATCGAGAGTGCCGGGGGCCTCGCGGTGCTCACGGCGGGGGAGCAAGCCCCCAACCCTGCTGAGCTGCTCGCGTCGAATCGGATGCGTCTCCTCGTGGATGCGTTGCGCCCCTCCTACGACCTCGTCGTCATCGACACGGCTCCCGTGCTGTCGGTCTCCGACGCCACCGTCATCTCGCAGTACGTCGACGCCACGATCGCGATCATCAACACGCGGAAGACCGCAAAAACCCAGGTGGAACGCTGTATCGCGGCACTCACCGGCGTGCGTGCGAACCTGGCCGGCTTCGTCCTGAACAACGTCGCCGAGGCGCGACGCGATCGGTATTACTACCTCTCCGATAACTGACCCGAGGGCGGATCGGAGCCGGCCTCGCGACGGCGCAGCTCCATGCGCTCGCATGAGAGTGCTCTCACACCCGCGCGTTTCGGTTGACGGCGGTGGTAGCTTTCTCGCACCCGCTATGCGTTCCCCCCAGCCCGACCCGCGGTTGCCTGGAGACCCTCATATGTCGTCGTCGCCTGCCCCTCGTCGCTTCACCCTCATCGCCATCGCCCTCGCGGCGCTCGTGGCGCCGTTGTTGACGACCACGCCTTCCGTGGCCGCCGACGACGCGCTCGCCCGCGACTCCATGAGCCGCACCGTCGCCTCGGGATGGGGTGCCTCCCTCGACGGCGGGCGCTACGCCGTGGTGCCGACGCGCGCCGGTGCCGTCTCTCGCGGCACGGCGACGCTCACCGTCGCCGGGGCCGGTCGCTCCGCGCGGGCCTTGCTCCCCTCGGTGGCCACCGCTGCGAACGTCGTCAGCAGGATCGACGTACGGCTGCCGCGTCTGCCGAAGTCGGGGTCGACCGTCTACGCGTCGCATCTGGTCCGCGCCACCTCCACGTCGGGGTACGCCGCGCGAGTGATCGTGCGCTCCAACGGCCGGGCCGATCTGGAGATCGCCCGGTCGGCGGGCATGTCGTTCACGACGCTCGCACGCACGGCGCTCCCCTTCCGGGTGAAGGCGGGTGAGTCGGTCCGGATCCGCGCCGCCGTCAGCGGCGCCGGCCGCACCGTGACCGTGTCGGCCAGCGCGTGGCGCGCCAGCGCGACCCAGCCGGCCACGTGGATGCTGCGCACCGCAGACACCTCGGCGTCGCGCGTGCGCACCGCGGGGTCTGTGGGAGCGTTCGTCTACGCCTCGGGTGCCGGTGCCGTCATGCCGGTGTCGTTCGACAACCTCAGCAGCCGCCGCACCAGCGCGGCCCCGGCTCCCTCGCCCGTTCCGACCCCGAAGCCCACCGCCACCGCGACTCCGAAGCCCACCCCGAAGCCCACGGCCACCGCGACTCCGAAGCCGACTCCCACGCCGACCGCGACCGCGGAGCCGTCGCCCACCGGGCAGGGCGCCGTGCGCGTGGACTATCCGGGCAAGCGCGGCGATGTCGGCGCTGCGGCCCCCGGCACGCTCGCCTACCCCGTCCCCGCCGGGGCGATCTTCGTCGCACCGAGCGGCAAGGACTCGGCCCCCGGCACGAAGAGCCAGCCGGTCAAGACCATCGAGCGCGCCGTCGAGCTGGCCAAGAACCACGGCACGGTGGTGCTGCGCAAGGGCAGCTACCACCAGTCGGTGTTCGTGATCCCCCGCACCGGCATCACGATCCAGCCCTACCCGAACGAGGAGGTCTGGCTCGACGGTGCCGAGGTCGTCAGCGGCTGGCAGCAGTCCGGTTCGGTCTGGGTCAAGAGCGGCTGGACCACGTTCTTCGACTCCAGCCCGACCTACGCCAAGGGCAAGCCCGACGGCACGCAGCCCGGCTGGCAGTGGCTCGACCCCAAGAAGCCGATGGCCGCGCACCCCGACCAGATCTGGATCGACGGCAAGCCGCTGACCCAGGTGGGCTCGCGCTCCGCGGTCACCGCCGGAACCTTCTACGTCGACCGCTCCGGCAAGGCCCTCGTCATCGGATCCAACCCCAGCGGCAAGAAGGTCGAAGCGAGCACCCTGTCCAAGGCGCTCACCATTCGCGCGACCGACGCCGAGATCCGCGGCATCGGAATCCGTCGGTACGCCACGAGTGTGCCCGAGATGGGAACCGTCACCGCCGACCAGCCCCGCATCACCCTGACCGACGTGACGATTCGCGACAACGCGACCACCGGCTTCTACACGTGGGCCTCGAACGTCACCCTCACGCGGGTGACTGTCGCGAACAACGGCCTCCTGGGTGCCGGGGCCTCGCAGTCCGACGGTCTCACGGTGAAGGGCATGCTGTCCGTCAACAACAACTCGCAGGGCTTCAACCGGGCGCCGGTCTCGGGAGCGCTCAAGGTCACGCGAGCCCGTGGTATCCAGGTGACCGACAGCTCGTTCATCGACAACAAGGGCCAGGGGCCCTGGTTCGACGAGTCCGTCTACGACCTGACGTTCACCGACAACGACGTCTCCGGGAACACCGGATACGGCCTGGTCGTGGAGCTGTCCGACAAGGCCGTGATCGCGAACAACCTCGTCGCAGGTTCAGGCAAGGCCGGCATCCTGATCGCCAACTCCGGCAACGCGGCGGTGTGGAACAACACGCTGTCCGACAACGCCAGCGGGAGCGTCTACATCACGCAGGACGAGCGTCGCGCATCGAACACCAGCCTGCCCGGGCACGATCCGCGCCGCCCCAACCCCGACCCGACCGTGCCGTGGACGGTGCGCAACGTCGTCGTCAGCAACAACGTCATCTCCGAGGCTCAGGGAGACTGCGTCGTGTGCGTCAACGACTGGTCGAGGGAGTTCACGGGAGCCAAGATGGTCACCGAGAGCGGCGGCAACGTGTACCACCGCTCCCGCGCCTCCGACACGAGCAACTTCGCGCAGTGGGCGCAGGCGGGCAACGGCAACCAGCGCCATGCGTCCTTCTCGGCCTATGTCTCGGCGACCGGTCGGGACAAGACCTCCCGTGCGGTCGACGGCGCCGCGGTGCTGTCCTCCGAGCTGAAGCTGCTGTCGACGATGCGCTCGGCCCAGAGCTCGAACGCGTCGCCGGTGCCCGCCGCCGTCGCCGCGAAGAGCGCGCTGACCGCGGGAGCCAAGGTCATCGGAGCGCAGAGCCGCTGATCGCGCGTGACCGGGGGAGCGCGCCGCGCTCTCCCGGTCTGCGCCGTCAGCGACCGAGCGCGACGACCCTGGTTGCCCCCGCGGGGCGTGCGCGGTGTCGTCAGCGAGCGGATCCCGCCGACCGCACCGCGTCGCTGACCGCGCGGCGGTAGAGCTCCGGGGCGTGCCGTGCCTCCGCCTGTGCCCTGCTTGCCTGGAGGCGTTCCCGCAGGTCGGCCCAGGTGCGGACGATGTCCTCCAGGGCGTCGGCGATGGCGGTCGGCGCGTGGGGCGCGACCAGCGCGGTCGTCGGGTACCCGCCGGCTGCTTCTCTCAGGCCGCTGGTGTCGCTGGCGACGACGGGCCTCAGCGCGAGGATGCCTTCGACGGCCGTGTTGCCGAAGGGCTCATCGATACGGCTCGGCACCACGAGCACATCGTGCTCGGCCAACACCGACCACACGTCGGGGCGGAAGCCGAGGAACCGCACGGTGTCGCCGCCGAGCTCAGCGGCCCGCTCGCGGAGCTCCTGCTCGTACCACTCGTAGCCGGTGAACACCGAGCCGAGCAGGGAGACGGTGGCCGGCTGACCGCGCTCGCTGAGCAGCGCGACCGCCGACACGACGTCGTCGACGCCCTTCCGCGGCGACAGTCGCCCCATGTACAGCACACGGAGTTCGTCGATGTCCTCCCGCGGGAGCGCGGCGTCGCTGGGGCCAGCGACGCCGTTGAAGACGAGCTCTGCGCGACGGGCGGCGCGGGGGAGCGCGGCGGCGATCGTGTCGCGGCTGAACTGGCTGTTGACCAGCACGCTGGTCGCCGCGAGATGCGGAGCGTAGAGCGCCGCGTTGATGAGCCGCGATCCGGACGCCTCGGCCTCGTGCACGTGGCTGACGACGGGCACACGCCGTAGGCGCGCGATGAGCGGCCACTGCGGAATCGTGATCGTGCTGACGTAGACGGCGGCGGGACGCACCCGGCCGATGAGGCGCCAGGCCGCTCCCGCTCCGCGCAGGGTGTTGCGGATCAGCGTCGGCCATCCCCGGGGGCGCAGGAGAGCCTTGCGGAGCACGAGCATCGGGAGGATCACCACCTCCGCACCGGCACCGCGGAGGTGTTCGACGAGTGGTCCGTGCTCGGGCAGGGCGACCACGGCGCGCGCGCCGGAGTCGACGATCCCTCGCGCGCTCTCCAGCAGCATCCGGTCGGAGCCGAAGAGCTCCGCTCCGGGATGGATCAGCAGATAGGTCTCGCGTGCGGGTGTCTCAGATCGTGCCACCATCGGTCCATTCTCTCTTCCGGTGTGTCCGTCGCGCCGCTCCTGCGCCGAGTAAGGTGGGAGCCACGCTCGTCCTCACAGCTCTGCACGCGGAAATCGGGGGAAACCACGTGGAGAAACGCCTCTTGTTCGTCTGCGCCGCGAATGTCTGTCGGTCGCCGCTCATGCAGTTCGAGTTCTCCGGTCTCGTGGCCGCCGACGGCGGGTCAGGCGAGTGGAGGCTGCAGAGCGCCGGTGCCCACGTCGCCGGCAGCCTCCCGGTGTGCTCCGTCGTCGACGAGATCCTCGCGCGCGACGGCGTGGCGCACGACGACGTGGCCGCCCATCGCTCCCGACAGATCGACGCCGATCTGATCGAGGACGCCGACCTCGTCATCACGGCGTCGTTGGCCGAGCGCGCCGTCGTCGCGCGGCTGGTGCCGACGGCGCGGGAGCGGACGTTCACCCTGCGCGAGGCGAACGTGCTGTCCGCCGACGTCACCGGTGCAGCGAGCCTCGACGAGGTGGCGGTCGAGCTCAACAAGCGACGTGCCTATGGACTGTTGCCGACGGTGCGCGCAGGGTGGTCGTTCGGCCGGCCCCACCCGCTCGACATTCCCGACGACCATGGATCGCGCGCACCGAAGCACGCCGGCACCCTGTCGGCCGCGCGCGCGTACATCCGCACCTTCCACACGCAGCTCGCCCGCGCACTCGCCGAGGCGTGACGCCGCGACGGGGACGCTCCGGGGTCTCGCGCCGACCGCGGAACGCGGGGCTCACGATCGACGGCGTGCTCGTCGCGCGGTGCGGTGGACGGACGCTCCCGACGACAGGCGGTGGGCCAGAGCCTCGTACTCATCGGCCACGGTCTCCCAGCGGAACGACTCCTCCGCACGCGCGCGCATCTCGCGTCCGCGCGTCGTCACCGCGGCGGGGTCGTTCTTCACCTCGTCGAAACGATCCCGAGCGCCCTGGGCATCGTCGAAGAACCAGGCGTTGCCGTCGAGGGTCTCGCGGTTGAAGCCGACGTCGTAGGCGATCACCGCGGTTCCGGCCCCCATCGCCCGGAGCAAGGACGGGTTGGTGCCCCCGACCGAGTGCCCGTGCACGTAGGTGTGCGCATGGAAGTAGAGGGCATCGAGCAGGTCCTGATCGTAGACGCCGCCGAGGAGCCGAATGCGGTCGTCCCCCTCGGCAGCGGCGGCGATCCGCTGCGTATACTCGGCGCTGTACGGAGCGGATCCGACGACGACGAGAGGCATGGTCGCCCCGCTCGCCCGATAGCCCTCGACGATCTCGAGCACGTGGTTCTCGGGCTCGAAGCGCGCGACGACCAGGTGGTAGCCGTCGGGCTCCAGGCCGCGCTCGCGCACGCCCCCTTCTGGGGCGGAGGTGAGGATCGGAGCGCCGTAGCGGATGAGCTCGGTGGGAACCGAGAACTCCGCGTCGTAGTAGTCGGAGATTCCGGGGGCGTCGGCGATCAGCGCGTCGGCCCACCGCACACCGAACTCTTCCGCCCAGCGGTAGTAGGCCTTGCCGCGCCGACCCCACTTCGAGCGCTTCCACTCCAGTCCGTCCATGTGCAGCGCGATCGGAATGCGCCGTGCGCGCAGGAACGGCAGGAAGGGCGAGTTGGCGGCGTTGAAGACGAATGCGGCGTCGGGACGACGGCGCAGCAGCGCGTGTCCCACCGAGAGGCCCGTGTGGCTGAGGGTCTCCAGCTGCTTGACCGGAAGCGCGGCCAGGTGCACGACGCGCATGCCGAGGAACTCGCGCTCCTTGTGGTCGGATCCGCGCGTATAGACCGTAACGCGGTGCCCGCGTTCGGCCAGACGGCGCCCGACTTCCTCGACGGCCGTCTCGAAGCCCCCGTAGGCCGCCGGAACCCCGCGCGTGCCGATCATCGCGATCGAGAGCGAGCGCACCGGTCGCGCGGCTGCGTCGTTGTCGGACGTCACCGGCGCCGGGCTCGCCGGCGAGGGGTTCAGTACGCCCCCTCGGGCTTGATCATCACTTTCGCCGTTCGCCACATCAGCACGATATCGCTGAGCACCGACCAGTTCTCCACGTAGCGCAGGTCGAGCCGGACGCTCTCCTCCCAGGAGAGGTCGCTGCGGCCGCCCACCTGCCACGGTCCCGTGATGCCCGGCTTGATGTAGAGGCGCCGGAAGACGGTGCCGTTGTACGCCGTGACCTCCGCCGGAAGCGGCGGGCGCGGGCCGACGACGCTCATGTCGCCGCGAAGCACATTGAGGAACTGCGGAACCTCGTCGAGCGAGTACTTGCGGAGGATGCGACCGATGCGCGTGACGCGCGGGTCGTCCTTCATCTTGAACAGCGGGCCGGCGCCCTCGTTCGCCTCGAGGAGCTTGGCGAGCTCTGCTTCGGCGTTGATGCGCATCGAGCGGAACTTGACCATCTTGAACGTGCGACCGTCGCGGCCGACGCGCTCCTGGTGGAAGAACACCGGGCCCGGGTCGTCGATCTTGATGGCGAGTGCGATCAGGGCCATGAACGGCGAGAAGAGCAGCAGGAAAGCTGCCGACGCGACGACGTCCAGACCGCGCTTGATCAGGTACGCGCCACCCTCGAACGTCGGGATCCGCACGTGGATGAGGGGCATCCCCTCCACCGGGCGCAGCGACATGCGGGGCCCGGCGACGTCGGCGATCCGGCTCGAGAGCACGAGCTCCGCCGCCGAGCCTTCGAGCTCCCACGCGAGACGCTTGATGTACGTCGGGTCGCCCGCGGGCTGTCCGGCCACCATGATCGTGTCGGCGTTCAGCTCGGTCGCAGCGCGGGGTGCCGCGTCGTCGCCCGAGACCACCGGATAGCTCTCCGTCCCCACGGAGAGGCTTCCGATCTGGTCGTCGAGCACCACGGTGCCCACCACGTTGTAGCCGAGCCGACCCTCGTCGCCGAGAGTACGAATGGCGTACTCCACATCGTCGCGGGTTCCCACCACGACCGTGCGCGACGAGTAGCGGCCCAGCGCGCGCTGTGTGACGAGCCAGCGGCGCGCGACCCACCGCGAGACCAGCAGCGCGAGTGCACCGGCCGGCAGCGCGAAGAACAGCTGCGTGCGGATGCCCTGCCACTCGAAGGCCACGTAGACGATCGCCAGAGCACCGAAGGCGAGCCCGGTCGCATGGAGCACACGGGTGTACTCTGTCGCGCCGCTTCCCATGATCGCCGGCTCGCGGGTGTTGAGCAGCCCCAGCGCGATCGCCCAGACGATCGCCGTGCTCAACGGCACCCGCAGCAGGAGCCACGGGTCGGCCGCGAGGACCTGCGGAGAGGTCGCCAACAGTGAGAGCACCGATGCGAGCACGCACGACAGCAGCACGATCGTGCTGTCGGTCACGCGCAAGCGGGTGCGGAAGCGGCGCTCCCACTGTTGGCGGCTCACGATCGCTGCGGAGGCACGCGGAGCGACCGACGCGCTGGTGCGCGCCGTGCCCAGAGACGTGAACCTCGGCAGATGCAGTGCCGGTACGACCTCGTCGACCGCGCTCACTGCGCTTCCCCCACAGCAATCAATTGCGTCAGCATTGTGCCCCCCAGCAACATGCGACATGCAGACACGCGATGGCGCCTACATCATCCCCCAGATGAACGCTGTGGTCCCCCCGGACCACGTGACAACCCCAGCTGTCACGCCGCGTTCACCCTCACTCTAGCGCTCGTTCGAGGATCCGCAAACACCACCGCGCATATTTCACGGTGTCGTGCGCACCCCGCGCGTCAGGCCGGCGCGTCGAGGTAGCGGCGGAGACTCTCTGCCGCGTCGCGGACGACGAAGCCGGTCGCCTCCAGGCGCGAGAGGTCGAGCACGCTGTTGCGCGGACGGGGGGCGACGGGGCCGGTGGCCGCCGCGAAGTACTCCTCCGTGCTCACGTCGGTCACGCGGGCGGGGTCGCCTCCGACGGCGGCGTAGACCGCGCGGGCGACGTCGGCCCACGAGCCGGCCTCTCCGCCGCCGGTCAGGTGGTAGGTGCCGAACGGCGCGCCCGTGTCCAGCAGGTGGAGGATGCCCCGCGCGATGTCCTCGGTGAAGGTGAGGCGTCCGATCTGGTCGCACACCACCGTCGGGGATACCCCGCGTTCGGACAGCGCGGCCATCGTCCGCACGAAGTTCCGCCCCTCGCCGATCACCCACGACGTGCGCACGACGTAGTGCCGTGGCACCGTGCCGACGATCGCATCGCCGGCCGCTTTGGTCTGACCGTACACGCCGAGCGGACTGACCGGGTCGTCCTCCGTGTAGGGGCGGTCCGCCGTGCCGTCGAACACGTAGTCGCTCGAGACGTGCACGAGGGTGATGCCGTTCTCGCGCGCCACCGAGGCCAGCGCCGCGACGCCGGTGACGTTCGCCGCCCACGCGTCGCGGCGGCCTTCCGGCGTCTCGGCCGTGTCGACGGCGGTGTAGGCCGCGGCGTTGATGATGGTCGCGTAGTCGCGCCACCGCCGAGCCGATGCGAGATCGGACGCGGCGAGGTCGAGGTCGGCGCGCGAGGCGAACTCGACCTCGCCGCGCCCTGCCAGGGCCGTGCGCAGCGCCGATCGTCAGCAGGAACCGCTTGTCGAGAACGCGCTTCAGCCCGTCGG
>NZ_JASGDO010000041.1:0-54934 GCF_047607225.1 Microbacterium sp. | reverse complement strand
CCCCCCCGCGGCAGGCGGTCACTGCGAGCAGAGGGTGCCGAGCTTGGTGCTGGAGTCCTGGATCGCGGTGGCGGCGGGCTCGAACTGGTCGAGCTTTCCGCTCAGCCCCTCCATGTCGCCGTCCTCCAGCCCGTCGAACAGGGTGGCGAACTTGTCGACGCTCGCGGAGAGGTCGTTGACGGCCGTCTTGACCTCTTCGTTGGTGATCTTCCCAGACGCCTCGTCGAGCTTCCCCTTGAGGGTGTCGAAGAGCCCCGAGACCTTGGAGAACTCGCCGGCCGAGGCATCTGCCGACACCGATGCGACGTCGGTCTGGACCTCGGAGACGGTCGACTCCGCGATCTTGCACGCGTCAGCCACGGACTGCTGCCCGGAGCATCCGGTCAACGCGGCGACGGCGAGTCCGCCGACGAGAAGGAGGGACAGGGAGGAGGTGGTGCGCATGCGTATCCATTTCTTCGTACTCGGGACCGTTCGCCCGAGCGATTCGGTGATGATGGCCGACGGGGCCGGTGCGAGTCTAGACGGCTCGTGTGACCGGCGCGGCCCGTTCTGCCGACGGCCGCGGCCGCCCGCCATGCCAGATGATGGATCCCGTGAAGCTCGTCCTGGTCGGATCGTTCTTGATCCTGGCATCCGCCGCCGCGGTGACGACCGGCGCGCTCCCCGTTGATGAGGTGTGGGCCATCGCGGAACGGGTGTGGCCGATCCTCGTCTTCGTCGTCGCGGTGACGGTCGTCGCCGAACTGGCCTCGATCGCCGGCGTGTTCGACGTCGCGGCCAGCGCGCTTGCGCGCCTCTCTCGAGGGCGCACCATCGTGTTGTGGCTCCTCGTCGTGGCGTTGGCGACGGCCTCGACGGCCTTCCTGTCGCTGGACACCACCGCCGTGCTGCTGACTCCCGTCGTCATCGCGGTCGCACGCGCCAACGGGCTCTCCCCGGTGCCCTTCGCCTTCGCCACCGTTTGGCTCGCCAACACCGCGTCGCTCGTCCTTCCCGTCTCCAACCTCACGAATCTGCTCGCCGTGCACCGGCTGGGCGGCGCGGATGCCGGTGCCTTCCTCGGACTGCTGGGTCCGTCCGCGGCCGCCGCGGTCGGCGTGACGATCGCGCTGCTCCTGGTGATCCATCGGCGTGAACTGCGCGGTCGGTTCCGTCCCGCGGCAGCCCCGCTCATGTCGGATCGTGTGCAACTGCGCATCGCTTCGGTCGTGCTCGTGGTGCTCGCACCCCTTCTCGTGGTCGGCGTGGAGCCGTGGATCCCGGCCACCGCTGCCGCTGTCATCCTGGTGGCGCTGTTCGCCTGGCGGTCTCCGCGGGTCGTGCGCTTCTCCCTCGTGCCGTGGTCACTGCTCGTCTTCGCCGTCGGGCTCTTCCTCGCCGTCGGAGCTCTGGAGCAGCTGGGGCTCCGCGCGATCGTCGCCGCGATGACCGGTGCCGGTGAGAGCCCGCTCGCGCTGTGGCAGATGTCGGGCGTCGGGATGCTCAGCGCCAACGCCGTCAACAACCTCCCGGCCTATGTGGCACTGGAAGGGGTGGCCGATACGCCGCTGCGCCTTGCCGCGTTGCTCATCGGGGTCAACGCCGGCCCGCTCATCACGCCGTGGGCGTCCCTGGCGACCCTCCTATGGCATCAGCGTCTGACCGCCGTGGGCGTCCATGTTCCTTGGCGTACGTACGTGCTCTGGGGGCTGGTCGCCGCGCCGCTCACGGTCGCCGTCGCGGTCCTTCCATTGATGATCCGCTGAGTAGGGGGCGCGTCAGCCCAGGTTGAGGTCCACCTGGATCTCGTCGGCCAGACGCTCCAGCGCAGCCACGATGGGGGCGGCGTCGGCATCCGCGGGAACCCGAACCGAGACGACGGCCTCGAAGAGCAGACCACCCGCCATCGGCGCGTCGATCGTCCGGCTGGTGAAAGCGTCGATGCTCACCGCGTGCTCGTTGATCGCGCTCGTGACATCGCGCACGATACCCGGTCGATCGTTGCCCAGCACCGTGAACGTCAGCAAGCGTCCCGGGGCGGCCGGGAGCGTCGTGCCGGTGTGGGCGGTCACACGCAGGAGGCCGTCGAGACGGCCGAGAGCAGCCGTCAGTTCCTCGTGACGTTCGTCGGGAACCGAGACCAGCACGACGCCGGCGAATGCGCCAGCGAGCTCCGTGAGCTCGCTGCGCTCCCAGTTGCCGTCGTGAGCGGCGATCGTGTCGGCGAGGGCGCGGACGAGGCCGGTGCGGTCGTCGCCGACGACGGACAGGACGAGGTGAGCCACACCGCCGAGCCTAGCCCTCGACCGCAGGCGAAACCGAAGCGCCCGCGGGTCCGCGCACCGGGAGGAGAGCGGGTACGAGTCGCACCTACACGACCATGCCGACGAGTTCCACGAGCGTCTGGGTCACCACGACGCTGGCGGCGAGGGCGAGGCCCTCGGGGAGCGCGAGTGCCAGTGGCAGCACGACGAGTGAGTTGCGCGTGGCGCCGGAGAAGACGATCGCGCGGCCGGATGGCGGCTCTTGCCGGAAGAGACGCGCAGCGAGAAGGCCCAGCGTCGTCATCGCGACGAGGAAGACGAGGAACAGAGGGACCACGCGCAGGAGGTTCGGGTAGTCGGAGCCCAGCCGGGGGATCTGAGCGGCGACGATGACAAGGAGGGTGACCGTCATGATCGGCACCATCGCGTCGTCCGCGGAACGTACAACAGCGCGCGCGGCCTGCCACCGCCAGGCGGCCCATTGCACGGAGGCGGCAAGGGTCAGTGGAACGACGATGAACAGCGCGAACGCCTCGGCGAACGGTCGCGCGTCGATGCCGACGATCGTGTCGGCGCCGGCGAAGAGGACGAGCCAGAGCGGGAGCAGGCAAAGCTGGAGGATCATCAGGGCCGGCGTCGCGGCGAGCAGTCGATCGGCCGCTCCCCCGGCCATCCGCGTGAAGACGATGACGTAGTCGACGCAGGGAGTGAGCAGCACGAGCAGCACACCGACGAGGAGTGCGGTGTCGTCGGCGACGAACCTGCTGAGGACGAACACCACGCCGGGCGCGGCCACGAAGTTCAGGACGAGCAGGGCGATGAGGAAGCGTGCGTCCCGCCCTGCACGGGCCAGACGTGCGAGTGGAACGCTCAGGAATGTGGCCACAAGCAGCACCATCAGGGCGGGGGTCACCAGTGCCGGGAACGGGCGCACGGAGGCGGGCAGTAAGAGACCCAGCGCGGCGCCGACCATCATCGCGCCGAGGTACAGCGCAACCTGGTGACGCTGCATCCTCTTCCTCACTCGCCCAGCCTACGGATCGTCATCCATCCAGCTGTCGACGGACCACCTGTCAACCCCCGTCTGCGCTCCGCCGATCCCCCGTAGCCTCCCCTCCATGACCACGAATCAGACGCCTCCACGAGAAACAGCCGCCTCCGCGCCGCGCGCCATCGTCACCGCTTCCGATTCCGGCATCGGGGCGGCGACCGCCATCGCGTTGGCAGAGTCCGGGATGGACGTCGGGATCACTTGGCACTCCGATGAGGAGGGGGCCCGTCGCACCGCCGCCGAGGTGGAGAGCCGTGGCAGGCGGGCGCGGATTGCGCGCCTGGACGCCACAGCCCTCCATGAGGTGGCTGGGGTCATCGATCAGTTGGCGGCCGATCTCGGCGGGCTGGACGTGTTCGTCAACAACGCCGGTGGCGGCGGAGGGACCCCGGTCCTCGAACTCGATCTCGAGGAGTGGCGTTCTACGGTCGCCCTCAATCTCGATGGCGCGTTCGTCGCGATGCAGGCAGCCGCCCGGCACATGGTCGCGGCGGATCGGGGTGGGCGCATCATCGCGATCACGAGTGTGCACGAGCATCAGCCGCGGGTCGGGTCGGCCGCGTACGCGAGCGCGAAGCACGGGCTGGGCGGACTGGTCGCCACGATGGCCCAGGAGCTGGGATCCGCGCAGATCACCGTCAACGCGGTGGCGCCCGGAGAGATCGCCACTCCCATGAACGACATGGAATCCGACGATGCCGACGCGACACACCGCCCCGGCATCCCCCTCGGGCGGCCGGGGCGACCAGAGGAGATCGCCGCGGTCGTGGTCTTCCTCGCCTCCCCCGCCGCCTCTTACGTGACCGGCGCCAGTTGGGCGGTCGACGGTGGCATGCTGCAGATGGGCCCGCAGGCGGGGTCCCACCTCGCCGACGACGCCTGGCGAGAGGGATGATGACATGAACGCAGAAGGACCCCTGATCTCTCAGGGGTCCTTCTCGTGGTGGGCGATACTGGGATCGAACCAGTGACCTCTTCCGTGTCAGGGAAGCGCGCTACCGCTGCGCCAATCGCCCGAGATGATGCTTCCGGTCGGGACCGGGAGTGGAGGTGGCGACGGGATTCGAACCCGTGTAAACGGCTTTGCAGGCCGGTGCCTAGCCGCTCGGCCACGCCACCGTGTGTGGTTCGACCCACGTGTCGTGATCTCTCCGAAGACAGATCCCCGCACTCGAGCGGATGACGAGACTCGAACTCGCGACCCTCACCTTGGCAAGGTGATGCGCTACCAACTGCGCTACATCCGCGTGCTCCCTGGTTGCCCCGGGCGCTTGATCGACTTTAGTCGACGAACGGCCAAGTGCAAAACCGGATGACATCCGCGCGTGTCCCGGCTCGGATTCGGTGCAGGCCCGCCCATCCGGTAACATCGGTTGTCGGCCCCTCGGGGCGACGGGCGATTGGCGCAGTTGGTAGCGCGCTTCCTTCACACGGAAGAGGTCATCAGTTCGAGTCTGGTATCGCCCACTCCTCTCCTTCCGAATCTTCCGGCGCCGTCTCCGCAGCGCTGAAGGTCGCGACCGTCGTGAACACGCCCGGTCGAGCGCTGGCCAGTTCCGCTGTGCGTCGCGCGTAGCTCGAGGCGCCCGGGGCGGACTGGGCTGCCGAGAGGTCCTCCGCGCTGTGCCATCGGGCGACGTTGATGATCCTCGTGCCGTCGGTGCTCACGAGCAGCTCGAGCGACACGAACCCTGCGCACCGCGAGAACACGGTCGCCGCGCCCTCCCGGAGATGCGCGAGCACCTGTTCCCGTGTGTCGGGGTCGATGTCGATGACGTTGACGAAGGTGACGGGTCCGGTCATGAGGGTCCTCCAGATCTGCGATGAGACGAGCGCGTCGGTCGGCGGCTCTCAGAGAGGACGACACAACGCTTCGATGTGTGAGGTCCGGCGGAGAAGTCCGACCTCACGATTCCCTTGGCTGCGTCGTCTTGTCGTCGAGAGGATGGTGACCAGGCCGGGCGCGCGTGACGCCGGCGCCGGGTCAACGGGAGGAGGGCACGGTGGACGACGAGACGGGTGCTCCGGATGCGGACGCCGCCGCTGCGGCCGAGCGTCCGGCGCTGAGAGGTCTCACCTACCGGATGCTCGGGTCGGTCGCCGATGCTGAGGACGCCGTGCAGGAGACCTACGTGCGCTGGTATCGGATGACATCGTCGCAGCGGCGGGAGGTGCGCTCGCCTCGGGCGTGGCTGATGACGACGGCGGGGCGTATCGGGGTGGACATGCTCACCTCCGCGCGTGCCCGGCGGGAACGCTACAGCGGGCCCTGGCTCCCCGAGCCCGTCCCCGGCGGGTCCGCGTGGACGAGCGGAGGGCCAGCCGCGGTCGATCCCGCCGATCGGATCAGCACCGACGAGTCCGTATCGATGGCCGTGCTGATCGTGCTGGAGGCGATGTCACCCGCTGAACGCGTCGCCTTCGTGCTGCACGACGTCTTCGGCTACACGTTCCCCGAGATCGCAGACGTGGTCGGACGGTCGACGCAAGCGTGCCGTCAGCTGGCATCGAGCGCGCGTCGACGTGTCCACGGCTCCCGGCGACGCCCCGTCGAGCCCGACGAGCACGCGGCGGCCGTGCGCGCGTTCCGGTTCGCGTGGGAGACGGGAGATACAGGGCAACTCATCGGTCTCCTCGACCCGGATGCGACCGCCGTCGTGGATGGCGGCGGGTCGGTCTCTGCCGCCGCGGAACCGGTGATCGGTGCCGGAGCGGTCACCTCGCTGCTGGTCGGCGTCTGGGATCGCGAGCCCGGTCTCGTGCTCGCCGAAGAGATCGTCAACGGGTGTCTCGGCCTTCTCGCGCGCTCGCGCGGTGAGATCAGGGCGGTGGTCAGCGTCGACCACGTGGGCGGCCGGGTCGCGGCAGTCTGGGTCGTGCGGAACCCCGAGAAGATCCGGGCGTGGTCGGCAGTGTCGTAACCCCGCTCAGAGCTCGATGGCCCAACCCCAGCGGCGGTGCAGCGCTTCGGCCACGATCCGGTATCGACTCTCGTCGAGGATCGCGGCCTCGCGGCGCAATCCGGTTTTGTGGACGCTGTACACCTGATCCAGGTCCAGCCACGACGCCCGACCGGCGGTATCCCATGCTCCGGTCCCGATCGGGAGGAAGTCGCGGTCGCCGTCGTGAGCCTTGCTCGTCAGCTTGACGGCGAAGACGCGTGACGCGTCCTGACGCCCGATGACCAGGACCGGACGGTCCTTCCCGCGGCCGTCGTTCTCGGCGTACGGAACCCACGTCCAGACGATCTCACCGGCGTCGGGATCACCGTCGAGCTGCGGCGCGTACTCGATCCGCAAGTCTTCCGCCGGCGGTGGCGTGACCTCGACGGTGGCAGTGCCGGCGTCCTCCACAGGAGTGGTGGTGTGCGGCGGTGGGACGGAGTCCGGCGTCGGTCCCCACGTCCGCAGCCGGGCCTGCGCCGATCGCACGATTCCCGACAGGAGATCTCGAACGATGCCCGGGCGCGGTGAGGACGGCGTCATGGCCGACAGGCTAACAACCCTCGATGCGGCTGGTGGAGAGTGACGAACGCCGAGGGGCGCCGGACCGGTGTCCGACGCCCCTCGGCGTGCTGTGTCCTGCTGATCGCGGGGATCAGTCGACGAGGGCGTAACCCTCTTCGCCGTGAACGACCGTGTCGATTCCGGCGATCTCGTCCTCGTTCTTCACGCGGAAACCGAGCGTCTTCTCGATGGCGAAGCCGAGGACGTAGGCCACGATGAAGGAGTACACCGCAACCACGATGGAGGCGATCACCTGGAGGAGCAGCTGTCCTCCGTTGCCGCCGGTGAACAGGCCCGTGTTGATGGCGAAGAAGCCGAGGTACCAGCAGCCGATGAAGCCGCCGACCATGTGGATTCCCACCACGTCGAGCGAGTCGTCGTAGCCGAGCTTCCACTTCAGCTCGATCGCGAGGGCGCAGACCGCTCCGGCGATGAGGCCGAGCACGAGCGCCCAGATCGGGTCGAGGTTCGCACAGGCCGGCGTGATCGCGACGAGACCGGCGACGGCCCCCGAGGCGGCGCCGACCGAAGTGGCCTTGCCGTCCTTGAGCTTCTCGACGATGATCCAGCCGAGGATCGCTGCGGCGGTCGCGCCGAGCGTGTTGATGACGATGAGGCCCGCACCCGTGTTCTCCTCACCGAGGAGGTTGAAGGTTCCTTCGGCTCCGGCGTTGAAGCCGAACCAGCCGAACCACAGGATGGCAGCGCCGAGCATGACCAGCGGCACGTTGTGCGGCTTCTGGATGCCCTTCTGGAAACCGACGCGCTTGCCGAGGACGAGGGCGAGTGCGAGGGCGGCCGCACCTGCGTTGATGTGCACGGCCGTGCCGCCCGCGTAGTCGATCGTGCTGTAGTCGAAGCCGAAGGCCTGGCCGAGGTTGAAGATCCAGCCGCCGGCGCCCCACACCCATGCTGCGACGGGGAAGTAGACGAGGGTCGCCCACAGGCCTGCGAACAGCAGCCACGAGCCGAACTTTGCCCGGTCGGCGATCGCGCCCGAGATCAGGGCGACGGTGATGATCGCGAAGGTCGCTCCGAAGGTGGCGCCGACCAGCTCGGAGCTGGTGTACCCGGCCAGGGCGAAGTGCTCACCGAACGGGTTGCCGGAGAACTCGAAGCCCCAGCTCTCGCGCTCGCTGATGCCGGCCATGTTGAACCCGTACAGGATCCACAGGACAGCGACGAGCCCCATCGCACCGAAGCTCAGCATCATCATGCTGACGACGCTCTTGGCCTTGACCAATCCGCCGTAGAAGAACGCCACACCGGGCGTCATGAACAGTACCAAGGCGGTAGCCGCGATCGACCAAGCGAAATTGCCTGAATCCATGAGAATCCTCATTCGTGTCGTGTTACTCAGATCCCGTAGCGACCGCGGGCAATCGGGTGTGCGGCTTTCCGGGCGCGACCAGTTTCGCGAGGCGCGGTTACCGCTGGCACACGTGTCGTGTTTCCAGTCGGTTACGGGGTCGACGCCCACGTAAACTTCACGTTTCGTGCCGCCGGGCAGGCCCCGGGAATCGGCTCAGGCGTGGGTGAGAGCGACCAGGCGCGAGATCGCGCGGAGGTACTTCTTGCGGTATCCGCCGGTCAGCATGTCCTCGGAGAAGACCTCGTCGAGCGGGGTCCCCGTCGCGCGGATGGGCAGTTGCGCGTCGTACGCGCGGTCGACGAACGCCACGAAGCGCAGGGCCGCGGACTGATCGGTCAGTTGTGACACATCCCGCAGACCCACGAGCGACAGGCCATCGATGAGGCGGATATAGCGGGAAGGATGCACCGACGCGAGGTGGCGGATCAGATCCGGGAACGCGTCATCCGAGGCGAGCCCCGGAGCGCCGCCGATCGCTTCCGCATAACGCTCCTCATCCCATGCGACCGCGTGGCCGTCGACGGCGCGCTGGCGGTAGTCGGTGCCGTCGATGCGGATCGTCTGGAAGCTCGCCGCCATCGCGTGGATCTCCCGAAGGAAGTCCTGAGCGGCGAAACGTCCTTCGCCGAGCGCGTTGGGGGGCGTGTTGGAGGTTGCGGCCAGTTTCGTCCCGCCCGGGACCAGCTCGCCCAGGAGTCGCGTCATGACCATGGTGTCGCCCGGGTCGTCGAGCTCGAACTCGTCGATGCACAGGAGGTCTGCTCCGCGGAAAAGAGCGACCGTCTGCTGATAGCCGAGCGCGCCCACGAGGGCGGTGTACTCGATGAACGAGCCGAAGTACTTCCGACGGGCGGGCACCGCATGGTAGATCGCGGCCAACAAATGCGTCTTGCCGACACCGAATCCGCCGTCGAGGTAGACACCGGGCTTGAGCTGCGCCGACTTCTCCCGTCGGCGGAACAGGCCTCCCCCGCGAGGCGCGGTCGCTCCTGCGCCGCTGAAGGTGAGGAGGAGATCCTTCGCCGCCTGCTGAGAGGGGTACTGGGGATCCGCGCGGTACGTGTCGAACGTCGCGTGATCGAACTGCGGCGGAGGGACGAGCGCGGCCACCATCTCGCTTCCCGTGACCTGCGGAGAACGGTCGGTCAGGTGCACGATGCCGGCCGGAACGTTGCTCACCCCTCAAGCCTAGACGGGCGATGTCTCAGCGACGCGACGCGGCGGGGGGCTGCGGGACCAGATCGTGACGCTCGAGCCACGCGGTGATGCTCCGGCTCCACCGGTCCTGGTCGTAGTTCCAGAGCTTGGTGTGACGAGCCACGCAGAACGTCTGCATCTCGACCAGGTCCGGTCGCGCCGCGACGAGGTCGTACGACGCGTCGGGCGGCACGAAGCCGTCGTCGTCGCTGTGCAGGATCAGCACGGGGTGGCGGAGCTCCCCCGCGCGGGCCACGGCGTCCAGCCGCTCGAACGGGATGCGAGCCTCCGTCCCGGTCAGAGGCGTCGCCCAGTCGGTGCCCAGTGCTCCGATCGCGAGGCCGGCGACTCCCGCCGGGAGGCCGAGCTGGCGCGCCTGATAGGAGAGGACGCGGCGCCAATCGATCACCGGGGATTCCAGGACGATCCCGGCGAGGAGATCACGGTGGGCGGAGTTCAGAGCCACCTGGAGGGCGATGGCGCCGCCCATCGACCATCCCATGACGATGATCCGCCGAGCACCCCGCTTCCGCGCGACACCGATGGCGGCGTCGACGTCGCGCCACTCCGTGGCCCCGAGCGCGTAGGCACCCGAACGACTGCGTGGGGCCGAACCGTCGTTGCGGTACGACACGAGCATCGAGGTGATGCCGAGCCCATGGAAGAGGGGAACCGCGCGCAGGCACTCGGCGCGCGTCGTGCCGCGCCCGTGGACCTGGATGACCCACGTGTCGGACGGCTGCGCGCTCGGGAAGACCCAGGCGGGGCACGGCCCGACGGCGGCGCCGACCAGCTCGGACTCGAACGGGAGATGCAGCTGCTCGGGGTGGTCGAAGTACCAGCCGCTGAAGGCCGCATCAGCCGCCAGCCGCGAATCCGGTCCGATATGGGTGAGGAGCTTGCGCGTCACGGTCGACTCGTCGTCCGACAACACCGATCCGACCTTCACGTAGTCGGCCGTTCCTGCCGTGAACAGTCCGTAACGTCCGGGGAGGACGGTGTCGGCGGTCTTGCTCAAGGTGATGGTCTGCGCGGCCACGTCGACATCGACGATGCGCGTGTCGGCGATCCGACCGGCGGGGGTCACCACGCGCCGCGCCATGCGGCCGGCGATGACGGCGAGAAGGGCCAGCGTGGCGCTGAGGGCTACCGTGAGGCCCACGATCAGGGTGTGGAGCACTGCCGGAGACGGAGATGCGCCAGCGGCGCGCCTGGAGGCGTTCATCGTGGGCTCACTTTAGTCTGTCGATGTGGATGACACCCGTCCCCCGCGCGGCCTCGGCTTCGCGCACGCCGCCGAGGCGCTGCGAGCCCTCACCTTCCGTGATGACTTCGTGGTGCGCGAGATCGCGGCGCCGGCTTCGCTGGCGCCGGACGCCGTGGCGTTCGCCGGCGACGTGCGGCCGTCCGCCGACGGGGTCGATTCGGAGTATGGCACGGGTCGGTTCGTCCTCCTCCACAACGACGAGGAGCCCGACCAGTGGGGAGGGCCCTGGCGGATCGTTTCCTTCGCCCAGGCCCCGCTGGAGCCGGAGATCGGAACCGATCCGCTGCTGGCTGATGTGGCCTGGTCGTGGCTCGTCGACGCGCTCTCGGCACGGGGCGCGGCCTTCCACGCCGCCTCCGGCACAGCGACGAAGACGCTCTCCAAGGGATTCGGTACGCTCGCGGAGGAAGGTGACGGCGCGCAGATCGAACTGCGGGCGTCTTGGTCTCCGGAGGGAGACCTGACCGCTCACCTCTCCGCGTGGGCCGAACTGGTCTGCATGCTGGCGGGACTGCCGCCCGGATCGGAAGGAATCGCCGTCTTCGGCGCGCACAGGAACACACGTGGCTGACTACATCGTTATCGCCGACCCGGAAGGACTGCTCGACGCTGCTGCGGCGCTCGCCGCCGGAGAAGGTCCGGCCGCCGTCGACGTCGAGCGGGCGTCCGGATTCCGTTACTCGCAGCGCGCCTACCTGATCCAGGTCTTCCGGCGCGGCGCCGGCGTGTTCCTCTTCGACCCGCCGGCGATTGGCGACATGTCTGCACTCCAGGAGGCGATCGGCGATGTCGAGTGGGTTCTCCACGCGGCGAGCCAGGACCTGCCGTCGCTGCGCGAAGACGGCCTGGAGCCGCCCTCGATCTTCGACACGGAGCTGGCCGCCCGGCTTCTCGGACACGACAAGGTCGGGCTGGGGGCGGTCGTCGAGGACACGCTCGGCATCACGCTGGCCAAAGCGCATTCGGCGGCCGACTGGTCCACGCGGCCCTTGCCCCAGGCGTGGCTGGAGTACGCCGCCCTCGACGTGCTCCACCTGGTCGACGTCCGCGATGCGTTGGCCGACGAGCTCGCCGAGCAGGACAAGACCGACATCGCCGCGCAGGAGTTCCACGCCGTGCTGACACGGCCCGCGAAGCCTCCGCGGGAAGAGCCGTGGCGCCGCTTGAGCGGGCTGCACAACGTACGGGGCCGGCGAGCGTTGGCCGTCGCCCGCTCGTTGTGGCAGGCGCGGGAGGACTTCGCGCGGGCCGAGGACGTCTCCCCCGGTCGGCTCGTGCCGGACCGGTCGCTGGTGGCCGCCGTCATCGCGGACCCTGCCACCAAGCAGGACCTCGCAAGACTCAAGGAGTTCACCGGCCGGGCAAGCCGGACGCAACTGGACCGGTGGTGGTCGGCGATCGAGGCGGGACGTGCCGCCGAGAGCCTGCCGCTGGAGCGGACGCCCGGAGAGGGGCTGCCGCCGCCGCGTGCGTGGGTCGACCGCAACCCGCCGGCCGACGCCCGCCTGAAGGCGGTCCGTCCGCGCATCGAACAGCTCGCCCTGGATCTCCGGATGCCGACGGAGAATCTCCTCACCCCGGAGACGCTTCGCCGCGTCGCGTGGGCACCGCCGGAGCCTCCCACTCCCGACGCGGTGGCCGCCGTTCTGGCCGATCACGGGGCGCGGCCGTGGCAGATCGAGCGCACGGTGCCGGTGATCGTCGAGGCGTTTGTGGAATCCGTTCAGCCCCCGGCACAGGCGCCGGAAACCGCTTCGTAGGTTCGATCCAACGGTTTTCGCGAGACCCGGTTCCACTTTAAGCTGGACTCGATCTCAATCTTTGGAGGCAGTGTGGCCGAGCTCACCGACGTCTACTTCATCGACGGCATCCGCACCCCGTTCGGGCGCGCCGGCGAGAAGGGCATGTACTGGAACACCCGCGCCGACGACCTGGCGGTGAAGGCGACCATCGGGCTGATGGAGCGCAACCCCGGTGTCCCGGCGGACCGCGTCGACGACGTGGCGATCGCCGCGACGAGTCAGACCGGCGACCAGGGACTCACCCTGGGGCGTTCCGTCGCCATCCTCGCCGGACTCCCCCAGACCGTTCCCGGACTGGCGATCGAGCGCATGTGCGCCGGCGCGATGACGAGCGTCACGACCATGGGGGCATCGATCGGCGTCGGGATGTACGACGTCGCCCTCGCCGGCGGAGTGGAGCACATGGGGCACCACCCGATCGGTTCGAACGCCGACCCGAACCCGCGCTTCGTGGCCGAGCGCATGGTAGACCCGGGCGCATTGAACATGGGTGTCACCGCGGAGCGGATCTTCGACCGCTTCCCGCACCTGACGAAGGAACGCTCCGACCGGTTCGGCATGCTCAGCCAGCACAAGGTGCAGGCGGCCTATGACGCCGGCAAGATCCAGCCCGACCTGGTGCCTGTCGCCATCAAGGGCGCGGATGGAGCGTGGGGGCTGGCGACCGAGGACGAGGGACGCCGTCCGGAGACGACCATGGAGGACCTCGCGGCGCTGAAGACTCCTTTCCGTCCGCACGGGCGGGTGACGGCAGGTACCTCGTCGCCGCTGACGGACGGAGCCACGATGTCGCTGCTGGCCGGAAGCCGCGCGGTGAAGGAGATGGGTCTTGCCCCCAAGATGCGCATGGTCTCTTTCGCCTTCGCCGGGGTGCAGCCGGAGATCATGGGCATCGGACCGATTCCCTCCACCGAGAAGGCGCTCGCGAAGGCCGGGCTCACGATCGGCGACATCGGTCTGTTCGAGCTCAACGAGGCGTTCGCGATCCAGGTGATCTCCTTCCTCGACCACTTCGGCATCGCCGACGACGATCCGCGGGTCAATCCGTGGGGTGGGGCGATCGCCCTCGGCCACCCGCTCGCCGCGTCCGGGGTGCGCCTCATGATCCAGCTGGCGGCGCAGTTCGCTGAGAGGCCCGATGTCCGTTACGGAGTGACCGCGATGTGCGTCGGTCTCGGTCAAGGCGGCACGGTCATCTGGGAGAACCCCCACTTCGACGGCAAGAAGCGCTGAGGAGCATCGCACATGAACGGATACGAGACCATCGACTTCTCCGTCCTCGACGAGCTCTCCGCGGACGAGGTCATCACCCATGCGCCGGTCCGCGACGTCCGGCTGCCCTCGGGCCGGACGCTTGCCCTGATCACGCTCGACAACGGTCGTGATCACACGCGCCCGAACACGCTCGGTCCCCGGACGCTCATCGCGCTCGGTGGCACGCTCGACGAGCTCGCGCGCCGCGCTGCGGGCGGCGAGATCGACGCGGTAGCCATCACCGGGAAGCAGTACATCCTGGCCGCCGGCGCCGATCTGTCCGACATCACGCGCGTCGGGTCGAAGGACAACGCCCGTCGGATCGCCCAGCTCGGCCACCACGTGCTCGGGAAGCTGGGTGAGCTCGGCGTGCCGTCCTTCGCGTTCGTCAACGGTCTGGCCCTCGGCGGCGGTCTCGAGATCGCGCTCAACTCCACATACCGGACAGTGGACGCGTCCGCCGCTGCCGTCGCGCTGCCCGAAGTGTTCCTCGGCATCATCCCCGGGTGGGGCGGCGCCTACCTCCTCCCCAACCTGATCGGCATCGAGAACGCGCTCGAGGTGGTGATCAGCAATCCGCTCAAGCAGAACCGGATGCTCAAACCTCAGCAGGCGTTCGACTACGGGATCATGGACGCGATCTTCCCGCCCGCCAACTACCTCGAGGACTCGCTGCGCTGGGCGGACGGGGTGTTGGCCGGCGAGGTGAAGGTCGTCCGCAAGAACGAACCGGGAAAGATCGAGCGGCTCACCAAGTGGCCGATCGCGATCAAGATGGCGCGCGGCATGCTGCAGTCCAAGATCGGAACGGTGCCGCGCTCTCCCTATGTCGCGCTCGACCTCCTCGACAAGGCGAAGTCGGGCTCGAAGGCGGAGGGGTTCGCGCGCGAGGACGAGGCGCTGGCAGACCTCGTCACGGGTGACCAGTTCGCCGCCTCGATGTACGCCTTCGATCTCGTGCAGAAGCGCGCCAAGCGCCCCGTCGGCGCCCCCGACAAGTCGCTCGCGAAGAAGGTGACGAAGGTGGGCGTAATCGGAGCCGGCCTCATGGCCAGCCAGTTCGCGCTGCTCTTCGTGCGCAAGCTGCAGGTGCCCGTGCTCATCACCGACTTGGACCAGGCCCGCGTCGACAAGGGCGTCGCATACATCCACGAGGAGATCGGTGCGCTGGAGGCCAAGGGGCGTCTCGACGCCGACACCGCGAACAAGCTGCGCGGGCTGGTCACCGGTACGACCGACAAGAGCCTCTACGCGGACTGCGATTTCGTCATCGAGGCGGTCTTCGAGGAGGTGGCCGTCAAGCAGGCGGTCTTCGGCGAGATCGAGCAGATCGTCGCCGACGACGCGATCCTCGCGACCAACACCTCGTCGCTGTCGGTGACGGAGATCGGATCCGCACTCCGCCACCCCGAGCGGCTGGTGGGCTTCCACTTCTTCAACCCCGTGGCCGTCATGCCCCTCATCGAGGTCGTCCGGACGGAAGCGACGACCGACGCGGCGCTGTCGACGGCGTTCGTGGTGGCGCGCGGACTCGGTAAGAACGCCGTGCTCACCGCCGACGCGCCGGGCTTCGTGGTCAATCGCCTCCTCGCGAAGGTGATGGGCGAGGCCGCCCGGGCGGTCTACGAAGGAACTCCCGTGGCCGAGGTGGAGAAGGCCTTCGCACCGCTCGGGCTCCCCATGGGCCCGTTCCAGCTGATCGACCTGGTCGGCTGGAAGGTCGCCGCCCACGTGCAGGACACGATGGTGCGCGCGTTCCCCGATCGGTTCTACGCGAACGAGAACTTCCATGCGCTCGCGGAGCTGTCCGCCGTCGTGGAGAAGGACAAGGGCGGCCGCGTCACCGGATTCACGAAAGAGGCGGAGAAGGTGGTCGCTCCGGCGGTCGGCTCCCGGCCTGCCGACGCGGAGACGATCCTGCGGCGGGTGCAGGACGGGCTCGCCGGAGAGATCAAGCTGATGTTGGACGAAGGCGTCGTGCCGGAAGTGCAGGACATCGACCTCTGCCTGATCCTCGGAGCGGGGTGGCCGTTCATCGACGGCGGCGCGTCCCCGTACCTCGATCGCGAAGGCGCGTCTGAGCGCGTCTTCGGGGACACCTTCCACCACCCGCCGATCCGTGGGATCGATCACTGATCCTCATCGTCCTACGCACGGAACGAGTCCCCGGGAACTCCTCCCGGGGCCTCGTTCCGTGTTCTGGGGGCGCACTCAGACGCTCGGCTGCATGCTCTGCACGCGGAGAGCTCGTGCGAGGCCGTCACGCTGCTCGATCACGAGACGTCGGAGGGCGCCGGGAGCCTCGCGATGCGAGGCGAGCCACGCGTCCACGTCGTCCAGGCGATCGGTGGCCGGAAAGAGGCCGCGGACCAGTCGGGCCGCGATCTCGATGCTGCGGCTGTGCCACACGTCGTTGAGCCGTGCGAAGTAGTCATCGTCGAGGTCGGCGATGAGATCGCGGCGCCCGCCGGCACGGATACCCGCGATCGTGGCGTCGAGATGGTCGTTGGAGAGCGTGTCGTCGGTCCACGCGGACATCCATGCGGCTTGTCGCACGGCCGCGTCGGGACGCGCGGCGATGACCGTTCGGTGGGCGCTCGCACCACGGGACGACGGATCCGCGGCGAGCTCCCGATCAGCGTCTGACGGTGCGGCGTTCCCCGTCGTCGCGAGCGCGGCGAGCCAGCTCCAGCGAAGATCGGGATCGAGCGCGAGCCCATTCGGAGCCGGTGTCGTTCCGGCCAGCATCGCCGTCAGCTCACCGGCCCTGTCCGCGCACACGGCGGCGGCAGGTCCCACCGCTCGCGACCATGCGACTTGCGCATCGCTGCCGGTGGGGGCCTCGCGCAGCGCCCGCCAGACCGTCTCCAGCCACGACGCCTCGAGCGCCTTCCGTTCGCCCGGAGCGGAGTATCGTGCGATGGCGAAGCCGGCGTGGGCGATCGCGTCGCCGAGAAGCGTGGCGTGGGGTTCGCGGGGCGCGTGGCGCGCGACGATATCGAGATAGTCGACCACGGGCAGTCCGCCGTCACGGACGGAGTTCCACAGCCCGGCCCAGATCACCGAGCGCGCCAACGCGTCGTCGATCGTGTGCAACCCGCGGGCGACGGTGGCGACCGAGCGATCGTCGAGCACGATCTTCGCGTAGGTCCGGTCGTCGTCGTTGGGAACGATGAGCGCGGTGTCGGGCAGCACGGGAGGCGTGACCGCCGTGTGCTCCCCCGCGACGTCGACCTCGACACGTCCGCGGCGAACGAGCTGACCCCCCTCCAGGTCATAGAAACCGACCCCCAGACGGTGCGGTCGCGCGTCGCTCTGGACCACAGCGACGGGTGAGCGTCGATCGACTCGAATCTCCGGAACGCCCGTCGTCTGGAGCCAGTGCGCGCTCCAGGACCGCAGGTCGCGCCCCGCCGCAGCGCCTTCCAACGCCGTGAGGAGGTCATCCAGTCGTGTGTTGCCGAAAGCATGGGCGGTGAAGTAGTCCCGGACGCCTCGGAAGAACGTCTCCTCCCCCACGAAAGCGACGAGCTGCTTGAGGAGCGAGGCGCCCTTGGCGTAGGTGATGCCGTCGAAGTTGAGCTTGGCCGCCTCCAGATCGGGGATCTCGGCGACCACCGGGTGTGTCGTCGGCAACTGGTCCTGTTCGTACGCCCAGCCCTTCCGACGACTCGCGAAACTCACCCAGGCGTCCGGATAGCCTCCCGCCCGCGCGGCGACGTGGGTGCCCATGAAGTCGGCGAAGGACTCCTTGAGCCACAGGTCGTCCCACCACCGCATCGTGACGAGGTCTCCGAACCACATGTGCGCCATCTCGTGGAGGATCGTGTTGGCCCGCGTCTCGTGCTGTGCGGCAGTCGATGCTCCTCGAAAGATGTAGGCCTCGGTGAAGGTCACGAGCCCGGGGTTCTCCATCGCGCCGAGGTTGTACTCCGGCACGAAGATCTGGTCATACGTGTCGCCCCACGGGTAGGGGCCGCCGAACACGTCTTCGTAATAGGCCAGACCGCGACGGGTGATGTCGAGGATCTCCTCGGCGTCGAGGTGGGGCGAAAGGGAAGCCCGGCACAAGACGCCGAGCGCGATCTCCCGCTCCCCCGAGCGGTACGTGGAGGCGACCCGGTGGTACGGCCCGGCAGCCACCGCGGTGATGTAGCTGGACAGCGGGGGCGTCTCCGCGAACGTCACCCGATCCGTCCCCCTATCGGGGTTCGTTTCGCGGGCAGTCTGCGCGCCGTTGGAGAGGATGCGCCACGGCGCGGGGGCGGTCACCGAGAACTGCCAGCGCGCCTTGAGATCGGGCTGCTCGAAGCACGGATAGACCCGGCGACAGTCGGCCGGCTCATACTGCGTGTAGAGATAGACCTCGTCGTCGACCGGGTCACGGAAGCGGTGCAGTCCCTCTCCCGACGAGCTGTAGAGGCCGCGGGCGCGGATGACCACGACGTTCTCCGACTGGAGGTCGTCGACCCGGATCCTCGCACCGTCCCAGTCCACCGCGCGCGGTTCGCCGTTGACGATGACCTCGTCGACGGCCGCACCAATGAAGTCGATCCAGGTGGACCCAGTCGTTGCCCCGAAGGTCAGCACGGCCGTCGTCGGGAAGTCGCGACGTCGGAGATCCCGTGCGTCGCTCAGGTCGAGGTCGACGGCGATCGTCTCCAGACGCACGTGAGAGGCGCGGTCCGCCGTCTCGTCGCGGCCGAGGTTGGCGGAAGCGGAAGCGGAAGAGGTGGTGTCCGGCACCCCTCCATGCTGTCATGGTCGAGTGATCGGATCGTCGCACGTGAAGCGTCAGCGGGCGCGCTGCGCGTCTTCTGACTCGCCGGTCGCGATCCAGCGCACCGGCTCGGTGTGGGGGCGCGCGACGGGGATACGGGTTCCGAGCACTTGCGCCACGACGTCGTGGGCGATCTTGGCCGCCGACAGTCCGGCGTCCGCGAGGATCTGCTCGCGTGAGGCGTGATCGATGAACTCGTCGGGCAGTCCCAGTTCGTCCACGGCGGTGTCGACGCCTGCCTCGCGCAGCACCTGCCGGACGCGCGTCCCGATGCCTCCCACCCGGATGCCGTCCTCGATCGTGATCACCAGGCGATGACGGGCGGCCAATTCGACGACGGACGGGGCCACGGGCACCACCCAGCGCGGATCGATCACCGTCGCCCCGATGCCCTGTGCGCGGAGGCGCTCGGCAACCTGCATCGCCAGCTGCGCCATCGGTCCGATACCGATGAGAAGCACGTCCTCACCCTCTGAGCGGAAGAGGACATCGACGCCGTCCGACAATCGCTCGATCGCCGGCAGATCTTCGGACACCGACCCCTTGGGGAATCGGACGACCGTCGGTGCATCGTCGACGGCGAGGGCTTCGTCGAACTCTTCGCGCAGACGGGCGGCGTCGCGTGGCGCCGCGATCCGGATGCCCGGTACGAGCTGGAGCATCGCCAGATCCCAGATGCCGTGGTGGCTCGGACCGTCGGGTCCGGTCACCCCCGAGCGGTCGAGGACGAAGGTGACCCCGGCGCGGTGCAGAGCGACGTCCATCATCACCTGGTCGAAGGCGCGGTTCATGAACGTGGCGTAGATCGCCACCACGGGGTGCAGCCCGCCGAAGGCCAGGCCGGCCGAGGCGGCGACGGCGTGTTGCTCGGCGATCCCGACGTCGTACACGCGGTCGGGGAACCGCTGGGCGAAAGGCTGGAGCCCCGTCGGGCGCAGCATGGCCGCGGTGAGGGCGATGACGTCGTCGCGCCGTTCCCCGGCCTCCACGAGCGACTGCGCGAAGACGTCGGTCCACGCGAGCGCGCCCGAGGCGCCCAGAGGCTCGCCCGTGATCGGGTCGATCTTCCCCACGGCGTGGAACTGATCAGCCTCGTCGTTGCGGGCCGGCTCGTACCCCCGCCCCTTCTCGGTGATCGCATGCACGATGACCGGCGAACGGTACTCCTTGGCGAGCTGGAGCGTCTCCAGGAGCGCATCGAGATCGTGTCCGTCGATCGGGCCCAGATACTTGATGTCGAGATTCGAGTACAGGGCGGCGTTGTTGGTGAACCGCGAGAGGAATCCGTGGGTGCCGCCGCGTACGCCCCGGTAGAGGGCGCGTCCCATCGGCCCGAGCCTGCGGAAGAACGAGTCCGAGCCGCGGCGCAGGTGCTGGTAGCTCTCTGCGGTCCGCACACGGTTGAGGTATCGGGCCATGCCGCCGATCGTCGGGGCGTAGGAGCGTCCGTTGTCGTTGACGACGATGACGAGGTTGCGGTCGTTGTCGTCGGAGATGTTGTTGAGCGCCTCCCACGTCATGCCGCCGGTGAGCGAGCCGTCGCCCACGACCGCGACGACGTGCCGGTCCTTGCGACCCGTACGCGTGAGGGCTCGAGAGATGCCGTCCGCCCAGCTGAGCGAACTCGATGCATGTGAGGATTCGACGACGTCGTGGGGGCTCTCTGATCGTTGCGGGTAACCCGCCAGTCCCCCGCGACTGCGCAAGGCGGCGAAGTCCTGCCGGCCGGTCACGAGCTTGTGCACGTACGACTGGTGTCCGGTGTCGAAGACGATGGGGTCCTGCGGCGAGTCGAACACGCGGTGGATGGCGAGCGTGAGTTCGACGACGCCGAGGTTCGGCCCCAGGTGCCCTCCCGTGCGGGCGACGTTCTCGACGAGGAAGGCGCGGATCTCGTCCGCCAGCTCCCGTAACTGGTCGATCGTGAGGGCATCGAGATCACGGGGACCGGAGATCGACGCCAGGAGACTCATCCCTCGATTGTATGCGGCTGAACGCGGACCGGTCGTGGGGACACGGAAGGCCCCGTCCCGCGCGGTTCGCGCAGAACGGGGCCTTCCGATGGCGTCAGACGAGCGAGCGCAGCACGTACTGGAGGATGCCGCCGTTGCGGTAGTAGTCGGCTTCACCGGGCGTGTCGATGCGCACCTTGGCGTCGAAGACGATGGTCTCCTTGCCTTCCGGCGAGAACTCGCTGGGAGCCGCCGTGACCTTGACGGTCTTGGGCGTCACGCCCTCGTTGAGCTGCTCGAGGCCTTCGATCGAGATGATCTCGGTCCCGTCCAGCCCGAGCGACTTCCACGAGGCGCCCTCGGGGAACTGCAGGGGCACGACACCCATTCCGATGAGGTTCGAGCGGTGGATGCGCTCGAAGCTCTCGGTGATGACGGCCTTGACGCCCAGCAGGCTCGTGCCCTTCGCCGCCCAGTCTCGCGACGAGCCGGAGCCGTACTCCTTGCCGCCGAAGACGACGAGCGGTGTGCCCTGGGCCTGGTAGTTCATGCACGCGTCGTAGATGTAGGACTGCGGCCCGCCCTCGCGGGTGAAGTCGCGCGTGTACCCGCCCTCGACGACCTGCCCGTCGTTGACGGCCGCGACCAGCTCGTTCTTGAGGCGGATGTTCGCGAAGGTGCCGCGGATCATCACCTCGTGATTGCCGCGTCGCGATCCGTAGGAGTTGAAGTCCTTCTGGGCCACCCCGTGCTCGGTCAGGTACTGCGCGGCGGGAGTGCCCGCCTTGATGTTGCCGGCCGGAGAGATGTGGTCGGTCGTGACCGAGTCGCCGAGGGCCGCCATGACGCGCGCGCCGTGGATGTCGCTCACCGGCGTGAGATCCATGGTCATTCCGTCGAAGTACGGAGCCTTGCGCACGTAGGTCGAGTCGGCGTCCCACTCGAAGACCGGACCGGTGGGGGTGGGGAGGTTCTTCCAGCGCTCATCGCCGTCGAAGACGGTCTCGTACTGCTTGATGAACTGCTCGCGCGAGATCGAGGAGTCGATGATCTCCTGCACCTCGTCGGGAGCCGGCCAGATGTCCTTCAGGAAGACGTCGTTGCCCTCGGCGTCCTTCCCGAGCGCATCGGTCTCGAAGTCGAAGTTCATCGAGCCGGCCAGCGCGTAGGCCACGACGAGCGGCGGGGAGGCGAGGTAGTTCATCTTCACGTCGGGGCTGATCCGGCCCTCGAAGTTGCGGTTGCCGGAGAGCACGGCCGTCACAGCGAGGTCATTCTCATTGACCGCGTGCGAGACCTCTTCGATGAGCGGTCCCGAGTTGCCGATGCAGATCGTGCAGCCGTACCCGACGGTGTAGAAGCCAAGACCCTCGAGGTCCTTGTCGAGGCCCGACTTCTCGTAGTAGTCGGTGACGACCTTCGAACCGGGGCCGAGCGTCGTCTTGACCCACGGCTTCTGCTTCAGCCCCTTCTCGCGCGCCTTTCGCGCCAGAAGGCCGGCCGCGATCATCACCGACGGGTTGGAGGTGTTGGTGCAGGACGTGATCGCCGCCAGGGTCACGGCGCCGTTGTCGAGGATGTAGGAGGAGCCGTGCGGGGGCGTGACGGTGACCGGACGGGAGGCGGCAGCGGGAGCGCCGCTGTTGATGTGCACCTCGCGGGTCTCGGGCTCTTCATCGCCGGGCGCCCCGCCCGGGTCGGAGGCCGGGAAGGAGTGCTTGGACTCGAGGTCGACGACGTCGTTGGAGACCGACGGCGACGCGTAGTTCAGGATGTCCTTCTCGAACTGGGACTTCGCCTCCGACAGCAGGATGCGGTCCTGGGGGCGCTTCGGTCCCGCGATGGAGGGAACCACCGTCGAGAGGTCGAGCTCCATGTACTCGCTGAAGGAGGGCTCGGCCGACGGGTCGTGCCACAGCGACTGGGCCTTCGCGTACTGCTCCACCAGGGCGACGGCGGCCTCGTCCCGACCGGTCAGGCGCAGGTAGTCCAGCGTCACGTCGTCGATCGGGAACATGGCGGCGGTCGAGCCGAACTCGGGGCTCATGTTCCCGATGGTCGCGCGGTTGGCCAGGGGCACCGACGCGACGCCGGCGCCGTAGAACTCGACGAACTTGCCGACCACGCCGTGCTTGCGCAGCATGTCGGTGATCGTGAGGACGACATCGGTCGCCGTCACACCGGCGGGGATGTCGCCGGTGAGCTTGAAGCCCACGACGCGCGGGATGAGCATCGACACGGGCTGGCCCAGCATCGCGGCCTCGGCCTCGATGCCGCCCACGCCCCAGCCGAGAACGCCGAGTCCATTGACCATGGTGGTGTGCGAGTCAGTGCCGACACAGGTGTCGGGGTAGGCGCGCAGCGTGCCGTCGACGGTGCGGTCGTAGATGACCTTGGCGAGATGCTCGATGTTGACCTGGTGCACGATGCCCGTTCCCGGCGGAACGACCTTGAAGTCGTCGAACGCGGTCTGGCCCCACCGCAGGAACTGGTAGCGCTCACCATTGCGCTCGTACTCGATCTCCACGTTGCGCTCGAGGGCGTTCTCCGTGCCGAAGAGGTCGGCGATGACCGAGTGGTCGATGACCATCTCGGCCGGCGAGAGCGGGTTGACGCGGGCGGGGTCTCCCCCGAGCGCCGTGACAGCCTCGCGCATGGTGGCGAGGTCGACGATGCACGGAACGCCGGTGAAGTCCTGCATGACCACGCGTGCCGGAGTGAACTGGATCTCGGTGTCCGGCTCGGCGTCGGGGTCCCATGATCCCAGCGCCTCGATCTGGGCCTTGGTGACGTTGGCGCCGTCCTCGGTGCGCAGGAGGTTCTCCAGCAGCACCTTCAGGCTGAACGGGAGCTTGTCATAGCCCGGGACCGTCTCGATGCGGAAGATCTCGTAGTCGGTATCGCCGACCGTCAGGGTGCTCTTGGCTCCGAAGCTGTCAACTGTGGACACGTCTGGTCTCCTTCGTCGGCGGACGCAGGCGCACGGCCTGTCGATTCCATCTTCCCGCTGCTCCGACGTGCAGGCTAGTGAGGTAGCCCTTACCGGCGCGAGACAGATATTTATCTTGATGTCGAGATAAATCTATCACGCCGCGGGTGGCTCGACGCGCCGGTACAGGGCACGGACCGTCAGCCAGGTGACTGCGACGAGGGGCGCGAACAGGGGCAGACCCATCACGAGTTTCAGGGTCCCGAGCGTGGTGACATCGCCAGCGAGGTAGAGCGGGAACTGCACCGCCAGGCGGAGGAAGAACAGCGCCGCCCACGCGATCGTCAGCCAGAAGAAGACCCGTCGCTTGCGGCGATCGGCGCGCCAGCTCGTGCCTTCGTTCATGAGGAAGCCGACGGCGAGACCGATCAGAGACCATCCGGCCAGGGCGGAGATCAGGAGGGCGGAACCATAGACGGCGTTCGTAATGAGGCCCGGGACGAAGTTGTCCTCGCCGCGGCCGGTCCACAGGGCGAGCCCCGCGGCGACGGCCGCTGCGACGAGGCCTCCGAGGGCAGCGCTCAGGGTGGAACGCTGCACCAGGCGGATGACGGTGAACAGCGCGGCCGATCCGACCGAGACGACGAGGGAGAGCACGAGGTCGCGTGTGAGCGTGTACAGGATGACGAACGCGAGCCCCGGGACCACCGACTCGAAGATGCCGCGCCAGCCGCCCATCGCGGCCCAGACCACGTGGCCGGTGCTGGCCTCACGAGAGGGATCGAGCCCGGCCTTTCGAGCCGCCCCGCCCAGCGCTTGGCTGATCAGTTCCGAGGCGGTGGGCTCGGGGGGCGTGAGTCCGGGAGCAGTGGACTCTCGCTCGCGCGACTCGGACGCGGGCTCGCCTCCGCGGTCGTGGCCCGCCGAACTGTCGCCGCGGTTGCCCGGAGCGTCGCTCATGCCGAACCAGGCGCGGCGGGCATCTTGAGCGGGATGAGATCGCGGGGAGGCATGGGAGTGCCGCCCCGGACCACGACGAGTGAGCGGAAGAGGTCCTCGACCTTCTCCGCCGCGGCGACGTCGGCGGCGGCGGCGCCTCCGATGACGCCCCGGAGGAACCAGCGCGGGCCGTCGATCCCGACGAATCGGGCGATGCGCTTGCCGCTGGTGCCTTCCGCCCCGGCGACCACCGGCACTTCGGCGAGGAGCTCGGGACCGAGCGGACCCTCGCGCTCCTCCACGCGGCCGCCCTGCTGCCGGATCTGCTGGCGGATCTGCTCGCGCGTCTCGTCCCACAGTCCGCTCGAACGCGGAGCGGCGAAGGGCTGGACTTGAAGAGTGGAGTCGGCGTAGTCGAGTCCGACCGCCACGATCCGCTTGGTCTGCTCCTCCACCTCGAGGCGCAGGTTCAGGCCTTCGCGAGGAAGGACCTTGATCCCGCCCAGATCGATGTACGGGCGCACCGGGTTGGCTTCGGACTCGTCGAAGGGTCCCGCGCTGGCCCGGTCCGCAGGTGCCGCCTTCGGTCGGTCGCCGGGAGTGGGAGCCGCGGACGCAGTCGGATCGGTCATGAGGTGCTTCCTGTCTGGTAGCCGGTGGAACCGAAGCCGCCCTCCCCGCGCGTGCTGTCGGGGAGCTCGTCAACCGGGAGGAAGGTGACACGGGTGACGGGCATGACGATCATCTGCGCGATGCGGTCGCCGGGCACGACCTCGTAGGCGTTCTCGGTGTCCGTGTTGAGGAGGGAGACCTTGATCTCGCCACGATATCCGGCATCCACGGTGCCGGGTGAGTTCACGATCGTGATCCCGTGCTTGGCCGCCAGTCCGCTGCGGGGGACGACGAAGGCCGCGAAGCCCTCGGGGAGCGCGATACGCACGCCCGTCCCCACGAGAGCGCGCTGCCCCGGAGCCAACGTCACGCCTTCGGCGGCAACCAGGTCCGCTCCGGCGTCGCCGGGGTGGGCGTAGGTCGGCAGATGCGATGCGATGATGGGGAGGTCCACACTTTGGATCACTCCACGAGGGTAATGCACAACGCCATGACCGAACTGAGACCATCCGCCGTCGATTATCGGGAGCGCTTGAGCCCGTCATTGTGGGTGCTCGTAGCCGCCGCGGTGAGCGCACCGATGGTCGCCCTCGTGTTCACGCCTTTCGACGCGACGCTCGCGCTCGTGGCCGGTGTCGTGGTGGCCGTGGCGGTGACGGGCGGTCTGGTGGTCTCAGCGCCCGTCGTCGAGGTCCGGGGCGGGCAGCTGCGGGTCGGCGCCGCACACATCCCCGTCGATCTTCTCGGCGAGGCCCAGATAGCAACGGGCGAGGATGCTCGGCAGGCGCGAGGGCCGGGCCTCGCACGCACGGCCTGGCACTTGCTGCGTCCGGGGATCGACGGCGTGGTTCGGGTGCCCGTCGCCGATCCGCGCGATCCGGTGACCGAGTGGGTCTTCTCCTCGAGGACGCCGGATCGAGTGGCGGCCGCCGTTCGCCGGGCGAAGACGGCTGCCGTCAGCGGCTGATCAGGCCGCGCACTCCACGCACACCGCGCCTGCGGCGGATTCGTGGTCGATCTGGGTGCGGTGCTTCACGAGGAAGCACTCGATGCAGGTGAACTCGTCCTCCTGCGGGGGCAGTACGACGACGTCGAGCTCGAGGTCGGACAGGTCCGCGCCGGGCAGCTCGAACCCCGAGGGGTTGTCGGCGTCTTCGGAGTCGACCGATCCGGACAGCTTGTCGGGGACGCGTTCCTTCAGAGCCTCGATCGACTCGCTGTCGTCTTCGGTCTTGCGGGGGGCGTCGTAATCCGTAGCCATGCTCGAACGTCTCTACTTCCAGGGTTTGCGTGGGGTCGCGGCCCGAATCGGGCGGCCATAGTTTGCACGACGCCACCACATTTCGCAAATGCCGCCCGGATCCCACTGATTTCCGGCGGGTGCGTGGCGTGAAACTCGCGGCGCGCCCCCGATATTCCCGGCCATGCCGAGTGCCTGTGACACCATGGGCGCACACCCAGGATCTGGAGGCGCGTTTCCGCATGGAACAGCTCAAAGTCATCGGCATCGAAGACGGCGTGCTCGTGCTCGCCACCGAGTCGGGCGACCGCTTCTCGTTGCCCGTCGACGAGACGCTTCGGTCGCACCTGCGCCGCGCGACGCGCGATCACGAGTCGCGTGCAGCCCGTCCCAGTCCCCGGGAGATCCAGTCCCACATCCGTGCCGGCATGTCGGCGGAAGAGGTCGCGACGCTTCTCGGCGTTCGTGTCGAAGACGTTGCCCGCTTCGAGGGCCCTGTCCTCGCCGAGCGAGAGCACATCGTCGGTCAGGCGCTCGCGGTCCCGGTACTCATCAGCGGCGAGCTCGACCCCGACGCGCAGCCGACGTTCGGTGCCGCGGTGCGCGCGAAGCTCGCCGAGGCGGGAGCCACCGGTGAGCGTTGGACCAGTTGGCGGGAGCAGAACGGCTGGATCGTGAAGCTCGAGTTCACTGCGGGCGACGTCGACCACGACGCCCGGTGGACGTTCGATCCCAAGCGGGCCACCCTGGCGCCCCAGAATGCCGATGCCACGCAGCTGTCTCGTCAAGGCTCTCTGCCGGAGGGTCTCATCCCGCGGCTGCGGGCGCTCGACTCCTCCGGGGTCAAGGACTCGTCCCGGTTCGACAGTGGAGCGTTCGGCCCACGCCGAGTGCCCGATGCGGAGTTGGAGGCGCCCGAGGTTCGCGAGCCCGCGAGCCCGGCTGTGCAGCAAGCCGCCATCAAGCGGGCTCCCGAGCAAGGCGTGACCTCCACCGACACCGCCGATCTCCTGGAAGCTCTCCGTCGGCGCCGAGGACAGCGCGAGGCGATGCCGACCGAGCCCGCGCCATCCGAGCGGCGCGTCGAGTCGTCGCCCGTGGCGTTGTTCGACGCACTGGAGCCGGGCTACGACGAGGCGGCCCCGCAGACCGATACGCCTTCTTCGGACGGCGCTGCGCCGACGAACGGCGAGGGATCCGCGTCGACGGAATCGTCGCGCCGTAAGGGACGGACCTCCATGCCGTCCTGGGATGAGATCGTCTTCGGGGCGCGCACCGAGGACGGCTGAGCCCCTCCGTTCAGCGCCCGAAGGCGCCGAGCCGGACGAGCGGGACGATGCGCTCCTGGTCGGTGAGGGAACCGTGCTGGCCGATCATCCGCTGCGGCTTCTTGTCCGGTTCGCGGTCGTCGTAGTACGCGATCGCGCTCCGCGCGGCGACGAGTACATCGCCGATCCTCGCCGCGACCTCCTGGTCGACGTGGGGCCCGAACAACCCTGCGTCGACGGCCTCCGCTCGTGACATCACCCAGGACCTCGCGTGCTCGCTCTCTCGCCACCGGGCCAGGACACGATCAGCGGAACCGGGCTCGGCGTAGAGGTGCAGCATGCGCGGCTCCCCCGCGACGACCGCGACCTCCTCGACGAGCGGATCGCCCGCCCGCAACAAGACGTGCTTGTGCGCGGGCACGTCGACCATACCGTGATCCGCGGTGACGAGCGCGCCGGTGCCCGGAGGCAGATCCTGGGCAAACGTCTCCAGCTCGCGGTCGAGGTCCTCGAGGGCGCTCAACCAGCGAGAGCTCTCCCAGCCCGACCCGTGACCGATGGTGTCGAGTTCGGGCACGTAGACGTAGACGAGGGCGCCCTCGTGCATGCGCACCGCCTCCACCGCCGTCGCCAGTCGCTCTGCCACGGAGCCCGCGGCAAGGAACGTCGCGCCGCGCTGAATGGCCGTCGTGAAGCCGGTGCCGGCGTACAGGGCCTTGGACACGACGAAGCACGGCCTTCCCCGGGAGGCCTCGATCTCGAAGAGAGGGGACGACCGCTGCCATTGGAGCGGGTCGAGGCCATCGGTCTCCCACCCCTTGAGCTGATTGACCGCTCTCCCGGTCTCGGGCACGCGCACGCGATATCCCACGATGCCGTGCTCGCCTGCGGGCCGCCCGGTCAGGAGGCTCGTGAGCGAGGTGGCCGTCGTGGAAGGAAAACCCGCCCGGACGGCGTCGGCCTTTGCCAGTCTCGACGACAGGAAGCGCGCGTGGCCGGAGCGACCGGTGAGGTTGGATCGGCCCAGGCCGTCGACGAGGACGACGATGGCCGACCGTGCGGTAGGCAACCACTCTCCGCGCCCCTCCAACGCGGCAATCGTCTGTGACACGACGTCGGTGAGGCTCCGGGCGCTCGGCGGGTCCGCGGGTAGGCTGAGTGGCATCGGGGTCAGTCTCGCACACGGCACCCGTTCCCCCGCGGATCGCGGGATCGGCTCGACGGTCCCGTGCCGCTCGCTCGTCCCGGAGGACCACTCGATCCATGGCAGCCTCGCGCAACAGCCCCGTGCCCGCTGGTGAACGCATCGAGGACGTCGACGTCTCCGCCGAGATGCAGGGGTCGTTCCTGGAGTACGCCTACTCGGTCATCTACTCGCGAGCGCTCCCCGACGCGCGCGACGGACTCAAGCCCGTGCAGCGCCGGATCCTCTTCCAGATGGCCGACATGGGACTGCGGCCCGATCGCGGACACGTGAAGAGCGCTCGTGTCGTCGGCGAAGTCATGGGAAAGCTCCATCCCCACGGCGACTCCGCGATCTACGACGCTCTCGTGAGGCTCGCGCAGGACTTCGCGCTGCGCGTGCCGCTCGTCGACGGGCACGGCAACTTCGGCTCGCTCGACGACGGTCCTGCCGCGGCTCGCTACACCGAGGCGAGGCTCGCTCCCTCGGCGCTCGCGCTGACGGAGAACCTCGACGAGGACGTGGTGGACTTCGTCCCCAACTACGACGGTCAGTTCCAGCAGCCGGACGTGCTGCCGGCGGCCTTCCCCAATCTTCTGGTCAACGGGACCACGGGCATCGCCGTGGGGATGGCGACCAACATGGCGCCGCACAACCTCATCGAGGTGGTCTCGGCGGCGGTGCATCTGCTGGACAACCCTGACGCGACGTTGGAAGAGTTGATGGAGTTCGTCCCCGGCCCCGACCTCCCCGGAGGCGGTGTGATCGTGGGACTTGACGGCGTGAAGGACGCCTACGCGACGGGTCGTGGGACGTTCCGTACACGCGCGAAAGTAGCGGTCGAGTCGCTCGGTCCGCGCCGTACCGGTCTCGTCGTGACCGAGCTGCCCTACATGGTCGGGCCGGAGCGGGTCATCGAGAAGATCAAGGATGCGGTCGGAGCGAAGAAGCTCACCGGGATCGCGGACGTCGTCGACCTGACCGACCGCAACCACGGACTAAGGCTCGTCATCGGGATCAAGACCGGCTTCGATCCGCAGGCCGTCCTCGAACAGCTCTACCGGCTGACTCCTCTCGAGGACTCCTTCGGCATCAACAACGTCGCGCTCGTCGACGGGCAGCCGCAAACACTCGGTCTGAAGGACCTCCTCCGCGTCTACCTCGACCACCGCATCCAGGTCATCACTCGTCGTAGCCGATTCCGGCTCGCTCGACGTCGGGAGCGCCTGCACCTGGTGGAGGGGCTGCTCATCGCGATCGTCGACATCGACGAGGTGATCCAGGTGATCCGCACCTCGGACGACGGCGAGCAGGCGCGAACCCGGCTGATGGATGTCTTCGACCTCTCCCAGCCGCAGGCGGAGTACATCCTCGAGCTCCGATTGCGGCGCCTGACGAAGTTCTCCCGCATCGAGCTCGAGAACGAGCGCGACGCCCTCACCGCCGAGATCGCCGCGTTGGAGGAACTGCTCGCCAGCGAGACCCTGTTGCGCGGCCAGGTCGCCCGCGAGCTCGAGGCGGCTGCAGAGGCGTACGGCACTCCCCGTCGGACGCTCCTGCTCAACGGCGGGCCCGTCGCCGCGCGGTCGCGTTCCGCGAAGCCGGCCGATCTGCAGATCGCCGACGCCCCCTGCCGTGTGTTCCTGTCGGCGACGGGGCGCATGGTGCGGGCGGAGCTCAGCGATGACCTCCTTGGAGGAGGAGGCGTCGTGCCGCCGACGCGGCGCTCCAAGCATGATGCGGTCCGTGCCTCGGTCGACGCCACGACGCGGGGCGATGTCGGGGCGATCACCACGGCCGGCCGCCTGGTGCGCTTCTCCCCCGTCGACCTTCCCTCGGTGCCGGCGAACTCGGTTCAGCTGGCCGCCGGGGCCAGAGCCGACCAGTACCTGGCTCTCGGTGCGGGCGAGCACGTCGTCACGATCGTCCCCCTGACAGACGCGCCTCCTGTCGCACTCGGAACGGCGCAGGGCATCGTGAAGCGGGTGTCGGCCGCGGAGCTCCCCGCAGGCAAGTCTGAGGTCGAGATCATCTCCCTCAAGCCCGGGGACCGCGTCGTCGGTGCAGCACCCGCCCCGGACGACGCCGAGCTGCTGTTCATCACGAGTGACGCCCAGTTGCTGCGTTTCGATGCGTCGGCGGTGCGACCGCAGGGGCGTGCCGCGGGAGGCATGGCAGGAATCCGGGTGACGGATGGAGAGCGCGTCGTCTTCTTCTCGGCGGTGTCTGCGCCCGGCGATGCGGTCGTGGTGACGGTCGCCGGCTCAACCGACTCGTTGCTGGGCGCCGACGCGGGAAGCGGGAAGGTCTCGTCGCTGTCCGAGTTCCCGGCGAAGGGTCGCGCGACCGGCGGCGTGCGCGCCCACCGCTTCTTGAAGGGCGAGAACACGCTGAGCCTCGCGTGGGTGGGAACCGACCCGCGCGCCGTGGGGCCGGATGGAGCGGTGCGGGCCCTCCCCGAGGCCGGGGCGAAACGCGACGCGTCGGGTGTGGGACTGGACGCGGTGATCGGCGCCGTGGGTTCCCCGATCGGCTGAGCCCGCGAGAGCGCGCCCGGTCGCCGTGCGGGGAACGGCCTCGGCCCATCGGTCGGGTCAGGCGTCGATGGCCTCGCGGTCGAGACGGTCTGCGGACGACACGATGAAGTCGCGTCGCGGCGACACGTCGCTTCCCATCAGGAGCTCGAACACGTCGGCGGCCGCCTCGGCGTCCTGCACGCGGACCCGCCGCAGAGTGCGACCGGCGCGGTCCATCGTCGTGGTCGCCAGCTGGTCCGCATCCATCTCTCCGAGACCCTTGTAGCGCTGAACCGGTTCCTGCCATCGCCGGCCCGACTTCTGGAGTCGGTTGAGCAGCGCGTGGAGCTCCTGCTCGCTGTAGGTGTAGATCGTCTCGTTCGGCTTGGAGCCCGGGTTGACCGCGATCACACGGTGCAGCGGCGGCACGGCGGCGTAGACCCGGCCCTCCTCGATGAGAGGGCGCATGTAGCGGAAGAACAGCGTCAGCAACAACGTGCGGATGTGAGCGCCGTCGACGTCGGCGTCGCTCATCAGGATGATCTTGCCGTACCGGGCGCCGGACAGATCGAACGAGCGGCCCGACCCGGCCCCGATGGTCTGGATGATGGCCGCGCACTCTGCGTTGGAGAGCATGTCGCTGATCGAGGCCTTCTGCACGTTGAGGATCTTTCCCCGGATGGGCAACAGTGCCTGGTACTCGCTGTTGCGTGCGTGCTTGGCCGTTCCGAGGGCGGAGTCTCCCTCCACGATGAACAGCTCCGACTCCGCAACGTCGTTGCTGCGGCAGTCGGCGAGCTTCGCCGGCAACGAGGACGATTCCAGCGCGTTCTTCCGGCGCTGCGTCTCCTTGTGCGTACGGGCGGAGATACGCGCCTTCATCTCGGCGACGACCTTGTCCAGCAGCAGCGCCGTCTGCGCCTTGTCGTCGCGCTTGGTCGACGCGAACCGAGCGTTCAGTTCCTTCGTCACGACTGTCGCGACGATCGCGCGCACGGCCGGTGTGCCGAGGATCTCCTTCGTCTGTCCTTCGAACTGTGGTTCCGGGAGACGTACCGTCAGCACGGCGGTGAGACCGGCGAGGATGTCGTCCTTCTCGATCTTGTCGTTGCCGACCTTGAGTCGTCGAGCATTCTGGTCCACCTGGGTGCGAAGCACCTTCATCAGCCCCTGCTCGAAGCCCGCCTGATGAGTGCCGCCCTTGGGCGTCGCGATGATGTTGACGAACGAGCGGAACGTCGTGTCGTACCCCGTCCCCCACCGCAACGCGATGTCGACGTGACAGGTCCGCTCCACATCGGTCGGGATCATGGCGCCGCTGTCCTGCAGCACGGGGACGGTCTCGGTGAACGTCCCCTCGCCGGTCAGCCGCCACGTGTCGGTCACGGCGGGATCGGCGGCGAGGAAGTCCGCGAACTCGGAGATGCCCCCGTCGAATCGGTAGCTCGTCTCGGTGCGCTCTTCGCCCCGCTCGTCGGCGATGACGATTTCGAGGCCCGGGACCAAGAACGCCGTCTGCCGCGCGCGCTGCACGAGCTCGTCCAGATGGAAGGACGCATCCTTCGTGAAGATCTGACGGTCGGCCCAGTAGCGGATGCGCGTCCCGGTCACGCCCTTGGCGGCCTTGCCGACCACGCGGAGTTCCGATGACGCCTCGAAGGGGCGGAACGCCGCATCCGGCTCGGGTCCGGCGAAGATGCCGGGCTCGCCACGGTGGAACGACATGGCGTAGGTCTTGCCGTCACGGTCGACCTCGACGTCTAGCCGCTCGGAGAGCGCATTGACGACCGAGGCGCCGACGCCGTGGAGTCCCCCCGATGCCGCGTAAGAACCGCCGCCGAACTTGCCGCCGGCGTGGAGCTTGGTGAAGACCACCTCGACGCCGGTGAGGCCCGTGCGGGGTTCGACGTCGACGGGGATTCCTCGGGCACGGTCGCGGACCTCGACGCTGCCGTCGGCGTGGAGGACGATGTCGATCCGGTCACCGAAGCCGCCCAGTGCCTCGTCGACCGCGTTGTCGATGATCTCCCACACGCAGTGCATGAGACCGCGCGAGTCGGTGGAACCGATGTACATGCCGGGCCGTTTGCGGACCGCTTCGAGCCCTTCGAGCACCTGAAGATGGTGGGCGGAGTACTCGGAAGTCACAGTTCTCAAGGATATCGGGGGCTCCCGACCCCGAGGGCGCGACACACGACGCGGCGGGCGATGTCCCGCCGGGTGGCCGAAACACCGTACGCGTAGAGCGAAATGTGACCGGGCGCGGGCATGCTCGTCATCATCGCGTGGTTGTATTGCACAGATCCCAACTGGAGTTCAGGCACTGAGGAGGCACCCAGAATGAGCATCTCGACTACCGCAGAGCAGGGCGTCCTCGAGCACCGCCTGACCGCTGCCGACCGTTGCGACTCCTGCGGAGCGCAGGCCTACATCGCGGCCGAGGTCAACGGCAGCGAACTGCTCTTCTGCGCGCACCACGGGCGCAAGTACGAGGAGAAGCTGCGCGCCGTCGCGACGTCGTGGCACGACGAGACCGATCGCCTGCTCGCCTGAGCAGCTCGCGCCGCCGCGCATGACGGCGGCTCAGAAGCCGACGGCCGCCTGATAGACGGGAAGCAGGCCGGTGCGCACACCAGAGGCCGACGGCTTCGGCTGGAAGACGCTGGAGTTGTGGTTGCCCTCGATGACCACAGGACCGTTCGGTGTGATCGCGAGGTCCCATCCCACGTAGGGAGCCTCGGGCGTGCGGCGGGCGAGTTGTTCGGTGATCTCGAGGACGCGGTCGTACATCGGCACACGGAACCCGACGATCGGCGTTCCCGTCACGGGGTGATCGCGATACACGTTGCTGCGCTTGTCCACGCCTGGGTACAGCGCGACGCCGTCATCGTCGAGCATGGTGAACATGCCGCCGGAGGCGAAGTTGTCGATCACGTCGCCGTTGCCGATCCTCAGCACCGCCGCCAGGAGCCGCACGCTGCCGCCGGGCTCCGGACCGCGCTGATCCAGGAACGTGATCATCCGCACCGTGTTCACGCTGTCCGGGTACAGCGCGCTCATCTCCGGATGCTGGACGATGAACTCGTCGACGATGGTCTGCCCGGCCGAGGTCACCTCCTCGCGGAACGCCGCGACGTCGGTGACGTTCTCGTGGAGGGTGATGCCGCCACCGCCCTGACCGTCCAGTGGCTTTGCGAGCACCTTCGGATGACGGGCGAGAAAGTCGGCGAGCGTCGCGTCGTCGACGTCGCGCACATCGACCGTCTCGCGACCGAGGAGGTCGGCGTACTCGCGCGCGAAGCGGCGCTTGTCCTCGAGCTTCGCGCGACCCTCGGCGGTGTTGTACATGCGCGTGATCCGGAAGGACTTGGGATGAGTCATCCACGTCTTCCGCTCCTTCGCCGTGAGGAGGCGAATGTCCCACACGGCGTAGTCACGGAAACCCATGTCGTACTTCACCGAGCACCACAGCATGTCGGCGATGAGCACGGGCAGCGGCGCCTTCGACACCTTCTGGGCCTGCCGGGCGAACTCGACGAGGTTCCCGGGTCGGAGCTTCGCCGCGCGGCGCGCGAGGTAGCGAAGGCGAACGGTGGCTCTGCTCATGGGCTGGTCATCCTTCCGGAACGCGTGCTCAGAAGCGCATCGCAGCGCGGTATCTCGGGAGGAGCCCGCGCCGGATGCCCGAGACGGAGGGCTTGGACTGGAAGACACCGGTGTTGTGGTTGCCTTCGATCACGACGGGGCGCTCGGGCGTGATCGCGATGTCCCAGCCGATGTACGGCATCGCCGGCACGCGACGCGCCAACCGGTCGACGAGGTCCAGGATCTCGGCGTACAGCGGCACCTGATACCCGCTGATCCGCTCCCCCGTGACGGGATGAACGTCGAACGGGTGACCTTCCTCGTCGCTTGCGGCGTGGAGGGCGCGACCGTTCTCGTCGAGCATGGTGTACATGCCGCCGTTGCTGAAGTTGTCGATGACGCCGCCGTTGCCAATCTTCAAGACACCGGCGAGGACGTGGACCGTTCCGACGGGGTCGAGGTAAGTGACCATTCGCAGGGAGTTGACGCTCCGCGGGTAGAGGCGCGCCATCTCCGGGTGCTGAGTGAGCACTTCTTCGACGAGTGTCTGTCCCGATGCCAGCAGTTCAGTGCGCAGAGCGGCGACATCCGTGATGTCCTCGCGGTCGCGGATGCTGATGCCGTTGCCGCCGACGCCCGTCGGGTTCTTCGTGATGATGCGTGCGTGACGCTGCACGAAGGTCTCGAGGTCGGCGACGCCGGTGGCCGAGACGTCCAGCCACTCCCGACCCAGTTCGTCACCGAAGTGCTCGGCGAAGCGGAGCTTGTCATCGAAGATCGCGCGCTGACTGTTGTCATTGAGCTTCCGCGACAGGTGGAACGACTTGGGGTCGGTCATGTACGTCTTGCGCTCGCGGGCGCGGAGGATGCGGAAGTCCCATTCGGAGTAGTTCTCGAAGGTCGTCTCGTAGCGCACCGCGCACCACGCCATGTCGAGCACGACCCACCACAGAGGCGCTCGCGAGAGCGACCCGGACTGACGCGCGAACTGCAGCACCCGCTCGCGGTCGAAGGAGACGACGCGCTTGACGAAGAAGCGCGCGCGTCGATAGAGCCGGTTGACCGCCGACACGTCAGTTCCCGTCGGAGGAGGTCGCGCGGCGGATGATGCCGAGCGGCGTGGACTGGTGTCCCTGACCCAGCGGGTTGTCGCTCAGAATCTCGACCAGTCGCCGTTCGCCGGCCCCATCGAGCGTCGAGCCGAGGATGTTGCCGCCGATGTCGTTGATGTCGACGACCGCGACGTCGTTCTCGCCGCCCAGGAGCTGCTTGAGGTGCGCGGCGACCTTGGCGGGCTCCTTGGGACCGAGCACGACCGCCTTGTTGTACGGCGGAATGGTGTGCCGAGTGGGGCCGTCGATCGAGCGTGCCTTGTCACCCGCGATGCGATAGAAGTCACCACGTCGTCCGACGAGCTTGCCCACCGCGCTGACGGCGGCCGCGAACAGGATCCGCGGCGTGCCGCATTCACGCAAGGCCATCTCCATGGTCTCGGGCGTTCCGAGGCCGATCCCGTACGACGTCTTGACGACATAGCGCGACAGGAAGCGGGCAAGTGGGCGCGGCGTGATCTCCTCCACGAGGAAGGAGCGTCCCTGCGTGATCGCCACGATCTTCTCGGTCACGAAGAGGAGGTCGTCGGTCTGGAGCTCCGGACGAGCGTATTCAAGGATGAACGCGTCGAGGTCGTCGCCGGGTAGGACGACTCGCGTCCGAATCGGGATCCTCGCAAAGCGCGCGCCTTCGACGGCGATCTCCAGTGCCTTGCCGTCGTTGGCCTGCGCGCTCATTCGAGGTAGTCCCGCAGTGACTGCGACCGCGACGGGTGTCGCAGTTTCGCCATCGTCTTGGATTCGATCTGGCGGATGCGCTCCCGCGTCACCCCGAAGGTGTCGCCGATCTGGTCCAGCGTCTTCGGCTGGCCGTCTCCGAGACCGAAGCGCATGCGGATGACCCCCGCCTCGCGCTCCGACAGGGAGTCCAGAAGCGCCTCGAGCTGACGCTGGAGCATCGTGAACCCCACGGCGTCCGCGGGGACGACCGCCTCGGTGTCCTCGATCAGGTCGCCGAACTCGCTGTCACCGTCCTCACCGAGCGGCGTGTGCAGGGAGATCGGCTCGCGGCCGTACTTCTGCACCTCGATGACCTTCTCGGGGGTCATGTCGAGCTCACGGCTGAGCTCTTCGGGTGTGGGCTCGCGACCCAGGTCCTGGAGCATCTGGCGCTGGACGCGGGCGAGCTTGTTGATGACCTCGACCATGTGCACCGGGATACGGATCGTGCGCGCCTGGTCGGCCATGGCCCGAGTGATCGCCTGGCGGATCCACCACGTCGCGTACGTCGAGAACTTGAAGCCCTTGGTGTAGTCGAACTTCTCGACGGCGCGGATGAGACCGAGGTTCCCCTCCTGGATGAGGTCGAGGAACTGCATGCCGCGCCCGGTGTATCGCTTGGCGAGCGAGACGACCAGTCGGAGGTTCGCGCCGAGGAGGTGGCTCTTGGCTCGCTGGCCATCGCGCGCGACCCATTGGAGGTCGAGGCCCAGCTGCGACGACTTCTCGCTGGCCGACATCTGCGACAGCTTCTCTTCGGCGAACAGGCCCGCCTCGATACGCATGGCGAGTTCGACCTCTTCGGCGGCGTTGAGGAGCGGGACCTTGCCGATCTGCTTGAGGTAGTCCTTCACCGGGTCGGCGGTGGCGCCGGTGATCTGGGTCGAGTAGACCGGGACGTCGTCCTCGTCGCTCGAAGAGATGACGATCGCGCCGGTCGGGAGCGGCTCGGTGAAGGCCGGCTTCGCCGCGCCCTCCTCGTCTTCGTCGTCGTCCTCGGAGTCGCCCTTCTTGGCCTTCTTGTCGGCGGGCGCGTCGGTGACCTCGTCGTCCGTGTCCTCGTCGGTGTCAGCGACGTCGTCGATGTCGTCCTCGTCGTCGAGGTCGGGTTCGTCGTCGTCCTTGGCGGTCGCCTTGGTGGCGCGAGCCTTCGCCGGAGCGGCCTTGGTCTTGGCGGCACCGGACTTGGTCGCGGTCTTGCGCGCCGGCTTCTGGGCCGGGACTGCGGTCGCCTCTTCGGTGTCCTCAGCCTTGCGGGTGCGGGTGCTCTTCGTGCCTGACGTCACGTCTCGCCTTTCACCGACGATGGCCGTCGGGGTTTCGGACACTAGTAAGACCCTTGTCAAGTCCTCCGGGCCGTCGAGCGGACGACGAAACGGGGATGACAACGGGTCAGATGTCCTATTCTCTCACAGTTCTCCGCGGGAACGAGTCGAGCGACACTGCGGAGACCGTGGACTTCCCTGACCACAACACTCCCGCGACTTCCCGTATTCCGTGACGGGCGACGCGATCGGATCCGTACGACCGCTCAGCGGCGCTCGTGCTTGTCCTCGTCGCCCGGCGGTCGCGTGGCGAGGAAGCGCTCCAACTCGGCCGCGAGCTCATCCGCACTCGGAAGGTCGCCCGTGTGGATGATCGGCTGGGCCTGCGTGGAGCCCGCCATGTAGGCGTCGTACCGCTCTTCGAGTCCGTGGAGCATCGCTGTCAGTTCGTCGCTCCCCGACACCTGTTCGGTGACCTTCTCCAGGTACTCGCGGTTCTCCTCGCGCAGGTCGTCGAGATCGAACACCAGGCCGGTGGCGACCGAAACGCTGTCCAGGCCGGCGATGGCGGCGGCCGGATAGTCCGTGTCACCCAGGTAGTGGGGAACGAGGAGAGCGAACCCCGCAACCTCGGCACCCGCTTGCGCGAAGCGATACTCCAGGAGGTGTCCGACGGTCGCGGGAACCTGTGTGTGGGGCTTCCAGACGGAGTGAGCCTCGGTGAGCTCGTGGCGGGTGCCGCTGACGGTCGTGCCGATCGGTCGGGTGTGCGGCACCGGCATCGGGATCGCGTGGACCCAGGTGACCGAAGAGACCTGCAGGCCCTCGGCCAAACCGACCACCGTCTCGGTGAACGCTTCCCACGCGAAGTCGGGTTCGAACCCCGCGAGGAGCACGAAGGGCTGGCCGAGCGAATCGTGGGCGAGGGCGAGCTCCAGCCGCTGCGGGCGATAACCGCTGAGGTGATCGGCTTCGAACGTGATGAGCGGGCGCCGGGCGCGGTAGTCGAAGAGGACGTCCGCAGAGAATGCGACGACCGGGGCCGGGTCGAGGTCGTCACGGAAGTACGCCAGCATCCGGCCGGCCGCTCCTCCCGCGTCGGTGAATCCCGTGAGGGTCACCACGAGGGGAAGGCCGCTCGGGATCGGCGGGGCGCTGGCGACACGCTCATAGAGGGGACCCTGCAGTGGCATGTCTCCACTGTACGAGCCCTCCGCAATGCGGGGTCGGCGTGACGGCTCTCGCATGCCGCTGACAGCGAACACAGGTCGAGCGGGGTGGCCTCCGGCCGTCCGGGGCAAAACTAGGATGGACGGCATGCCGTTCCCGGAGCTGTCGTACACCACCGCTGCCCTGACCGACATCGATGCCGATGCCTGGGTGCTCGCGCTCCCCCCGCTGGACGACGCGATCGCGGCGCTCGCGGGCTTCCCGGGGCTGGATGATTCGCTGTCGGCGCTGGGCTTTACGGGGAACGCAGGGTCGGTGGTGCGGGTCTTCGCGCCAGAGACGACGACGCGTCCGCTGTTCGTGGTCGGCACGGGCGCGCAGCCCACGGCGGACGCTCTGCGAGATGCCGTCGGTGCCGCCGTGCGGACGACGACGGGTTTCACGACGCTGGCCGTCGCCGCGCCGGGCGCAGTCGGACGAGAACGCGCGATCGGCGAGGGTGTCGTCCTCGGTGGCTACCGTTTCGACGACTACAAGTCGGATCGAGGCGCACAGCGTGCCGCGCGCGTCGTGGTCTCGAGCCCCCAGCCCGTCGACGCTGACGACACCGCCGCCGTCGCGGCGATCGGTTCCGCTTCGGCCCTCGTCAAAGACCTCGTGAACACGCCGGCCGAGTGGCTCGGGCCACAGGAGTTCGCCGAGCGTGCGATCGAGGCGCTGTCCGGTCTCCCCGTCACCGTGGAGGTCCTCGACGAGGCGGAGCTGGCTGCACAGGGGTTCGGCGGGATCCTCGGCGTCGGAAAGGGATCCGATCGGCCGCCGCGCTTCGTGCGACTGGACTACGCGCCGGCCGATGCGGAAGGTGCGCGCCATGTGGCTCTCGTCGGCAAGGGCATCACCTTCGACACCGGCGGCCTGTCACTCAAGCCGCCCGCGAGCATGGTGGGGATGAAGTACGACATGTGCGGTGCCGCCACGGCACTCGCCGTCGTCCGCGCGGTCGCCGAGCTCGCCCTGCCGGTGCGCGTGACCGGCTGGCTCTGCATCGCCGACAACATGCCCTCGGGACGGGCGACGCGCCCGGGCGACGTGGTGCGCATCCTCGACGGCACCACCGTCGAGGTGCTCAACACCGACGCGGAAGGGCGCCTGGTCCTCGCGGACGGTCTCGTGGCCGCCAGCCGCGCGCATCCCGATGTCATCGTCGACATCGCCACGCTCACGGGCGCCATCACCGTCGCCCTCGGCAACCGCTACGCGGGCGTGATGGGCGACGACGGCGCCGTGGCGGCGTATCTGGCCGCCGCGCAGCGCGCCGGCGAGCTGGCGTGGCAGCTTCCCCTTCCCGATCACATGGAGGACGAGCTCGACTCCCCGATCGCCGACCTGCAGAACGCGAAGATCGGCGATCCGGCCGGGGGGTCCCTGTTTGCGGGGCTGTTCCTGCGCCGCTTCATCGGGCGGACCTCCGACGCCGAGGACGCTCCGCGCATCCCGTGGGTGCATCTGGACATCGCGGGGGCCGGGACGACCAAGGCGGCCTTCGGGGCCACCGACAAAGGCCCCACGGCGGCGACGGTGCGCTCGCTCGTCGAGTTCATCTCAGGAGGCGCGCAGTGAGCGAACACGCATTCGACATCGTCGTCCTCGGGGGTGGCAGCGGCGGCTACGCCGCAGCGCTTCGCGCACGCGAGCTCGGCAAGACGGTCGCGGTCATCGAGAAGGACAAGGTGGGTGGCACCTGCCTCCACCGCGGCTGTATTCCCACCAAGGCCCTGCTCCACGCCGCGGAGGTCGCCGATCACGTGAGAGACGCCGCGAGCGTCGGCGTCTCCGCCTCTTTCGTCGGCATCGACACCGCGGCGGTGACCTCGTATCGGGAGGGGATCGTCGCCAAGAAGTACAAGGGGCTGGAAGGTCTCCTCAAGGCACGCGGCGTCACCGTCGTCGCGGGAGAGGGGCGACTCCTCCCGGACCGCGCGATCCAGGTCGGCGATGACGTCTATCGTGGTGCCGATGTGGTCCTCGCCACGGGGTCCTACAGCCGGGTGCTTCCCGGCATCACGATCGAGGGTCGGGTTCTCACCAGCGAGCAGGCGCTGGCTCTGGACGAAGTTCCGGAGCGCGTGATCATCCTCGGCGGCGGCGTGATCGGCGTCGAGTTCGCGAGCGTGTGGCGGTCGTTCGGGGCCGAGGTCACGATCGTCGAGGCGCTGGACCACCTCGTTCCACAGGAGGACGTCGCTCTCAGCAAGGCCCTCGAGCGTGCGTTCCGCAAGCGCGGGATCACATCTCGCCTCGGGACGCGCTTCTCGTCCGTCGCGCACAACGAGACGGGCGTGGTCGTCTCGCTCGAAGACGGCAGCGCCTTGGAGGCGGACTACCTCCTGGTCGCGGTCGGACGCGGCCCGTCGACCTCGGGGCTCGGGTTCGAGGAGGCCGGAGTTCGCCTCGACCGCGGGTTCGTCGTCGTCGACGACGCTCTCCAGACCACCGTCCCGCACGTGTGGGCCGTGGGAGACATCGTCTTCGGCCTGCAACTGGCCCATCGCGGCTTCCAGCAGGGCATCTTCGTCGCCGAGCACATCGCGGGGCTGTCGCCCTCGCCGATCGTCGAGTCCACCATCCCGCGCGTGACCTACAGCAGCCCCGAAGTGGCCTCCGTGGGGCTCACCGAGGCTCAGGCCCGAGCCGAACACGGTGATGCCGTCGTGGCTTACGAGTACAACCTGGCCGGGAACGGCAAGAGTGAGATCCTCGGCACAGCCGGTCTCGTCAAGGTCGTCCGCCGGGCCGAAGGTCCCATCATCGGTGTCCACCTCGTGGGCGACCGAGTGGGAGAGTTGATCACCGAGGGGCAGCTGGCGGTCGGCTGGGAGGCGCATCCGGAGGATCTCGCCCCCCTGATCCACGCTCATCCGACGCAGAGCGAGGCGCTGGGTGAGGCGTTCCTCGCTCTTGCCGGCAAGCCGCTGCACGCCCTCTGACGACCCGCTCGCGCAGGTCACTAAGCTTAAGAAGACATCGACACGTCTAAAGGAGACACACCTATGAGCACACCCGTGGTCCTCCCCGCGCTCGGCGAGAGCGTCACCGAGGGTACGGTGACCCGCTGGCTCAAGCAGGTCGGTGACACCGTCCAGGCCGACGAAGGTCTCTTGGAGATCTCGACCGACAAGGTCGACACCGAGATCCCGTCTCCGGTCAGCGGCGTGATCGAGGAGATCCTGGTTCAGGAGGACGAGACCGTCGAGGTCGGCGCAGTCCTCGCCAAGATCGGTGACGGTTCTGGCGCCGGCGGCACCGACGACGCCCCCGCGCAGGAGCAGCCCGAGGAAGCAGCCGCTGAGCCGGCTGCCGAGCCCGCGCAGGAGCCGGAGCCCGCTGCACCGGCCAACGATCAGCCCGCTGCCCAGGCCGCCCCGACCGCGGGCGGCGACGCCAAGGATGTCGTCCTCCCCGAACTCGGCGAGAGCGTCACCGAGGGCACCGTCACGCGCTGGCTCAAGCAGGTCGGCGACGACGTGGCGGTCGACGAGCCGCTTCTGGAGATCTCCACCGACAAGGTCGACACCGAGATCCCGTCGCCCGTCGCCGGAACCCTCCAGGAGATCGTCGTCGGTGAGGACGAGACGGTCGCTGTCGGCGCCGTACTGGCGCGCATCGGATCGGGGGCCCCGGCCGCCGCTCCCGCCACGCCGGCGCCCGCTCCTACTGCAGCACCGGAGCCCGCACCTTCGGCAGCACCGGAGCCCGCACCTGCTCCGGCCGCTTCCGCCCCGGCCGCTACTCCGGCGCCGGCTCAGACGCCCGCTCCCGCAGCGGCACCCGCGCCGGCTTCGCCCTCCGTCCCGTCTGCGGACGCCGAGGACGATGGCCCCACCTATGTGACCCCGCTCGTGCGTCGCCTCGCTCAGCAGCAGGGCGTCGATCTGGCAACGGTCACGGGCACCGGTGTAGGCGGGCGGATCCGTAAGGAAGACGTCCTCAAGGCCGCCGAGAGTGCAGCATCAGCGCCCGCGAGCGCTCCGGCTGCCGCGGCACCGGCCGCACCTGCTCGAGAGATCTCGGAGCTGCGCGGAACCACTCAGCCGATGTCGCGCCTGCGCAAGGTGCTCGCCGAGCGCGCCGTGGCCTCGATGCAGCAGACGGCGCAGCTGACGACCGTGATCGAGGTCGACGTCACGAAGCTCTCGAACTTCCGCGACACCGTGAAGGGCACGTTCCAGCAGAAGACCGGCGACAAGCTGTCGTTCTTGCCGTTCTTCGCGCTGGCAGCCGCGGAGGCGCTGCAGGCGTACCCGATCATCAACGCGACGGTCGACGGCACCGACATCGTCTACCCGGCGACCGAGAACCTGTCGATCGCCGTCGACACGGAGCGCGGCCTCCTCACTCCCGTTCTGCGGGATGCCGCGTCGAAGAACCTCGCCCAGATCGCTCACGAGATCGCCGACCTCGCCGCGCGAACCCGTGACAACAAGCTCAAGCCGGACGAGCTCGCGGGAGGCACGTTCACCCTGACCAACACCGGCTCGCGCGGTGCGCTCTTCGACACTCCCGTCGTGTTCCTGCCCCAGTCCGCCATCCTCGGCACGGGCGTCGTCGTCAAGCGTCCGGGCGTCGTGAATGTGGACGGCAAGGACGCGATCTCGGTGCGCTCGTACGTGTACCTCGCGCTGTCGTACGACCACCGCACGATCGATGGCGCCGATGCGGCTCGATTCCTCGGGGCGGTCAAGTCTCGCCTCGAGGCCGCCGACTTCGAGGGCCAGCTCGGCATCTGATCCGGCTCCGTCATGGCTGGTCCGCGACATCGAAGACGTCGCGGACCAGCCATGAGTCGTTGGAGCGGACGATGACGGCGTACTGGGCTGCGTGCTCGGGAGCCTCGACACGCAACACCGCCACTCCCCCGTAACGCTCGACCACCGTCGTCGTGCGGTCCGCCCCCGGGGCGTCTGTGACGCCGGACGGGAAGGTGTCGTGAGGGTCCTCCACGACACCCGCGCCGCATGTCGGCGCGCACGTTGCGTACGTCTCGATCAGCTGGCTGGCTGTGTGCACGAGCGTCGATGTCTTCTCCTCGGACGCGTCGCTCGTCGGCGCGACATCCGTTCGTTCCTCCGTCGCGTCGTCGTTCGTCGCGGAGCGTGGCGGAGACGTCGGCGGCGACGACGATGCTTGCCCGCGGGGGACGTCCGCGGTCCCGGTGCCGCCGTCGGCCGCGGTGTCGCCGTCGGGCCAGCTCACTCCGATCACGAGCACCGCCGTCATGACAACCGCAGCCACCAGGAGTGGGCGCCGTGACGTACGCGCGCGCGTACGTGGTCGCGCCCGCTCGCTGTGCGTCGATCGAGGGTGGTCGCTCCGCGTGAGCAGACGGTTGAGCCGCTCGACGATCGGGTGATCGACGAAGCCGTGCAGCGCGGGAGGAAGCCGCCGACCATGCTCGAGGGCGCCCTCGGACCTCGTCAGGTCTGCGCGAGCGGCGAGGTGACGCGCGGGAAGCGAGACGAACTCGGTGGCCAGCGGTGCGGGTTCTGCGCCAGCGAACAGACGAGCCTCGAGTTCCTCGATCGCCGAAGCGGAACCAGGCGACGCGATCGCGCCCGACACGTCGCTCACCACTTCAGCGAGGTGGCTCGGGGCGCGCGCGACGATGTGGGCCACCATCTCGCGCGTCGTCTGCCGCCAATCCTCCGTCCCCACCCCCGCGAGGACCGGCCTCCCGTCTGAGGTCACCCACCACTCGCCCCGCTCCACTCCGCGCATCTGCGCGGAGGTGCTCCCCCGCAGAATGCTGACGCCGAGAGTCACGATCTCGCCATCGCCGAGTCGCGTCCGGCGGGCGAGCCAGTCGCCGAGGCGATGAGGACAATGCGGAACCGCCACGAGGGGACCGTCATCGGACTGGCCGAGGTCGACGGGGGCGAGGAGGTGATCGGCTTCGCTGGCGTCCCAGCAGCGGTCGTGTCGCCACAGGGCTCCCGAGGTCCACACCACGGGAGGGTCGCCGGCCACGAGATCGCCGGGATAGGGTGCGTCTCCCGGGGCGAGCCGCCGCAGCGGACTCGGATGCAACGGATCGGACATGGCGGAGAGTCTCGCGCTCTCGCACTCCTTGACGCCGTCCGTGATCGCGGCCTGTGCACAACCGGCATGAGCTGCGCGCTGTGACGTCGGCGCCGCGGCGAAGGTAGGCTGGTGCCCATGTCATCGCGCAGTTCCGCACCCGAGAAGCGGCCCGGTTTCTTCAGCCAGATCCGATCCCTGCTGACTTTCACGAAAGACGTCTATCCCTGGACGCCGTGGGTGCTGCTGTCCATCCTCGTCGTCGGTACGGCTCTCGGTGTCGTGGCGGGCTTCCTCATCCCGCCGGCTCCTCTGTGGAGCATCATCCTGTGGGGCGTGACCGGACTGCTGTTCGGTCTGCTGGCGGCCATGATCACGCTGACCCGGATCTCCACGAAGGCGATGTACAAGAAGATCGACGGTGTCCCGGGCGCGGCGGGGCACGTCCTGTCCACGGGGCTGGGTCGCCGTTGGGTGGCGTCGGACACCCCCGTCGGCGTCAACCCGAAGACGCAGGATGCCGTCTACCGCGTGATCGGACGCGGCGGCGTCGTCATCGTGGGCGAGGGCGCGCGCGGCCGGCTGACGCGGCTCATCAACGACGAGCGGGTGAAGGTCCAGCGTGTGGCCTCTGGCGTCCCCGTCCACGTTCTGCACATCGGCCACGGCGAGGGCGACGTGCCGATCGGCAAGCTCGCCTCGACCATCAAGGCGCTCCCGAAGAAGGTCGATCGCGTCACGATGGCCGCTGTCGTCAAGCGAGTGGACTCGGTATCTCAATCGGTGACGTCTCTGCCGATCCCGAAGGGCATCGACCCGATGAAGGCTCGCGCTCAGCGGCCGCGCTGATCCGCCTCGTCGGAGGGATCCTCTCTAGCCGCGGATGAGGACCGTCCCGGCCGCCTTGTCGTGGAGCCCACGCTGGTCCGGGTCCCAGATCACGGCCGGGATCACGAGGACCAAGAGGGCGGTCCGCACGATCGGGCGCCACAATCCCACCCATCCTCCGTGCAGACGCTGCAGCCGCAAGCCGACGAGGCGGTGTCCGGGACTTCCACCGAGCGTGGGGAGGAAGAGGACCTGGACGATGGCGAACACCGCGGTCGTCGCGAGGGCGTCGTAGGAGAAGAACGCGATCGAGACGATGACAGCGCATGCCCAGTCGATCGCGAGCGCGGCGATCCGCCGGCCCGGTCGAGCGACGCTCCCCTTCCCCTCGATGGGCATCCCGAGTCGTTGGCCGGGGAACGCGTTCTCGGTCGGGGTCACCGCTCCAGCGTATCGGCGTCCGTGTAACATGCCCGAAACACAGGAGATACTGCCGGGCAACCCGCCCTCGCTAGGTTCGGGAGGAGCCTGGCAGCGTCAGGCCGATACCCACCCGATCTTGGAGACTCCATGTTCAAAGATTCATCCGAGGTGCTCAAGTACATCAAGGACGAGGACGTCAAGTTCCTCGACATCCGTTTCACGGATCTTCCGGGTGTGCAGCAGCACTTCAACATCCCCGCTTCGACCGTCGACGAGGAGTTCTTCACCGTCGGTCAGCTCTTCGACGGCTCCTCGATCCGTGGGTTTGCGAACATCCACGAGTCCGACATGCAGTTGATCCCCGACGTCTCCACGGCCTACCTCGACCCGTTCCGCGAGGCCAAGACGCTCGTGATGGTCTTCGACATCTACAACCCGCGCAACGGTGAGATCTACGCGAAGGACCCGCGTCAGGTCGCCAAGAAGGCGGAGAAGTACCTGGCGTCGACCGGCATCGCCGACACGGCGTTCTTCGCTCCCGAGGCCGAGTTCTACATCTTCGACGACGTCCGCTACTCGGTGACGCAGAACGCCAGCTTCTACAGCGTCGACTCCGAAGAGGGCGCGTGGAACACCGGCCGTGAGGAAGAAGGCGGCAACCTCGCCAACAAGACCCCCTACAAGGGCGGCTACTTCCCCGTCTCCCCCGTCGACAAGACGGCCGACCTTCGCGACGACATCTCGCTGCACCTCATCGACGCGGGCCTGCACCTCGAGCGGGCTCACCACGAGGTCGGCACCGGTGGACAGCAGGAGATCAACTACCGCTTCGACACCATGGTGCACGCGGCCGACGACATCCTGAAGTTCAAGTACATCGTCAAGAACGTCGCCGAGCAGTGGGGCAAGGTCGCGACCTTCATGCCCAAGCCGCTCTTCGGCGACAACGGATCGGGCATGCACACGCACCAGTCGCTGTGGCTGAACGGCCAGCCGCTCTTCTACGACGAGAAGGGCTACGGAGGCCTCTCCGACACCGCTCGCTGGTACATCGGCGGCCTGCTCGCGCACGCTCCCGCCGTCCTGGCATTCACCAACCCGACGCTGAACTCCTACAAGCGTCTCGTCAAGGGCTACGAGGCGCCGGTGAACCTCGTCTACTCGGCCGGCAACCGCTCGGCTGCCATCCGCATCCCCATCACGGGGTCCAACCCCAAGGCGAAGCGCATCGAGTTCCGCGCGCCCGACGCCTCGGGAAACCCCTACCTCGCCTTCGCGGCGCAGATGATGGCCGGTCTGGACGGCATCAAGAACCGCATCGAGCCGCACGAGCCCGTGGACAAGGACCTCTACGAGCTTCCGCCCGAGGAGGCCAAGAACATCCCGCAGGTGCCGAACTCGCTGCTGGACTCGCTCGAGGCGCTGCGTGCCGACCACGAGTTCCTGCTCGCGGGTGGCGTGTTCACGCCCGAGCTGATCGAGACCTGGATCGAGTACAAGATCGAGAACGAGATCAAGCCTCTCGCGGCGCGTCCGCACCCGTTCGAGTACGAGCTGTACTTCGGCGTCTGACAGAAGCCTGTCGCGGAAGAGCCCTCGGAGGATCACCTCCGGGGGCTCTTCCCGTCCGAGGGGGTGCGTCGCCGGACGTGCCCCTTCTCAGCGGCGTGCGGAGGGGACCTTCGGTGCCAAGGGACCGACGGGGCCGGGTACCGGTGGCGGAGTCAGCTTCGTCACCCGTGCATTCGGAGCGAAGGTCCACAGCACCGCACCCTTGTCGTCCTGGAGGCGCCACCAGCCGGCGTACGAGCCGGTGAGGATGTAGGACGTGCCCTTCGCCACCGACAACCGCCCCCTCGCGCAGGTCGTGGAGGGCGCGGTGCGAACGGTCGTCGCATTCGCGATGACGGTTGCGACGTCCGCCCGCGAGAGGATCTCGGCGCGCGCCGGAGCCGTGCAGGCGCCGATCGTCGACGGCGCGCCCGTCGTGGTCTTCACGCCCTTCGCAAACCAGTCGACGTAGTAGTTGTAGAAGTTCCGGTTGCCGTAGCTGGAGCACGGGTCGCCGGATCCGTAGCCTGCCGCGAGGGCTGAGATGTTGGGCCGGTACGGCGTGTAGTTGTACAGGTTCGCGGTGGCCTGGTTCTTGATGAACACACGGGAGTCTCCGCAGGCGGCATCGGGATGCCACTTGATCGTGTTCGTCTGCCCCGCGCGATAGCGGAACGAGGACGGCTTCTTGGTGTAGATCTGCATCTGACGGGCGCCGAGATACACCTGGTTGACGAACCCCGCCGCCGCTGCCGAACACGGCGCGGTGTCGGGGCAGTCCTGACCCATCGCCGCGCGGTAGGCCCATGCGCTCGGGGCGGTCGCGGTCACGAGACCCTGCTCCTTCTGCAGCATGACCAGGATCACTCGCGGATTGATCCCACAGGCCACGGCAACGCTCGTGATGATGTCGGCCGCCCGCGCCTTGGTCTGTTTCGGCATCGCGCTGCAGTAGGCGTCAGCTGCGCGTGCGGGGACGTCGGCCACGAAGTCCTTGAGGCACCTCGGCGCCCCCGCGGTGGCTTTACAGGTCGTCACACGTGCACGGAGGAAGGTCTGCACCTGAGCCGCCGTCATCGATCGCGCGGAGAAGAACTCGGCATCGCTGATGAGATATCCGCCATCGCGGATGTTCCCGGGCAGGGGTGCCTGCGCCGCGGCGGCGGGGACAGCACCACCAGAAAGGAGCGCGATGACGAGCATGGCGGCGATGACGGAGGGGCGCAGTGCGCGGTGAAGGAAGCGGGGCATGTCTCTGCCGATGCTATCGGTCGGGCGATGCCGCCTCCCGGTCAGCCGTAGAAGAGCTTCTCGAACACCCGGCGAGCCCGGCGCGAGCGGCGCAGCCACTCTTCTTCGACGAGGGTGGCGGACCGCGGCGGATACTCGAGCAGGCGCCCGATTCCGTCGAGCTTTGCGCGGTCCACAGGAAGCACGTCGCTGGTCTGTCCGGAAAGGAGGGTGTTCGCCGACCGCAGTCGACTGGCGAGCCGCCAGCTCGCGGCGAGCCGGTCGGCCGCCGCATCTGGCACCAGTCCTGCGTCGCGCGCCGCAGAGAGCGCGTCGATCGTGGAGGTCGTGCGCAGGCCCGGTAGGCGGTGTGCATGCTCCAGTTGGAGGATCTGGACGAGCCACTCGACGTCGCTGAGTCCGCCCGGGCCCAGCTTGAGGTGACGGCTGCGGTCACCCCCTTGGGGCAGTCGCTCGTTCTCCACGCGTGCCTTGATGCGCTTGATCTCTCGCAGCGCCTGTGGATCCACGCTCGCCGGATAGCGCACGTCGTCGGCGAGGGCCATAAAGCGTCCGATGAGCTTCGTGCTCCCCGCGACTCCCCGAGCGCGAAGGAGCGCTTGCGCCTCCCACGACAGCGACCACCGCCGGTAATAGGCCGCGTAGGACTCGAGCGAACGCGCCATCGGTCCGTTGCGTCCTTCCGGGCGGAGATCGGCGTCGAGCTCGAAGGGCAGGCGGTGGTCCTCGGAATAGGTGCGCAGTCCCGCGACGATCTGCAGAGCCAGCTCCTGAGCCCGGTGCGCCTCGACGCCGTTGGGCTCATAGACGTACATGACATCGGCGTCGGATCCGAACCCCAGCTCTGCTCCGCCGAAGCGTCCCATCGCGATCACCGCGAAATCGAGGTCGGCGTCCTCCTCCGGCACCACTTCTCTGCGAACGGCCCGGAGCGTTGCCTGGATCGTCACTTCGCTGATCGTCGTGAGCGCCTGCGCCAGCTCTTCGATCGTGACGGTGTCGAGGATCGCGGCCAGCGCCAGTCTCAGCAGTTCCCGGCGGCGGAGGGCGCGGACGGCACTCATGGCGTCGTCGATGGAACGCTGGCGTGTCTGGATGGCGCGGGCCTCGTCTTGGAGGACGACTCCCGAACGCGGACGCAGTTGCTCGTCGGCGTCGAGCCAGGCGACGGACTCGGGAATCCACTCCATCAGCTCGCCCACGTACCTCGAACCCGACAGTGCGCGCGTGAGACGCTCGGCGGCCCCCGCCGAGTCGCGCAGCATGCGGAGGAACCATGGGGTGTCGCCGAGGCGCTCGCTGACCCGACGGAAGGCCAAGAGCCCGTAATCCGGGTCGACGCCGTCGGCGAACCATCGGATCATCACGGGCATGAGGTGCCGCTGGATGGTCGCCTTTCGGCTGATCCCGCTGGTGAGGGAACCGATGTGGCGGAGAGCGCCCGCGGGGTCGCGGAAGCCGATCGCGGCGAGGCGGTCATGGGCGGCCTGCGCCGAGAGCGTCTGTTCGTCGGCGGGGAGGGCTGCCACGGCGGACAGCAACGGTCGATAGAAGAGACGGACGTGAATCTCGCGGACTTCGCGCTTGATCGACTCCCAGAGCTCCCAGACGGCGGGGCCGGTCTCGGCCAGACGGGAGGCGCGCGCGAGGGTGCGCAGTCCCTCCGGCGTCGACGGCATCAGGTGCGTCCGGCGCAGCCCAGCCAGCTGGAGGCGATGCTCGAGCACGCGCAGCGCGCGGTAGTGATGCGAGAACGTCGCGGCCTCAGAGCGGCCGATGTAGCCCTCCGCGACCAGCGCCTCCAACGCCGAGAGCGTCCCGCGTTGACGCACGTTTTCGTCGGCGAGCCCGTGAACCAACTGCAGCAACTGGACGGTGAACTCGACGTCGCGGATCCCGCCCGGTCCGAGCTTGAGCTGATAGGCCACCTCCCCCGAAGGGATGTGCTCGGTCACCCGCTCCCGCATGCGTTGGACGCTGTCGACGAAGTTCTCCCGAGCGGCGCTCGTCCAGACCTTCGGTTGGACCGCGGAGACATACGCCTCGCCGAGCGACGCGTCGCCCGCGATCGCGCGCGCCTTCAGGAGCGCCTGGAACTCCCAGCTCTTGGCCCACCTCTCGTAGTACGACAGGTGTGAATCGAGGCTTCGGACCAACGCACCCTGCTTGCCTTCCGGACGCAGGTTGGCGTCCACCTCCCACAGAGGCGGCTCGATCTCCATGCCGGAGATGCCGCGCATGGTCTGAACGGCGAGGCGGGTCGCGATGTCGATCGCTCGGCTCTCGCTCAGCCCCTCGCCGTCCGTGGCGGCCGTGCCACCGACGAAGATGACGTCGACGTCGCTGACGTAGTTGAGCTCACGGGCTCCGGTCTTTCCCATTCCGATGATGGCCAGCCGCGCCGCGGCGACCTCTTCTCGGGGGAACAGGCCGCCGACCCCCGCCCGTCCCGAGATCCGCGTGCGCGCGACGCTCAGCGACGCCTCCAGCGCAGCCGCGGCGGCGTCGGCGAGCGACGCGGCCACCTCGGCCAGCACCTCGGTGGCGTCGGGGGCGGCGAGGTCGTACACGGCGATGCGAGCGACCAGGCGTCGGTACCGCACGCGCAGCGCCACCCACGCCTCCTCGTCGCCCCGCGCCGCAAAGCCTGCGTCGTCGGACTCGACGGCGGCCAGGAGCTCGTCGCGCAGCTCTTGAGCCGTCGGCAGCGCCGATCGGTATCCGAGATCCCGGAGCTCCTCGGGGTGGCGGAGGTAGAAGTCCGCGAAGCCGTCCGAGGCGCCCAGGAGCGACCAGGCCGCCCGCGGCTCACGTTCGAGAACGGCGCGGACCTCGTCGGCGGAGCGACGGGCGACGCGGACGAGGGCGGACAGGGCCGCGTCGGGATCGGCGGCGCTTCCCGCCTCGCGCGCGATGTCCTCTCTCGCGACGCCGACCAGCGAAGACAGCTCATCGAGCAACGCGTCGGCCTGCCCGAGCTCGCTGAACCCCGCGCGTGCGAGTCCCGTCAGCGATGACGATCGCGCGTGCGCCGACATGAGACCTACAGCATCTCCAGGTTGCTCTTCAGCTCGAACGGGGTGACCTGGGCGCGGTACTCCTGCCATTCGCGGCGCTTGTTGAGCAGGACGTAGTTGAAGACCTGCTCGCCGAGGGTCTCGGCGACCAGTTCGGACTCCTCCATGTACTCCAGGGCGTGATCGAGGCTCGCCGGCAACGCCTCATACCCGAGGGCGCGACGCTCGGCGTCGGTCAGCGACCACACGTTGTCTTCGGCCTCGGCGGGGAGCTCGTATCCCTCTTCGATGCCCTTGAGCCCGGCGGCGAGCATGAGGGCGAAGGACAGGTACGGGTTGGCGGCCGAGTCGAGAGCGCGGTACTCCACGCGCGTCGACTGCCCCTTTTTGGGCTTGTACATCGGCACGCGAACGAGGGCGGACCGGTTGTTGTGCCCCCAACAGATGAAGCTGGGAGCCTCGTCCCCGCCCCACAAGCGCTTGTAGGAGTTGACGAACTGGTTCGTGACGGCGGCGATCTCATTGGCGTGGCGGAGGAGGCCGGCGATGAACTGTCGCCCGGTCTGCGACAGCTGGTACTGCGCACCCTCCTCATAGAACGCGTTGACGTCGCCCTCGAAGAGGGACATATGCGTGTGCATGCCGCTGCCGGGATGGCCGCTCAGGGGCTTCGGCATGAACGTCGCGTAGACACCCTGCTCGATCGCCACTTCCTTGACGACCGTGCGGAACGTCATGATGTTGTCCGCCGTCGCCAGGGCGTCGGCGTACCGGAGATCGATCTCGTTCTGTCCGGGCCCGCCTTCGTGGTGGCTGTACTCGACGGAGATGCCCAGATCCTCCAGCATCCGCACCGAACGTCGACGGAAGTCGTGCGCTGTCCCTCCCGGGACGTTGTCGAAGTACCCCGCCGAGTCCACCGGCTCTGGCCCGCCCGGTCCGAACGACGAGGACTTCAGCAGGTAGAACTCGATCTCGGGGTGCGTGTAGAAGGTGAAACCCGCATCGGCGGCCTTCGCGAGAGTCCGCTTGAGGACGTGTCGTGGGTCGGCCACGGCCGGCTGGCCGTCGGGCGTCGTGATGTCGCAGAACATGCGGGCGGTCGGATCGATCTCACCCCGCCACGGAAGCGTCTGGAAGGTGCTGGGGTCGGGATGGGCCAGCAGGTCGGACTCGTACGACCGCGTGAGTCCCTCGATGGCGGAGCCGTCGAAGCCCAGTCCCTCGGCGAAGGCTCCCTCGACCTCGGCGGGGGCGATCGCCACCGATTTGAGGGTGCCGATCACGTCCGTGAACCAGAGGCGCACGAACTTGATGCCTCGCTCCTCGATCGTGCGCAGTACGAAGTCCCGCTGCTTGTCCATCGCGTCCTCTCCGATGCCGTGGATGTCAGACTATCGGCCCGAGTCGCTTGCGCTGTCCGTCGCCGCGCCGCCCTTCGCCGCGTCTTCGCGTGCTTCTTCCTCGGCCCAGGCACGCGATCTCGCCGCGATGACCTCGGGTGCTTGTGCCGCCTCCGCCTCCGTGTCGAACGGGCCGGCGCGATCGACCGACGGCGACTCGAAACCGCGTTCGACGCGCCCGGTCTTGAGGTTGTACCAGTACTTCTCGTCGGCTTCGGTCATGACGCCTCCTCGGGGCTGTGACGGTTGTCCTGGTCGATCCTAACGAGCGCTCGGTTCGCTCTCGATAGGCTGAGGCCATGGCGAGCAAGGCGACCCGCGCAGTCGGGGTGGACATCGGCGGCACGGGTATCAAGGGAGCCCTCGTCGACCTGGAACGTGGTGCGCTTCTGAGCGATCGCGTGAAGGTCGCGACGCCTGCGGGAGCGGAGCCGGTGGATGTCCTCGTCGCGGTGCGCACGGTGCTGGAGACCCTCGGGGTGTCGGAGGCGGACGTTCCCCTCGGCGTCGCGTTCCCTGCCATCGTCAAGCACGGACGGACGCTGTCGGCTGCGAACGTGTCGGACGCCTGGATCGGGTTCGAGGCAGAGCGGTTCTTCGAGGACGGTCTCGGGCGGGAGATCCACTTCGCCAACGATGCGGATGTCGCCGGCGTCGCCGAACTCCGTTATGGAGCCGCCGCCGACCAGGAGGGTCTCGTCATCCTCACGACGCTCGGCACCGGAATCGGAACCGCAATGCTCCACAACGGCACGCTCATTCCGAACTCGGAACTCGGCCACCTCCAGCGCGCCGGCCACAAGAAGGATGCCGAGGCGTGGGCGGCGTACTCGGCGATGGAACGCGATGCGCTCGGCTGGGCGGAATGGTCCCGTCGCCTGCAGTGGTACTACCGCCACCTCGAGTTCCTGCTGAGCCCCGACCTGTTCATCGTGGGCGGTGGCGTATCTAAGCACGCGCAGGAGTTCTTGCCGCTCCTCGACCTGCAGACGCCGATCGCGCCCGCCGTGCATCGCAACAACGCAGGGATCATCGGCGCCGCGGCGCTGGCCGTCTCCTGATCGGCGGCGGCAGGGGCCTCCGACGGCGGGTGCGAATGGGCCGGCCTGTACGCCGGGTTCTGTCCGGGGGCGTGAGCCCCGTGGACGGTCATCTCTCTCGGCGACACGTTGCCGTGCCGCTCCAGCGGCCTACCCGGGGACTCGGCGGGCCGCGTCGTCATCCCCTGTCTGGCCTTGCTCCGGGCGAGGTTTGCCGTGCGGGTCGTGTCACCACGGCCCCGGTGGTCTCTTACACCACCCTTTCACCCTTACCCGCCGAAGACGGCGGGCGGTCTGCTCTCTGTGGCACTGTCTCGCGGATCGCTCCGGGTGGGTGTTACCCACCGCCCTGCCCTGTGGAGCCCGGACGTTCCTCGGTG
>NZ_JASGDO010000040.1:0-33335 GCF_047607225.1 Microbacterium sp. | reverse complement strand
CTCCGGCATCGTCGCCGCGATCGCCGCGGAGCTCGCGGCGTCCGGGGCGCGCGTCGCGGTGCTGGACCGCTCGATCGAGGGTGCCGCGCCGGGACTGGATGCGTACGCGGCGGATGTCACGGATCGCGCGAGCATCGATGCGGCGATCGCGGGTGTCGCCGAGGCCGCGGGAGGCATGGACATCCTCGTGAACAACGCCGGCGTGGGCGCTCAGGGGAGCGTCGAGACGGTGGACGATGCCGAATGGGCGCGCGTGCTGTCGGTCAATGTCACCGGCATGGCGCGGGTCACCTCCGCCGCGCTCCCGTGGCTCCGGCGGTCATCGCACGCGGCGGTGTGCAACATCGCCTCGATCGCGGCCACGGTGGGCCTTCCGGATCGAGCGCTCTACAGTGCGTCGAAGGGCGCGGTGCTCTCCCTCACCAGGGCGATGGCCGCCGACCACTTGCGCGAGGGCATTCGCGTCAACGCCGTCAATCCCGGCACCGCCGATACTCCGTGGGTCGGCAGGCTCCTCGCCTCGGCGCCGGACCCCGACGCCGAGCGCGCCGCGCTGGAACAGCGACAGCCGCACGGACGCCTCGTGACGGCGGACGAGGTGGCCGCCGCGGTGCGCTACCTCGTCGGTCCTCACGCGGGATCCACGACGGGCACCTTCATCGAGGTCGACGGTGGGATGGCGCGCCTGCGGTTGCGTCCGCAGTAGCTCGCTCGGCGTGCCCCGACCCCTCGGTCAGGGTGCGGCGGGGGAGTCGCCGATCGACACCCCGTAGAACCGCTCCGCGTTCTCCGCCAGGATTCCCGGCAGGGCGTCCGGAACCCGGCTTTCGGCCCAGGTCCGCACGGAGAGCTCCCACGGGTCGTAGGGCCACGAGACGGGCCAGTCGCCGCCGAAGAGGAGCCTTTCGGGGCCGAAGGCCTCCAGTGCCACATCGAAGACGTGCCACCACGCGTCCGTGGTGGTGTCGGCATCCGATTCCGCGGGAAGCCCCGAGAGCTTGCAGTGCACCTGCGGGTGGGTGGCGAGCCGCCGCAGCGACCGTTCCCACCGGGTCCGTCCTTCGACCTCCTGCGGACCGGCGCCGAGCGGGGGCTTGCCCAGGTGGTCGAGGACGATCGGCAGTTCCGGCACCCGCGCGGCGAGCTCGCTCACCTCGTCGAGCTGGTGCCACCGGACGCACGCGTCGAAGGTGAGACCGCGGCGGGCGACGTGACGAGCTCCCGCGACGAAGGCCTCGGAGCGTGCGAATCCCGGGGCCTCGTCCTGGATGAGCCGTCGCACCCCCACGATGAGAGGGCGGGTGGCGAGGGCGTCGAGCTCGTCTCCCACCGCGTCACCCCGCTCGACGGCGGCGCGCGCGACGATGCCCACGATGCCCGCCTCGAGAGCGACTGCCGAGGCGAAGTCGACCTCGTCGAGGCTGCGCTCCTCGGCGCTCTCGGCCTGCACGAACACGGCCCCGCGCGCGACGGGACCCTCGGAGGGGTCGGCCGCCGCCGTGTCCCCGACGGCGCGCCGGTAGTCTTCGGGTCCGAAACGTCGGAGGAGTCTTCCCTCCAGCCACGGGTAGGGGAGCAGTGCCGGATCCCAGAGGTGCAGGTGACTGTCGAGAATACGCACCCGTCCATTCTTCCCGACGGGCGTCGGCGAGCCGGGAGGTGGGATGTCTGGCCTGTCCCTACGATGAACGCCATGGCGGTGACCGATGAGGCGATCGAGAAGATCAAGGCGATGATCGTGTCGGGCGAGCTCGCTCCGGGAGACCGACTGCCCCCCGAGAAGGAGCTGTCCGAGCGGCTGGGGCTGTCGCGCAACTCCATGCGGGAGGCGGTGAAGGCGCTGGAGGTCATCCGCGTGCTCGACGTGCGACGTGGTGACGGCACTTACGTCACGAGTCTGGAGCCGCGACTGCTGCTGGAGGCGATCTCGTTCGTCGTCGACATGCACGACGATGCCTCGCTGCTGGAGATCTTCCAGGTGCGCCGCATCCTCGAGGCGCAAGCCACGGGTGCCGCCGCCCAGCGTGCACAGGCCGAGGACGTGGCCGCCCTCGAGGTGGAGCTGCAGTCGGTCGAGCGTGACACCGACATCGAGACCCTCGTGGAGCACGACGTGCGCTTCCACGGGGCGATCGTCGCGCTCGGCGGCAACCGTTACCTCGCGAGCCTCGTGGAGAGCCTCACGAGCCACACCGTGCGCGCGCGGGTGTGGCGAGGACTCACCCAGGACGGCGCAGTGGAGCGCACGCTCCACGAGCACCGGGCGATCGTGGACGCCATCGCGTCGGGCGACGTCGAGCTTGCGACCTCGCTCGCGACCGCGCACGTGGCCGGTGTCGAGCAGTGGCTGCGACGCGCCGCCGCCGAGACCTGAGCAGAACGGGCTGCCGACTGCCGGTGCCTTTGCTACGGCGTCACACGGTCATCGGCGCGTGCCACGGCCCGGTAGGCTGGCCCTGCCACGCCCCGACGGTGTGCGGCGCGGCATTCCATCACCGCTCCTCGCTCTCGCGACGCCCCTGAAGGTTGCCCAGCGTGTCCAAGCCCGTCGTGCTCATCGCCGAAGAACTCTCTCCCGCCACGATCGACGCCCTCGGGCCCGACTTCGAGATCCGCCACGTCGACGGTGCCGACCGCTCCGTGCTGCTCCCCGCGCTCGCGGACGCCGATGCCGTGCTGATTCGCTCGGCGACGAAGATGGACGCCGAGGCGATCGCGGCAGCCCCGCGGCTGAAGGTCATCGCCCGCGCAGGAGTCGGTCTCGACAACGTCGACATCAAGGCGGCCACCACGGCGGGTGTCATGGTCGTGAACGCACCGACGTCGAACATCGTGTCGGCCGCGGAGCTGACGGTCGCCCACATCCTGGGTCTCGCGCGTCGCATCCCCGCCGCTCACGCGTCGTTGTCGGCGGGACAGTGGAAGCGGAGCGCGTACACCGGCGTCGAGCTCTTCGAGAAGACGCTCGGGATCATCGGCCTCGGCCGCATCGGCGCGCTCATCGCCGCGCGGCTGCAGGCGTTCGGCATGAACGTCGTCGCGTACGACCCCTACGTCACGAGCGCCCGGGCGCAGCAGCTCGGCGTGCAGCTGGTGTCTCTCGACGAGCTGCTGCAGCAGAGCGACTTCGTCACGATCCACATGCCGAAGACGCCGGAGACCACGGGCATGATCTCCACTGCACAGTTCACGCTGATGAAGCCGACCGCCTACATCGTCAACGTTGCCCGCGGTGGGCTCATCGACGAGGAGGCTCTGCGCGTGGCCCTCGTCGAGGGAGAGATCGCCGGTGCGGGTCTCGACGTCTTCACGAGCGAGCCGCCCGCGGCGGGGGGGACCGCCCACGCGCTCCTCGACCTGCCGAACGTGCTCGTCACGCCCCACCTGGGGGCCTCGACCGACGAGGCGCAGGAGAAGGCCGGAGTCTCGGTCGCCAAGTCGGTGCGCCTCGCCCTCGGCGGCGAGCTCGTCCCCGACGCGGTGAACGTGGCGGGGGGCGTCATCGATCCGTACGTCCGGCCCGGGATCCCGCTCGTGGAGAAGCTCGGACAGATCTTCTCGGCACTCGCCCACTCGCCGTTGACGAGCCTCGACGTCGAGGTGCACGGCGACCTCAACCAGTACGACGTCAAGGTCCTCAAGCTGGCGGCGCTCAAGGGTGTGTTCACGAACATCGTGAGCGAGACGGTCTCGTACGTCAACGCGCCGCTTCTCGCCGAGCAGCGCGGGATCGAGTCGCGCCTTCTCGTCGACGACCAGTCCGAGGAGTACCGCAACGTCATCACCCTGCGGGGCGCGCTCTCCGACGGATCGCAGCTGTCGGTGTCGGGCACTCTCACCGGGACGAAGCAGACCGAGAAGCTCGTGGGCATCAACGACCACCCACTGGAGCTTCCCATCGAGAAGCACCACATCGTGATGCTCTACACGGATCGCCCGGGGATCGTGGCCGTCTACGGTCAGAAGTTCGGTGAGGCGGGCATCAACATCGCCGGCATGCAGATCGCCCGTCGCCAGGCCGGGGGACAGGCCCTGTCGGTGCTGACGGTCGACTCGCCCGTCGCAGACGAGCTGCTCGACGAGGTCCGCTCGGCGATCCAGGCCGACCTGTTCCGTCAGATCGAGATCACCGAGTCCTGAGCGTCGCTCACCGAGTCCTGAGCGTCGCACTGGGCCGTGCGGTCGGGGTCACTCCCGGGTCGCCGACTCGACGAGGGCGATCAAGGCGTCCATCTCCGCGCCCTGGGGGACCGGTCCCTGGACGACGGCGTCGTCGATCGCGTTGTTGAAGTAGAGGCCGTCGCTCACGAGCATCACGAGTTGCAAGGCGGTCTCGTCGCGCGTGTGCGGCCGCAGGACGTCTTCCCACTGCTGACGCACGCGGCGGAGGGCATGGGCGGCGTCGGCGTTCCCGCTCTGCGCGAGCTTGGTGGCGGCGATGAGCGCACGATCCACGGGCGAGTCGTTCAGCACGGAGGACCGCATGAACGCCGCGACGGGGCCCGCGGCATCCGAGCGGATCAACGCGACGTCTTCCTCGGCGAGTGCCTCGGTGCGGGCGAGGAGGGCTGCCTCCAGGGCTTCCTTGGACGCGAAGTGATACAGCAGCCCGCCTTTGGACACCCCGGCCTGGCGCGCGATCGCGTCCATCGTCGCGCCGCGTTCCCCCTCGGCGATGAGCAGGGCTTCATACGCGTCGAGGACGCGTTCGCGGGCGAGGGGAGGTCTGCTCATGTCTTCCGATCGTAGCCATCCCGGATGGAGCCGGCTGACGTTCTCTCTCTGATACTATACCGGCTGGACGGTATAGGAACTATGACTCTCACAGAAGAAATCGCCATCGCCGACGCGCAAGGAAAGCGGGTCGGCTGGCGCGGCTGGGCGGCCCTGGTGGTCCTCATGCTCCCGGTGCTGCTCGTCTCGGTCGACAACACGGTGCTGAGCTTCGCGCTGCCCGACATCGCTCTCCACCTGCAGCCCAGCAGCGCCGAGCAGCTCTGGATCATCGACGCGTATCCGCTCGTGCTCGCGGGGCTCCTGGTCACCATGGGAACGCTCGGCGACCGGTACGGCCGTCGGCGACTCCTCCTCATCGGCGGCGTGGGGTTCGCGGCGGTCTCGGTGCTCGCCGCGTTCGCACCGACGGCGGGCTGGCTGATCGTCGCGCGGGCGGGGCTGGGGGTCTTCGGGGCGATGCTCATGCCGTCGACGCTCTCGCTCCTTCGCAGCATCTTCACCGACCGCGACCAGCGGCGGCTCGCGATCGCCGTCTGGGCCTCGATGTTCTCGGCGGGCGCGGCCCTCGGCCCGATCGTGGGCGGTCTTCTGCTCGAGCACTTCGCGTGGGGCTCGGTGTTCCTCCTCTCGGTTCCCGTGCTCTTGCCGCTGCTCGTCTTCGCGCCGATCCTCGTGCCGGAGAGTCGCGACCCCCAGCCGGGCCGCATCGACCCGGTCAGCATCCTCCTGTCGATGCTGACGATGGTGCCGATCGTCTACGCCATCAAGGAGTTCGCCGTGCAGGGCCTCGGGGTGCTCCCTGTCGTACTGGTCGTCGCGGGGATCGGCTTCGGCGTCGTCTTCGTCCGGCGCCAGCTGACCTCGGCGGCGCCCATGCTCGACATGCGCCTCTTCCGCCAGGGCACCTTCAGCGGCGCTCTCCTGGTGAACCTTCTGAGTGTCATCGCCCTCGTCGGGTTCCTCTACTTCGTCGCGCAGCACCTGCAGCTGATCGTCGGCCTCCCGCCCATGCAGGCGGGCCTCGCCCTCGTCCCCGGCATGGTGGCGATGATCGTGGCGGGTCTGCTCGTCGTGCCGATCTCGCGGCGGTTCGCTCCGCGCATCGTCGTGCCCGTCGCGCTGCTCCTCTCGGTGACGGCGTACCTGCTGGTGCCCGCAGCAGTGGGCGGGGGAGCCCTCGCGATGCTCGTGGGCGCCTTCATCCTGCTGGGCGTCGGGATCGGCGCGGCGGAGACCGTGTCGAACGATCTCGTGCTCGCGAGCGCACCCCCGGCCAAGGCGGGAGCCGCCAGCGCCGTCTCCGAGACCGCGTACGAGGTCGGCGCGGTGCTCGGCACCGCCGTTCTCGGAGGGATCCTCGCCGCCGCATACCGGAGCGGCCTCGTGCTCCCCGAGGGGCTCCCGGCGCACGCGGCCGACGCGGCGCGGGAGACCCTCGCCGGCGCTGTCGCGGTGTCGAGCCAACTGCCGGCAGAGGTCGCCGCCGAACTGCGCACCGCGGCGGCTCACGCCTTCGACGCGGGGGTCGGGATCACGGCGGTCATCGGTGCCGTGCTCGTCGCGATCGCCGCCGTCATCGCGGCCACTACGCTGGGAGGCACCCGCGGCACGCGCGTGGAGCACTGACGCCTCCGGAGGTGTCCCTCCCGACATGTCCGAGGGTGCACCTTCACCCCTCACGAGGAGAGCAATGTCGAGCGCTGCCGCACGCACCATCCGACTGGCCGTCATTCCCGGCGACGGGATCGGCCCCGAGGTCGTCACCGAGGCGGAGAAGGTGCTGGCGGCCGTCACCGCCGGCACCGGCGTCGACGTGGCGAGCACGCGGTTCTCGCTCGGCGCGGGGCGCTATCTGGAGACCGGTGACACCCTCACCGACGATGACCTGCAGGCGATCAAGGAGCACGACGCGATCCTCCTCGGAGCCGTCGGCGGTGTTCCCGGCGATCCCCGCCTCGCTCACGCCAACATCGAACGCGGACTGCTGCTGAAACTGCGGTTCGAGCTCGACCACTACGTCAACCTCCGACCGTCGAAGCTCTACCCCGGAGTTCCGGGGCCACTGCGCGAGCCGGGCGACGTGGACTTCGTCGTGGTGCGCGAAGGTACGGAGGGGCCCTACGTCGGCAACGGCGGTGCGATCCGGGTCGGCACCCCGCACGAGGTGGCGAACGAGACGAGTGTCAACACCGCGTTCGGGATCGAGCGCGTCGTCCGGTTCGCGTTCGCCCAGGCGCAGCGCCGAAGGGGCCTGCTGACGCTCGTCCACAAGACCAATGTGCTCGTCCACGCCGGGGGGATGTGGAAGCGGATCGTCGACGCCGTGGCGACGGAGTACCCCGACGTGGCCGTAGACTATCTGCACGTCGACGCGGCAACCATCTTCCTGGTCACGAACCCGAGCCGTTTCGATGTGATCGTCACCGACAACCTCTTCGGCGACATCCTCACGGACTTGGCCGGTGCCGTCACCGGAGGCATCGGTCTCGCCGCTTCGGGGAACATCAACCCCGACGGCGCCTTCCCCTCGATGTTCGAACCCGTGCACGGCTCGGCGCCCGACATCGCAGGACAGCAGAAGGCCGACCCCACGGCTGCGATCCTCTCCGTCTCGCTCCTGCTCGATCACCTCGGGCTGGCAGACCTGGCCCACCGCGTCACGCGCGCGGTGGAGGACGACATCGCGGCACGGGGCTCGGACGCACGAACGACCGCCGAGATCGGCGACGCGATCGTCGCGCGGCTCCAGGCGTAACCTGGACTCACCTGCCGACGCCCGTCGACCTCGCGCATGGAACAGGACACCCACATGACCCTCATCGACTCCGAGAACGCGCTCGCCCCGCTCGAGTTCGCCGTCACCAAGAACCTCGCGGCGGTGTCGCCCGCGGCCCGCGAAGAGCTGCTGCGCGATCCGGTCTTCGGTACGACGTTCACCGATCACATGGTCGACATCTGCTGGTCGGCGCGCGGCGGCTGGCACCGCCCCCGCGTGCAGCCGTACGGTCCGATCTCTCTCGATCCCGCGGCCGCCGTGCTCCACTACGGTCAGGAGATCTTCGAGGGCATCAAGGCGTACCGTCACGCCGACGGTTCGATCCACACGTTCCGCCCCGATCAGAACGGGCGTCGCCTGCAGCGCAGCGCCCGCCGGTTGGCCCTCCCGGAACTGCCCGTGGAGTACTTCATCCAGTCCCTGCGTGAGCTGATCGCCGTCGACGGTGACTGGGTGCCCTCGGGGGCCGATCAGAGCCTGTACCTGCGGCCCTTCATGTTCGCCAAGGAGGCGTTCCTCGGCGTCCGTCCGGCGAACAAGGTGGCGTACTACCTCATCGCGAGTCCCGTCGCCGCGTACTTCAAGGGCGGCGCGAAGCCGGTCTCGATCTGGCTCAGCGAGGACTACGCGCGGGCCGGCAAGGGCGGCACCGGGGCAGCCAAGACCGGTGGCAACTACGCCGCGAGCCTCCTTCCGCAGGCCGAGGCCTACGAACAGGGCTGCGATCAGGTGGTTTTCCTGGATCAGGACGGTGACGTCGAGGAGCTCGGCGGCATGAACATCGTCTTCGTCTACAAGGACGGCACGCTCGTCACTCCGCAGTCCGATTCGATCCTCGAGGGAATCACGCGCGACTCCCTCCTGCAGCTGGCGCGCGACCGCGGCCACGCGGTGGAGGAGCGTCGAGTTCCGCTGTCGGAGTGGCGCGAGGGAGTGGCCTCCGGAGACATCGTCGAGGTGTTCGCATGCGGGACCGCGGCTGTCGTCGCTCCGATCGGCACGCTCAAGGGCAAGGGCTTCGAAGACGCCCAGCCCACCGGCACGCTCGCGCTGGAACTGCGCCAGCAGCTCACCGACATCCAGTACGGTCGCGCCGAGGACACGCACGGCTGGCTGCTGCGGCTGGACGCCTGAACCATGCGGATCGCGCGTTTCAGTCATGACGAGAAGATCCGATTCGGGATCATCGACGAGGGCGACGTGGTCGTGCTCGCCGGAGACCCGCTGTTCAGCGGATTCGACACGACGGGGGAGCGGATCCCCGTCTCCGACGTCACGCTGCTCGCCCCCGTGATCCCGCGCTCGAAGGTGGTGTGCGTCGGCAAGAACTATCGCGATCATGCGGCCGAGATGGGCGGCGAGGCGCCCGCCGAACCGCTCCTCTTCCTCAAACCGAACACGTCGGTGATCGGCCCCGGCGACGTGATCGTCCGGCCCCGCCAGTCGGAGCGGACCGACTTCGAGGGCGAGCTCGCCGTCGTGATGGGGCGCGTGACGAAGGATGTCTCGGTCGACGACGCCCTCGGGCGTGTGTTCGGCTACACCGTCGCCAACGACGTGACCGCCCGCGACTTGCAGCGCTCCGACGGGCAGTGGGCGCGCGCGAAGGGATTCGACACGTTCTGCCCGCTCGGTCCGGTCATCGAGACGGAGTTCGACCTCACCGGTGGGGCCCGCATCGTGTCCCGCGTCAACGGCGAGGTGCGGCAGGACGGTCCGCTCTCCGACATGGTCCATTCGGTGGCGGAGATCATCGCGTACGCATCGGCCGCGTTCACTCTGCTTCCCGGCGACGTGATCCTCACCGGGACCCCCGCCGGCGTCGGACCGTTCGAGGCGGGAGACACCGTCGAGGTGGAGATCGACGGGATCGGCGTGCTGCGCAACACCGTACGCAATGCTTGAGGCCGCCGCGGCCAATCGCGACGACGCGCCGGGCGGGCCTCGGACCACTCCCGTGGCGGCCGAGCAGACCCCCGCAGCGATCGCTCGTATCCAGCGGCGCGTCGTCGGGGTGCTCGCCGCCGGACAGGTGCTGGGCGGCATTGCTTTCGGAGCCACGATCTCGCTCGGCGCGCTCCTGGCCTCGGACATCTCCGGCAACGAAGCGCTCTCGGGATGGGCGACGGCGTCGGTCACGCTGGGGGCCGCCCTGTGTGCGATTCCGCTGTCTCGCCTGGCCGCCCGCTACGGCAGGAGGCGCGCGCTCACGCTCGGCAACCTGTTTGCTCTGGTCGGCATCGCGGTCGTGATCAGTGCGGCGGCGGCGCGCGTGTTCCCGCTGCTGCTCATCGGCGTGATCCTCATCGGGGCGGGAAACGCCGGCAACCTCCAGTCACGATTCGCCGCGACCGACCTGGCCACGACCTCTCGCCGGGGGCGCGATCTCGGCACCGTGGTGTGGGCGACGACGGTCGGGGGTGTCGCCGGACCTCTCATGCTCACCCCGGGCGAAGCGCTCGGCGCCGCGATCGGCATGCCGCCGTTGACGGGCGCCTACGCCTTCTCGATCGTCGCCCAGATCTTGGCGCTCGTGCTCTACCTCGTCGCGCTCCGGCCCGATCCGCTGCTGACGGCGCAGCAGCTGGCACGCACGGGCGAAGCGCGTCGCGAGCATGTCGTGGAGGTCGATCGACCCGTCGCCGCGCGCTACGCGATCTTCGCGGTGTCCGCCTCGCACGTCGTCATGGCCTCCGTCATGGCGATGACGCCGGTGCATCTGTCGCATCTGGCGCCGGAGCATGTGACCCTCATCGTCGGCGTGACGATCGCGCTGCACGTCTTCGGGATGTACGGACTCTCGCCCGTCTTCGGCATGCTGGCCGACCGGTGGGGGCGGATTACGACGGTGCTCCTCGGTCAGGCGATCCTCGCGGCATCCCTCGTGACGGCGGCCGTCGCTCCCGATGAGCCGATGGCCGTGCTCGTGGCGCTCTTCCTTCTCGGGCTCGGCTGGAGCGCGGCGACTGTGGCCGGGGCTGCGCTCCTGACCGAGAGCACGGAGACGCTACGTCGCCCCCGCAGGCAGGGGCTCAGCGACACGCTCATGACTTCGAGCGCCGCCGTGGGCGCGGTGATCGCCGGTGTGCTGCTGAGCGCGATCGACTACGGCGGGCTCGCGATGGTCGCGCTCGTTCTCGTCGCTGCGACCGTGGTGCTCGCGCCCTACGCCCGCCGCTGAGTCCGATTCGGTCGTGACTGAGCTGCCGGATCAGGGCTGCGGGGTCAGGAATCGAGCGCCCGTGCCGCGCGATCGACGTCCGACGCGTCGTTGAACACGTGGAAGGCCACGCGCGCGCGCCCGTTGCGGCCCGAGGCGACGATTCCGGCGGCGGTCAGCGTGGCGAGATCTCGTCCTTCCGGGTCGAGCCAGCTCACGATCGCGCTCTCCTGCGCGCTCTGCTGCCCGATCCTCTCGCGGAAACGGCGGGCGAGCCCGGTCGTGTAGGAGTGGATGGCCGCGGCGTCGGCCTCGGCGAAGAGCCGGAGCGCCGGCTCCGCCCCGACGAAGGCCTGCCAGGCGGGGGAGACGTCGAACCGGCGCGCGTCGCTCGCGAGCGTCGCATCGACCCCGTAGCAGGAGGCCCAGGGGTCCTCACCCGCATACCAGCCTGCGTGGACCGGACGCAGGGTCGCGGCGAGGTCTGCGCCGAGGGTGAGGAACGCGACCCCTCGGGGCGCGCACAGCCATTTGTATGCGTGACAGACGACGGCGTCGAACCGGTCGGCGGTCACGGGCATCCATCCCGCGGCCTGCGTCACGTCGCAGAACGTCCGTGCCCCGACGGCGCGCGCGGCGGAGACGATGGCGTCGGCATCGGCCACCGAGCCGCAGGCCGACTGGACGAGCGAGAAGGCCACCATCGCGGTGCCCGGGCGCACCGCCGCCGCCAGCTCTGCCAACGGAGCCGTCCGCACGGTGATCCCCCGTCCCGCGTGCACGAAGGGCAGGGCCAGGGACGAGAATTCGTCGTCGGGGCAGAGGACTTCCGCTCCGTCGGGGAGTGAAGCGGCGAGGAGTGCCGCGAACACCGAGGTCTGGGCGCCGATCGCCACCCGGTCGGGGCTCACCCCCACCAGCCGGGCGAAGTGGCTTCGGGATGCTTCGACCACCGCGGCATAGTGCAGCGGGTCGGGGCGCCCGAGGAGGTCACCCATGATCGCCGAGCGCGTGCCGAGGGTGGGGAGGCCCGCGGTGCACGCCGCGAGGTAGCCGTGCGCATCGACGAACTCGGCTCGCACCTCGGCGAGGCCGCGCGGCGCGGTGGCTGAGACGACGGGAGCGGCAAGGGGCGACATGGCCCCAGCATGACCGGCGTGGGTTCATTCGTCCACGGCAGGTGTTGCATGAAAAGCATCACGGATGCTTATGTGTAGGGATGGCAGATGACGCGCAGCTCGACGTCCACGATCTCCGCGTGATCAAGGCGATCTCCGACGCGGGGTCGCTCACCGCGGCGGCCGACCTGCTCGGATACAGCCAGCCGGCGGTCAGCCAGCAGATGAGGCGCCTCGAGACGAAGCTCGGCCTTCCGCTCCTCGAACGCGTGGGACGGCGTGTCCGCCTCACGGAGGCGGGGCGCGTGCTCGCCCGACACGCTCCGTCGGTGACCACGGCGCTCGACGCCGCCGTCGGCGAGCTCGCAGAGCTGCGCGGGCTGGAGGCGGGCACCGTGCGGATCCTCGGATTCCCCTCCGCCACTCCGACGATTCTGCCGCGGTTGCTGCGTGATCTCGCTCGCCGTCATCCGGGTGTCTCGCTCACGTATGTCGAGGCGGAACCGCCGGAGGCGGTGGCCGCCGTCCGTGACGACCGTGCCGACATCGCCGTGACCTTCGCGTACCCCGGCGACCGCGCCGATCCGCACGGGGTGAGCGCGCGGGGCCTGTCGGTGCGGACGGTCGGGCGCGACGATCTGCTCGTCGTCGTGCCGGAGGATCATCCCGTCGCGGACCGCGACGTCATCGACGTGGCGCTCCTCGCCGAGGAGAACTGGATCGCGGGCTGCCCGCGTTGTCGCGGACACCTTCTGGAGCTCTGCGGCCGCGCGGGCTTCACGCCGCGGATCGGTTTCGAGACCGACAATGTCGTCGCTGTCGAGGGGCTCGTCGCGCAGGGGATCGGCGTCGCGACGCTGCCGGCGCTCGGTGTCGCCTCGTTCCCCGCACTGCCCGGGATCGTCACACGCCCCCTCCTCGCGGGCGACGAGCGACTCATCCACGTCGTCACGGCACACGGGGCCGACCGGGTTCCGGCCGTTGCCACCGTGCTCCGGGCGCTCGAGCGGGCGGTCGCTGCGGCCACGGCGGCGGCGGTGCCGGCCGCGGAGGCGACGAGCGGCGGCAACTAGACTGGCGGGGATGTCTGCAGCGATCGATCCCCGCACCACCACCGCCTCCGGAACCGACGTCCGCGTGCGGTTCTGCCCCTCCCCGACGGGCCTTCCGCACGTGGGGATGGTCCGCACCGCCCTCTACAACTGGGCGTATGCGCGTCACACCGGCGGCAAGCTCATCTTCCGCGTGGAGGACACCGACGCCGCGCGCGACAGCGAGGAGAGCTACCGCCAGCTCGTCGACGCCCTCACCTGGCTCGAGATCGACTGGGACGAGGGCGTAGAGAAGGGCGGCCCGCACGCGCCGTACCGCCAGTCGCAGCGCCGCGACATCTACGCCGGCGTCCTCGAGAGGCTGATCGCGTCCGGGGCGGTGTACGAGTCGTACTCGACGGCCGAGGAGATCGACGCGCGTAACGAGGCCGCCGGCCGCGCCAAGCAGCTCGGCTACGACAACTACGATCGCGACCTCACCGACGAGCAGAAGGCGGCGTTCCGCGCCGAGGGACGCGAGCCCGCGTGGCGCCTTCGCGTGCCCGATCACGACCTCACCTACGTCGACCTGATCCGCGGTGAGGTCACCTTCCCCGCCGGATCCTTCCCCGACTTCGTCGTCGTGCGCGCGGGCGGGCAGGCGCTCTACACCTTCACCAACCCCGTCGACGACGCCCTCATGGGCATCACCCACGTCATCCGCGGCGAGGACCTCATGCCCTCCACTGCGCGACAGCTGGCGCTCTACGGCGCCCTGATCGATGCGGGGGTGACCGACTTCGTACCGCGCTTCGGGCACATGCCGCTCGTGCTGGGGGAGACGGGCAACAAGAAGCTCTCCAAGCGCGATCCGCAGGCCGACCTCTTCCTCCATCGGGAGCGTGGCTTCATCCACGAGGGGCTGCTCAACTACCTGGCGCTCCTCGGTTGGTCGATCGCCCCCGACCGCGACGTGTTCTCGCTCGAGGAGTTCATCGCGGCGTTCGACATCGTCGACGTCAACCCCAACCCGGCCCGCTTCGACCAGAAGAAGGCGGAGTCCATCAACGGCGACCACATCCGCATGCTGCAGCCGGCTGACTTCGCCGCGCGCCTTCTGCCGTACCTGCGGACCGCGGGACTCGTGGGGGAGACCTTGACGGCGGAGCAGGAGCGGATCCTGGCGGCGGCGGCGCCTCTCGTCCAGGAGCGCATGCAGCTCCTCGGTGAAGCGCCCGGACTCCTCGGTTTCCTTTTCCGCGACGAAGTGACCTATGACGAGGATGCCCTGAAGGGCCTCCCCGCCAACGCGGGCGAGGTGCTCGTGGCGTCGGTGGGAGCGTTGGAGCTCGTCCCCGAGCAGAACTTCACCGCCGCTGCCCTCCAGGAGGCGCTGTCTGAGGCGCTCATCGAGGGGCTGGGGCTGAAACCGCGAGTCGCATACGGGCCCCTACGCGTCGCGGTGAGTGGCCGTCGCGTGTCGCCTCCGCTGTTCGAGTCGATGGAGCTCCTCGGCAAGACGGAGTCGCTCCGCCGCCTCGACGCCCTCGTCCAGCACATCGGCTGACGGCTGAGCTCGCACGCGGCGAGGGAGCGCGGCGGGACGAAACGCCCGGGGCCCGGTGGGTTTGGACGCCCCGCTCCGGTCGGGTAGACTCGTCCCTCGGTGCCACTTCGGTGACACACCCTTGGGGTATGGTGTAATTGGCAACACGGCTGATTCTGGTTCAGTTGTTCTTGGTTCGAGTCCAGGTACCCCAGCAGTAGATTCGGCGAGTTTTTGCGGCTGAACGGCCCACTCGTCCACCTCTTCCTCTCCCGTTGTGCGGACGTTTTTTGTGTCGGCGGCTACCAGCTCCGGTCTGCCGATGCTGAGGCCCGGACTGCTGGTCTGCGAGGACCGCGCGGGGCCACTCGCATCGACTGGAAGCCCAGATCGTCAGGAGCCTGACGGGCGCCCGCGAGTGGCAGTTGCGTGGATGGGCGGCAGACGCCGTGGATCACGGCACGATGTCGACCCGCGGGGTCGCAGAAAGGGTCTGTGCGATGCTTGGAGCTGCTTCGTGTCGGGAAGTCTGAACTTGCCAGTTGAGGCCGTCGATGGTGGTCAGATCAAGTGCGCCGTACAACATGATCGGTAGCATCGGGTTGTTCTTGAAGCGGCGGTCGGGACCGCCCTTCACGTTGACGTACTGCCAGGTGTGGTCGATTTGGTGCGCATCCCGCGGCAGACCTCCCGGGCTCTCGATGAAGCGCTGGCCATTTCCCTGCGCCCGCAGTCGCGCGTATGCGACATCCGTATAGTGCTTGCCTTCCCGCACGAGGAGACGATCGGGCAGGAAGTAGAGCCCCGCCTTCCCGGCTTCAAGCGTCGGAACTGCGACGTTGGTTGAGATGTGCTTCGGCCCCGTCAGTCGAGCGGTGAGAGGTATGCGTTCGACCAGCTTGCCGGCTCCGGCGTTTGTCTTGTGTTGGTAGACCGTCTGCACGCGGCCCGACTGTACGGTGCGCCATAGTTTCTCGGACCGTGTCATCCACTCCCAGTTGGTCACGAGAGTGTCGAACCAGTCGGCTGTAGCGTCCTTGACGTCGTATAGCAGCACGACCTTGCCTCGTGCTGCGTCTCGGAGAAAGAGCCACCAGCAGAGCGGTATCGCGACCGCCCAAAGGACCGTGCCATAGGGGAGCATCGCCATCCCGAGCACTGCAGCAACGATGGCGATGGTCCACGCCCACCGAAAACGACTGGCCGCGGTGTTCAGCTGCTCGACGATGTCTCCACCGCCTGTGGGTGCGAGAGTCATCGCAGTCGCTCCGCTCACGTCCTCCATGATGACGGAGCTGGGTGCGTACTCGATGGGGACGAAGGGTGTGGGTGCGGCGGGCACTCGGGGGCTGAGTGTGGTTCTGTACGACACGCCGTTTCCGCCTATGCTGACGTAGTTGCCGCGCGGACCTGACCCGACGCGGAATCCGGGCACTCCAGCGCTTACTCCTAGGCCGGATTTGCTCATGCTGAAGCGGAACGGACCCGCCTTCACGCTCTTTCGCACGTAGAAACCCATCAACGCCTCCTTATCGGAATCATTCTGACCGATGCGCGACAACGAAATCGAGCCGTCACGCTTCCGCTCCTACGATGAGCCGTTTCTCGCGCCACCGACGCCGGATCTACCCGGCCGTGTACATGTCGACTTCCCGCCTCAGTTAAGACATCGTCATCTCACTCTTTGGCGACGCGAGACCTAACCATGCGAGCGTATGCCCGGACTTCGTGGCTCGATATGTCAGCAGGCGAGATGGGAAGCGCCTCATCCTCGCGGCGGCCCGAGTCCGGATACGTCGATCCGCCCCGTTCAGAACCGCGCCGCGATCCACTCTGCCGCCTCGCGCGGCGCATACGCTTCCCGCACCACCCCGGAGTGGTGCGTCGGCCACCAGCGCGCGGTCACGTCCATTCCTGCCGCTCGATAGCCGCGGATGAGGCGTCGCGTCAACGGCGCGGGCGCCACCTCGTCGACGAGCCCGGCGTCGATGCGCACGGGCACCGACAGATCCGTCAGCCCCGCCACGTCATTCCTCCGGAAGCTCTGCGCCAGCAATGCGAACACCTCGTCGCTCGACTCCCCGCCGATGCTCCCAGGCGGCAAGGCTCCCCAGGACGAGCGCTCAGCGAGCTCGGTGAGCGAGAGCTGCCCCAGCGTCGGCCACAGCCGCCGCGCCGCTGGACTGAGGCCGTCGCCGTGCAGCAGATCCGCCAGCCGAGGGTCTTCCGTCGCCGCGCCCTGCAACATGAGGGCCGTGAGGGCCGACACGATCCCGGACCCCGGAACGCGCACCCGCACGCGCCGCATCGCTCCGATCGTCAGCTCCATCCGCGTCACCGGCGCGAATGCGGCCACTCCCACGAGTTCGGTGTCCCCGCCTTCGTGACCATGCCGTTGTGCGGCGTGGAGGGCGGCGACCGCGCCCTCGGAATGCCCCGCGGCCAACCACCGACGCGACAGCGGTACACCGAACTGCTCCCGCGAGCGGACCATCGCCAGCATGGATTCCGCCAGCGACGACCCGATCAGGTACGGGTGCGGACCCGGGCTGCCGAGGCCCTCGTAGTCCGGGCGCAGCACGGCGAATCCGCGGCGTCGGAGGAGGCCGCACAGCACGTCGCCCTGCGACATCCGTCGCCACTCCGGGTGCGTGGGGTCGCCGATGCTCGGTGCCGATCGCGCCGATCCGCCGGTGGTCATGTGCCCGTACACGACGAACGGATAGCCGGCGGGCGGCGGCGGCGAGGTCGGCAGCTCCACGAGCCCGGTCTGTTCGCCGATGCTCCCGTCGATGCGTCGTGCAGGGAAGCGGACCCTCACCATCGGCCACGGGGGAGGAGACGGCGTAGCGGTGCGGGCATCGTCCCGAGCGTAGCGCCGCGTCGCCGGTCGACGTCGTCGAGGAGGTCGGCGAAGAACCTCGCCACCGGCACGAGTTGCGCCCGGTCGATGCGCTCGATCGTGTCGGCGTCGTCATACAGATACAGGGGCCCGGAGATGAGGCTCACGGTCGGAACGCCCGAGACGAGGGTGAACGACGCGTCGGTGGGGATCCCTCCCGCGAAGAACTCCAGCGCGGCGGCGCCCATGAGGCTCGTTCCGTGGAGCCCGTGTCGTCGTACTTTCCGGGCAATGCGCACCGTGAGGGCCGGGTTGACGTTGAGGAACATCCCGCGAGGCTCGGTCTCTCCGGTGTTCACGAACCCCCCGTCGGCACCTTCCACGGCCCGCAGCCCGATGTGCTCGATCGTCGCGTTGAGCACGATGTTCCAGGGCGAGTCGGGGGAGAGGACGTAGCGCCGCGCGAACTCCTGATGAGCCTGATAGCCCGTGAAGTGGGTGTCGAAGGTGACGAACAGGAGGCTCTTCTCTCGTACGCGCCCCTCCGCCGCTTCAGTCCCGGCTCGCTCCGCGAGTGCGATCACCTCGGCGGTTCCCGACGCGTCTTCGACGGCGCCTGGCCCAATCGAGTCGTGGTGTGACTGCACCATGACGGCCTGGTTGGTGCGCCCGGGGAGAACCCCGATCACCGTCCGCGACACGACACCCTCCCGCTCCACCGAGAGCGACAACGCTGCCGATGGCGACGCGGTGAGGAGCGTCCGCAACCGCTCGCCCTCGGCGCGGGTCACCCACGCTCCCGGGAGCATGAACAGCGTGCGGCGGTAGTACTCGTTGTGGTAGTTCCGCGAGTCGGGATAGTCCCGGAGCACACCGATCACCGCGCGCGCACCGCCGGCCGCGGCATCGGTCATCGTCCGTGCGAGTGAGGTGACGTAGGGGTTCCGGCCGCGCAGCACGTCGCGACGCAGCACCTTCCGACCTGGATCGTGGAGATACATCGTCAGCGGCAGCGAGTGGGCCACGGTCATGTCGAACGTGAGGTCGAAGAGGACGATCGCGCCGCGGACATCGTGGCGGCGCACGCGATCGGTGCCGATGTCCACGACGGGTGCCTCGATGCGGTGGTCTGCCGTCCCGGTCCAGTCGTGCGACGGGAGAGCGGAATGGAGGATCGGGGCGCACTCGGATTCCTCACCGGCCACGCGCACCGTGCACGTCGTGGCACGCCAGGCGAACGAGGGAACTTCGAGGACTTCGGCCGCGAGGCCTGCCGCGTCGAAGCGTCGCTGCACATAGGCGGCGGCCGCCTCGCCACCCGGAGAGCCCGTCGCTCGAGGCGCCATCGCCACGAGGTCCTCGATCGTGGCGAAGATGGCGTCTTCCGTCATTTCCATGCTCCGAAGCTAGAGACGCTTGCAGTGTTGGACGGTCTGCAAGGTCATATTCGTCAGGTGAACCGCGGCTGTTCGTATGATTCGTCAGGTGAGCGTTCCCCACGGCTTCAGCGAGCTCGACCTCGCGATCCTCCATGCGCTGCAGATCGACGGACGTGCTCCGTGGACCCGCATCGCCTCGGCAGTCGGCGCCGATGCCGCGACGGTCGCTCGACACTGGCAGGCCATGGCGGAGCAGTCGCTCGCATGGCTCACGGCCTGGCCGACGCCGGAACGGTGGTCTGCGTCGACCGACGTCGCCGTGGTCCTCCTGGAGCCCGGAACAGCCGTGTCGATTGTCGGTGACCTCGCCGCCTTGCCGTGGGTGCTGAGCGTCGACGAGACGTCGGCGGGGGCGCTCCTTCTCGTGGCGGCTGCCGGCGGATTGCCGATGCTGGGCGCGCGGATGCGCGAGGTGGAGGGCCGAGGCGCCGTCGTGCGGCGGATGGATGTCGCAGCCGCGATCGTCGCGGAAGACTCCGGGTGGCGGCTTCGCGCACTCTCCCGGTCGCAAGAGCGTCTGATGCGGGATGCTCCACCCGGTGACCGCCCGAGGCCGCCGCGACCCGAGATCGTCGCCGAACTGGCCGCCGTCTTGGAAGCGGATCCTCGCCTCCCGGCGGCCGCCATCGCCGCACAGCTCGGCGTCTCCGAAGCGACCGCGCGCCGCACCGTGGACCGGGCGATCGCATCGGGACAGATCAGAGTGGGCTGCGACGTCGCGATGCCCGCGGCAGGTTACCGCCGCGGCGCCGTGCTGTGGGCGCGTGCCACCGACCCCGAACAGGCGGCCATACGGGCGGCGCGGCTACCCGAGACCCATCGCGTGGGCATCCTCGTGGGTGCGGCGCCCCTCTACGTCGGCGTGCGGGCACGCAGCCTCACCGCCCTCGCGGCGATCGAGGCGGCGTGGGGCGAGGGCGTCGACGTGACCGATCGATGGACGGTGCTCCGTGCACGCAAGCGCAACGGGCATCTCCTCGACGAGCAGGGACGCTCTGTCGGACGCGTACCGCCGCGCTGGTGACTCCGCCGCCCGCGACGAGCAGGGTCACGCCGACCGCGCCCGCAGGAGCGCATCGAGGCGATAACGCGACAGCGGGAGCAGGCTGAGTGCGCAGAGCACAGCCGGGATCACCGATATCCCGACCACGATCGCGGTTTGCGCGGTCGGGGATTGCGTGACCTCGGCACCGCCGGTGGCGACGTACCCGCCGATGCTCAGCACCAGGCCCAGCAGGGCGGGGCCGAATGCGTATCCCAGCAGCTCGAACCCCGACCACACGCCGGAGATCATGCCGATGCGGTTGGTGCCGCTGATTCGCGCGTCTTCCGCGGCGATGTCGGGGAGCATCGCGAGGGGGAACAGCTGCGCTCCGGCGTACCCGACCCCGATGACCGCCGCGGCGATGAGAAGCGGCACGGATGAGCCGCTGCCTGCCGAGAGGAGCGCGACGAACCCGGCGAGCATCACGAGCGACGCGACGACGAACCCCCGCTTCTTTCCCACGGCGCGGCTGATTCGCGACCACGCCGGAGTGAGCACGACCGCGGGACCGACGAAGCATACGAAGGCGACGGTGGCGACGCTCGGGTCGTGCACCACGTGTCGCGCGGCGTAGACGACGCCCGAGAGCACCATGCCGATCGCCACGGCCTGCAAGACGTACGCCGTGACGAGCGAGCGCGCGTCACGATTGGACAGCACCACGCGCAACTGCTCCCCCAGGCGCCCTCCCGCGCTCTCGTGTCGTGTGAGGGGAACCCCGCGAGTGGACCACCACACCCCGATCGCCCCCGCGACGATGAGCGCCGCCATGACGCCGGCCATGACGCGGTAACCCTCGACCCCGCCGACGGTCTCCACGAGAAGCGGTGCCGTGGCTCCCGAGACGAGGATCGCCAGCGTGAACACGATCACGCGCCAGGTGATGAGCCGGGTGCGCTCGGTGTAGTCGTCGGTGATCTCGGCGGACATGGCGAGGTACGGCACCTGGAAGAACGCGTACGCCGTCGCCGCCCCGAGAGAGAAGACGAGCACCCACAGCGCTCCGGCGACGGGGGGAGCGGTGGGGCCGAAGAACATCGCGACGAAGGCGAGGGCGAGCAGGAGCCCGGCGTGGAGGATGAACGGCCGCCGGCGATCGAGCGGATGCCGGGACCGGTCGCTCAGCGTGCCGGCGATCGGATTGAGGAAGAAGTCCCACGCCTTGGGGGCGAACACGATCAGGCCGGCGATGACCGCTTCGACTCCGAGCAGGTCCGTGAGGAAAGGCATGAGGATGAGTCCGGGCACCGTTCCATAGGTGCCGGAGGCGACGCCGCCGAGGGCATAGCCGGCTCGGGTGCGGCGGGGGAGGCCTGTCATGTGCGCGATCGTAGGGGTGGTCGGTCAGGTCATCGTCCGATTTGCGCCTCTACCGTCAGGGCGCGCGCTCGATTCGGCGCGTTCCGTCGTCAGGGCACACGCGCGCCGTTCGGGACCCTCCGCAGCACGACGGCGTGACCTGGACCGCGCTCCAGGTGCCAAGCTGGACGATGGTCGGCGACATCGACGCCGAGCCGCGCGAGGGAGGAATCGAATGTCGGCAACACTGTCGCCCGGTGAGGTGGTCGAGCGGACGGGGCTTTCTCTCGACACACTCCGCTACTACGAGAAGGAGCACCTGCTCGGTCCGGTCGCTCGGGCTGCCGGGGGTCACCGGCGCTACTCCGAAGACGACGTGTTCTGGGTCGGGCTGCTGAGCTGCCTGCGTTCGGCGGGCCTCGGGATCGCCGACCTGCGCGAGTTTACCTCGATGCTGCGCGGCACGGCCTCGTCCGACGATCGCGTCGCCTTCCTCACCGCTCACCGTGCGGAGTTGCAACGCCGCATGTCGCAGCTCGAGCGCGCGATCGGGGTTCTCGACGAGAAGATCGCGCATTACGAGGCCGCGGACTGACGCCCGAACGACGCGCCGCTATGGCGTGAGGGGATCTGCCGCGAGATCCCGCACGTGGTAGAACTCCTGGTCCCACAGGGCGTAGACGAGCCACGCCGGGAGGCCGTAGGACGACTGCAGGTAGTCCGCCTGCGAGGCGTGGATGCGCCACCCGTCGTGCTTCTTTCCCACTTCTGCCGACATCGCGTACTCGGGGTCGGGCTGGTTGGCGACGACGAGCTTTCCCTGTTCACCGCCGAACAGTTCCAGAGCGGTCGTCGGACTGATCGTGTAGACGAGGTGCGCAGGACCGCGGTAGGAGCCGCCTTCGGCCGCCACACGTGCGATCGCGAGCTCGGTGATTCGCCCCGCCTCCATGTGGTCCTTGTGGCCGGTCGCCCCGCTCGCGGGCCAGAAACCGACGACCACATCCGGCTGCACGCGCTTCAGCGTCTCGACGACCCGGGAGACGAGCTCCTCTTCCGATACGCCGGGAACGCCGCCATCGGGGTAGTCCCACACTTCGTGTTCATCGACGCCCAAGTGGAAGCTGTTCTTCAGGGCTTCCGCTTTGCGCACGATCCCCAGGTCGCTCTGCCGGGCGACTTCCGGTGTCTGGTGCCCCGCCTCGCCGGCGGTCATCGTGATCATGGCCGTGTAGGCGCCGTCGCGATCCTTCGCGCGCCAGAACAGGCCGTTCACGGTCTGTTCGTCGTCGGGGTGGGCGAACACCCCGAGCACCCGCGTTCCCTTGAGCTCGCCGATGACGGAGTCGACGCCGCGCGCCGAGGGCATGTGGAAGAGGTGGCGTCCTGCCCAGTACCCGCCGACGATGGCGAGAAGAAGGACGGCACCGACGACGATGAGCGCGATCCAGCGCTTGCGCATGGGAACTCCTGATTCGGGTGAGTCGACGCTGACTGTGGACGCAGTCTATCGACGCACGTGTGGCAGCCTGACGAGTGCGATCAGCCCCCGCCAGCCCGTGCGCGATCGACATCCCGATCGTCTACACTCCATTGAGTACGACTGTACTAATTGGAGGATGGCATGATCCTGATCGCGATCATCGCGTGCGAAGTGGCTTTCTGGGTGGCGATCCTCGCGGGGCTCTCCGCGCGCTATCTGCTGCGCCGGCGTCGACTGGGGCTCGTCCTCCTCGCCCTTGCACCTGTCATCGACGCGGTGCTCCTGATCCTCGTCGCGGTCGACCTGCTCGGCGGCGGCACGGCGTCCTGGCATCACGGGCTGGCCGCTCTCTACATCGGCGTGTCGATCGCCTACGGTCACCGCATGATCGCGTGGGCGGACTCTGTGTTCGCCCGCCGATTCGACGGGGCGCCGCCACGGCCGAAGCTCTATGGCGCGGCGTACGCGCGGGCATGCTGGCGTGATGTCGGCCTCACCCTTGTGGCTGCCGCGATCGCCGCCGGCATCATCGGTGCGCTCGTGCTCGTGGTGGGCGCGCCCGAGCGCACGGCGGCGCTCGAAGGGTATCTGCGGATCCTCGGGATCATCGTCGCCGTCGATGTCATCTGGGCGGTGAGCTACACCGTGTGGCCGCGCCGGGCGCCGGCCGCCGCGCTCGGGGCTCGGGGCTGATCGTGGTCACCCGAATCGATCCGCAACAGCGCGAGCGGGAGATCGCGACAGCCGCTCTCCGTGTGCTGGAGCGCGACGGCATCGCCGGGGTGAGCGTTCGCGCCGTGGCGGCGGAGTCGGGGCTCGCCGTCGCGTCCCTTCGGCGGGCGTTTCCCACGCAGGAGGCACTGCGCCGCTTCTGTCTGGCCGAGATCCGCAGCCGTGCGGGTGCTCGCATCCGGGCGGTGGAGGGTGAGGGAATGGCGCGGGCCGTCGGCGTGCTCGAGGAGTTGCTGCCGTTGGACGCGGAGCGGCGGCTGGAACTTGTCGCTCAACTTCAGCTTGGGCTGCTCTCGGTGACCGATGAGAGCCTCCGCGACGAGGCACGCGCTCTCCACGACGACGTCCGCGGAGTCTGTCGTGCAGTGCTGGCATGGTCGGCGGGCGACACCGCCGATCCCGACGCCCTAGACGGCGCGGCCGCGCGGCTTCACGCCCTCCTCGACGGGCTCGCGCTGCACGCGCTCACGGCGCCCGACGAGACCGACACCGCGGCCGTGCGTGACCGCTTGCGTGCCTACCTCCAAGACAATCGCCTCCCACGAACCTCCGTAGAGCGACGCGTGCGAGCGTCCGAGCCTGAGACCACCATCCGACAAGGAGAAAACACATGAACCGAGTGGGACGAGCCGTTGTGCGCGTTTCTGACCTCGACGCGGCGTTGTCGTTCTATAGCGCTGCTTTCGGCTTCACGGCGCTGTTCGATCAGGAGATCTTCCCGGGATTCCGCACCGTTCACGTGGGCCCCGGCGGCAGAGGCGACGCCGGGATCTGGCTGTTTCCTGACGCCGAGGCGCGGGGCTGTGACGAGCCCGTCGTCGTGATCTACACCGACGACTTCGACGCAGACGTCGTCCGCTTGCGCTCCATGGGCGCCGCACTATCCGAGGTGTCGAGTGAGCCGAGCGGCCGGTCGGTGACCTTGCGCGACAGTGGCGAGAACACCCTCGTGTTGGCGGAAACGTGAGCGACGGGCGTCGTCAGGGCATCGCGTCGCCGATGTAGGAGTACTTGAGGAAGACGTCGGACGCCCATCCGGCCTCGTCGAGGACGCCTTGGACGGCAGAGAGCATGTACCGCGAGTCCCACCCGAGGTAGAGGAACTGGCCCGGGGCGATCTCGTCCCACTGGCCGTTCCACGCCATCGCGGGGTACACGGGCCCGCCGCGGCGTGCGCTGAAGTCGATGACGCTCTGGCGGGACTCCGCCCACAGGCGCTGGAAGATGCGGTGGAAGAGGTACTTGACGTCCTTGACCTCCCAGTGCTCGCCGCGGAACTCGACGTAGTCGAACTCGCGCTGCCATCCCGGAGGCCACCCGCGACGCATCTTGGCGTCGAGCACGGGGGTGAGGTTGTCGTCATCGATGCCGACGACGTCGGGCCGTGACCACACCTGCATGAACGCGGCGGTGAGGTTCTCCGTGCGCGCGGCGATCGCGGCCGTTCCCCATGTGGCGGACTCGGCGACCTCCCGGCTGAGCGCGATACCGCTCCGGGCGTAGATGCCCCGCTTGGTGGGGAAGTCGACGTCGAAGGCCCGCTCGGCCAGCTCGGGTTCGAGGAGTGCGAGGTTGCCGAGCGTGGGTGCGAGGGCGCGGTGCGCGTTCTGCTCGTCGTCGCTGAGGTCCGCCCAGCGGCGTGTACCGTCGCCGCTCCACTCGTCGCCCGGAGCGAGCGGAACCAGGTGGTCGAGGTCGACGGGCTCGTCGGGCGAGACGTCGGAGAGGCGGCCGAGCACGTAGGTGGCGTGGGGGAGAGCGCTGTACTTGAGTCCGACCCGCGTCCTCTGGTCGGACGGCGTGATGCGTCCGATCGCGTGCGAGAGAGCGTCGATCCCGACGGCCGAGGCGCGGCACAGCCGGGCGACGAGGCGGTCGTTGGACAGCCCCAGGATCTCCCGGCGCAACAGGAGCGACTGCAGGTACTCGACAATCCTCACGAGGTCGTGGGCGGGGAGCGAACCATGGAGATAGTCCCGATACAGGCCCATGACGAGCGGGTACATCCCTCGCCCGAAGGTGTTCAACCAGGCGAACTGGTCGCGCAACGCCGTGTCGTCGATCGCCGCCGGCTCGATCAGCGTGCGGTAGATCTCCGAGAACTCGCGCCACTGCGCGGCGTGGGCGCGAAGGGAATCGATGTCCAGTCGGGGGAAGCGTGCGCGGAAGGTGTCGTAGACGCCGCGCCCGCCGGTGACGGTGACTTCACGCCCCGTGAGCATCACGAGGTAGTGGCGCCAGAACGCACCGATCTCGTCTCCGGTGTTCTGCTCGATGGGAAGCCAGTACTCGCGCTCGATCTCGGTCTGCTCGCCGTGGGTGAGCCCCATGAGCACGTAGTTGTGGATGAGCTCGTGGTCGCGCAGCGGCTCTCCGGTGGAGTTGAGGCTCTCGAAGATCTGCTGAGCGTTGGCGCCGGCGCCCAGCGTGATCGACACGTGCTCGAGGCGTCGCAGTCCGCGCCAGATGTGCGCGGCCTCGTCGGGGCGGATCTGACTTCGGAAAAACGCATAGTTGTCGTCGAACCGCGACACCCGATCAGTGTCCTCCGGCGAGCGACGGTCGAGCACAACACTCTCGAACACGTCGGCCCACGCCCGGTGGGGGCGGAGCTTCGTCGCCTCAGGATCATCGGCGCGGACGAGCACGCGCTCGAGCTCAGCCGCTGTGTCCGGGTCGTCCACGACGAGGGTGTGATGAAGCGCCGCGATGAGCAGCATGAGCGTCGTGATGCGCTGCTGACCGTCGATGAGGACGAGGTGGGCGCCATCGGCGCCGGCGGCATCCGCGGCAGTCGAGAGGATCGAGCCGATGAAGTGCGTGTCGTCGGCGGCGGCGTCGGCGACGGCCCGCACATCACGGAGGAGCTGTTCGCAGCCGCCGATGTCCCACCGGTACTGACGCTGGTAGACGGGGACGACGATCGTGGTGTCGGATGCCGAGAGCCAGTCGATCGTGTTGACGGCGGTCGCATCGACATTCGTGGCTGTGGTCATGCTCTCGTATCGCTCCTCGAAACCCCGGACGAGTCTAGTCGGCCCGGCAGCGGCGCTCTGTAGGCTTGCCTAAGTCGGGCCTGTAAAAACTTCGCTGGACCGACAGAAAGGGCATGATCCGTCATGGCATACATCAAGAGCGCTGCTCTGGAGGAGACCGGTTACGTCGTCCTCGACATGTACAACAAGCCGATCGACCCCAAGGAATGGCTCGACGTCGAGTACGTCGACTGGAAGTCCTCGGGCGACACCCGCTTCGCTCCTCTGGCTTCGGCCAAGGGAGAGATCGAGTGCAACGGCTTCTGGAACCACAAGCCGCCGCGCACCGACAAGGACGGCGTCTGGATCGACTCGCAGACCGCGATCGCGCCGACGCTCACTGAGCGCGCGCTGGAGCCGGGGGCGAACGTCGGCCGCTGCCGCATCATCGAACTGCAGCCGAACACGTACGCGGACTGCCTGTACAACCTCCACCAGGACGACAACAACCGCCTCAACCCCGATGGCACCGGCTGGGTCGTGCGCAGTTTCTTCAACCTCACCGATGACAAGGACAGCTTCTTCGTCCTGCGCGAGAACCGCACCGACCCGAGCCAGGAGACGCGGATCGCGCTGCCGGCCGGCGCGCAGCTGGTGATCGACACGCAGCGGCTGTGGCACGCGGCGACCCACTACGGCGACTCGCCCCGCTACTGCCTCATCACGTCGTGGACGAGCGGTCCCGAGCTCGACGCGTACATCGAGAAGTACAACGGCGTGAACAAGGTCGAGAGCGTGCAGGTCGACCAGGAGATCCTCGACGCCGGTCAGGCCGAGCAGGCTCGCCGCCTCGCCGCCCGCGCCGCAGCGCTGGCTGCCCGCGGCCAGCGCGAGGTCACGGTGATGAGCGAGGCCTGAGCCCCGCCGCATCCCTCGTGGGGAGGCCCCGACAGGTGTCGGGGCCTCCTTCGTTTTCCCGCCGGTCTTCTCGACCGGACCGGGCGGAGTCGTCCCCGTCCACAAATGTGGGAACGTGTGGGTTTGGCTCTTGTGAACATGTTGCTACGTGTTGTAACGTGTGGCCTGTTCAAGGAGGACCGATGTACGCGACGGAGCGCCAGCACCAAATCGAGGAACTGATCGCGGCCGATGGCCGCGTGTCGGTCGTTGACCTCGCCGACCGGTTCGCCGTCACCACCGAGACCGTGCGTCGTGATCTGGCGGCGCTCGAGGTCGCGGGGACCGTCCGCCGTGTGCATGGAGGCGCGGTCGCTCGCGCCCGGGTGAGCACGGCGGAGCCCTCCTTCGCCGAGCGTGCCGGTGTGCGCAACCCCGCCAAGCAAGCCATCGCCCGCGCGGCGATCACGTTCCTGGGCGACTCCTTCACGGGATCGGTCTACCTCGACGCCGGGACCACGGTGGCAGCCGTCGCACAAGACCTCGCGGGCACGGCGCGGGAGTCCTCGCCCATCGAAGTCGTCACGCACTCCATGACGACAGCCCATCTGCTGGCGGGAAGTGGTGTAGGACTCACCGCGATCGGGGGTCGCGTGCGCGGGCTCACCGCGGCGGCCGTCGGTGCCCAGACGGTCGAGGCCATCGGGCGCCTGCGTCCCGATGTGGCGTTCATCGGCACCAACGGGGTGTCGGCGGCATTCGGCTTGAGTACCCCCGACCCCGACGAGGCGGCCGTCAAACGTGCGATCGTCGCGTCGGCACGTCGCGTGGTCGTCCTCGCCGACGCGGAGAAGTTCGATTCCGAGCTGCTCGTCTCGTTTGCGCCGCTGACCGCGGTGGATGCGCTCCTCACCGACACCGCGCCGGCCGGCGCTCTGGCCTCGGCCCTCGAAGAGGCGGGCGTGGAGGTGCATGTCGCATGATCGTCACCGTTACGACCCATCCCTCGTTGGACCGCACCATCGCTCTCCCGGCTCCGCTTCGGGTCGGCGCGGTGCAGGCGGCCTCTGCGGCCCGCGAAGATGCCGGAGGAAAGGGCATCAACGTCGCTCGCGTGATCGCTGCGGCAGGCCATCCGACCGTCGCCGTCCTGCCCCTGAACGACGGTGACCCCTTCGCGGGCGCCCTCCGCGGGGCGCGGCTTCCCGTCCGCACGGTGCCCGTGCGCGGGTCGGTGCGCGCCAACCTCACCATCGCCGACCCGGAGGGCGAGACCACCAAGCTGAACCTCCCGGGAGCCCCGCTTGCCGACGCCGAGGCGGACGCGCTCGAGGAGGCCGTCGTCGAGACCGCTGGTGGTGCGGACTGGCTCGTGCTCGCCGGATCGCTCGCTCCCGGCCTCCCGAGCGACTACTACGTCCGGCTGATCCGCGCCGTGCGCTCCCGGTGGGGTGACAGGGCGCCGTCGATCGCAGTCGACACGTCGGGTGAGGCGCTCCGCGCGGTGGTCGCCGACGGGCGTCCCGACCTCATCAAACCCAACGAGGACGAGCTGGCGGACCTCGCCGGGGTCTCGCTCGACCCGTCTCGCGCACTGGCCGACACCGTGGCCGAGATCGCGCGGTCACTCGTGCCTGTGCGCGTCGGGGCTGCGTTCGTCACGCTCGGCGGCGACGGAGCCGTGCTGGTCACCGCCGAGGGAGCATGGCAGGGCGCGCCGCCCCCCACTCGCGTGCGGAGCACCGTCGGTGCCGGCGACAGCTCCCTGGCCGGGTTCCTTCTGGCCACCGTCAGCGGCGCCTCCGCGGCGGATCGGGTTCGGCTCGGCATCCGCTACGGATCGGCGGCGGCCTCCCTTCCCGGCACCCAGGCGCCCACCCCTTCGGATCTTCCGACCGGCGACGTGCCGGTGCGGCAGCTCACACCCTGAGAATCATCGACCACTGGAGGTCACCGTGTCAGACATCATCAACGCGGAGCTCGTCAGCCTCGACGAACCCCTCGGCGCAGACAAGCGTGCGGTCATCGAGGCGCTGGCGGCCCGCGTCGCCGCACAGGGAAGGGCGACCGATGCCGCAGCCCTCGCTGCCGACGCGTGGGCGCGCGAACAGAAGGACGAGACCGGTCTTCCCGGCGGGATCGCCATTCCGCACGCGAAGAGCGCCGCCGTCACCCGTGCGACGCTCGCCTTCGCTCGGCTCGCACCGGGGATCGATTTCGGGGCTCCCGACGGACCGGCCGATCTCGTCTTCCTCATCGCTGCGCCGGATACGGCCGCGGAAGAGCACCTCGCGATGCTGTCGCGCCTTGCTCGCAGCTTCATGAAGGACGACTTCACTGCGGGCCTCCGCTCGGCGTCGACGGAGGGCGAGATCGTCGCCCTCGTCTCCGACGCCGTCTCAGACGCGCCGACGCCCGCGGCTGCCCCCACGGCAGCGGCGTCGGCCGCACCCGACGAGGAGCTCCTCATCGAGGGACGTCCGGCTCGGATCGTCGCCGTCACCGCCTGCGCAACCGGCATCGCGCACACCTTCATGGCCGCGGATGCCCTCACCGCAGCGGGCCAGAAGGAGGGCGTCGACCTCGTCGTCGAGCCCCAAGGATCCAGCGGCTACAAGGCGATCGACCAGAAGTTGATCGACGAGGCCGATGCGGTCATCTTCGCCGTCGACGTCGATGTCCGCGAGCAGCAGCGCTTCGCGGGGAAGCCGGTCGTCCGCGCCGGGGTCAAGCGGGGGATCGAGCAGCCAGCTCAGCTCATTGCGGAAGCCGTCGCCGCCGTCCACAACCCTTCGGCACCGCGGGTCTCCGGAAGCGCCTCCGGCGCAGCGACGACGTCGGCCGCGCCGACATCGCTGGGGGGAAGCGTCAAGCGGGCGCTCCTCACCGGCGTGAGCTACATGATCCCGTTCGTCGCCGGCGGTGGTCTGCTGATCGCCCTCGGCTTCCTCCTCGGCGGCTACCAGATCGCGTCGGAGCACGCGAGCGGCGTGAGCAACGCGGTCTTCACCCTGCAGAACTCCACCCTCTGGAACCTGCCGACGACCGATATCGTCTCTCCGCTCGGGCCACTCGGGCAGTACCTCGGTGCAGTCGCCTTCCAGATCGGTGGACTGTCGTTCGGCTTCCTCGTTCCGGCGCTCGCGGGCTACATCGCCTTCGGGATCGCCGACCGTCCGGGCATCGCTCCCGGATTCGTCGCCGGCGCCGTCGCCGCGTTCATGGGCGCAGGCTTCCTCGGCGGCATCGTCGGCGGTCTCCTCGCCGGTGTGGCGGCGTGGTGGCTCAACAGCTTCGACGTTCCCCGCTGGCTCCGTGGCCTGATGCCTGTCGTCATCATCCCGCTCCTGGCCTCGATCTTCGCGTCGGGTCTGATGCTCATGGTCCTGGGTGGCCCGATCGCGTGGCTCATGTCGGTGCTCAACGACTGGCTGGGGAGCCTCACCGGTGCCGGTGTCATCATCCTCGGCGCGGTCCTCGGCCTCATGATGTGCTTCGACCTCGGGGGACCCGTCAACAAGGTCGCGTACGGCTTCGCGACGGCGAACCTGGCGCTGGGCATCGCGGGCGACGAGCGGTACCTGCAGATCATGGCGGCCGTCATGGCGGCGGGCATGGTTCCGCCCCTCGCGATGGCCCTTGCCTCGACTGTCCTCGGCCGGGGCCTGTTCACCGAACCGGAGCGCGAGAACGGCAAGGCCGCCTGGCTCCTCGGTGCCGCGTTCATCTCGGAAGGGGCGATCCCGTTCGCCGCCGCCGACGTGCTGCGCGTCATCCCCGCTTCGATGATCGGCGGCGCCGTCACCGGTGCGCTCTCGATGGCTTTTGCCGTCACGTCGAAGGCGCCGCACGGTGGTGTGTTCGTCTTCTTCGCGATCGACAGCTTCTGGCTGTGGCTTCTCGCCATCGCCGTCGGTACGGTCGTCAGCGCGGTGTCGGTCGTGCTCCTGAAGCGGTTCGCCCGTCGCCGCCCCGCACCGGCGGTTATCGACGGTCGCGTCGAAGTACCGCAGGGCGCCGTCACCGCATAGTCTCGAAGGACTGAACCTAGGAGGAACACCATGGCAGAACGCACCGCCACCGTCGCGAGCAGCTCCGGGCTGCACGCCCGTCCCGCGAAGCTCTTCGTGCAGGCGGTCCAGGCGACCGGAGTGCCCGTGACCATCGCGGTCGAGGGCGGCCCCGACCTCAACGCGGGCAGCATCCTGACCCTCATGGGGCTCGGCGCCACGCAGGGCACGGTCGTGACGCTCAAGGCCGAGGGCGACGGTGCCGAAGAGGCGCTCGACAGCCTGGTGGCGTTCCTCGAGACGGACCACGACGCCGAGTAATCGGGCAGGGAGAAACGAAAGCCGCGGGAGAGTTCCCGCGGCTTTCGTGCGTCTGGTGGTGATGGTCAGAGGTCGGTCGACTCGCCGGGCTCGAGGGCGAGGAACTCTCCGCCGCCTTGCTCCGTCGCCCACGTGAGCCGCGCCCGGTGCATGTCGAGGCCGACCCGCGACAGTGTCATCTCGTGCGTGCCGAAGGCGCGCCGGGGCCCGACGGCCAACACGAAGTCGATCGCCTCGCCGATCTTCAGCCACGGGGCGCCGATCGGTGCGGCGAGCAGCCCCACTTCGACGCCCTCGGGCACGGCGTAGGAGTCACCGGGGTAGTAGAACTCAGCGTTGACGAGGACTCCGAGATTGTCGACCGTTGGGATGGTCTCGTGGATCACGTTGTGGGTGCCGCCGTAGAACGTCAGGGTGAACGGCCCTGCGGTCACCGTGTCACCGGGGGAAACCGCGACGACCGGATGCTCCGTTACGGCCTTCGCGACCCCTTCCGGGCCGTAGATGACGGCGTCGGGGAACGCGGTGAGGAGCCGGTCGAGGTGCTCGGGCGTCCAGTGGTCGGGGTGCTCGTGGGTGAGCACGACGGCGACCACCTTCTCCAGATCGTGGAGGGGCAGAGTGAAGGCGCCCGGGTCGATGATCAGCGTCCGCCCTTCCGACTCCAGACGAAGGCAGGCATGTTCGTGTTTCGTGACGCGCATGCGACCAGTCAACGCCGTCGAGGCGGCCCGAGCAAGCGGCGGCTCGATTTGGCGGGGGCGTGCGCGGCATGGCATAATCGAACGGTTGCCTGATCGGCCCCATCGTATAGCGGCCTAGTACGCCGCCCTCTCACGGCGGTAACGCGGGTTCGAATCCCGCTGGGGTCACCAACACGACATAACGCCCGGTCTTCTGACCGGGCGTTCTGTCGTTTCCGCGGGTCAGTCCTCCGTCGGAACATCCGCGACACGGGTGCGAGCACGGCTTCGACGACCTCGCCGGATGAGCCAGACGATGAGGATCGCCAGCGTGACGAGCCCCAGCCACGGAAGCAGGAACCCCACGGCGACGACGAAGGCGTTCAGAGCCACGAGCAGTCCGTTCCATCCCGCAGCGACACCGTCGCCAAAGCCGGCCGGGTCCGGGGTGACGGCCGGCGCGGGAGTCGTCAGCGAGACCGTGAGGCTCGACATCCCGACCTGGTTCTCCAACTGTGTCAGCTGCTGCTCGTACGACTCCAGCTCGGCTTGGCGGGAGGACAAGGCCTCCTCCGCCGCGAGGAGGTCTGCCGTCGAATCGGCGTCCGAGATCAACGTCGTGAGGCGATCCACCGACGCTTCGAGGGCGGACACCCGCGCGCGGAGGTCGACGGCCTCGGTCGTGACATCGCGACGATCCACCTGTGACGACGTCACTTTTCCCAGTGTGCCGAGCGCCGTCATGACCTCCGTCAATCTCGAGGCAGGCACACGCACGGTGATCCACGCGTCGGAGACAGCCATCGCACCGCCCTCGGGCATGAACTGCTCACCGTTTCGCATCGGAAGCGTCCCGCCGGATCCGAGACTCATCGCCTCGACGTAGCCACCTCGCGCAGCGGCGTCCTTATCGATCGCTTCGGCCGCCGCGCGTGCGTCGTCCACTACGACCGATGCCGTCGCGGTGGCGATGATCTCCCGGCCGCTCGCACTCACGCCTTGGTCACCCTTGACCGGAGCCGCCGGTTGCGGAGCGGTCTGTCCCGAGATGTCGCGCTCGCCCTCCGCCGACTGCAGGCCGATGACGGCGTCGGAGGGGGCGGAGCCTGCCGTCGCGTCCCGGCCGAGGAGGCCCGGCAACGACGGTGCGATGACGGCGGCAGCCACCACGACGGCGGCGGCAGCTGCGGCGCCCGTCACCCACGCACGTCGCCGCCGGGCGGTGCGCGCCACCGGCGGGG
>NZ_JASGDO010000039.1:0-37033 GCF_047607225.1 Microbacterium sp. | reverse complement strand
GTTGTGCACGCCCCGCCGCCCACGCCCCGGCGCCCACGCCCCGCCGCCCACGCCCCGCCGCGCCGCTCATGCCCGTGCGGTGACGAAGGGTTGCGGGAGGACGGACGGCGCCGCTATGCTCCGAGTCAGCTTTAGTAAGCGCTTACGTTCGCAACGACGCGAGGGTTCTCATGGTGACGGTCTACGACGTGGCACAGGCCTGCGGCCTGTCGATCGCGAGCGTGTCACGCGCGTTGAACGGCCAGGTCGGGGTGTCGCAGGCGACCGCGGAACGGATCCTCCGCACAGCCGACGAACTGGGCTACCAACGCAATGAGGTCGCTCGCTCGCTCGTGGCGAAGTCGACGCAGACCATCGCCTTGCTGGTCCCCGACATCACGAACCCGTTCTTCCCGGAGCTCGTCAAGGGCGTGCAGTCGGTCGCGGATGAGAACGACCTCCTGTTGCTCCTCCTCGACGCTCCTGCCGATGCCGAGACTCTCCGGCCGCGTCTGGCGGCGCTGCGTCGCAAGCAGGTCGACGGAATCCTGCTGGTCGCCAGTGCTCTGGACGACGACATGGCCCACCTCTTCGGCGACACGCCCGCGGTGCTGCTCGATCGAGGTCACAGCGGCGTGCACGCGACGGTAGGGGTGGACCAGGAGGCCGCGGGCTACGACGCCACGCGGCACCTCCTCGCCGCGGGGCACACCCGGATCGGGCACATCGCGGGCCCGACGGAACTGTCCGTCGCTCACGCACGGCGCGCGGGGTGGCGCCGGGCCCTGGAAGAGGCCGGTCTTCCCGCGGGAGAGGACCTCGTCGCCGGTGGCGACTTCGAGGAAGAGGGCGGACACCGGGCCGGGCAGGAACTCCTGTCCAGGGTGCCGGACCTCACGGCGGTCTTCGCGGCGAACGACCTGAGCGCCATCGGATTCCTCGCGCTGTGCGCCGAACGATCGATCCGCGTGCCGGAGGAGATGTCTGTGATCGGCATCGACGGCATCGAGCTCGCCCGGTACACGACGCCGGCGCTCACGACGATCGCGCAGCCCATTCGCGAGCTCGGAGCTGCGGCCTGCCGGAGCCTGCTCGCGCAGATCGAGGCCGACTCCTCGGTTCCCGACGTCACCCTGCCCACCGTTCTGATGCCCGGCGCCAGTGTCCGCGCCCGAGGAGGCTCTCGATGACCGCTTCGCGTCGTGTCGTGGTGTTCGGCTCGCTCAACGCCGACATCACCTTCGAAGTGCACCGCATCCCTGCGGCGGGGGAGACCGTCGTCGCCGACGCCGTGCGTCGCGCCTCGGGCGGCAAAGGGGCGAACCAGGCCCACGCGGCCGCGCGGACGACCCGCGACGTCTCTGTGGCGATGGCAGGCGCTGTCGGAGACGACGAGGCGGGGACACGCCTTGTCGGCGACCTCGCCGACGCGGGCGTCGATGTCGCTCACGTGATCCGGACGACCGGTGAGTCGGGTATGGCCATGATCGCTGTCGATCCCGACGGCCGCAATGTGATCGTGGTCGCCCCGGGAGCCAATCACCGGTGGGGGGAGCTTCCCGAACCCCCCGTCGGCGCGGGCGATGTGCTCGCCCTGCAGCTGGAGATCCCGCTGCACGTGGTGGAGCACCTCGCCCGCGCCGCTCGCGCCGCCGGAGCTCGGGTCGTGCTGAACGCCGCCCCGGTCACTCCCGGTGCCGAGTCGCTCCTCCGCTTCGTGGACGTGCTCATCGTCAACGAAGGGGAAGCCGAGGAGCTTCTGTCTCTGACCGCGGCAGGCGACGCCACGGCGGTGGCCGACGCGGCGCGACGGCAGCACCTCGACCTCGTCGTCACGCTCGGCGAACAGGGCGCGATCGTCGCCTCGCGCGACGGCGGGGCCTGCGTGATCCCGGCGTTTCCTGCCGAGAGTGTCGACACGGTCGGGGCGGGCGACGCCTTCGTGGGGGCGATGGTCTCGGCCCTCGCCGCAGGAGACGACCTCGTCGCGGCGGCGCGCCGCGGTGCGGCGGCAGGGGCCGCGACCGTCGCCGTCCGAGGGGCGCGGCACCCCTCGCTGACCGCCGAGCTCGTCGACGAGATCCTGCGCCGCACCGCCCATCCCGCCTGACGACCTCGACCCCGCACGTCCCGCACCGCTCTCACCCTTCACCTCACCCGAACCGGAGGACCTCCCGATGACCGACCCGACCACCGCACTTCGCACCCCCCTGATCGTCGATGTCGACACGGGGATCGACGACTCGCTCGCGCTCCTGTATCTGATGGCCAGTCCTGAGGCCGAGATCGTCGCGATCACGTGCACGGCCGGAAACGTGCCGGCCCGGCAGGTCGCGACCAACAATCTCGCGTGGCTCGAGCTCTGCGGCTATGACGAGGTCGAGGTCGCCCTCGGCGCCGAAGTCCCGATCGTGCAGCCGCTGATGACGACGGAGGAGACCCACGGCCCGCAGGGCATCGGGCACGCGGAACTCCCGGCCCCCGCCCGCACGGTGTCGGATCGCCACGCCACCGAGGTCTGGATCGACGCGGTGCGCCGGCGTCCCGGAGAGATCGTGGGCCTCGTGACCGGCCCCCTCACCAACCTCGCGCTCGCCGTCAAGCTCTGCCCCGAGCTGCCGTCGCTGCTCAAGCGGCTCGTGATCATGGGCGGTGCGTTCAACCACGCGGGCAACACGCTTCCGACCACCGAGTGGAACATCGCCGTGGATCCCGAGTCGGCCAAGATCGTCTTCGATGCGTTCTCGGGTCTTCCTGCGGAACGGCATCCGGTGATCTGCGCGCTCGACGTGACAGAGCGGATCGAGATGAAGCCCGAGCACATCGCCGCCCTGGCGCGCGAAGCGGGGAGCACGCCGGAAGAGATCATCTCGCCGGAGGACCCCGAGGGCACCCGCTCGCGGGCCTCCCACGCCGTCGTCCGCCACCTTTCCGACGCCGTGCGCTTCTACATGGAGTTCCACCGGGCCTACGACCAGGGCTTTCTCGCTCACATGCACGACCCGTTCGCCGCTGCCGTGGCGCTGGACCCGTCGCTGGCCACGACACGGGGCGCGACCGTCGACCTGGAGCTGGCGGGTACGCTCACCCGCGGCCAGACGGTGGCCGACTGGCGCGGCATGTGGGGTCGGCCGCACAACGCGGCCATCGTCGTCGACACCGATCCGGAGGAGTTCTTCCGGCGCGTGATCGAGCGTGTGGGGCGCCTGGCCCGCACCGTGGGCTGACACCGTCCCACCGCACCGCCACCTCCCGCCCACCACCGCACCGTCTCATCGACAGCCGGAACTCCGGCACCCTCACCCAAAGAATGCAAGGAGGCATTCATGTTCAGCACCGCACCCGCGAAGACCGACGACTCCCGTCGGCTCCGCAACACCGTCCTGATCGCGATCGGCTCGGTCGTCATCGTCGCCACCTACCTCTATCTCGTGATCGGGCAGCCCGCCGAAGTGGCACAGAGCAGCACCAGCCAGGCCTCGCTCATCGCGATCGCGGGGTACGTCATCGGAGCGATCCTGCTTGCGGCGGGATCGATCCACCGCCTCCCGACGGCGACGATCGCCATGATCCCCGTCGCCATCGCCCTGAACATCGTGGTCGGCCAGCTCGTCGCGATCCTGGGGCTGCCGGTCTACATCGACTCGATCGGCACCGTGCTCGTCGCCGCGCTCGCCGGTCCTGCCGCCGGCGTCGTCACCGGCATCCTCACCAACGTCATCTGGGGACTCACCCTGAGCCCGATCGCCCTCCCGTTCGCCGTCGTCCAGGTGATCATCGGCGTGATGGCGGGCTACGCGGCCCGCTTCGGCATGTTCCGCCGCTTCTACCTCGCGCCGGTGGCCGGTGCGGTGACCGGCATCGTGGCAGCCGTCGTGTCGGCGCCGATCTCGGCGTTCATCTTCGGCGGCGCGACGGGCGGCGGAACGGGGGCGATCGTCGGAGCCTTCCAGGCCATGGGGCAGTCCCTCCTGGGCGCCACGACGCTCCAGGGCCTCCTCTCCGACCCCCTCGACAAGGCGATCACCTTCACGATCGTCGTGCTCATCCTCGCCGCCCTCCCGAGCCGGTTCCGGCAGCGGTTCCCCTTCGTTCGCCAGTACCGCGTGTTCGGAAAGGCGCCCGTCACCGCGACCAGCCGCAGCGCGTCGGCAGACGAGTCCCGGAGCTGAGCCGCCATGGCGTCGACACTCTACGTGGATCGGACCTCGCCGATCCACGCCCTCAACCCGGTGACCAAGCTCGTGATCCTGGTCACCCTGATCGTCATCGTGTTCGCGGTCCCCTTCTGGTGGGTCGCGGCGGGTGTCGTCGCCGTCGTGATCGTGCCGGCCGCCGTCGTCTCCGGCTGCGGCGGTCGGCTCGCCCGGATGGGGGTCACGATCCTGCTGCCGATCGTCCTCGTCCTCTTCGTCGTGCAGGGGCTCACCTTTCCGGGCGGACGCACCGCGCTCTGGGAGTGGGGACCTCTCGCTCTCACGACCGAGGGGCTGATGTTCGCGCTCGGGATCGGATCGCGGATCGTCTGCCTCGTCCTGGCCTCGATCCTCTTCGTTCTGACGACCCACCCCGGCGATCTTCTCTCGGCGCTGACCGAGCGGGGCATGTCGCCCAAATTCAGCTACATCATCAGTTCCACTCTGCAGCTGATCCCCGCCTTCCAGGACCGGGCGAACGGCATTCTCCTCGCCCAGCAGGCGCGAGGGCTCGCCGTTGGCAAAGGCGTGCGGGGTCGCATCGGAGCGATGATGCCGTTGCTGGCGCCCCTCGTGCTGGGCATGTTCACCGACGTGGAGGAGCGGGCCACCGCGATGGAGGCGCGCGGCTTCGGATCCACCGCCAAGCGCACCGCACTCACGCCGGTCCCCGACACGACGACGCAGCGGATCGTCCGCTGGGCCATGCCGGTGATCGGCCTCGCCGCCATCGTCCTTCCTCTCGTGACTGGAGCATTGTGATCACTCTCACGGACATCTCGTACGCCTACCCCGACGCGGAGCACTTCGCGCTCGAGAAGGTGAATCTGCAGGTCGATCGCGGCGAGGTCCTCGGCGTCGTCGGCGCGTCGGGGGCCGGCAAGACGACGCTGGCGAAGATCATCGCGGGCTTCATCCCGCACGTCGACGGCGGCGAGTTGACCGGCCGGGTGGAGGTGGACGGGGCCGACGTCTCCGAGCTCAAGCTCACCGATGCGGTCGCGAAGGTCGGGCTGGTCATCCAGAACCCGTTCAATCAGATCTCGGGCGCCAAGTACACCGTGCGCGACGAGATCGCGTTCGGCCTCGAGAACCTCGGGGTGCCGCGCGAGGAGATGGCCGAGCGTGTCGCTGCCGCCGCCGAGCTCCTGCGGATCACCCATCTCCTCGACGCCTCGCCCTACGACCTGTCCGGCGGGCAGCAGCAGCTCGTGGCGATCGCCTCGATGGTCGTGCTGCGCACGCCGGTGCTCGTGATGGACGAACCGACCTCACAGCTGGACCCCGCGGGGACGCGGATGGTGTTCGACGTGCTGTCCTCGCTGCGAGACGCGGGGAGCACCATCATCGTGCTGGAGCACAAGGTGGAACTGCTCCGCGAGCATTGCGACCGCGTCGCGGTCATCGCTCGCGAGACGATCGCGGCGGTGGGAGGGCCTCGGGAGATCCTGGCCGACCCGCGCATGAGCGAGTGGGGGATCGGGGAGACCCGCTTCACCCTCGCGGCGCGAGGGGCGCAGCGCCTGGGGATCGTCCCCGGGAACGGCGAGCTGCCGGTCTCTCTCGACGAAGCGGCGGCGTTCTTCGGAGGGGCGGTCGCATCATGACCGGCGCCGCCATCGTCTTCGACGACGTCCGCTTCGCCTACCCCTCGGGGACAGAGGCGCTGCGCGGTGTCAGCCTGTCGATCGGTGCGGGCGAGCGCGTCGCCATCGTCGGGCAGAACGGGGCCGGGAAGACCACCCTGGTCCGTCATCTCAACCGCATCTTCGTTCCCACGAGCGGGCGGGTGACGGTCGGGGAGCACACGACGTCCGAGCGCACCATCGCCCAGATGGCCGCGCTCGTCGGCTATGTGTTCCAGAATCCGGACGAGCAGATCTTCGCCCGTACGGTGATCGCCGACGTCATGTTCGGGCCGAAGAACCTCGGCGCCGACGAAGTCGAGTCGCGTGCGCGGGCCCTGGAGGCGTTGGAGACGGTCGGCCTGGCGGCGGAGGCGGAGAGCCACCCCCACCAGTTGTCGCTGTCGGAGCGCAAGCGCGTTGCCCTCGCGGGTGTCCTCGCGATGCGTACGCCCGTGCTGGTGCTCGACGAGCCGACCACCGGGCAGGACGCCCGCGGTGTCGAGATGATTTCGCGCGTGGTGCGGCAGGTGAGCGCCGAAGGTCGCACCGTCGTCGCCATCACTCACGACATGGACTTCTGCGTCGAGCAGTTCGATCGAGTGGTCGTCATGACGCAGGGGCAGGTGCGCGCCGACGGCACCCCGGAAGAGGTGTTCGCCCAGTCCGAGGTGATCGGTGCCGCGCGCGTGGAGCCGCCGCAACTCATGCGACTGGCCGCCCGGCTCGGCTGGGACGCGCGCCCCCGGACCGTCGAGACGTTCGTGGGAACGGCCGCGCGCGAGCGTTCCTCGTGACGGCGGCCCTCGCCCTGTTGGCGGCGCTCTTCCTCGGTGTCGCGGACTTCCTCGGAGGGGTGCTCTCACGCAGGGTTGCACAGATCACGGTGCTCGTCCTCTCGCAGCTCGTCGCCACGGCCGCCGTCGTCCCCCGGGTGCTGCTGGAGCCGATCGGTCCCGACGCTCTGCCCGCCTACGGATGGGGAGCGCTCAGCGGCGCGGGCGCGGCCGTGGGAGTGTCCGCGCTCTACAGGGCTCTGGCCATCGGCACCATGGGCGTCGTCGCTCCGATCTCGGCGTTGGGGGTGCTCGTCCCCGTCGCCGCCGGCCTCGTCGGGGGAGATGCCCCCGGCGCACTGCTCGTGATCGGGATGATCGTGGCCGTCGTGGGATCCGTGTGCGCCAGCGGACCCGAATTGCGCGGCCGAGGACGCGGCGGCGGCGTGAAGCCGGTGATCCTGGCCCTCGTGGCGGCAGCGGGGTTCGGCACCAACAATCTCGCCGTGGCGTGGGGGAGCGCGCACGACATCTCCGCGACGCTGCTGGCCAATGTCCTGGTGACCCTCGGCCTCTACCTCGTCGCGCTCGCCATGCTGCGCGTGGTGCCGCGGGCGCGCGGCCGGGACCTCGTGGGGATCGTCGCGATCGGGCTCCTCGGGTTCGTCGCGAACCTCTGCTTCGCGGTCGCGAGCGACTCCGGCATGCTCTCCGTCGTCGCCGTATGCGCGTCGGTGTTCCCCGCCGTCACCGCCGTGCTGGGGTGGTGGGTGCTGAAGGAACGACTCCTTCCCGTGCAGGTCATGGGCGTGGTCCTCGTCCTGGGCGGAGTGGCGGTGGTCGCGGTCTCGCACTGAGCGGTCTGGTGCGGAGTGCATCCGACCCGGCTCGATGGGGTGGCGCCTAGGCTGGACCGAGGACGATCCGGACGACAGCGAGGAGTCACCATGAGCCGCATTCTGATCATCGGAGGGCATGGAAAGGTCGCGCTCCTGCTCGCTCCCCTCCTCGTCCAGGAGGGTCACACGGTGACCTCCGTCATCCGTAACGCCGCTCATGTGGGCGACGTCGAAGCAACGGGAGCACAAGCCCTGGTCGCCGATGTCGAGACTCTCGACGTCGACCAGCTCACCAACCTCGTGAGCGGAAACGACGCGGTCGTGTGGTCGGCGGGTGCCGGCGGTGGAGACCCGCAGCGGACGTACGCGGTCGATCGCGACGCGGCCATCCGCTCGATCGATGCGGCCGCGGCGGCCGGGGTTCCGCGCTACATCATGGTCTCGTACTTCGGTGCGGGAGCCGATCACGGCATCGATCCCGACGATCCCTTCTTCGCGTATGCCGAGGCGAAGGCGGCGGCCGACGCGCATCTTCGCGCGAGTGCGGTGGAGTGGACGATCCTCGCCCCGTCGGCGCTCACTATGGACGCGCCCACCGGTCGCGTGGACGTCTCCGCGTCGTCGTCGCAACGGGTGAGCCGGGCGGACGTCGCCGCGGTCATCGCCGCCGTGATCGACGAGCCCACCGCCTCGGGCCGCACGATCTCCTTCAACAACGGGGAGACCCCCATCGCCGACGCCGTACGCGCCTGAGGCCCGGACCAGAGGCGCCGCGTGCGCGGCGTGTTAGCGTGGCGCCGTGTCGGCTCTCATGACCCTCACCGCCGCCGCGCTGTGGCTCGTCTCGGGTGCGTCGCGGCGGGACTTCTCGGGGTCCGGTTATCTGCGCCGGGTCGATCCGGTGCGCTCCGTTGCCCCTCCACCGGCGGACGCGGTGTCATCGGGAGAGCTGACGGAGAGCACGATCGGCGGGCGCACCGTCTTCCGGTGGCGACCGCGGGACCACCACCCGGACCGCGAGCTGATCTACTTCCCCGGTGGCGCCTTCGTCCATCCCCTCGTTCGTGCGCACTGGTGGATCATCCGGCGGCTGCAGGAGCAGACGAAGGCCGCCATCACGATCGCGCAGTATCCACTGACCCCGGAGCAGACGATCCACGACGCGCGTCCGTTCGTCGATGCCGTCTACGACGAGGTGGCCGCGCGCGCGACGACGAGGCAACTGTTCGTGGTGGGCGATTCCGCGGGTGGCAACGTCGCTGCGACGCTGGCGCTTCGTCTCCGCGACGGTCGACGCCGCATGCCCGACGGGCTGATCCTCCTTGCGCCGTGGGTGGAGGTGGGCATGACGAACCCGGGTGCGTGGTCTCGTCAGAGGCGCGACCCGACGCTGCGGTGCACAGGCCTCCGCGCGGCAGCCGTCGCGTGGGCGGGAGGTCTGCCGCTGGAGGATCCGCAGCTCAGTCCGCTTCGAGACGGCGGAGCCGGACTTCCGCCGACACTCCTCTTCCAGGGCGGTCGCGACGTCTTCCACGACGATGTCGTCGCGTTGGCGGAGAGATGGCGGTCCGCGGGCACGCGGGTGCGGCTCGTCGTGGCCGAAGACGGTTTCCACGTCTATCCCGGCGCCTTCTGGACGCGCGAGGCGCGAGACGCCTACGCGCTGATGGGGGAGTTCGTGGCCGATCCCGAGGCGGTCACGCGCTGACCGATCCGGTCGGGGGTGGAGCGGTCCTCATCCGCGGACGCGGACGGTCCGTGCGTCGAACGTGACGAGGTCCCCGTCGTGGAGCTGGCGACCGCGCCGCCGATCGACCTCGCCGTTGACCCGCACATGGCCGTCGATGATCGCCTCCTTCGCGTCCCCACCGGAATCGATGAGTCCGGAGAACTTGAGGAACTGGCCGAGGCGGATCATGTCGCCGCCGATGGAGATGTCGTCGATCGGATCCGCCACTCCAGCATGCTAACCGCCGAAGCCCCGTGCAGCGACGCCCCGTGCAGCGACGCCCCGCTCGACGGAGGGTGGGGCCTTGTCTGGGGGGACGGCCCCACCCTCCTTCTCCCCGGGGGATCAGGCCGAGCGTCGACGGCGCAGGACCACGCCGACGCCCGCCAGGATCAGCAACAGGCCCGCGGCGGCCCAGAGGTCGGCCGTCGAGCGTGCGCCGGTCGCAGGCAAGGGATCTGAGGGATCCGAGCTCGTCGCGTAGTACTCGAACGTGCCCGGGTCGCTCGTGCCGGTCAGGGCGATCGCCGCCACATCGACCACGCCGGGCGTCCCCGCCGGTGTCCGGACGGTCAGCTCGGTGTCGCTGACGATCTGCAGCGCCGTGGCGTCGACTCCGTCGAAGGTGACGGAGGTGACACCGCTCAGGTTCGCGCCCGTGATCGTGACCAGGGTCCCGCCCGAGGCCGGTCCACGTGAGGGCGTGAGGTCGGAGATGATCGGCGCGCTCGTGTACTCGAAGCCGCCCGGCAGGGTTCCCGGCCCACACTCCGTGCCGACGACGGTGACATCCACCACGCCGACTCCGGGAGGAGCCACCGCCGTGATCTGGGTGTCGCTGTCGACTGTGAAGCTCGTGGCCGAGACGTCACCGAAGAGCACGTCGGTGGCACCTGTGAAGCACGAGCCGGTGATCGTCACGGTCGTCCCACCCGACTCCGGCCCGACTCCCGGCTCCACGTCATCCACGTGGGTGACGGGAAGGTAGGTGAACTCGCCCGCCTCGGTGTCGCCGCCGGGGTGCTCCACGATCACGTCGACCGTGCCGGGGGCGTGGGCGGGGGTGGTGACCTGGATCTCGCTGTCGCTGACGACCGTGAAGGCGGTGCCCGGGGTGCCGTCGAAGGTGACTCCGGTGGCGCCGGTGAACCCGGTGCCGGTGATGGTGACGACGGTGCCGCCGGTCTCAGGCCCGCTGGTCGGGTCGAGGCCGGTGACCTCCGGTGCGGCGAGGTAGGTGAACTCGCCCGCCTCGGTGTCGCCGCCGGGGTGTTCGATGACGACGTCGACCGTGCCGGGGGCGTGGGCGGGCGTGGTGACCTCGATCTCGGTGCCGCTGACGACCGTGAAGGCGGTGCCCGGGGTGCCGTCGAAGGTGACTCCGGTGGCGCCGGTGAACCCGGTGCCGGTGATCGTGACGACGGTGCCGCCGGCTTCGGGTCCGCTCGTCGGGTCGAGGTCGGTGACGGTGGGCGGGGCGACGTACTCGTAGCCGTCGGGGAGGGTTCCCGTGCCGCAGGTTCCGGTTCCGACGACGGTGACGTCGACGGTTCCGGTGCCGGCGGGCACGACCGCGGTGATCTGGGTGTCACTGTCGACCGTGAAGCTCGTGGCCGACACGTCACCGAAGAGCACGTCGGTGGCACCCGTGAAGCAGACGCCGGTGATCGTGACGGTGTTGCCACCGGCCTCCGGACCACTACCCGGATCCACCCCATCCACCCCCGTCACCACGAGGAAGGTGAACGGGAGCCCGGCCGAGGCGCCGGTCGGGTTCGTGACGACGACGTCGACCGTGCCCGGCGCGTGAGCCGGGGAGGTCGCTTCGATCTCCGTGTCGCTCACGACCGTGAAGCTCGTCGCAGGAACACCGTCGAAGGTCACGGCCGTGGTGCCCGTGAAGTCCGTGCCGGTGATCGTGACGACCGTGCCGCCGGTCTCAGGCCCGCTGTCCGGGTCGAGCGAGGTCAGGACGGGGGCTCCCGGAACCACATAGGTGAAGCCGTCCGGGAGTGTCCCGTCGCCGCAGTCCGCCGATCCCACCACCGTCACATCGACGGTCCCTTCGGCGCCCGGAGGTGTCACGGCCGTGATCTGGGTGTCGCTGTCGACCGTGAAGCTCGTCGCCGGGGTGGCGCCGAACAGCACATCGGTGGCTCCCGTGAAACAGACACCCGTGATGGTCACCGAGGTGCCGCCCGCCGTGGTGCCGCTGTCGGGGTCGACACCGTCGACACGCGTCGGCTCGAAGTACTCGAAATCGAGCGAGTCGTCGGAGCCGTCGGGGTTCGTCACGGTGACCGCGACGGTACCCGGCGCCGTCGCCGGCGGACTCACCGCGGTGATCGTGCCATCGGGGTTGACGGTGAACGAGGTGGCGGGCTCGTCGCCGAAGAGCACCTCGGTGACGTCGTCGAGACCGTCACCGGTGATGGTCACCTCGGTGCCGCCCGCAACGGGGCCGCGGTCCGGATCGATCGCGAGGCCGCCGGGGGCGTCGAGCGGCACCGCGTTGACCGTCGCCGATGCGAGATGGAGCGTGACCGCTCCTCCCAGGAGCGGAGCGACCACGATGCTCAACGCTCGCTGGGTGAACGAACCCGCGTCGGTTCCGGCCGGGTCGCGGAAGTCGCCGTCCTCCTCCTTCACATTGCCCGTGAGGGAGATGACCTGGTTCACGGCGCCGAGGACGGGCTGCAGCGCGGTCACGGTGGACGTGAGCAGCGTCGTGAGGTCGTCCTCGAGCCCGTCGAGATCCAGCGCGGCCTCGATCACTCCACCGACCGAGGGGACGAGCTGATCGGTGACGAACGAGGTGATCGGTGTCAGAAGCGTCCCCACGGGGAGCCCGAGGATGTTCGTACCGGCCAGCGAGACGGTCGGAGCGGCCGAGCCGGTCAGCGCGAGGAAGCCGCCGAGGCTCCCTGTCACGGTGAGCGCCAGGTCGCCGACATCGGCCGCGAGGGGCGGCACGCCGAGCTCGACGCCGGCGGTGACGCCCACCGTCAGGGTGGTGGAGTTGAGCACGTCGCGCACCGCGGTGGTCAGCGCCGTCGGAAGCTGCTCGGTGAGGATGTCGCTCAGGGCCTCGGCGATCGTCGGGTTGAGGGCGAGGTCGGAGAGGATCGGCGTGTTGGGCCCCAGAGCGTTGAGCGCGTACAGCTCGTCGAGGTCGATGACGATCGTTCCCGTTCCGAGGGTGAGGGTCACGGGTCCCGACGCGAAGGGCGTCTCTGCCACGGCGTCGAGCGCCGCGCCGAGGTTCGCGTTCACGGTCGCCGTCACTGCCGGGCTGTCCAGCGAGACGGCACCGGCCAGGAGGCCGCCCAGGATGTCCTCGATCCCTCCCAAGAGTCCGTTGACGGTCGAGGCGATGGTGCCGCCTGTGCCGGCGACCGCGTTGACGGCCGCACTCGCGTCGTCGAGAGTGTCGTCGAGGTCGGCGGCGACGGCGCTGAGGACCGGTGAGGTCAGGGTGAGCTCTCCACTGGCGATCTGATAATCGCCCTCGGTGGTCACGGCGCTGCCGCGTGTCGCAGTGGCCGACGCCGAGAGAGCGCCCAGTTCCAGCCGGAGGTCGCTCAGCAGCGCCTGGACGCCGACGGCCGAGAGGACGGGGCCCAGATCGAGCGTGGCGTTCTCGCCTGCCGCCCCGGTGCCCGCCTGGATCGCACCGTTCGCGCCGATGAGGCCCGCCGAGGCGAAGGATCCGGACGCGTCGGTCCGGGCGTACTGACCCACGGCGCCGAGCGTCAGAACGTCGTTCCCTCCGAAGAGCTGAACTCCGAGGCCCAGGTCGATGAGGCCGAGCGCGTCGACGTCGATCGGCACGTTGTCGGTGGCTCCGGGCGTGTAGGCGTTGTACGGCCCTTGGAGCTGCGCGATCGTGTCGAGATCGATCAGCCCGCCCCCGGACAGCATGAGGGCTTCGGCCTCGCTCCGATCACCGGGGGCGGCGAACACTGCCGCCGGTGTGGCCGACGCCAGGAAGAGGCCGGCGACGACGCCCGCAGCGACGCGACGATGCAGCCGCGAACCGCGCTGTCTGGAGGGTCTGACCTGGGGGGAACGGGGGGCTCTTGTGGAGGCGCGCATCTTCGCCGGTCCGTTTCTCTCGAACGATCGCGACGCTCACGGGCCGCGACCAGCCCCGGGGGGACAGGGCTGTGCCTCGGGAATGTAGAGCGCTCCCAAGAAGCAAGACAAGCCCTCTATATACCGCGCTTGATCAGCGGTATCGTGGCGAAGTTCGCGTTGGGAGCGCTCCATCGAGGACCGCAGGGAGGCGGCGGTGGGAGCGCTCCTCGGCGTGCCGCGGAGAGGCATCCTCCAGGACGGTGGATCCCCGTCGCGGCATAGGCTGAAGGCATGACCTCTTCGCACACCGATGTCCGTCATGCGGAGGACCTCGCCGACTTCGTCGCGGCCTCACCCTCCAGCTACCACGCCGCAACCGAGGTCGCCCGGCGCTTGGTCGAGGCCGGGTTCTCCGCGCTCCACGAAGCAGACGCGTGGGACGTGCGCCCGGGTTCGCGGAACCTGGTGGTGCGGGACGGTGCCGTGATCGCCTGGTCCGTTCCGCGTCACGCCGACGCGCGAACGGGATTTCACGTCTTCGGCGCACACAGCGACTCGCCGGCGTTCAAGCTCAAGCCGCAGCCCACGACTGGCCGGTACGGCTGGCTGCAGGCCGGGGTGGAGATCTATGGCGGACCTCTGTTGACCTCGTGGCTGGATCGGGAGCTCCGACTGGCGGGCCGGCTCGTGCTCGACGACGGAACGCACGTGCTCGCGGCGACAGGGCCGCTGTTGCGGTTGCCGCAGCTCGCGATCCACCTCGACCGAGAGGCCAACGAGCACCTCGCCCTCCACACGCAGAGCCACACCCAGCCGGTGTGGGGTGTCGGGGAGCCCGACTCCGCCGACCTCCTCGCCGAGGTCGCCGCGACCGCCGGGGTCGATGCATCCCGCATCCGCGGCTACGACATCGTCACGGCCGACGCGGCGCGCGGGGCGGTCTTCGGGAAGGACGGCGCGTTCTTCGCCAGCGGCCGGCTCGATGACCTCGCGTCGGTACACGCGGGACTCGTCGCGTTCGAAGAGCTCGACGACGATCACCCTCACATCGCGGTGTTGGCAGTGTTCGACCACGAGGAGGTCGGATCGGCGACGCGGTCGGGCGCGGCGGGGCCGTTCCTGGCCGAGGTCCTGGAGCGGATCCAGCTGGGGCTCGGCGCCGATCGCGAGGAGCAGCTGCGGGCCCTCGCCGACTCCTGGTGCGTCTCGAGCGACGTGGGACATTCGGTGCACCCCAACTATCCCGAGAAACACGATCCCGTGGTCCAGCCGGTGCTCGGATCGGGGCCGATCCTCAAGATCAACGCCAATCAGCGCTACGCGACCGATGGCGCCGGCGCCGCGGCGTGGCACGGATGGTGTGCCGCCGCCGGCGTCGAGAGCCAGGAGTTCGTGTCGAACAATGCCGTTCCGTGCGGCTCGACGATCGGCCCGATCACGGCGACCCGACTGGGTATCCGCACCGTGGACGTGGGTATCCCGCTGCTGTCGATGCACTCGGCGCGCGAACTGGCGGGGACGTTCGATCTCGCCGCGCTCTCCCGCGCCGCGGGCGCCTTCTGGCGCGGGTGACCTTGTGGACGTCCTCAACGTCTCGGCCTACCTGTTCACCGCTCTGCCCGATCGGGAAGAGCTCCGTCCGCGGCTGAGAGATCGCGCCGTCGCGGCAGGTCTCAAGGGGACGATCCTCCTCGCCGAGGAGGGCATCAACCTCTTCCTCGCCGGTGATCCCACCGCGGTCCGCGACTTCCTCGCCGAGCTCCGTGCGGATCCGCGGATGGCCGCACTGACCGCGAAGGAGAGCTGGTCGCAGGATCAGCCCTTCGGGAAGATGATCGTCAAGGTGAAGCCGGAGATCATCCGCATGGACTGCCCGACCATCCGTCCCGCAGAGGTCCGCGCACCCGCGGTCGATCCGCAGACCCTGCGTCGGTGGCTGGACCAGGGGCACGACGACGACGGTCGGCGGGTGACCCTCCTCGACACCCGCAACGCGTTCGAAGTGGACTACGGAACGTTCGCGTCGGCGCAGGACTGGCGACTGTCGCGCTTCACGGAGTTCCCCGAGGCGGCCCGGCGCCACGCCGCCGAGCTGGCCGAGACGACGGTGGTGAGCTTCTGCACCGGCGGCATCCGTTGTGAGAAGGCCGCCCTGTACCTGCGGGAGCACGGGGTGGACGCCTATCAGCTCGAAGGCGGCATTCTCGGCTACTTCGAGCACGTCGGCGGTACCCACTGGAACGGCGAGTGTTTCGTGTTCGACGAGCGTGAGGCCCTGGCACCCGACCTCACGGCGCGGCGATGAGCGTTCCTCCGCCAGCGGCCGTCGGTGCGGCCCTTCTCGCCGACTTCGTGCTCGTGGTCGGCTTCGCCGCCGTGGGACGCGCGAGCCACGACTCCGACGTCTGGGCAGGGCTGGTCGGCACCGCCGGCCCGTTCCTGCTGGCCCTCGCGGCGGGTTGGCTCGTGAGCCGGGTCTGGCGGGCCCCCGCCGCTCCACTGCGCACGGGGGCCGTCGTCTGGGTCGTCACGCTCGTCGGCGGGCTCATCGTGCGGGCGTTGACCGGCCACGGCGTCGCACTGCCGTTCGTCCTGGTGGCCGCCGGGACGCTCCTCGCTCTGCTCGTCGGGTGGCGCGCCGTCGCGCGCGGGATCATCGCCGTGCGGAGACGCCCCGCGCGCTGAGACCGAGCCGGCTCAGACCGTCGACTCCGCCCGTCGCGGCAGCACCCAGCCCGCGCGCGGGAAGTGGCACGTGTAGCCGTTCGGATACCGGATCAGGTAGTCCTGGTGCTCGGGCTCGGCCTCCCAGAAGGGCCCGGCCGGCTCGATCGTCGTCACCGCCTTCCCCGGCCAGAGGCCGGAGGCGTCGACGTCCTGGATCGTCTCGCGTGCCACCTTCTCCTGCTCGGGGGTCAGCGGGAAGATGGCCGATCGGTAGCTCGTGCCGATGTCGTTGCCCTGGCGGTTGAGGGTGGACGGATCGTGGATCTGGAAGAAGAACGCGAGGATGTCGCGATAGGTCGTCTCGGTGGGGTCGAAGACGATCTCCACGGCCTCCGCGTGGCCCGGGTGATTGCGGTACGTCGCGTGGTCGTTGGTTCCGCCCGTGTATCCGACGCGCGTGTCGCGCACGCCGGGCTGGCGCCGGATGAGGTCTTCCATTCCCCAGAAGCATCCGCCGGCGAGGACCGCCGTCTCGGTGCCGGGGATGCGGGTGATGCTGCCGTCGTCGGTCATGGTGGGCTCCTTCGTCGTCGATCAGTTTTCCAGGTCATCGGGGACAACGCGAAGGAGGAGGGTTTTGGTCCCGGTGATGCTTCGGGTTGGCTGTGAGCACCCCGGCGACCCTCGGCGCGGCCACTCGCGCGATGTATCGTCGAGTATCGCTCGATATATCGTTGGAGGACGACATGAACGATCGCACACACATGGGTGACGGCTTCACAGGGCGCTTTTCAGGCCAAGGGTTCGGTGCCGGCATGCCGCAGGAACTGTGGGACACGCTCGGCCAGCTGAGGCAGGGCCTCGAGCAGACCTTCGGTCAGGGGTTCGGGCAGGCTTTCGGGCAGAAGGTGGGCACGCGCGTCGGTCGCGGCGACGTCCGCGCGGCGATCCTGTCGCTGCTCGCCGAGCAGCCCATGCACGGATACCAGATCATTCAGCAGATCGAAGAACGCAGCGGCGGATCGTGGAAGCCCAGCCCGGGCTCGGTGTACCCCACGTTGCAGCTGCTGACCGACGAAGGGCTCATCGAGGTCGAGGAGTCGGCCGGACGCAAGACCTACTCCCTGACCCCGGCCGGCCGGACCGAGTCCGAGCACACCGACCGGCCGTGGGCGAGCGCCGAGGGAACCTCCGGCGACGCGGCGGCCGATCCCCAGGCGCATCGCCACGGCGCGTTGCCGAAGGCGGGCGCCCACCTCGCGCAGGCGGCCATGCAGGTGGGGCGCACCGGAACGCCGGAGCAGATCCAGGAGGCCGTCGAGGTCATCGACGAGGCCCGGCGCAAGCTCTACGCCATCCTTGCGCAGGGCTGAGCGCGCTCTTGGCCCGGCCCGATTCACCGTCGCCCGCGCGCGGACGGGGCGGCTCTCGCGTGGCTGTCGGGGAGACGCCGTCTCCCGACGGCCGTGCGCGGTACCGCCGCATCCTCCGCTTCGCCGCGCGTGCCATCGTGCAGACGTGGTGGTACGAGCTCGCGCTTCCCCGTGTGGGACTCCGACGCGTCGCGGAGCGCACACGCGCGCGGCGGTTGCAGCACACCGCCCAGCGCTTCCGCGGATTGGCGGTGGATCTCGGCGGGCTCATGATCAAGGTCGGCCAGTTCCTCTCCTCACGGCTCGACGTCCTTCCGCCGGAAGTGACTCGGGAGCTCGAACAGTTGCAGGACGAGGTGCCGCCGGTCGCGTTCCCGGAGATCCGCGCTCTCGCCGAGGCGGAACTGGGCGTCACGCTGGAGCGGGCCTTCTCGTGGGTCGACGAGCGCCCGCTCGCCGCCGCTTCGCTCGGTCAGGCCCATCGCGCACGACTCGCCGAGGAAGACGCACGGCTCTCGGGCTTCGACGAGGTCGTCGTCAAAGTGCAGCGCCCCGGAATCGATCGCATCGTCGCCGTCGATTTGGCGGCCCTCCGGCGCGTCGCGCGGTGGCTCGACCGGGTGCGGATCGTCTCCGACCGCGTGGACATGCCGGCCCTCGTGGAAGAGTTCGCCACCACGAGCAACGCGGAGATCGACTACCTCCACGAGGCGGCCGACGCCGAGCGATTCGCCACCGAGATCGCCGACCGCCCGCGTGTCGCGGCGCCCGAGATCGTATGGGAACGCACGACGGGGCGTGTCCTCACCCTCGCCGATGTCACCGCCATCAAGGTGAACGACGTCGCCTCCCTGCGCCGGGCCGGCATCGATCCCGCGGAGGTGGCAGCGGAGTTCGCGGCGGTCATGTTCGATCAGCTCTTCGGCGATGGCTTCTTCCACGCCGATCCGCATCCCGGCAACATCTTCGTCACCCCGGGGGAGCCGGGCGACGATCCTGCGTGGCGGTTCACGTTCATCGATTTCGGCATGATGGGCCACGTGCCCGACGGGCTGCGACGGGGACTTCGTCGACTCGTCCTCGCGGTCGCCGCGCGGGACGGCGCGGGACTCGTGGCGGCCATCCAGGAAGTCGGCGTGCTGCTGCCGACGGCCGAGACCGCCGATCTCGAGCACGCCCTCACGCAGTTGTTCGCGCGCTTCGGCGGCATGGGGTTCGCGGAGTTGCAGGAGGTGGATCCACGCGAGTTCCGCGCGTTCGCCGACGAGTTCGGCGAGGTCATGCGCTCGCTGCCGTTCCAGTTCCCCGAGGACTTCCTGCTCATCATCCGCGCCATGTCTCTCACGTCGGGGCTGTGCAGCGCACTGGATCCGACGTTCAACATCTGGGAGGCCGTCGACCCCTACGCGCAGCGGCTCCTTGCCGAGGAGACCCGCGGAGTGGTGCGCGACGTGGTCTCGCGCGTCGTGTCCTTCGGGGGAACGGCGGCACGACTGCCCGGCAAGATCGACGCGCTCGTGACCCGCGCCGAAGAGGGGCGACTGCGCGTGGAGAGCCCGGCCGTCGAGCGGAAGCTGGATCGACTCGACCTCGCCGTGCGTCGGGTGGTGTCGGCCGTCGTCTTCGCCGCGCTCCTGGTGGCCGGGGCGATCCTCCAAGCCGCCGACTCCGTGGCAGGGATCGTCTTCATGTCGCTGTCGGTCGTGCCGCTGCTGCACGCGGTGACGGCCGGGCTGTTCTCCCGCACCTCGGCTCGAGGCCCCGGGGGCTCACGGGGCTCACGGGGCGGCGGCAGGAGGCTCCGCTAGAATCGAGTGGAGTCCGCCGATCGGCGGACGTAGAGGTGCATCTACCTGCTTGTGGGAGCAAGGCGGCACGTGACGACGAGCCGACTGTTCCGGAGGCACCCTATGACGACGATCACGCGTGATCGTTCCCTGATCCACCACACCGGCTGGGGCTACTTTCCGGTCGCCTTCCTCGCACGGCTGCCGTTCGCGATGATGGTCGTGGGCGTCCTGACCCTCGTGTCGTCCGCGACCGACTCGGTCGCGCTCGCCGGCCTGACATCGGGTGCCGTCGGCGTGGGCGTCGTCGTGGCGGGGCCCCTCATCGGCGACCTCGTGGACCGATTCGGGCAACGGCCCGTGCTGCTTCCCGTCGGCATCGCGAACGGGGTGCTGCTGAGCCTGTTCCCCGTCGTCGTCCTCTCGGGCCTTCCGGACGCTGCCATCCTCGCGGCGGGCGCGCTGATCGGGCTGACCGCCCCCCAAGCGGCGGCGCTGTCGCGCACTCGGCTGATCGCGATCGCACGCGAGCGGATCGCCGAGCCGCGCCGCGAGCGCACGCTCTCCCGCGTGATGTCGTACGAGTCGGCCGCCGACGAGACGGCGTTCGTCGTGGGCCCGGTCCTCGTGGGTCTGCTCGCCGCACTCTTCGCTCCGTGGGCGCCGATCGCGATCGCCGCGACGCTCAGCTTCGCCTTCGTCACCGCTTTCGCCCTGCATTCCACCGCTGCGCTCGTCGACCGCGGTCCGCACCCCGCCGCCGGGCGCGCACCCCTGAGCGCCGTGCTCAGCGGACCCGTGTTGCTGCTGGTGGCGGCGACCTTCGGCGTCGGCTTGTTCTTCGGCTCGACCCTGACCTCCCTCACCGCGTTCGCGAAGGCCAGCGGACGCCCCGAGCTGTCGGGACTGCTGTACGGCCTCATGGGGATCGGCTCTGCTGTGCTGGCTCTCACGGTGATGCTGCTGCCCGCCCGGTTCCGGCTGTCGTGGCGATGGCTCGTCTTCAGTGGCGTGCTGGTGGCCTCGGCGGCGGGTTACGCACTCGCGACCGACCTCGGTGCGGTCACCGTCATGCTGTGTCTCATGGGGCTCGGCGTCGGGCCCACGCTGGTCACGCTGTTCAGTCTGGCGGGGGAGCGTAGCCCCGCAGGCAGGTCGGCCACGACCATGACGTTGCTGGGATCGGCGCTCACGCTCGCGCAGGCGATCGCCGCCGCGGTCACCGGCGCCGTGGCCGAGGCGGCGTCGGCGCAGGTCGCCATGCTGCTCCCCGTCGGCGCGGCCTCCCTCGTCCTGCTGCTCGGCATCGTCAACTCCCGCGTCCGAACTCGCGTCGACGGGGCCCCGCACTCCGTCCGCGGTTGACGCCTCGGGCTGCATCGCCGCGACCTGCTAGCGTCGGCCCCAGCGACGCGACCGATCCGTCGTCGGGTGTGAAGAGCATCCGGTTCTGAGAACACAGCAGGGAGCAGCGGTGTCCGAGCGCAACAGTTGGGTGCTGGTCGACGGCGAGAACATCGACGCGACGCTCGGCGGCTCCATCCTCGGGCGCCGCCCGCAGCCGGAGGAGCGCCCCCGGTGGGATCGTCTGCTCGGGTTCGTCGCCGACCGGTGGCGCCAGCCCGCCAAGGGGCTGTTCTTCCTCAACGCCTCCGACCACCTGCCCATGTCATTCGTGCAGGCGCTCCTCGCCCTGGGCTATCGTCCGGTGCCGCTGTCGGGGCCGTCCGATGCCAAGGTGGTCGACATCGCCATCCAGCGGACCCTGCGGACGCTCGGCGAGCGCGACGCGGATGTCGTCTTGGTGAGCCATGACCGGGACTTCGTCGCCGAGACGGCCGCGCTCGCCGACGGCACGCGCCGGATCGGGCTCATCGGGTTCCAGGAGTTCCGCAGTGCGGAGCTCGCGAGCATCCCCGGAGTCGAGTTCTTCGATCTCGAGTACGACGTGCACGCCTTCGACGCTCAGCTGCCCCGCGTTCGGATCATCCCGATCGACGAGTTCGATCCGGCCTACTTCCTCGACTAACGGGTCTGGGCTCAGGCGCCGCCGGGTGCGTCGTCGTTCGCGCGCGCGAGTTCCTTCCACGCCTTGGCGCCGGGGCGCCGCACGCTGGCCCGGTAGGAGTCGCGGATCTGTCGGGTCACCAGGTCGACGAGCACGCCCCACGGGTCGGTCGAGACGAGCAGCCACGAGCGCCGCTTGCCCCAGGCCTCGTCGTCGAGCGCTTCCCAGGCGACGCGGGCGATGCCGTCGGGGTCCGTCGTGGCGCCGAGGTCGGCCAGAAGGCGGCGCTGCACCTCGGGTGCGACGCGCCGACGCGCCTGCGCGAGGAAGGCGTCCCGCTGTGTGTCGTCGGGCTCGGCGAAGCAGGAGTGGTCGCGGAGGGCCGCGAAGAAGGAGCGGAACTGGTCGTCGCTCCACAGAGAGGTGTCCATGATGGCGTGTTCTGGGTCGAGGTCGGGAAAGGGATGCGCAGGTCGGAGGCCGACCGGCGCGGGCTATGCCGTGGCGGAGGCACGGCTCCCTGGGAACGACCGAAGCTCGACCGCGCGCCGATCAGCGCCGCAACGGGCGCGAGAGGGCAGGCGAGAGGCAGACACGAGGGACGACGATAGCTTCGCCGGGGCGAGCCGTCAACAGTTCCGCTCGCCGTCCGTGCGGGTCAGGCGGGCGAGGCGGCGCGCAGGATCGCGTCGGCGACCGCGGGGATCGCCCCGGGGGCCCGGTGCAGGTTGAGGGCCGGCTCGATCAGCTCGACCTCGAGGACGACGAGGCCGAACTCCGCGCTGTCGACCGTGTCGACGCGGGCGTACAGGGGCATTCCCTCCCCGGTGATCGCGGCGACGGCGCGCAGCACCTCGGCGGCGAAGGCGCGTTCTGAGGGGGTGGCCGGCACCGGCTGTGGATTCTCGACGTAGACGCCGCCGATCAACCCGCCGCCCGGAGCCAGAAGTGCCCCCTTCGCGATGGCGTGAGTGAACTCGCCCTCGATCACGTACAGCGCTTTCTCTGCGCCGTCGGTGAGCTCGGCGATCTCGGGCTGGACCATCGCGACGCCGCCGCGGGCGACGATCCGCTCCGCCAGAGCGAGCGCGGCGGGATCCGTCCGTTCGAACAGCCCGGTGTCGCGAGCACCGGCCGAGATCGTGGGCTTGACGACCACGCGTGCGGACGGTGCCTCGCTGAGCGCGTGCTCCGCCTCCGAGGCCGTACCGCAGTAGCGCGTCGGGACGACAGTGATGCCCGCCGCGGCCAGTTCGCTGAGGTAGGTCTTGTCGAGGTTCCAGCGGACCATCGCGGGCGGGTTGGTGACGCGGGTCGAGGCCGCCGCGCGTGTGAGCCAGTCCTGGAACTCGTCGAGACGATCCGGGTAGTCCCACGGAGATCGGAGGACCAGGAGGTCGCAAGAGGCGGGATCGTCGCCCGCGTGCCAGACCACCGCCGACGCTTCTGCGCCGCGCTCGAGGAGTGCAGCTACGAGCAGTGGTGTGTCGTGGTCAGGGTCTTCCTCGGTGTAGTTGTCGGTGACGACGATGCCGATACGCGCGGGGGAGATCACGGGGCCCCAGCGTAGCGGGGCGGAGCCAGGCGCACGGCGGTCGGGGCTCCGCGCGGCGGGACCGGTGACTACGCTGGAGAGATGACCAAGAACGGGCTGTGGACCATCGTCGGCGTCGTCGTGGCGGTCGTCATCGCCTGGGTGCTGGTCAACGTGATCTTCAGCCTGCTCGCGTTCATCGTCAAGCTCGTCATCGTGGCGGTCGTCGCCGCCGTCGTGTTCTTCGTGTTGCGGGGGATGCTCCGCCGCTCCTCCTGAGCCCTGGCTGACGCCGGCGAGGCGGACTCGTCGATCCCGGTCCTCGCCCCCTCGGCGGAGGTTACCGTGGAAGCATGACCACGAGCACCGCGCAGCGCGCGCAGACCCTGTCCGCCCTCCACGCCGCCCCCGAGATCCTCCGGGTCGTCAACGTGTGGGATGTCGTATCGGCACAGGCCGTGCTGGCCCTTCCCGAGACTCGGGCGCTGGCCACCGCGGGGCACTCCATCGCGGCGACCTTCGGATACGCCGACGGCGAGAACATCCCGCGCGACCTGATGCTCGACATGGTCGGCCGCATCGTCTCGGTCGCGGGCGATGTGCCGGTCAGCGCCGACCTCGACGCCGGGTTCGGCGACCCCGGTGACACAGCCCGGCGCGCCATCGCCGTCGGAGCTGTCGGCGCGAATGTGGAGGACCGTCTGCAGCCGCTCGGTGATGCCGTGGCCGCGGTGGAGGCGATCGTGCGTGCGGGCGAGGCGGAGGGCGTGCCCTTCGCGCTCAACGCCCGCACCGACGCGTTCGTCCGGGCGGGGGATCGCCCCGTCGAGGAGTCGATCGCCGATGCGATCGAGCGCGGACGGGCCTACCTCCAGGCGGGTGCCGACGTGGTCTTCGTGCCCGGGATCCTCGACGCCGATGTCACACGGCGGCTCGTGGACGGCATCGGGGAGCGCAAAGTGAGCGTCATCGGACTGCCCGGCGCCCTGAGCGCGGCCGAGTACGAGGCGCTCGGTGTGGCGCGCATCTCGTACGGTCCGCTGACGCAGCGGGTGGCGTTGACCGCACTGCAGGATGCGGCGAAGAGCCTCTACGCCGACGGCGTCATCCCCTCTTCCACGCGCGCCCTGAACTGAACCACCGCGGCAGGGGTGGCTGGCGTCTTCGCCGGCCACCTCTGCGCCGAGCGTTCCGGCCACCCGCCGGGCACAACAGCGGGCGGCGGGCGCGACACGCCGTGCTTCGGCGGCGACACGCGGGCAGAGAGCGCCCGGGATCCGCCGTTGTGCCCTTCCGACCGCTCGCCGTGCACTCAGCAGCCGCGGCCCGGCCACCGACCGACTGACCGGCTCGAATGGTGGCCTACGGTGGCGGGAGCCGACATGATGGCGGTATGGATGCCCCCACCGATCCCGCCCCCTCCCGTCAGCCCGACCGTGCCTTGCTCGTCGTCGTCGGCGTGATCGTCGCGATCGTCGTCGTCGCGCTCGTCGTGGTGTTCACGAGAGGCGGGGCGGAACCACTGGACGAGGGAACGCCGGCCGGAGTGGTGCAGCGCTACACGCAGGCCGTGCTCGCTGGCGACCGCGATGCGGCCACGCGCTACCTCACCGCCGACCTCGCCGACGATTGCGGTCGCGTCGATCCGGGACCCGTGGGAGACACGCGTATGACACTCCTCCGCACCCGCGAGCGCGGCGACACGGCGACGGTCGACGTCTCTCTCGTCACACGCGACCGCGGGGGCCTGTTCGGCGCGGGCGAGTATCAACTGGACGACGCGTTCTCGCTCGAGAAGGACGGTGATTCCTGGCGGATCCGCACCTCGCCGTGGATCTTCACCATCTGCGAAGAGGTGGTCTCGTGAGCGCTCCGTCGCGCCAGCACGAACTGCCCCGGGAACGGCCGTCTCGATCGTCCACCGTCCCGGGAGGGCGGACACAGGGAACCGTCCGGCGTCTCATCGTCTTCTCGATCCTGTTCGTCCTGGTCATGGTGGCGGCGACCGGCATCAGCGGACTGCTCGGACGCCTGTTCGAGACGCGTCCGGAATACGACGGCGACTCGGCGAGCCTCGCGCTCTCGCTCGCGTTCGCCCTCATCGGCGGAGCGCTCGCCCTCGTCCTGTGGTGGTTCGTGTGGCGCCGGCTGGAGGGCGGCGACCGCGACTCGGTGGCGTGGGGCCTGTACCTCGCCGCGGTGAGCGTCGTCTCGCTCGTGGTGTTCACCTCGGCGCTGGCGGGTCTGGTGGGCGCTGTCGCGCGCGGCGAGTGGGAGCCCGACAGCCTCGCCACCGCCGTCACCTGGCTGGCGCTGTGGGTGGCGCATCGGGCGATGTGGGCGCACCCGACGCGACGGCCGACCCGGCTCGCGTCCGTCCCCGCCGTCCTCGGGGCGGCCTACGGGCTCACTGTCGCCGCGGCCGGCGGTGTCCGGGCTCTCGCCGTGCTGATCGACGAGGCTCTCCCGACTCCCGAGGGTGTCGGTATCAGCCTGGGTGCACCGTGGAGCGTCGCGGTCGTCTCTCCCCTGGCATGGTGCGTCGTCGGCGCCGCTGTGTGGGCGTGGTACTGGGCTGCCGAGCGTGCGCGGCTGTTGCGCGGCGGATTCGCCGATGTCGTGGTCGTGCTCACCGGCGTCCTGGGCGGGGCCGCCCTGACGCTCGGCGGGATCGGAGTCACCCTGTCGGTGGCGCTGCGGTCGATCGCCGACCGCAGCGACGGCTGGGGCGACGTGTTGTCGCCGCTTCCGGTCGCCGTCGCGGCCACCGTGATCGGCGCGCTGGTCTGGACGGGACATCGCGTCACCGTCGCCGACCGGAGCCCTGCCACGCGCAGCGCTGCGCGCCTGGTGATCGCCGGGGTCGGCCTCGTGGGAGCGGCCTCGGGCATCGGGGTCGTCATCAACGCGCTCCTCGCCACGCTCGGGACTCCTCTTGCCGGTGACGACACCCGCACGCTCCTGCTCGGAGGGATCGCCTCGCTCCTCGTGGGTGCTCCGGTGTGGTGGGCGGCGTGGCGTCCGGACCGAGCGTCTGAGGAGAGAGGGAGCACTTCGCGGAGGATCTATCTCGTCGCGGTGTTCGGGGTGAGCGCCGTCGTGGCGATCGTCGCCCTCCTCGTCGTCGGCTACCGGGTGTTCTCGCTGGTGCTCGACTCCGATCCCGAGGGGTTCTTCGAGCGGATCCGCGCACCCTTCGGTCTGCTGGCGGCCACCGCACTCGTCGCGGGCTACCACTTCCCCGTGTGGCGACGAGAGCGTGCCCTTGCCGCCGCCGACACTCGCGACCACGCGATCGAAGAAGTGGTGCTCGTCGCCGGGAGCGATGTGGACGACCTCGCCCGGGCGGTGCGGGACGCGACGGGAGCCCGCGTGACGCGGTGGGCGCGCGCCGACCAGGAGGCGGCAATCGATGCGGGCGCGCTGCTGCAGGCGCTGGAGCCGGTCGTGGCGCGACGCGTCCTCGTGCTCGGAGGGACAGGCGGGACCGTGCAGGTGATCCCGCTCGCCGATTGAGCGGCCAGGTGCGGTGAAGACGGCCACGACGACCTCCGCCCGCGTCCGTGTCCGGGGAAGCCGGTCAGGTCGCGGACGCCCAGGTGCGCGCCAGGATCAGACGAAGCGGACCCAGTTGGCCCCTCGTCCCGTCTCCGCCCGCTGTCGGAGGTCGAGCCGATCGCCGTCGACCGTGTAGACGGACACCTGCGTCGACTTCTCACCCGCCGCCACCAGCACCGTGCCATCGGGGCTGAGGGCGAACCCGCGGGGCTGCGTCTCGGTGACCGTGAAGCTCGCGGGAGCCGCCACGCTTCCGCCCGCGCCGACGGAGACGGCGCCGAGCGTGCTCTCGGTGCGCTCCGACCCCCACAGGTGGCGCTGGCCCGCGCCCCAGTGCAGATCCGCGCCCCAGATGAGGTGGCGGGCGAGAGGGTCTGCGCCGAGCTCGCTGTGACCGAGGCCCTTCGAGGTGTCGAACACCGTCGTCGCCCCCTGCGGGGTCAGCGTGCCGTCGTGCAGGTCACGCGAGAAGTGGAGCACCTCGCCGGAGAACTCGGTGATGACATACACGGCGTCTTGCGCGTCGTTGAGCACGAGGTGGCGGGGACCGCTGCCGGCCGGTGCGGGCGCGGTGGCAGGCTCCAGTGGGGTGAGCGCCAGGTCGTCGCCGAGGGCGTACTGCGCGACGAGGTCTGCGCCGAGTGAGACGAAGTAGGCGAAGCGCCCGTCGGCGCTCGGGAGGACGGAGTGGAGGTTCGGGTAGCGAACGGTCGAGACCGGCTCGCCGACGACACCGCCCGTGATGGGGCTGCTGATGCCGTAGCCGCCGCTGTAGGCGGCACCGAGAAGGCCCGTGCCGCCGCGGGTGAGGGCGAGGTAGTTCATCCCGCCGTCTGGCAGGTCGAGTCGCGAATCGGGCTCGAGGGCTCCGGTCGCGCGGTCGAGGGTCAGTGTGAGGATGCCGGCCGGCTCATCGCTCGAACTCCCCTTGACGGCGGCGTAGACGAGGTCGCGCTCGCCGTCGACGACGAAGGTCGAGCATCCCGGGAGTCCGTCGGTCACGGCGAGGCGCTCGAGCGTTCCGTCGTGGAGGGCGAAGGCGGAGATGCTGCCGTCGGCAGCGTTGGCAACGAGGACGAGGGGAGAGGCGGTCACTCCTCGATCGTACGTCCCCGCCCTCCCACCTGCGGTGGCGCGTAGCCTGGACGGGTGCCCGACCCCCTCCACCGCCCCGTGCCGCACCCGGCCGCGGCGGATGCCGGAGCGCGTCGGCAGCTCGCCGGCCTCGTGGAGCCCGGAGCGGAGCCGTTCGTCACCGGTGTGCCGCACAGCGACGGCGAGGCTCGTGCGGCGGCGATCCTGATCCTCTTCGGAGTGCTCGACGACGCCCCGAGTCGTCATGACCCGCAGGCGGCCGTCTCGCGCGACCTCGACGTGCTCCTGCTGTCGCGGGCGGCGACGCTCCGCGCCCACCCGGGGCAGGTCGCGTTCCCCGGAGGCCGTATCGATCCTGGTGATGACGGACCGGTCGACGCTGCGCTGCGGGAGGCCCGAGAGGAGACCGGGCTCGACACGGCGGGCGTGGAGGTGCTGGGATCCCTCGCGCCGGTGTCGCTGGACTACTCGCGTCATCTGGTCACCCCCGTGCTCGCCTGGTGGGAGCACCCGTCGCCCGTGCGCGTGGTCGACGAGGCGGAGTCTGCCGCCGTCTTCCGGACGCCCGTGGCTGACCTCCTGGATCCGGCGCGTCGGGGAACCACCGTCCTGCATCGCGACGGTCGTCAGTGGCGCGGCCCCGGCTTCGTCGTGCCGCACGGGACGGGGGAGTACCTGGTGTGGGGGTTCACGGCCATGGTGCTCGACGCGCTGTTCGAGCGCCTCGGGTGGACCGAGCCCTGGGACGCGACGCGCGAACTCCCGCTCCGCCTCTAGACGGACGGCGAAGCGAGCCTGGTCCCTTCCACGGGCTGACCGGCGCTGTCAACCCGGACGCGCGAGCGCGCCGGCTCGTGCAGACTGACGGCTCCCGTCTGCAGGAGGTTCCGTGTCGCCGGTCCCCACCGAGTCCGCTCCGATCGAGTCGTATGCGCCGATCGGGGATGGCCGGACCGTGGCGCTCATCGGGCTCGACGGCGACGTGGACTGGCTTCCCCTTCCCGAGGTCACCTCGCCGCCCGTCTTCGCGAGGATCCTCGACCAGGACACCGGAGGTCTCCTGCGGTTGCGGCCCGTCGGGGAGTTCCGCTCCGACCGACGCTACCTTCCCGGAACGAACGTCCTCGAGACGACGTTCACGACCGCCCAGGGGCGCGTCCGGGTGACCGATGCGCTCGTGTCCGGCGTGGCGGGACGCCTGCCGTGGGCCGAGTTCGCGCGACGGATCGACGCTCTCACCGCCGACCTCGCCGCCGGGCCGCTGATGTATCGCTACTCCGGTGCCGACCGCGAGGAGAAGACGTTCGTCGCGTGCGCCTTCTGGCGGGTCCATGCACTCGCGTGCGTCGGCCGCGTCGAGGAGGCGACGGCGCTCATGGAGCCGCTGATCGCGCATGCCAACGATGTGGGCGTCTACGCCGAGATGATCGACGCCGACGACGGGTCGGCGTGGGGCAACGTTCCGCAGGCGTTGAGCCACCTGGCCTTCCTGAGTGCCGCGCTGACGCTGCGCGATCTGACACTGGATCCGCCGGTGGGGAAGGAGGGCGCACCGACCACCTCTTGACGACACGGGTCCGTTCGACGAGGCATCCGAGCCCCTCGACCTGACGCCCCTAAACCCGACGCCCCAGAACCCGACACGTTCAGGCACACACGACACGACAACCGGAGGAATCATGGCCCGCGATCAGTACACGTTCGTCGACCCCACCACGCTCTACGCAGACATCGAACCGCAACGGCAGCACATGGCCGAACCCGGCCTCGACGCCGACCTCACCCCGAAAGCGGATCTCGGGGAGGACACCTACCGCGGTACCGGGCGACTGTCGGGGCGCCGCGCCCTCATCACGGGCGGCGACTCGGGGATCGGTGCCGCCACCGCCATCGCCTTCGCGCGGGAGGGGGCGTCGGTCGCGCTGTCCTACCTTCCCGAAGAAGAGGAGGACGCGCAGCGCATCGCCGCGATCGCGCGGGAGGCGGGGGTGACCGTCGCGACGCTCCCGGGGGACCTCCGCGATCCCGAGTACTGTCGCGGGCTCGTCGCCGACGCCGTCGCCGCGCTCGGAGGGCTCGACATCCTCGTCAACAACGGCGGCAAGCAGATCTTCCAGGAGTCGCTCGAAGAGCTCTCCGACACGCAGTTCGACGACACCTTCCGGACCAACGTCTCCGCGATGTTCTGGATCACCAAGGCGGCCCTGCCGCACCTGCCGGCGGGATCGACGATCATCAACACGACCTCGATCCAGGCCTACTCGCCCTCCGAAACCCTCGTGGACTACGCCTCGACGAAAGCCACGATCAACGCCTTCACCAAGGCGCTCGCCCAGCAACTCGCGCCGAAGGGAATCCGGGTCAACGCGGTGGCACCCGGGCCCATCTGGACCCCGCTCCAGCCGAGCGACGGACAGCCACAGGAGAAGCTGGACTCGTTCGGGGAGGAGACCCCGCTCGGCCGGATGGGCCAACCGGCAGAGCTCGCCCCGGCCTACGTGTTCCTCGCCTCGCCGGAATCCAGCTACGTCCTCGGCGAGACGCTGAACGTCAACGGCGGGATGGTGAGCCCGTGAGCGCGGTGAGCGGTGCGGGCGGGCGGCCCGAGCCCCGAGACGGCGACGAGAGCGACGACATGTCCGCCGAGGAGAAGCGTCGCGACCAGCTGCTCCGCGCGGAAGGATCCACCGAGGCCGACGCCGCGCCCCGCATCGAGGTCAGCGAGCACGACGGCGTCACACGCATCGACGTCGCCGATGGAGCCGCCGTGCGTCCCGGGCCCGGTCCGGGAGCGGACTCGGAGGAGGAGGGCCAGGGCTGAGAGCCCGGCGCGGGTCGGCGGGTCGGACGGGGGCTGGTAGGATCGCTCCTTGGAAGTGTGTCCGAGCGGCCTAAGGAGCATGGCTGGAATCCATGTATACGGTTCTCCCGTATCGCAGGTTCAAATCCTGTCACTTCCGCCACAAGGCGATGAGCCCCACCCCGTGAAGGGTGGGGCTCATCGCCGTTGGGGGAGGCTCTAGACGGTGCGCACCGCCCCGGTGACCATGCCGACGAGCTGTTCGCCGGTGACATCCTCGGTACGCGTGCCGCCGACCACGCGGCCGCCGCGCATGACCCACACCTGCTGCGACAGGCGCTTGACCTGTTCGAAGTTGTGGGAGACCACCAGTACGGTCTTGCCGCCCTCGACGACGCGGCGGATGAGGGCTTCCACCTGTGCCGTCTCGTTGAGGCCGAGGGCCGCGGTGGGCTCATCGAGGATGATCATGTTCTCGGCCCACATCACCCCGCGGGCGATCGCGACGGCCTGACGCTGTCCGCCCGAGAGCCGCTTGACGGTCCGGCCGACGCCCGGGACGTTGACGGCGAGGTCGGAGATCAGCTCGGCCGCCCGGGTCCGCATCTCGCGGCGGCGGAGGAACTGGAACCCGGGGATGCCGCGGACGAGCTCCCGGTCCATGTACATGTTCTGCCACACGCTCAACTGGTCGCTGAGGGCGAGGTCCTGGTAGACCGTCTCGATGCCCTTGTCCCGCGCGTCGCGCGGCGAGGAGAACTGCACCGGCTCACCGTCGATGCGGATCTCGCCCCGATCGGGGGTGTAGAGACCGGTCAGGCACTTGACGAGGGTCGACTTGCCCGCGCCGTTGTCGCCGACGATCGCGGTGATCTCGCCCGCTTTGATGGTGAGCGAGGCGCCCTTGAGCGCGTCGACGTTGCCGAAGGACTTGTGGATGTCTTCGACGACGATCTTGTCGGTCATTTCCGCCCCCTCATGAGCGTGGCCGCGGCGATGACGACGATGCCGATCATCAGCGGCGAGTAGAAGGCGCTCACACCGAGGAGGGTGAGGCCGGACTGCAGGAACGTGAGCAGGATCGCGCCGATCACCGGGCCGTAGATCGTGGCGCGGCCACCGAAGAGGCTCACGCCGCCGAGGACGACCGCGGCGATCGCCTTGAGCAGGTAGTCGGTGTTGGTGGCCGGCTGGCTCGACCCGATGTACGAGGTCAGCATGATCGCGCCGATCCCGCCCATCGCGCCGCAGATCATGTAGCCGGCGAGCTTGATCCGCGGCACCTTCAACCCCATCGCCTTCGCGGCGTCGGGGTTGTCGCCCACGGCCAGCAGGTGCGTGCCGAACCGGGTGTGGAACAGGACGACGTGCAACACGATCGCGATCCCGATGGCGATCAGGAAGTTGATCCTGATCCCGCCGACGTTCATCGTGCTGACGGCCGTCAGCGCCCGCTCCGGGATCTGCACGGGCTTTCCCTGCGAGATGATGAGACTCAACCCCATCACGATGCTGAGGCTTCCCAGCGTCACGATGAAGTCGGGGATCCTCACCCAGCCGATGAACGACCCGTTGATCGTCCCGACCGCGAGGCCCGTGAGGAGGGCGATGCCGCAGCAGACGATCAGGGGCAGACCCGCCTGGTAGGCCGTGGCCAGGGTGACGCTGCCGAGGGCGACCGTCGCGGCCAGCGACAGGTCGATCCCGGCGAGGGTCACCGCGAACGTGGCGCCCAGGGCGAGGATGATCGGGATCGTCGCGTCGGCCAGCATGCTCGTGATGCTCGGCCACGAGAGGAATCTCGGGTTGATCGAGCCGAGCACGATGGCCAGGACGACGAGCGCCACCGGGGCGGCGAGTTTCATCCAGGTCTCTTCGGAGCCGAGCGCGCGGCGCACGGCATATGCCGTCTCGTCGGCGCGGCCCCGGTTTCGGGTGGGTGTCTGGGTGGTCATGGGTGAGGATCCCCGTCTCTGATCGGCTTACTCGAAGGGGTTCGGAACCTCGAAGCCCGCCGGCGGTGCCGGGAAGGCGTCGAGCGCGGCCTGAGCGTTGTCCTTGTTCACGATGAGCACCGGCGTCTCGACGGTCTCGGGGATCGTCTTGCCGCCCATGGCCGCGACACAGGCCTGCACCGACTGCACACCCATGAGGTAGGGGAACTGCTCGATCGCCGCCGGCTGTCCACCCGCGACGATGTCGGCGAGCTGGTCCTTCGTGCCGTCGATGCCGACGACGGCGACCTTGCCCTTCAGGCCTGCCTCTTCCACCGCCTGCTGGATGCCCATGGCCATGTCGCCCGACGGGGTGAAGAAGCCCTTGATGTCGGGGTTGGCGATGAGGATCGTCGCGGCGGCGCTCTTGGCCTTCGCCTTGTCGAAGTCGGCCGCGACCGTCTGGGTGATCTCGAGCTTGCCGGCGACGGCCTTCTCGAAGCCGGCGAGGCGTGCGATGTTGCCGGGGTCGGCCACCAGACCGCCGATGAGGGCCACCTGGCTGCCCTCGTCGACGAGATCGAGCATGGCCTCGCCACCCGCGGCGCCGGCGGTCTCGTTGTTCGTCCCGACGTAGGTCGTCACGGTCACCCCGGCGTCCTTCGCGGCGTCGAGGTCGATCGGCAGGTCGAGGTTGACGATCGGCGTGCCCGCGTCGGAGACCGGGACGAGACCCGTGAGCAGGTTCGTCTGGCTCGTCGGGTTGACGATGTAGCAGTCGTAGCCGGCCGTCACGAGCGCGTTGAGCTTGGACGCCTGGCCCGAGTCATCGGTGACGTTCTCGGCGGCGACGACCGTCAGCTCGACGCCGGCCTCCTTCGCGGCGGCCTCCGCGCCCTCGGCCATCGCACCGAAGTACGTGTTGTCGAGCGGCTTGATGACGAAGGCGACCTTGCCTCCGCCCTCCGGAGCGCCGGACGTGCTCGGCGTGGGCTCGGTGGCGCTCGAACAGCCCGCGAGCGCCACCGCTAGGATGGTCGCGGTCGCAGCGGCCGCTCCCGCGGTCCGCATCCGAGTGGTCGTGATCATTTCTCTCCTTCGAGTGGGTGATTGCTTCCTGGTGCGACGCGGCTGGCCGCAGTGTTCGCTTCGCTGGCACACTGCGGTCAGCTTCGACCCGTCCGTCGCCGACGGGGTCTCAGGGGGCCGCGAGGGGACCCATCATCAGCGGCGCCGTCGTCAGCGGGATGCACCCGCAGGTGGTGCCGAACTCGATGTCGATGTCGACCGTCACGCTCCGGGGTGGCAGCGTGGGGTCCTCCGTCCGCTCGGCGAGGAGCTTCATCGCCTTCGCCGCGACGGTCTGGACGGGGATGACGCCCTGCGTGGGCTTCAGGCCCGTCACGGTCGCCTCTCCGATGGAGTCGATCGTGGTCACCAGCACGTCCCGCGGGATGTGCAGCCCCAGTCGCGAGATGGCGGCCATGGCTCCCCAGAACATGCGGTTGTTCGTCGTGAACACCCCGAATGGGGGAGTGAGGGTGCGGAAGAGCTCCAGGGCGCCCGCCGCCGCATCGTCGGGCGTCGCGTGTCCCGCGCTCACGTGGTGCTCCAGGCCCGCCGCGTTCATGACGCGGGTGTATCCGCTCTGGCGGTCACGCACGTTGGAGACGGTGGTGTTCCCGGCGATGAGGGCCACCTGCGACAGCCGGTGATGGGCAACGAGGTGCTCGACGAGCCGCTCGGCGGCGCGACGGTTGCTGGCCAGCACGTGGTCGGCGCTCTTGCGCACCGAGGGCACGGTGCGATCCACGATCACGGTGGGGATCTCCGAGACGGCGTCGGGGAGGCTCGGCGCGCCGCTGGGCAACACGATGAGCCCGTCCACGCGTTGCTGCCGGAACGTCCGGAGGTAGCGCTCCTCCTGGTCGGCCTCCTCGTCGGAGTCCCCGAGGAGGAGGGTGGGGGAGGCCGGTGAGAGCCGCTCCTCGATCGCCCGGGTGAGCAGGGCGAAGAAGCCGTTGCGGACGTCGGGGATGATCAGTCCGATGAAGCCGGAGCGCTTCGTGCGCAGGCCGGTCGCCGCCGCATCGCCGACATAGGACAGTTCGGCGACGGCCGCCATGACGCGCTCCCGCATCGCGGGGGCAACGTAGGCCTCTCCGTTGAGCACGCGCGAGACGGTCTTGGTGGACACGCCCGCGTGCTGTGCGAGATCGACGAGGCGGGTGGGGCGGCGCAGGCCCCGGGGAGCATCGGAGGAGCTGCTCATGAGCACCACGGTCCAGGCGATGAGGCAGGCATAGAGTGGGATCCCTCTTCTCGTCATGGTGTTCCGTGCCCTGCAGCGACGGCGCTCGTGGCCGGCTCCGCGAGCGGTGCCGACGGGGGAGCGGAAGCCGGGTTCGAGAGCGCCACCGTGTCGGCGGGCGGATAGTGTTCCGGTGTCCACCATCCTGCCGCGACGCCCGCCAGGAGCCCGGCGCCGCGCGAGACGGCCTCGCGTTCCGCGGCCATCGCCAGCGGGTGGGAGGCGCGGCGGAGCTTGGCCTCGACCCAGCGCCGGCTGCGCAGTCCGCCCCCGATCAGGAGGGTCGTTCCCGAGACGCCGCTCAGTGCGCGCAGCCGCGCTTCGGCATCGGCCGAGGCTGAGGCGTACCCCTCCAGAGTCGCCGCCCATGCCTCCTCGGCGGGGCGGTCCAGAAGCGCCGGGGGGATGCTGCCCTCCTGCATCGCGACGAGCGTCGCGAGATCGAGCGGCTCGGCATCCACCCGGATGGCACGGAACTCGATGTCGTCGCGCGCGACGCGCAGCGCCCGTTGCAAGTGCCGGGTGGCCAGGCCTGGGCGCAGGGTCTCCCACAGCAGCATGTGTCGGGGTGTCCCCGGCCAGGCCGTGACGGTGAGGTCGCCGAGCTGGTCCGGCCAGGTCGGATGGGGTGCGTCGGGGTGCGCCTCCCAGGCGACCACGAGGGGCTCACCGGTTCCCATCGAGTCGATGACCTCGCTGCGGTCGCCGCCCGCGCCGATCACTCCGACGGGGTGGTCGTGGCCGGCGATCGTGACCGGGATCCCGGTGGGCAGGCCGCTCCACGCCGCGCCTTCGGGCGAGATGTGCCCGAGCGGGGTTCCCGCGATGCGTGCGGGGGCCCAGACGAGGGAGTCGAGGCCCACTCGGCTGAGGATGTCGCGGTCGTACTCGCCGCGGAGGGGGTCGAAGGCGCCGCTGGTGGCCGCGAGCGACTCCTCTTGCGCGAGTGCGCCGGTGAGGCGCCACACCGTGAGTCCCGCGACGCCGGTCCACGTGCCCCGCGCGTCGTAGCCGTTGCGGGCCAGCCAGCCCAGCTTGGCGATGCTCGTGACGCTCCGGGCCTGTCGGCCGGTGCGCCGGTGGATCTCGGCGTCGCCGAACGCGGCGCGGAGCTCGTCCACGATCTCTCCGCCGCGCTCGTCGTGCCAGGCGACCAGGGGGAGGTTGCTGGGCCCGTCGGCGTAGATGGCGGTACCGGTCTCGCCCATGCTCGCCACCCCCACGGCGGCGATCCGCGTCGCGAGGACGCCGAGGTCGTCGATGGCGGAGCGGATGGCGTCGAAGAGAGCCTCGGTGGTCATCTCCACGCCGTGCGCGCCGCGGGCGAACGGCGTGGGCGCGACGCCGACGCCGCGCGACCGGCCGTGGCGGTCGATCGCGTTCGCCTTGATCGACGACGTGCCGAGGTCGATCCCCAGCAGCAACTCGTCCCGCATCCGAACCTCGTCTCCTTCGACGTGTGGACAATCTCTGTCTATCGATGGACAAAGTAACACTCGCAACCTAGTCTGTCTACCGTTGTCAGAAAAAGTCGCCCGTCACGGAGGACGGGTGCGAGAAACGGAGGACGGGCCCTTGGCTCTCATCACACTCAGGGCGGCACTGGACGCCGCACGTGCCGGCAGCTACGGCGTCGGCGCTTTCAACGTGACCGACCTGGCGCAGGCCGAGGCCGTGCTGGACGCCGCCGCCGAGACCGACTCGCCGGTGATCGTCCAGACGATCGCCGGGGCCTCGGTCCATGGCCGCGACGAGCTGTTCTGGGAGGCGCTGGTCACCCTCATCGGCAACTACCCGGACGTCCCCGTCGTCCTGCACCTGGATCACGGCGCCTCGTACGACGACTGCGTGCGAGCGATCGCCGCCGGCTTCACGAGCGTCATGATCGACGGCAGCATGCGCGACGACCACGTCACCCCGGCCACCTTCGAGGAGAACGTCGCGGTCACCCGTCGCGTGGTCGAGTACGCGCACGCCCGCGGGGTCTCCGTCGAGGGAGAACTGGGCACGATCGGAGGGTCTGAGGACGGCGGCGCCAGCAGCAAGGAGATCATCCTCGCCGACCCCGACGAGGCGGCGCGGTTCGTGGCCGAGACGGGCGTCGACGCCCTCGCCGTCGCGATCGGCACGTCCCACGGCGCCTACAAGTTCACGAGCCCTCCCGATGGCACCGTGCTGCGGATGGACCTCATCGAGGAGATCGCGGGGCGCATCCCCGACACGCATCTCGTGATGCACGGATCGTCGTCGCTGCCGGCCGATCTCCGGGAGACGATCAACGCGCACGGCGGGAAGCTCCCCGAATCCTGGGGCGTGCCCGAGAGCGAGAAGGCCCGCTCCACCAAGCTCGGCATCCGGAAGATCAATCAGGGCATGGATTCGCACATGGCCCACAGCGCCGCCGTGCGTACGTACCTCGACGCCGACGGGATCGGTGTCGACCCCGCGCTGTACGGCAAGCCCGGACGTATCGCGATGCAGCGCATCGTGGCCGAGCGCATGCAGGTCTTCGGCCAGGCCGGTCAGTCCTACCGCCACCGCTGACCGGCTCAGCGCGGTGTCGGTGCCGCCCCTCCCCGAGAGCGCGTCGTCCCCGGGCGACCGGTCGGCACCGACCCCGCGAGCACCGACCCCGGACGGATGATCAGCGACCGGGGTGCGAGCCCGGCCCAGGCGCGTGCGCGCGGCGGGAGCGCGTCGCGCATCGCGGTGCGGGCGCGGTCGGCGTCGCGATCCAGCCGTGTC
>NZ_JASGDO010000038.1:0-32640 GCF_047607225.1 Microbacterium sp. | reverse complement strand
GGGCCGGGGGCGGTGGCCGGGGGCGGGGGCCGGGTGTGGGGCGGTGGGGGCCGGAGGGGGCGGGGATCGCGTGCGAAAAGCAGGCCCGAACTGCGGCTGGGGGCCCGGACGGCCGCGGGGTGGCGATCGAGCCTGCTTTTGGCTCGCGTCGAGGGCGGCTCGGCGAGGCGAGACGGTGGAGCGGTGAAGTGGGGGGGCCTGCGGTGGGCGGGACAGCCGAGGCGGGTTCGCGGCATCCCGTCCGATGACGTAAACTCTTCCGCGGTGACGTGTCCGAGCGGCCGAAGGTGCAACTCTCGAAAAGTTGTGTAGGGTAACCCCCTACCGTGGGTTCAAATCCCACCGTCACCGCCACAGAAAACCCCTGCCGAGGCAGGGGTTTTCGTCTGTGTGAGGCTTGCAGGCGACCCTCCGGTGGACGAGAGGCTCAGCGCACACTGTTGTGTCGACGAGGGGGTGTCATCGGACCACGCCTTCCTCGTCGTCCATCCGCGACAGTTCCGCGAGCGTCGGTGAGCCTTCCCCGTCGCCGGCGGAGGTGCACGCGAATGCTCCGACGGCCACGCCGCGCCGCAGGCGCTCGACGAGGGACGCGCTGCCGCCGCAGAGACTGAGGTAGCCGGCGACGAACGCGTCACCGGCGCCCACGGTGTCAACGACGTCCACGCGGCGGGCGGGCTCATCGTGACAAGTGGTGCCGTCGGAGGCGAATGCTCCGTGTGCTCCGCGCCTGATGACGACTTCACGGGGCCCGAGCCGGCGGAGGCGCTCCGCCAGAACGGGAGCCTCCGCGTTCCCCACGAGGAGGGCGGCTTCGTCCTCCCTTGCGAAGACGATGTCGGCCGCCGACACCAATTGCTCGTAGACGGGGCGGGGGTCATGAGCCAGGCCGTCCTCGCTTACGCCCGTCCCGCGATTGCCGACGACATTGCCCGGCGCCATCCCGAACTGAGACTGATCCTCGCGCACATGGGACACCCGTACGAGGGCGAGTGCATCGCCGTCATCCGCAAGCACCCACACGTCTACGCGGACATCAGCACGTTGCACTATCGCCCGTTCCAGCTGTGGCACACGCTCATGCTCGTTCAGGAATACGGCGTCTGGCACAAGCTCCTCTTCGGCAGCGACTTCCCCTTCACGACGGTCGACGACACGATCGCGGGCCTCCACCGCATCGCAGGCGTCCAGGCCCCGGGATTCGCCTCCTTGGCGGCCGAGGAGATCGATGCCCTTATCCACCGCGACGCGCTGACCCTGCTCGGACTGTCGTCGTCCTGACCGCGGTCGTGGTCGTTGCTCGCGGGTACGCGTGCGAAAAGCAGGGGCACCCGCGACCTGCGCGGGCGGCGGCAGTGTCGACGGCGATTGAGCCTGCTTTTCGCTCGGTCGAGTCAGAGCGCGGCGTGGACGGGGTCAGTCGAGGCTGTCGATCTCGCCGGTCTCGGCGGCGTCGGCGGGTTCGGGGACGATGTAGAGACCGCCGGGGGAGTTGGCGGTGATGGCGAGGGCTTCGATCCACGCCCGGTTGAGCGAGGGGCGGCGGCTGCCGAAGTAGCGGAAGCTGAGGTCGCCCTCCGGGTGGACCCAGACGCTGTAACGTCCGTCGCCGACGCTGATGTCCTCCTTCCAGGTGAAGAAGAAGGACTCGCCGCGACGCAGCTTGTTGCCGATGACCACCTGGATGTGGGCGAGGACACGGTCCTCGAGTTCGATCTTGGTGTGGTTGGCGTAGTGGAAACGTCCCATGGAGACTCCGTCCTGCCGATCCCGGCTGTCACGTCGGCGTGCGAGGAACGCACCTGCTCGGACACGTGTCACCTGATCGTTGCGGTAATGGTCCACGCTCCTGCACCCAGCGTCCCCGCGTCAGGGGGTTATGGTGAGGCACCCAAGGGTCTACTCTGTGCCCGGCCGTCGAGAACGCCGACGACGGCGTCGCCTCACAGGCCGAACTCGTCCAGCTCGGCGACACCGGGGGGCTCGCCGTCCACGACGGCCGTACTGGGCGAATCGATGGCGCGCGCTCGTTCCCGCAGATCCGCGACCACGGACGCGTCCTCGATCTCCTCGAGTTCGTCGGGCGCATCTTCGGCGACGATCTGGCTCGCGGGGCCGAGGAGCAGAGTGGCTGCGCCCAGGGTGCCGGACGTCGTCCGCACCGGTATCACCACGGTGTCTGCCCGGCTCGCGCCGGCCAGAGATGCCGCGTATTCCATCACGACCTGGGCGATCTCATCGCCCGTGCGAAGGGCGTTGCCTGCGTACACAAGGGCTTTCATTCCTTCGTTCTAGTCCGAGTCGCCGCGTTGACCCATGCGGTTGCGCGACCGGGTCCGAGCGGGTACAGGAGCGGGAAGGAGAACGTGTCAGGCTCCGCCCGCGCCGGGGACGCACCCCGCCGCCGGGAACGACGCGGAACCCGGTCAACGAGCCCGGCTTCTCGGTCTCCAAGTCCGCCGATCCCGCCTCGGGCAGCGCGGTGGACCCCGGCGACGTCGTCACGTACACCGTGACCTGAACCAACACCGGAGAGACGGCCCTCGACCCCGTGTCGATCACGGACGACCTCCGCGGAGTGCTCGCCCACGCGACGCTCACCGGCACTCCCTCGGCGACGATCGACGGCGCTCCGGCTGCCGCCTCCGTCCTGGCGGGAGAGACCCTCTCGTGGACCGGCGCACTCCCCGTAGGGTCTGCCGTGGCCCTCACGTACACCGTGACGGTCGCCGCCGACACGGGAGGCGCGACGCTGGAGAACTCAGTCACCGGATCGGCGACACCTCCGGGCGGAGTTCCGCCGATCGAAACGCCGCCGGCGGTCACCGAGCACCCCGTCAACGCTCCGGGCTTCGAGGTCACCAAGACCTCCGACCCCGCCGCGGGAACGCGTATCGACCCGGGTTCGATCGTCACGTACACCGTGACCGGCATCAACACCGGTGCGACGGCGTTCGGTCGGCGAAGGCTCCGTCGTGCACTACACGCTCACGGGCGTGAACACCGGGGAGACCCGCCTCGACGAGGTCGTCATCTCCGACGATCTGAGCGGGGTCTTGGACCACGCGACGTTCAACGACGACGTGGCCGTGACGGTGGGAGGCCGTGAGGTCGCCGCTCCGTCGCTCGCGGGCACCACGCTCACGTGGAGCGGTGCGCTCGCCGAGGGGGAGACCGTGATGATCACATACTCGGTCACCGTCAAGACGGGAGTGACGGGAGCGACGCTCCGCAACGTCGCCACCAGCACCGCCACCCCCCCCGGGGGTGAGACGATCACGCCGCCGCCGAGCGCGACCGACAACGAGGTGGAGATCCTCGCCGTGTCGGGTGGCCAGTTCCCGCTGTGGCTGCCGGTGCTCGCGCTGCTGCTGCTGATCGGTGGGGGAGCGCTCCTGCTGCGTCGTCGCTCGGCGACCGAGTGAGCGTGTGCGTGCCGGCGTGACCCCCCGCGCGCCGGCACGCACGTCCCGACCCCGGGGGCTCAGTGGGTCGGGAGAAGACGCAGCAGAGCGGGCAGGGTGGTGACGCCCTCGTCCGCCAGGAAGTGACCGCCACCCGAGACGGTCACTTCCTCGGCCTCGAGTCGTGCCGCCAGGCGATGGGTGAGCGCCGGCGGCACGATCGAGTCGTCGTCGGATACGACGACGACTCGATGGAGAGTGCGGGCCGCCGTTCGTGTGGGGTCGGGCGCCTCGGCGGTGAAGCCGTCGAGCTGGGGCAGGGCCGGGAGGGGATCGACGAACCCGGCGACCGCGACGAACGCGCCGAGGCTCCAGTCTCCGGCGAGGCGATCGAGCGCGTGAAGTGCCGTCACCGCGCCGAGACTGTGGGCGACGATCGCGAGCTCGGAAGTGGGCGTTCCGATCGCCTCCGTGGCCGTCGAGATCCACCGCTCGGCGTCGGGTTCGGACGAATCCGGCAGTTCGACGATCTCGACCTCCACCTCGGGAGAGAGCTCATCGCGCAGCCAGGGGAACCAATGGTCCGACGGTGAGGCGAGATAGCCGTGGAAGACGAGAACGCGGCGCAGGGTCATGTTCGGGGGAACGAGAGCCACGGCGGAGCCTATTCCTGGGCACTTGGCGATGCGCGCGGAGAGGGACCTGAGTGCCCGCTGAGAAAAAACTTGGCGTTGGCTGTAAGGAAATGGTCTCCAGCGGCAACTTTTTAGTGACGGCATTTTTCCGTCGTGCTCTCCCACCCGAAGGATCACCCATGCCCGCACCCACGATCTTCCGTGCTGCCCAGCCGCGCCACCGGTTCCTCGCCACGATCGCTCGTCGCACCGCGACGTCCATTGGGGCGGGCGTGATCATCGCTGCCGGACTCGTCGGCGGCCTCCTCGCTCCGAGCGCCGCCGCTGAGACGGCGCCGGCGCAGCCCACGGCTGAGGCCCCGGCCCCCGCCCAGGCGGAAGAGCGGACGACGGTCGCCGATTCCCCCATCGAGGCGCAGATCGCCGCGAAATCGCAGGGTGTGCGGGTGGAGGTGTTGTCGGAGCGGTCGGAGTCGTCGGTGACGTTTGCGGAGCCGGACGGTTCGTTCACGGTGGAGTCGTCGACGGGGGTGGAGCGGGTTCGTGATTCGTCGGGTGAGCACGGGTGGCGTGATGTCGATCTGACGTTGCAGGCGGGCGCGGATGGAGTGGTGCGTCCCGTGTCGCCGGTGTATGACGTGGAGATCCATGGCGGGCAGGCGGGGGATTCCCCGTTGGTGCAGGTGGGTTCGGAGGATGGTTCGGTCGGGTTCGGGTGGCAGGGGGAGCCGTTGCCGGAGCCAGTGCTGGAGGGATCCCGGGCGACGTATCAGGATGTGGAGCCCGGGGTTGATCTGGTGGTGGAGGCCACTCGCTATGGCTTTGAGCACTACGTGGTGTTGACGGAGAAGCCGGAGGATCCCGCGTCGGTGGCGGTGGAGCTGCCTGTGGTCGCCGATGGGGTGGAGTTCGTTCAGGACGGCTCGCAGGTTGCTCTGGTCACTGATGAGGGTGACACGGTGGGCGCGTTGGGGACGGCGTTCATGTGGGATGCGGAGGCGGATCCGCACGGGGAGGTCTCGCTGCCTGCGGCGGCGGGTGAGGTCGAAGTCGCGGACGTCAGTGTGGAGACCCGGAAGGGTGCGCAGACGGTCGTGGTGACTCCGGGCGAGGAGTTCTTGGAGTCGGCGACATATCCGGTGGTGATCGATCCGAGTGTGACGTTCGCGGGGCCGCGGGACAGTTATGTGTCGACGCAGTTCCCGAATGAGAACTACGCGTCGGCGACGGAGCTGATGTTCGGGACGTATAACTCGGGGACGTACAAGTACCGGGCGTTCTTGAAGTTCAGTGGTCAGCCGATCGCGGGGGCGCAGATCCAGTCGGCGACGCTGCAGCTGTATGGGAACAAGTCGTACAACTGCAATGCGTCGTCGTTCACGGTGCGGGCGTCGTCGGAGACGATGAGCAACGACGACATCACGTGGAACAACCAGCCGAGCACGAACAGCAGCGTGTCGAAGACGTTCTCGGTGGGTGGGAAGGGCGGCGGGTCGGCGTGCCCGGCGGGGTGGATGTCGGCGGTGGACGTGAAGTCGATCGTGCAGAACGCCGCCGACCAGAACAAGACCACGTTCTCGATGCGGTTGACCGCGTCGGAGAGCTCGAACCTGGAATGGCGTCGGATCTCGTCGTCGAACGGGTCGAACCCCCCGAAGCTGAAGGTCACGTACAACCGGCATCCGGGCAAGCCCAGCGCGCCCACGGTATCGGGGGTGACGACGTCGGGATCGACGAAGTACGCGAACACGCTGACCCCGACGTTCTCGACGAAAGCGACGGACGCCGATGGGGGCACGTTGGCGTACACGCTCGAGGTCTATAAGTCCTCGACGGTCAGTTCCGCCAACCTCGTCACCACCTGCACGAAATCGGGATCTTCGGGCGCGACCGTCTCGTGCGCGGCGCCGTCGGGCAAACTCGCCGACAACTCGTCCTACTGGGTGCGGGCCGTCGTCCGTGACGGCGTCTCCGGCTCCAACCCCGGCTACAGCTCGATGGTCGCCTTCAAGACCGCCGTCGGCAAGCCACCCGCGCCCACCATCTCCTGCCCCAGCTACGCCAACGGCTCGTGGACGGACAACCCGCCGTCCTCGAACATCACGTGCACGATCTCCGTCCCCAGCAGTGGCGGCAACAATGCGGCGACCGCCCTCGCGTACCGCGTCGACGGCGCGACCAGCGACACGGTCAAGTCGGTCACCGCAGGCTCGGGCGGCACCTTCAGCGTCTCGGTGTCGAAGTCGTCCGGAAGCCACCGGATCACGGCGTATACGAAGCAGATCTCGGGCCTTACCTCGGCCACACAGACATACACGTTCGGCTACGGCAACGCGGCGTTCACGACGTCTGTCGAAGGCGTGAAGACCAACAACTCCGTCCGGTTGTCCGCGACGGCTCCGCCGCTCGGGCAGGCCGCATCCGTGAGCGCCAAGCTGCAGTGGCGCGCGGCTGGGGCGTCTGGGTCGGGATGGACCGACGGTGGCAGCGTGCCGACCTCCGGGGGCTCGTCGACTCCCGTCGAGGTGAAGAACTTCATCTGGCAGACCCAGTCGGCGGTCACCGATACCAGCTCGGGGTCGTCCGTCGCTCTCAATCACCGCGTGCCCGTCCTCCTGGAGGTGCGGCTGTGCTTCACCTACGCCGCGGTCGGCACGCAGTGCACCGATGACAACGGGGTGGGTGCCACCGTGCTGCGGGTTCCGCATGCCTTCGGAGGAGGCTTTCCGACGGCCGAAGCCGGCCCCGGTCAGGTGGCGCTCTGGACCGGCGAGTTCAATTTGAGCGAGACCGACGTGACTGTGCCGACTCCGGAAGGCGCGCTGTCGGTGTCGCGTTCGCACTCCACGTTCGACGGCCCCGTTCCCGGCGGCTACGGCGTCTTCGGGCCCGGATGGACGGCATCGTTCGACGGTTCGGGCGAGGGAGGCGCGTCGCTGACCGTGGTCGACAGCACCACGATCGATGGCACTATCGCGTTCGTCGACGACGAGGGAGACCCCCTTGTGTACCGGCAGCCCGGCGGCAAGAAGCTCGACGCTCCCGCGGGCTCCTACAGCGCGGTGGACGAAGACACCGCGTTCATGGAAGCCAAGGTGACCGTTGCGGGAAGCGGGACGGGGCGCACCCTGACGCTCAAAGAGATCGACGGGACCGTCACGACCTGGAAGATCCTGTCGCAGGGTGATCCTCGCTTCCGCTGGACGCCGGTCTCCGTTCAAGAGCCCGGCGGGCTGGGCAAGACGACCTACACGACCGACGCCCAGGGACGCGTCACGCGAATCCTCGCCTCGGTGCCCGACGGCGTGACGTGCACCACCTTGGTCGCGGGCTGTCGCGCGCTCGAGGTGACGTACGCGTCGTCGACGACCGCGACATCCTCCTCCCCGGGAGATGTGTCCGGCCAGGTGAAGAGCATCGCTTACACCGCGTTCGATCCCGATGCCACTCCGACCCCCGCCATGCGCACGACCGTCGTCGCTCAGTACACGTATCACTCGAACGGACGATTGGCCACCGTCGCAGACCCGCGGCGGCCGGGTCTCTCGACCAGCTACACGTACTCGGTCAGTGGAACCGACGTGACGCGCCTGACCGGCGTGACCAATGCCGGACTGGCACCGTATGGCTTCTCGTACACGACGGGAACCGATCTGCGACTGGCGAAGGTCACCCGCGGGGGCGCCGCGTCGGGCCAGCCCACGTCGACGCTGACGAGCTTCGTCTACGGGATCGACCCGACCCAGGCCGTGTCCGGGCTCCCTGACCTGAGGGCGACGAGTGTCGCGCGCTGGAAGCAGGAGCGGGTGCCCACCTACGGTGCGGCGGAGTTCGGCCCCGACAGGCCCCTCTCCACGACGGACCCGTCGCAGCTCTCGGCAGCCGACTGGCGCTACGCGTCGATCCAGTACACCGACGACGAGGGCTACACCGTCAACAGCGCGGAGTATGGCGCAGGGGCATGGCAGCTCACCGCGACCGACTACGACGATCTGGGTAACGTGGTGCGCTCCTTCGACAACCGGGGAATTCGCGCCGTGATCGACCGCGTGGCCGCCGATCCCACGGACACATTCGATGCATCGGAGTATGCAACGGTCACGCGCTACAACGGTGCGATGTCGATCGCGGGCACCGCCGTGGCGGCCGGCATGTTCGTCACCGACTCCTGGGCGCCGGCAGAAGACGCAGTCCTCTCAGACGGTGAATCGCAACGCGTGAGGGCGCACACCACCTACGTGTACGACCAGGGGGCTCCGGGCAGCGGGATCGACGCTGTCACGGGTCAGCGGTGGGGACTGGTGACATCCACCACGGTGGGTGCAGCAGCACCCGACTCGGCGACCACCGATCCGGACGTGACCGTTCCCGCCGACATCGAGACCGTCTCGCAGACCAAGAGCGGTTACAGCCCCATCGACGGGAGTTCGGCGACGGGCGACACCTCGGGGTGGCGATTGGGTGCTTCCACGTCGAACACGCTCGTGATGGGCGGTTCGTCGAGCAACGACATCGTGACGAAGACGCGCTACGACAAGAGCGGTGGCGTGGTGGAGTCCCGTGCTCCGTTGTCGCAGGGAAACGACGAAGCGACGACGCTCTCCATTGACTACACCGCTGGGGCGAACGCGCAAGATGCGGCCTGCGGCAACAAGCCCGAATGGGCCGGACTTCCGTGTTGGAATGGCGCCGCGACCGCTCCAGCCTCCGGCGGTGATCTCCCCGACTCCCGCGTGACCAAGTACACCTACCTGCTGCAGCAGGCCGAGGTCGTCGAGACGTCGGGGTCGGGTTCGAACGTGGTGGAGCGGACGACGACCACCACCTATGACACCGCCGGACGTGCCGTGACGACAGACTCAACGGTCTCGGGGACGGCCAGCGCGGCGCCCGAGCCTGCGATCCGCACCGTGTACAGCGCGACCAACGGTCTGGTCACCGGCACCGAAGCCCTGGACGCTCAGGGGAACGTCACGGCATCGGAGACGGTGGAGCATGATCTCTGGGGTCGGGTGACGAAGGAGACCAACCAGCTCGGAGATGTGACCACGACGACGTATGTCGCGCCGGGCCAGCCTGGAGCGGGCCAGGTCGCCTCGACCACCAGCCCCACTCTCGGAACGGTGAGCTACACGTACGACGGGAACGACGCCAACGGGCAACCGGAGTACCGCGGCCTCGTCACCCGCATGACGGTGTCGGGAGTCGGCGAGTACCGGGCCGCCTACGACGATCAGGCCGCGATGACGGTGCAGACCGCTCCCGGCCAGATCACTCAGCGTTTCGTCTACGACGACTTGGGTCAGCTCGTGGAGCAGATCTACGAGGGCAAAGTCACCACGATCGACCCCGACACCGAGGCGGTAACGGTCGGTCGGGGCACATGGTTGTCGTGGTCTCGCGAGTATGACTTCCAGGGCCGAGTCGTGCGTGAGTGGGCGCCCATGACCATGCTGAGTGGCAGTGGGGAGGATCCCACTAGGGAATACTCCTACGATCGGGCGAGTCGTCTCACACGTGTCGTGGATCGCGCCGGCGAGGAATGCGAGGTGCGCGAGTACGGCTTCGACAAGCAGGGTAACCGGACTTCGCTGACGACGACCGGCGTGGATGAGACCGGTGAGTGTGGCAGTGGGTCTGCTTCCACGAAGAACTGGTCGTATGACCTCTCTTCGCGGGTGTTGACGGCCGGTGATGGTCAGAGCGCCTACACGCATGATCTCTTCGGCCGGGTGACGGTGCTTCCTGCCGCTGATGCTCCCGACCCGGCGAAGGGTGATGTCTCGCTCGGGTATTTCGAGTCGGATGCGCCGCGTTCGATTACCCAGGGCGCGCGGTCGACCACGTTCTCGCTGGATGTGGCTGGTCGTCGGCTGGTGGAGACGGTGACGCTGTCGGGTGTGGTGACCTCCACGGTTACGCGTCACTATGCCGGGTCGTCGGATTCGCCGTCGAAGGTGGTCGATGTCACGCCGGATGGCACGTCGACCACGCGGTACACGCCGGCGTTGGGGTCGGGTCTGGGCGCGACGGTGGCCGACGACGGCTCGGTGGAGCTGGCGGTGGACGATCCTCACGGTGACGTCATCACGATGATTCCGCTCGCGTCGGCCTCGACGGCGGCGGAGGAGATCTCGGGCTGGGGAGTGTTCGACGAGTACGGGTCGCCCATCCAGACCGCGAACACGACCGCAGTGGACACGGGTGTCGTGGACTACGGCTGGTTGGGTTCGCATGAGCGGGCGACCGACGAGACCGGTCTGATGCTCATGGGTGCCCGTCTGTACAACCCGGTGACGGGCCGATTCTTGTCCGTCGATCCGGTGGAGGGCGGCAACGAGAACGCCTACAACTACCCCAACGACCCGATCAACCGCTTCGACACGACGGGGCTGTGGGACTGGGGTCTGGCCCTCGATATTGGGTTGACGGCTCTGTCGTTCGTTCCGGGCGTGGGTGTCGCAGCGCTGGCGGCGAAGGTGGTCGTCGGCGTGGTCCGTGTCGCCTCGGCGGTGTCGAAGGTGGTCCGGGGCAGCAAGATCGCGCGGTCTGTGGGTAAGGTCGTCAAGTCGACCACCAGGGCGGTGAAGAAGAAGGCGCGGGTGAAGGCGCCTGCGAAGAAGCCAGCCGCCAAGCGGGCGAAGGCGAAGTCGTGTCCGCTGAACAGCTTCGTGCCGGGCACGTTGGTGTTGATGGCGGATGGTTCGTCGAAGCCGATTGAGGAGATCGGGGTCGGGGAGCTGGTGTGGGCGACTGACCCGGAGACGGGGGAGTCGTCGGCGGAGCCGGTGACTGATCTGATTCTCGGCGACGGGCTGAAGGATCTGGTGCGAGTCGGTACGGATGCCGATGGTGACGGGGTCGTGGAGTGGGTGACGGCGACGGACGGGCACCCGTTCTGGGTCGAGGGTTCTGGGTGGACGAATGCCGGTGACCTCGCTGTCGGTGACGTGCTGGTCAGCCAAGTCGGTGCGGCCGTGGAAGTTGCCGGTCTCGCGGTCGAGACGCGGTCCGCGGTGGTTCACAACCTGACGGTCAACCGTCTACACACCTACTATGTGACCTACGGCGACACATCCGTCCTCAGCCACAACGACTCGTGTGGAAGCTCCTGGGCTGGAGACGTCATGGCGCATTGGGATAGAGGGACCTTCCCCAACCGACTTCAGAGCATCCGATACCACCATCGCAAGCACGGCAAAGTGGGGCAGTCGTTGAAGGACTATGCCAGACAGGGAGTGGATCTCTCTCGACGAGTCGGTGCAACGGGCAAGAAGGTGCGCGTCAGAGGCTCCGGTGGTGGAATCGTGAGCGCGAGGGGGAGGACATATACAGCATGGTGAGTACGCGGCTTGACAGTCTGAAGGCAATCTTGACTGAGCTCCAGGAACGAGCTGACTACCCTGTTGGTCTATCCGATGCAGCTCAAGAGGCGTGGATGGACGTTGTTGAACTGGAAGCGGCCGCCGCAGGGTGGGTTTCCACCGCGATCAGCGGCGGTCGCGTCTCCGAGCGGGAGGTCAGAGACGTGGGCAGAGCCCTCGCGGTGAACCCGGCATGGGCTTCGCTCTGGCCTGAGCATTACCGCTTGCTGAGTCGGGCTGTCCAGGTGCTGTCAGATGGCTCCACACAGTGACCCCGCTGGCGGCCTCTGGCGGTTGGGCGGAACCGTGAACGCCCCCAAGTTCTGCAAAGAGTCACCGATACGACCGCTCCAGGAGGTGCGTATCGTGTACGTCGGATGAGTGGGTCTGGCGATATGTCTCCCTAGATCCCAGCCCACAGCTGCGCTCCGATCAACCGCCGCTGCTGGGCGGTGTTTTCGGCGCGGACGTCTCGTTGCACGTCGGGGGATATCTCCCTCCCCGCTGAGGGCGGATGGTTCATCGAAGCCGATCGAAGAGATCGCGGTCGGTGAACTGGTGTGGGCGACTGATCCGGAGACGGGGGAGTCGTCGGCGGAGCCGGTGACTGATCTGATTCTCGGTGACGGGCTGAAGGATCTGGTGCGGATCGGTACGGATGCCGATGGTGACGGAGTCGTCGAGTGGGTGACGGCGACGGGCGGGCATCCGTTCTGGGTTGAGGGTTCCGGGTGGACGGATGCGGGTGACCTCGCTGTCGGTGACGTGCTGGTCAGTGACGCGGGTGCGGCCGTGGAGGTTGCTGGTCTGGCGGTCGATACGCGGTCTGCGGTCGTTCACAACCTGACGGTCAACCGCCTCCACACCTACTATGTGACCTACGGCGACACGTCCGTCCTCAGCCACAACGACTCCTGTCCTCGATTCTCCGCTGACCAGCAAGCGTTGATCTCACTTGCCAAGAGCGCAAAACGTACGGGAGTGAGCAAGAAGGACGCGAAGACACTCGTGAAGTGGTCGAAGGAGTACGGTCTGCCGACACACAAACCGATGAGGCATCCTGGACGGAGTGGCTGGTCGTCCAAGAACAAGCACATCAACGTCGGGCCGGTCAAGCACATCCGCGTCCTATAGGGAGAGGGCAGTGTGTATCTCATAGACGTCCCGTCTCGGCGTGTGTTGGAGCGGGTGATGGCTTGGGCGATCCCTCGCGGAGGGGAGCTCACTGCTCTCGATGCGGCTGACTCGCATGCACTCGCTCAGCTATCGGAGGGCTGCTCGGAGATAGAACAGTACGCAGCAGCGGTCGAGAGCTTCGTGAGCTCTCAGCAAGTGCAGTATCGGGCGCTATCCGTGGTCGCTGAGGGCCGGCTGGTATTCGAGATTGACATGGAGGAACGCGTAGCGATCGTCGCTGACTCCGTTGCCGACCAGGTCTTTGGGAGTGGCGACGCAGTCCGCCTAGTGCCGGTGGACGTCTTCACCGAACTCGATGGCACGCGGGCGTTTGTTGACGGTGTGGAAGAATCTCTCGATACCCACGAGCTCAACGATCATCTGCGCTCGTTCTTCGAGAACGATGTGCCTCCTACGGGGCAGGAGTATGCCGCGATGCTGTGCAACGCCATCCTCGTGACGGACCTCGCAGGCGAGACGGTCGGCACTCTCGTTGCCGGGCGTCTGAGCCAATGGGTGGTCGATATCCAACGCAACCAGTGGTTGATGTCCCGGGCGCTGGAGGTGATCCTGAATGCCCGCCTGTCTGACCTTCGAGGGGGCGAGATTGATTCCGCAGTCCGGGAGCGGGTCTCCGATATGTGCAGAGAAGCAATGCGGAGGTTGAGTCCCCTGGCTGGGTCGGTTGGGTGAGCTGCGCGCCCCTCGGGCCTGCGGCGCCGGGGAACCCTTCGACACCGCCGCCTCCCGCCCGTTAGGCTTACTGTGAGCCGTGGCCGACTGTCACAAGCGTGAGGGCACGATTAAGTTCGGCCTCGCCCCGCGTCCGGGGGTCACGGCTCCTCATGTTCTCGCCGTGCATCGCATTTGACCGCGTGGAGCCCGCCTCTGCAATGGCTCTGAGAGAGAGTCGCTGAGGTTCCCCACATGCTGCGCAGCGAAGACGACCCCGTGAGGGTTGAAGAGCTAGAGGTCCGCGACGGCGAGGTCGAGACCGACGAGCCGTTCGGCTGGGACGAGCGATTCACTCCATTCGTGGAATGGGAGGAGCCGGGGTCGCCGTTGTTTCACCGGCCGGGGTGGCTCGTGTGGCGTGGTGAGAAGCGGTGGCCGGTGACACCCGAGATGGTCGAACGGGCTTGGGCGCTGTATCGGATCGGGGTTCGCGTCAGTTGCCCCGATGGGGTGACCGCAGACCTCTCAGACCTTCGTGATCATCTGCCGCGGATGCGGTCTCTGCGTATCGATCCGTGGAGCGAGGTCGTGGGATACGGAGAGCTCCGGCGAGCGAGAGCGTTGGAGTTGCTCGATATCCAGGAGCCGGAGATATCGGAAGAGTCCGACTTGTCTCGCTTGTGGGGATTGCGTCAGTATTACGGGCCCTCTTTCGGAAAGTGGTCCAGTGTCCTGTCCCTGCCCGGGCTAGAGCAATTGCAGGTTGACGAAGCGCTCAGCCCGATTGCCGGCCCGGTTCGTTTCTTGGCGCTGGGCTCGCGCCGTGTATCTCGACTTCCCGAATTGCGTCAACCGTCAGCGCTGCGGGAGCTTCACGTGCAGCAGGCGCGGGAGTTCGATTTGTCGTCGCTGTTGCCGGCTACAGGGTTGAATGTGATCGACGTGATGGCATCGCGGCTTGTGGGGTTGGAAGCACTGACGAAGATCCCCACCCTCACCGAGGTGACGATCGAGGGTCGGACGGAGGAAGACTCAGCCGTACTGGCCCGGATGACGGCTCCCGAGGCGACTCTGATCATCAAGCCGAAGCCAGGCCCCGAACTCATCGAGGCGTCTGCGCGCAAGGGCTGGGGCCTGGAAGTGCCCGATCGGGAGATGCGTGCCGCGTACAAGGCGTTGGGTCGGGTGTTCCCCCCGGATCGTCCGACCCGCGTCGAGGCCGGGCATCTCGTGCTCCTGGGCCCGCCGTACTGGGGGACCCTCACCTCCGACGTAGACGATCTTCCGGAGGGGTTGTCGGGGACACGGGCCGAGGAGCTTCTGGTGGAGCGGATTCGAGCGCTTCAGGGGGATGAGATCGCCGACGCGATCGAGAGGCACAGTACAAGCGACCGGATGGTCGTGCGTTTCCCCACGGAGATCGTGTGGAGTCAGGTGGTCACTGATGAAGCTGCCGCGTTGTTCGCGGAGCACGCGGCGAACGCGTAGAGGGGGAGGTCTTGTGTACGACGCGACGGAGATGACGGTGTCGGACGGGACCGTTCACGGGCACGGTCCCTTTGGGTGGGATGACCGTCTGTCGCCTCTCGTGGAATGGGATCCGCCGAGCTCTGTGCTGTCGCACCGGACGGGCTGGCTGGTGTGGCGCGGTGAGTCTCCGTGGACGGTGACTCCGGAGCTGGTGGAGCGTGCGTGGGCGATGTATCGCATCGGGGTGCGCATTCCGTTCGGCCAGGACGGCGTGGATCTCCGCCTCCTTGACGATCACCTCCCGCGGATGGGGCGACTGCATGTGGAGGCGGGTGACAAGGACGGCGTGACGGGATACGCCGCGCTCTTCCGGGCTCGCTCCTTGGAGTATCTGGAGATAGATCGGGAGACAGATGAGGAGGCTGACCTGTCGCGGCTGTTCAACCTGTGCCGATATGTAGGCCCCTCACACGGGCGCTGGGCGACGGTGTTGGCGGGGGGCAGGTTGGAGCACGCTGAGGTGCGCGAGGTCACGGTCCCCATCTCGGCGCCGCTGCATACCCTGCATATCGACGGGCCGCGAGCGACACGACTCCCTGATCTGGCCCACCCGGAGGCCTTGCGCGCATTGACCGTGATCACGAACAAGGAGTTCGACCTGACGTCAGTCCGGGATGCGGAGTGGCTCCAGGACCTTCGCGTCTACGGCGGATCCATTGGGGGCCTTAATGCCTTGAGCAAGATGCGGAAGCTCACGCGGGTCGTCATCGATGGGCGCGTGACGGAGGATCCCCTTGTCCTGGGCGAGATCGACGCCCCGGACGTGTATCTCGTTCTCAAGCCCCGCCCTCGGCAAGAGCTTGTGGACGTGGCTGTTCAGCGAGGATGGCGCATCGAGGTTCCGTGGACACAGCTACGCCAGACGCATCGTCGACTCGGGATTCCGCTGACCGAAGAGGAGGAGGAGAAGGCTGACGTCCGGTGGTTCGAGAACTCGGTAGAGGTGCTCGTTTCCGCCGACGAAACCATTGTGACTTTCACGGCGTACGAGCAAGATCTACCACCGGGAATGTCTGGCACCACCGCGGAAGAGATGCTCCTTTCTCCGCTCCGGGAACGCTGGGGTGACGTCGTCGTCGACCTCTTCCAGCGGGCCAGCACGCCGAGCCGCATGATCCTGACGGCGCCTGCTGCGTCGATCACACCAGACGTCTTCGCGGACATCACCAGGACGGCAGACGAGCTTTTCTCCGGTCATTACGGCGGTGTCTGAACCGCGTTCAGCGCGAGAGCGCGGCGTCGATGCGGCCGAGCGCGTCGCGCCACGCCTCGAGGTCGTCTGCCTCGGCCCAGAGCTCGGCTGAGGCAGACCCGTCGCCGCGAACGACGCGGAGGGCGTCGCGGGCGAGCGCCACGGTCTCGGCCGGGGGCGCCCCGACACGCTCGACGAACGCAGTCACCGACTCGGTGTAGCTGTCGTCTTGCGTGGGGGAGCCGAGCCCGTGGGCCACGGTCTCGGCCGCCGCCACCACGATCGCCTCGGTGTCTTCGTCGGCGTCAGAGGCGGCCAGGAAGTCCCGCAGCACCTCTGTGACGAACTCCCACGACTCGGCGTCGTCCAACTCCCAGCCCCAATCGGCGGCAGTGTCGTTCCCGAACGGTTCCTCGCTCCATGCACCCATGCGTCCGAGCGTAGCGATTCGAACCGCGTCTCGCGCCTCGTCGCCCGCCCTGCCCACGCGGTGACGGATGGACGGAACGGGGGACGAGCCGCTGCGGCGCGAGGTGTCCGGCTAGAAGGCGCCCGTCGTGATTCCGGCGGACCCCGATGGTGGCGTGTTCAGCACGTTGTTGGCTCCGGGCTCCCACGCATCGGCCGTGTTCGGATTGCCTGCTTCTTGCCGCTTGATGCACTTCCACTCGATCGCGCTCGAGGGCGGGAGGTTCTCGATCACGCCGGTCCAGGTGGGGTATGCGCTGGGGTTGAGCTTGATCGCGCTGGCCGGCGACCAGTTGCCCAGCTGCGGGATGTTGCCCACGACGTAGACCGACTGGCCGAAGGTGGTCGTCGCGAACTCGCACGCGAACGTCGCCCACACCGGGTCTTCGCCCAGTGTGAAGGCGAAGGTCTTCGCGGTGCCCACCGAGCTGCTGGCCGCCTTGGCGATCACGTTGTTGCCGCCCGCGTTGTACCACCCGCTGCTCGCGGCATCGAACGCGGCCTTGTTGGCGTGTTCGGTGAGCGCGCTGCCGTTGAGGGTCACGGAGGCGGCCTGCGTGTCGTCGGTGACGAGTTTGACGACCGTGGGGCGTGAGGACGGGGCGCCCGTGTAGGTGCCGGAGGCAGCGCCCACGGTGACGGTGGCGACGCTCCCGGTCATCGACTGGCTGATCTCCGTCGTTCGCACCGCCCCGCTCTGGTAGGCCGTGCTGGCGCCGTCGTCCTCGTACAGCGTGAAGCTGGACGCGGTGTCGTCGGCGTAGACGGTCGTGATCTGCTCGCTGTGCACGGCCGAGTCGGAGCGCAGGCCCGTGATGTCCTTCGTCTCGGCATCGACGTACGCCTGCGGGATGATCGCACCCGCTCGGGCGTAGGCGGGGAGGGTGAACACGCCGTTGCGCCACAGCGGCACGTCGGAGATCCACTGGCCCGTGCTCGAGATGCGCTCGTTCGTGTGGATGTCGATCCAGTCGCCCGCGGGCAGGTACACGTCGCGCTCCCGCTCGCCGGATCCCGCCACGATCGCCACCATCAGGTCGCGGCCCAGCATCTTCTGGTGACCCATCTCCCGCACGTTGTCGTCGTTCTGGTAGTAGTACACGAGCGGCGGCGCGAGCGGTTCGCCGTACAGGTTCGCGCGGTGCGCGAGCGAGTACGTGTAGGGCGCGTTCTCGTAGCGGCGCACGAGGTTCGCGCGGTTGCTGTCGACGTCGCCGATCGCGTCGGGCGTGGTCTCCAGGCAGTTGCAGAGGTTCTCGGTGTGCGGGCGCAGGGGAGTGTCGAACCAGGCGCTGTCGGCGAACCACTGCGCCGCGCGGAGTCTGGCTGACGCCGTTGACGCTCCACGTGACCCACACCGACTGGCCCGAGGCGATCGGCCACGTGGTGGCGCGAACCGTGACGTTCTCTCCCGCCATCGGGTCGCGGGGGGATCGCTCGGTGGGTTGCGTGGCGTACAGCTCGTCATCGCCGTACGGGTTGTGCCACACCCCGTCCCGGGTGCCGGCGTGGGCCGGTGTCGCCGCGAGAAGGGCGACGACGAGGGCCATGACCAGACCCGCGGCGAGCACGATCGCGCGGCGGGGGGCCTGCGGAGGGGAGAGTCCGTGCAGCAGAAGACATGAGAACCTCTTTGTTCAGGTCTGAATTTAGTGGAGAGTATGGACTACCGATGAGCCGGAGATCAACCCCTTTCACCGAACCGTTGCACACGAGGCTGTCCCGGGGCGGGGGCTCGCGTTCCAGTTGACGATCGATGGCATCGTGCCCTAACGTTCATTCAGGCCTAAACAAAGGGGTTCACTTGCCGTCTTCTTCCGCCCGCGCCGATGTCACCCGATCGGCCGTGCTCGCCTTCATCGGCGGCAGCGGTCCCACCTCGCGCGCCGACCTCGCGAGAGAGCTCGATGTCTCGCCCGCACTCATCACTCAGCACACGCGTCAGCTGATCGCCGACGGACTGCTCGTCGAGCTCGACCACAGTCCTTCCAGCGGCGGCCGCCCCGCGCGACTGCTCGGACTCGTCGCCGACGCCGGACGCGCGATCGGCGTCAAGGTCGTCGCCGACCACATCACCGTCGTGGAGGTCGGGATCGACGGAACCGTCGTCCGCTCCGCGACCGAGCCCTTCGACGCCGCCTCGGGCACCGCCACCACGCGCCTGGCTGAGAAGCTTCGCGCCTTCATCGGCGGAGGTGACGGCGCGCCCCTCCTCGGCGTCGGGGTCGGGGTGCCCGGCAACGTCGAGGAGCAGGCGGTCGGCACGGTCGACTCGACGCAGCTCGGCTGGCAGCGCGTCCCCCTCGGGGAGGCCCTCCGCCGTGAGCTCGACCTTCCCGTCCTCGTCGAGAACAACGTCAACGCGCTCGCGATCGCCGAGGCCCTGCACGGTCAGGCCCGCGGACACGAGAACGTCCTGGTCCTCACGATCGGCACCGGCGTCGGCGCCGGGCTGGTCGCCGACGGCCGTGTGCTGCGGGGACGAAGCGGCGGCGCGGGCGAGATCGGTCACGTGCCCGTGGAGGAGGACGGCCCGCTCTGCCAGTGCGGCGGCCACGGCTGCCTCGAAGCGGTCGTCGGTCAGGAGGCGCTCGTGCGCCGCGCCCGCGAGCAGGGCCTCATCGGGCGTGACGCCGGCATCGCGGCGCTTCGCTCCCTCGCCGATGCGGGCGACTCGGGCGCGCAGCAGCTCTTCTCCCACGCCGGGCACCTGCTCGGCCGGGTGCTCGCCGGCGTCGTCAACGTGGTCGACCCCGAGATCGTGATCCTCCTCGGCGAAGGCGTCGAGTCGTGGCGGCACTGGTCGTTCGGTTTCGAGCCGGCGTTCCGTGCCGGTCTCATCCCGCGCAACCGCGCCGTGCCGGTCGCGGTCGAGACCTGGCAGGACGACCGCTGGGCGCAGGGTGCGGCCTCGCTCGTGCTCTCGACGCCGTTCGACGACCAGGGGCGCTCCGGCGAACAGGGGCGCCTCGTACGCGAGCGGCTCGCCGTGGCACGCTCGGTCGATCCCGACGAGAGCGGCGCGAAATGACCCTCACGGCCCGGCCCGTGCCCACCGACGTGGGGCCCGAGGCGATCCCGTCACCGCCCGTCCGGCGCCCCCGACGCCGTGTGCGCTATGCCCTCACGGTGCTCGCCTTCCTGCTGCCGAGCGCCGTCCCGCTCGCGCTCTTCACGATCTACCCGATGTTCGGCGCCCTGTGGACGAGCCTCCACGAGTGGAACCTGCTCGCCCCCATGAAGTGGGTGGGGTTCGACAACTACGTGCACCTCGTGCAAGACCCGGCGACGCAGCGGGCGTTCCTCAACACCCTCTACTACCTCGTCGGCTACCTGCCGCTCGTCTACATCGGCGGGCTCGCCCTCGCTCTCGCGCTCAACGTGCGACTGCGCGGCCGCAACATCCTGCGCGGCGTGTACTTCCTCCCCGTCGTGACGAGCTGGATCGTGGTCGCCCTCGTGTGGCGCTGGCTGCTCAACCCCTCGGTCGGCATCGTCAACGCCACCCTCGCGGTGTTCGGCATCGACGGACCCGGGTGGTGGACCGATCCGGCGTGGTCGATGCCGTCGATCATCCTCGCCTCGGCGTGGAAGGACCTCGGCTTCGTCATGATCATCCTCCTCGCCGGGCTCCAGGCGATCCCGCAGGAGATGTACGAGGCGGCGAAGGTCGACGGCGCGGGCCCCTGGCGGCGCCTGTTCAACGTCACCCTCCCGTTGCTGTCGCCCTCGACGTTCTTCGTCGTCGTGATCTCCCTCATCAACGGCTTCCAGGTCTTCGACCAGGTCTACGCCATGACCGGCGGTGGACCAGCGGGATCGAGCACGGTCGTCGTGCAGCAGATCTACGACCTGACCTTCCGCTACGGCGCTGCCGGGGAGGCATCGGCCCTGTCGTGGATGCTGTTCATCCTCGTGCTGGGCGTCACCGTCGTGCAGATCGTCGGACAGAAGAGGTGGGTGACCTATGCGTGAGAAGACCCAGCGGGCCCTCCTCACCGCCGTGCTGACCCTCGGCGCGATCGTGATGTTCTTCCCGTTCCTGTGGACGCTGTCGACGTCGTTCTCGCCCGGCGCCGGGCTCGACGCGACGCCCCGGCTGATCCCCGAGGAGCCGTCGTTCTCGGCCTACCAGACGCTGTTCGCCGAGCTGCCGTTCGCGCGGATCATCGCCAACTCCATCGGGCTGGCCGTCGTCACCGCACTGTTCCAGCTGGTCACCAGCTCGCTGGCCGCCTATGCGTTCAGCCGCCTGCCCTTCCGGGGCCGCGGCGTGGTGTTCGCGGTGTACCTCGCGACGATGATGATCCCCATCCAGGTGCTCATCGTGCCGCTGTTCGTCCAGATGCGCGACCTCGGTCTCGTCGACACGTATCTCGGCGTGCTGCTGCCGGGCGTCGCGAGCGCCTTCGGCGTGTTCCTGCTCCGTCAGGCGATGAACGGAGTGCCGCGCGAGCTCGACGAAGCCGCCACGCTCGACGGCGCGGGCCACTTCCGCATCTTCGGCACCGTCGTGCTCCCGCTCGTGGGACCGACCCTCGCGACCCTCGCCGTCTTCTCGTTCATGAACAGCTGGAACGGCTTCCTCTGGCCGCTCATCATCCTGCGTTCGGCCGAGCTCAAGACCCTGCCGCTGGCCCTCGCCGGGCTCCAGGGGCAGTACACGACGCAGTGGGACGTGATGATGGCCGGCTCCGTCGTCAGCATCCTCCCCATGCTCGCCATCTATCTGTTCGCTCAGCGCTACGTCATCCGGGGCGTCGCCTCCAGCGGCATCAAGTAAGACCCGCATCACCTCACCTCACCTCGCACACCCGTATCGAAGGAGATATCCCATGAACCGCACAGCACCCCTCGCAGGCGTCGGCGTCCTCGCCGTCGCCGGCCTCGCCCTGGCCGGTTGCTCCGGCCCCGCCACCACGCCCGGTGCGGCGGAGGACGTGACCATCACGTACTCCAACTTCATCTCGGCCGGAGGCAACGAGAAGAACCTCGAGGCGATCGTCGACGCCTTCGAGAAGGAGAACAAGGGCATCACCGTCGAGGTGAAGACCCTGCCGTACGCGGACTACTTCACCGCGCTGCAGACCGACCTCGCCGGCGGCACCGTCGCCGACGTGTTCGACATCGAGTTCGCCAACTACGCCGCGTACCAGAAGAGCGGCGTCCTCGCGCCGCTGGAGGGCGTCGACACGAGCGCGTACCAGGCCTCGCTCGCCGACGCCTACGCGACCGACGGCACGCAGTACGCCCTGCCGAGCTCGTTCTCCAACGTCGTGCTGTTCTACAACGCCGACCTGTTCGACGCGGCCGGCCTCGACTACCCCACCGCCGACTGGACGTGGGCGGACGAGAAGGCCGCCGCTGAGAAGCTCACCGACAACGACGCCGGCGTCTGGGGCGACTACCAGCCGATCTCGTACCACGAGTTCTACAAGGCCGTCGCGCAGGCCGGCGGGCAGTTCCTGAAGGCCGACGGCACGCTCGGATTCAACAGCCCCGAGGGGATCGCCGCGGCCAAGTGGCTCGTCGAGAAGAGCGGCACGACCATGCCGACGGCCGAGCAGGGAGCAGGCACGCCCGACTTCGACAGCAAGCTGTTCGCCGACGGCAAGCTCGCGATGTGGCACAGCGGGATCTGGATGTTCGGCGGTCTCGCCGACGCCGGCATCGCGTGGGACATCGCCGTGGAGCCCGGTGACACCCAGCACGCCAGCGCGCTGTTCTCCAACGCCGTCGGAGTCTCGGCCGGCACGAAGAACAAGGAGGCGGCCACGAAGTTCGCGGAGTTCCTCACGAGCTCGAAGACCACCGTCGACACGCGTCTGAAGGCCGGATGGGAGCTTCCGCCGATCGCCGACGAGGCCGCCCTGTCGGCCTACCTCGACATCACCCCGCCGGCCAACCGTCAGGCCGTGTTCGACTCGCTCGACGAGGTGGCCCTCGCTCCCTCGATCGGTGACGGTCAGGCGGAGATGCAGGACATCGTCACCGAGGAGCTGACCGAGGCGGCCGCCGGCCGCAAGACGGTCGAAGAGGCCCTCGCCGACGCCGAGAAGCGCATCGCGCCCCTCCTCGGCTGACATCCGCCCACTGGCCGGGGCGGGACGACCCCGCCCCGGCCATCGCGACTTTCCCGGAACGGACTCATGACCACCACACCCCGCGTCGCCCTCGACGCGCTCCTCGACCGCTCTCGCACCGTCATCACGTCGCTCCAGGAGCCCAACGGCGCCTACCCCGCCTCGCCCTCGTTCTCGGCGTACCGCGGGTACTGCTGGTTCCGCGACGGCTCGTTCATCGCCGACGGCGCCTCCGCCGCGGGGGAGGTGGCCTCCGCCTCCGCCTTCCACGACTGGTGCGCGATGGTCGTGGATCGCTACGCCGACCGCATCCGCGACATCGTCGAGGCCGCCGATGCGGGAACGCCGCTCCCCGATGAGCAGATGCTGCCGGCCCGTTTCACCTTCGACGGGGGTCTGGGATCCGACGACTGGTGGGACTTCCAGCTCGACGGCTACGGCACGTGGCTGTGGGCGGTGGCCACCCACTCCGAGCGGCACGGGATCGACCCGGCGCGGTGGGCGGATGCCGCCGCGCTCACGGTCGACTACCTGCTGAGCTCGTGGGAGCGTCCCTGCTACGACTGGTGGGAGGAGCACGACGAAGCCGTCCACGGATCGACGCTCGGGTGCATCGCGGCGGGTCTGCGGGAAGCGGCGGAGTCGGGGCTCGTGACGGGGGAGCGCGCCGAGCGCGCCCGCGCGGGAGCCGCGGCGGTCACGGCCCGTCTCACGCGAGACGCCGTCGTCGACGGTCACCTCGTGAAGTGGATCGGATCGAGCGCCGTGGACGGCAGCCTCAGCGCGCTCATCGCGCCGCTCGGCGTGATCGACGCCAACTCGGCGCTGGCCGAGGGAACCCTCCGCGCGGTCTCGGAGCAGTTGGAGGTGGAGGGCGGCGTGTACCGCTTCCGCGCCGACACGTTCTTCGGCGGCGGCCGCTGGCCGCTCCTGTCCTGCTTCCTCGGACTCGCCTACGCTGCTGCCGGCCAGCGCGACGAGGCGTTGCGCCTGCTGGAATGGGCCGCGTCCACCGCCACCGACACCGGCATGCTGCCCGAGCAGGTCGACGGGCACCTGCTCGCCCCCGAGTACCGGGAGGAATGGCTGGAGCGGTGGGGGCCGGTTGCGACCCCCCTGCTGTGGAGCCATGCGATGGTGCTGCGGCTGGCCGCGGAGCTCGGCGTCGACCGAGGGGAGCTCGCGGCATGATCCGCCACCGCCCCTCCGGGTCCGGACACCCGTACTCCGACGACACCGAGCAGCGCAGTCCCGTCCAGCCCGTCGCCGGGGCTCCCCTCCGCCTCGGAGTGCGGACCTCCGGCGACATCGATGCCGTGACCCTCGAGCTCCGGGTGGACGACGGCGAAACGACGACCCTGCCGCTCGCCCGCGTCGCCCGCTCGTCGCGCGGGCAGGCCGTCGACGGCGGACACCTCGCCTCGGCGCAGGCGCGCACCGCTCGGACCGCGGGCGGATGGCAGGTGGAGCTCGAGGCTCCCGCCGCCGGCAGCGTCCTGCGCTACCGTTTCGCCGCCGCCGGGCCTGACCGCGTCTCGCATACGCGCTGGTTCGAGGCGCGGGTCGCCGGCTGGCGTGCGGCGGATCCCGCGGCCCTCGCGGTCGACGGGACCGCCGTCTCCGTCGTGGCAGGCACCGTCGAGGTGCTCGACGACGGAGAGCGGATCCATCGCCTGCGGTTCGCCCTCCCGCTCGCCCCCGGCGAGCACGTCACCGGGTTCGGGGAGCGCTACGACGCCCTCGATCACCGCGGCACGAGCCTCGACTCCGTCGTGTTCGAGCAGTACAAGAGCCAGGGCGCGCACCGCCGCACCTACCTGCCGATGCCCTTCGCCCACGTGGTGGGCGGCCAGGGGTGGGGCTTCCACGTGCGCACCTCGCGGCGCGTATGGTTCGACATCGGCGAGCAGCACCCCGACCGCCTGGTGGTCGAGGCGGAGGTCGACGCGGCCTCCGGCGACCCGGACGCCCTGTCCCTCGCGCTGTACTCGGGAGACCCCACGTCGGTGCTCGACGCGTTCCTCGGGGAGACGGGCCGACCGCGCGTGCTTCCCGAGTGGGTGTTCGGGCTCTGGGCCAGTGGCAACGAGTGGAACACGCAGGCCGAGGTCGAGCGGCAGATGGCCCTCCACCGCGAACACGACATCCCGGTGCGCAACGTCGTGATCGAGGCGTGGAGCGATGAGAAGAGCTTCACGATCTTCCGCGACGCCCAGTACGCGGTGCGCGAGGACGGCGGGCCGATGCGCCTGGCCGACTTCACGTTCCCCGCCGACGGCGCGTGGCCCGATCCCAAGGGCATGGTCGACGCGCTGCACGAGCACGACGTCCGCGTTCACCTGTGGCAGATCCCGCTGCTCAAGCTACGCCCGCATCCCACCGGGCAGGCCGCCGCCGATGCGCGTGCGGCGCTGGCGGAGGGCGTCGTCATCCGCGAGAAGGCGCCGGACGGCACGTTGCGCGCCTACCGGAACCGCGGCTGGTGGTTCCCCCTCTCGCTCATGCCCGACCTCACCGACGAGCGTGCCGCCGCGTGGTGGACCGAGAAGCGCCGCTACCTCGTGGAGGAGGTCGGCGTCGACGGTTTCAAGACCGACGGCGGTGAACACGCGTGGGGCGAGGACCTCGTCTACCTCGACGGCTCGTCGGGCGACGAGTCCAACAACCGGTTCCCCGTCGCTTATGCCGCGGCCTACGGGCGGCTGCTGGAGTCGGCGGGCAAGGCGCCGGTGACCTTCAGTCGCGCCGGCTTCACGGGCTCACCCGCGCACGGCGCGTTCTGGGCGGGGGACGAGAACTCCACGTGGGAGGCCTTCCGCTGGTCGATGCTCGCGGGGCTCTCGGCCGCCTCGTGCGGAATCGTCTACTGGGGGTGGGACATCGCGGGCTTCTCCGGACCGATCCCCGACGCAGAGCTGTACGTGCGGGCGATGGCGGCGAGCGTGTTCGTGCCGATCATGCAGTACCACTCCGAGTTCAACCACCACCGGCTGCCCTCCAACGACCGCACGCCGTGGAACATCGCCGAGCGCACGGGAGACGACGCCGTGATCGCCGAGGTGCGGGCCCTCGTGCAGTTGCGGGAGCGGCTCGTTCCGTACCTCGCCGAGGCTGCGGCCGCCGCCGTGGAGTCGTCGACGCCGCTCATGCGTCCGCTGTACTTCGATCACCCGGCCGACGAGGCCGTGTGGGACCACCCGCTGCAGTGGATGCTGGGGTCCGACGTGCTCGTGGCGCCCGTCCTCGCCCCGGGCGCTCGCGAGTGGTCGGTGTATCTGCCTGCCGGATCGTGGGTCGAGGCGCGCACCGGCGACGCGCTCGCCGGTGGCGGGGTGGTCTCGGTGGACGTCTCGGAGCGGACCTCCCTCCCGGTCTTCGTTCGGGCAGAGTCCTGGGACGGCCTGGCGCCGGTCTTCGCTCCCTGACGCTGGGGGCCGCGGCGGTGTGCCCGGGGTGGCCGGGCCATCGGCCGCGTCATAATCCGTCGGCGCCCTGCTTCTCGCGGTACGGTCACTGCGGATCGTGGCCGACCGTGACAGGCGCTCGGTTCCGGGTGAAAGCCCCGGCCGAGCCCCCCGAGGGGGGTCACGATCCTTCCGTCCGCGCTCGCCGATCCGGGCGGAGCGGGGATGCGCGGATCGAGCGGGAGCGGCCATGAGCGAATCGGGAGCGGGTGCTGCCTCGGCCGACAGCGGGTCGTCGCCGCTTCCTTCGGCCTGGGACGACCGGTTGTCGGCTGCCGTGGAGTGGTCTCGACCGGCGCCGTGGGAGCGACCGCACCCGGAGGATTCGTCGGCGCCCGTGGGATGGCTCGTCTGGCGGGGCGAGTGGCCGTGGTCGGTGACGCCGGACCTCGTGCAGCGCGCCTGGTCGCGGTATGGGGTCGGTGTGCTCGTGCTGGCCGAGCGCGGTGAGGTGGATCTGCGTCTGTTGCGTCATCACCTTCCGCGGATGGGGCGCCTCCGGATCAGACGTCAGGGCGACGGGGTCGTATCCGGGTGGGGCGCCTTGCCTCGTGCGCGGAATCTGGAGGTTCTCGAGATCCCGCATGACGTCGAGGAGGAGGCGGACCTGTCCCGCATGTTCTCGCTCCGTCGGTATTCCGGGCCCTCGCACGGTGCATGGGCGGGAGTCCTGCACGGCTCGGCGCTCGAGCAGGCGGAGGTGGGGGAGGTGGCCGGTCGGATCGAGGCGCCGCTGCGCAGCTTGCAGGTGAAGGGACCGGCAGTGACGCGCCTGCCGGAGCTGGCTCACCCCGAGAACCTCCGCTCGGTGACGGTCGACGCGGAAGCGGAGTTCGATCTGACGTCGCTCTTGGTCGCACCGTGGATTCAGGAGCTCGTCGTCTTCGGGGGAAGGCTGACCGGGCTGACGGCGGTGACCGCGCTGCGCAAGCTCACACGGGTGACCATCGAGGGACGATCGGATGAGGATCTGCGCGTGCTGCGCGGGATCGATGCGCCCGAGGTGTTCTTGGCGCTCGAGCCGCGACCGCCGCGGGAGCTCGTGGACGTCGCGATCCGACGAGGATGGCGGATCGAGCTCTCCGCCCGGGAGGAGCGGGACGCGTATCGAAGACTCGGGCTCCCGTCACCGCACGATCAGCCGGATGCCGAGATGCGGTGGTTCGAGGGGGCCGGTGAGGTCGTGCTGTCCGCGGACACTCCCGACTTCACTTTCACGGTCTACGAAGAGGACCTTCCGCCGGGCATGTCCGGCACCGACGCGGAACGTCTGTTGCTGCAGCGGGTGCGGGAGCGGCGCGGAGCCCGGGTCGTCCGCGCTCTCCGCCGGCTCAGCACCGAGCAGCCCGTCGTCCTTCGAGGCTCCACCGCTGCCGTCCGATGGTCGCACCTCGCCGACGAGGCGAACGTCCTGTTCGCCGAGGACGACCGCGGCTGACGCGCGGACGGACGCGCAATCCCGACGCCCTACGCTGTCGATATGGACCCGCTGCACTACCGCGCCTTCACCACGCCGTCGGGCGGCGGGAATCCGGCCGGAGTCGTCCTCGACGCCTCCGGCATGACCGACGCGAGGATGCAGGAGATCGCCGCCGATCTCGGCTACTCCGAGACGGCCTTCCTCGATCCCGGCGACGGCGGGCACTTCCGGATCCGGTACTTCAGTCCCCTCGCCGAGGTCGACTTCTGCGGCCACGCCACTGTCGCCAGTGCCGTGGCGCTCGCCGATCGCGACGGGGCGGAGGGTCACTACGTGTTCCACGCCAACGTCGGTCCGATCCCCGTGGAGGTGCACTCGACCGAGCGCGGCTATGCGGCGACCCTGCGATCGGTCGTGCCGTCAGTGGCTCCCCTCGACGCCCTCGCCGAGCTCCTCCGCGTGCTGGGCTGGGAGCGCGGCGACCTCGCGCCCGACCTCCCGGTCGGAGTGGCGTTCGCGGGGCTGTCGCACCCCGTGCTGTGGGCGGCGAGCCGAGCGCGCCTGGCCGATCTCGCCTATGACTTCGCCGCGATGAAAGACCTCATGATCGCGCAGGGGTGGGGCACGGTCAGCCTCCTCCACCGTGCGTCCCCCGACCTCATCCACGCGCGCAACGCCTTCGCGGTGGGCGGGGTGGTGGAAGACCCGGCCACGGGGGCGGCGGCCGCCGCGCTCGGCGGGTTCCTGCGCGCGCACGGACTGCTCCCCGCCGACGGCCGATTCACGGTGATGCAGGGAGAGGACATGGGGCAGCCCTGCCGCATCGAGGTCGACGCCTCGGGTGACGGTGGCGTGCGAGTGAGTGGGACGGCCGCCCCGATCCCCGTCGCCTGAACGTCGCCATCGGTCGAGTGCCGGGCCGGACGGCCTCCATGACCGGCGCATGCTGCCTCGGACGGTCGCCATGACCGGCGCATGCTGCCTCGGACGGTCGCCATGACCGGCGCATGCTGCCTCGGACGGCCTCGCCCTCCCTATGCTGGCCCTGAACAGCCACGCGCGGGGTGGCACGAGTCGGGGAAGGGGTGACATGGGCTACATCTGGGGCCTGCTGGCCATCTCGGCCGCCGTCGTGAGCACGGTCATCGCCCTGACCCTGCCGCACTGGGGTGCGCCGGGCCGTGCCGAGCTGTTCGCGCGGTTCAGCGTCGCGGCGGGGATCGCCGCGGTCGGCTCCTCACTCATGTACGCGATCTACGAGCTGGGCGGCGGCGTGCTCGCCCTCGTCGTGGGCGACGCCTTCATGGTCTTGGGGCCCGGAGCGATGCTGCTGGCGATGGGCGCGCTGGCGGGCCGCCTTCGCGCGGGCGTGATCACCGTGTCGGTCGCCGTCGTCCTCGTCTCGGTCACGACGACGGTTGCCGACACGAGGTTCTCGCTGCTCGTCAAGATCGCCGTCCTGTGCCTGCTGTGCCTCGGTGTCGCAGGTCACACCCGTCGCGCGCCGCTCATCGGCCTCGCGGGAACGACGACTCTCCTCGTCGTCAACCTCGGCTATGCCGCGTTCTGCGCAGGCCGCATCGTCGCGGCGCTGACCCTCGGGTGGGAATCACCCGTCTACCGTGCCGTCTTCTCGATCGTCCCGACCACCGCCGTGGGTGCGCTCGCGGTTCTCGCGACAGGGCTGGGGGTCTGGCAAGTGCTCCGTTCCCACGGGTGGTCGCTGCGTCGCCGACGCGATGCGCCGGCGGAAGAGCTCGTGATCGAGGTGGCCGGCTGGCGAGTGAGCCTGACCGACCCGGCCGACGTGCGCCGCGCCTTCGGTGCCGACACGGTCTCGGAGATCGCCCGCGACCTCGAGGCGGTCGGCGGTGCGCTGCGGCGTCGCGCCGACACCACGGCGGTGTCGTTCGCCACGCCGGTCGAGGTCGCGGCGCACCTGCGGCTCGAGCTGGAGGCGCGGGGGTGGTCGCCCACCGAGATCGCCCTCCTCACGGTGGAGCCCGCGGTGGAGTGAGACTTGGCGGGCCGTCTGGCGCTCCGTCGCGCGCACCCGGAGATTCTGAGCGAACAGACAGCGGCCACGGAGCCGATTGGCTGCGGAGCGTTCGAATCCTCCGCGATGCTGGGGAAGTGAACCGAGGAACCGCATGACTCTCGCCGCCGACCACCCCCGCCACGAGGGGGCTTCCCCCGATTCCACACCACCGGCGCGTGCCCGTCGCTCGATGCGCGTCCGATGGTCCGAGTTCGGTCGACCTCCGCGTCTGATGGGGATCGATGTGGCACGGGGACTCGCCGTGTTCGGGATGATCGGTGCGCACGCCGGGATCGCGACCTCCTTCAGCTGGACCGATCCCGTGTCATGGATGGCCCTTGTCGAGGGTCGCTCGTCGATCCTTTTCGCCGTCGTCGCGGGAATCTCCGTCGCGCTGGCGACCGGTTCCGGTGTGCGGCCCCAGGGCGAGGCGCTCCGCTCGGCACGACTGCGGATGGCGGGACGAGCGCTGGCCGTGCTCGCGATCGGCCTCCTCCTCGAGATGCTCGGCACCAACATCGCCGTCATCCTCCCGGTCTACGGCGTGCTGTTCCTCGTCGTCATTCCCTTCCTCGGTCTGCGGCGGCGGACGCTCCTGCTCGGCGCCGCCGTGATCGCGGTCGTCGGACCGGTCGCGATCCTGACGGCGCGAGCCCTCGCGCTCGGGGGAGCAGGCGGCGGCGTCGACTTCCTCCTCTCCGGCTCGTACCCGTTGACGGTATGGCTCCCGCTCATGCTCCTCGGCATGGCCGTGGGTCGCTCACGTCTGGACGACGTCCGCACGGCCCTGGCGCTGGTGGGCGTGGGAGCGGTGCTCGCCGTGACGGGCTACGGCGTCGGGACCGCGCTGAACGGTCCCGGCAACGGGTGGATCCAGGACGGGTCGTCCGCGGGTTCGTTCGCTTCCTCCGCCTCGACGACCTCGACCGTTCCCGAAGACGGCGGACTCGGCGCGACGGGCGGCGCGAGCGGATCCGGCAGCGCGCAGGCGTGTGTCACGGGAAGCGACGGGACCACGACCTGCACGCCCGGGGGCGGAAGCTTCATCTCGGGATCGGATGGGCCGGGAGGTCAGACGTACGAGATGCCGAGCTACCTCGAACGACTGGCCGACTACGACCTCGGGGCGTCGATCTCGTCGGCGTGGGCCGTTGCGCCGCACTCCGGCGGCACGTTCGAGATCGTCGGCTCCGGAGGGTTCGCACTCGCCGTCATCGGCGGCTGCCTTCTGGCCGTGCGACGCCTCCGTGCGGTCTTCGTTCCGCTCGCTGCGGTTGGATCCATGCCGCTGACGGCATACTCGGTGCACGTCGTGTCGTTCGCGATCCTCGTGGGACCGGTCGGTCTCGTCCCGGCCTTGTTCGCGGGCGAGCGCGGAGCCGGCTTCGCCTTCTGGGGCGCGTCGATGGGCATCCTCCTCGTCGCCTGCACGACGTGGGCCCTGACGCGCGGGCGCGGGCCGCTCGAACGCGTGACGGCCTGGGCCGCGCGGCGCACCGACAGCACGTCATCGCCCGGGCATTGAGGCAGAGGCGGGTCGTCGGGGAGTTCGCGTCGCCGCGCTCCCCGACGACCGGGTGGTGCCCCTGGAGGGTTAGGAGGCGGCCGCCTCCGCGCGCTCGTTCAGTTCGCTCACCGCGTCCCACGCTCCGTCTTCGCTGTTGGACAGCACGACGGCGTCGACGTCGGCGCCCGTGTAGTGGATGAGCACGCCGCTCGCGCCGGCGTTGATGCCGTCCTTGTAGTAGCCCAGTTCCGAGAACTCCAGACCGAAGCCGTACTCCGTGTCTTCGTCGTGGCGCACCTGAGGTTCGAAGAACCGCGTCGTCCACTCCTCGCCCAGCAGCTGCCCGCCGCGCGCCGCCGCGAAGAAGCGGATCAAGTCGCCCGCCGTGCTGTGGGCGCCTCCATCGGGCGAGCCGATCGGCGGGTAGCTGAACAGGTTCTGCACCCACTTCCCGTCCTCGTCGACGTCGCCGCCCTCGGCCACTCTCGGGGCCGCATCGCGGCGGTCGAAGAAGTCGCTCTCGGTCATGCCCGCGCGGGCGAAGACGTGCGCGCGCACGTAGTCCCGGTAGCTCTGCCCCGTGACGCTCTCCAGCGCCAGGCCCGCGAGCACATACCCGACGTTGCAGTAGCGGCAGTCGGTGCCGGGCGCCACGCGCGGTTCCTTATGGGCGAACTGGGGGAGGAAGTCGTGGGTCTCGATGACGGAGTAGCTCGGCTTGTCCACCCACAGCTCGGCGTAGTCCTCGCCCGCTTCCTCGTCGGCGTCATCCGCGATGCCGCTCGTGTGGGTGAGGAGGTGGCGCAGGGTGACCTCCCGCGGGATCTTCGTGCCCGCGAGGTCCACGGTGTCATGGATCGAGGCATCGAGGTCCAGCGCCCCCTTCTCCACCTGCTGGAGGACGGCGACGCTCGTGAACAGCTTCGTGATCGAAGCCGTGTCGAAGCGGGTGTCGAGCGTGTGGGGCACGTTCCAGCGTCGGCTGGCGAGGCCGTAGGCGCCGCCGAACAGCACGTCGTCGCCGCGTTGCAGAAGCACCACCCCCTCGAAGTCGAGCTCGGTGAGCGTCTCGTGCAGGCCGGTGGTGTCCATCGTCGTGATCCTTCGGTCGGTACGGGTCGGGTGCCCTGCCGGCGAAGGCAAAGCCTTCCAGACTAGAGGATCCCCACAGCGGGTGTAGACGTGCGAGAAGCAGGCTCGCCGGCTCCGAGGCGCTGCGGAGCGGGCAATCGGATGGACTTCCCCCTGCTTTTGGCCCGCGCCGGCGGGTCGGCTCCACTCCGCAAGGGCCCCGGGTCAGTCCCGGACGGGAGCGGGTCCGAGACCCAGGGTGGGGCGTCGGGACAGCGGCAAGCCGAGTCGCGGCGGACCCTGAGCGAGCCGGAAGCAGGCTGAACGGGCGGTGCTGGCGGGGTGGGGTTGGTGGGGCCGGGTTGCCCCTGCTTTTGGCCCGCGACTGCGCCCGAGGCGGCGGTCCGGGGCCGGGGTGTGGCGTCGGGGCCGGAGCGGGGCGTCGGGACGGCGGCGAGCCGGGTTGTGGCGGACCCTGAGCGAGCCGAAAGCAGGCTGACGGGCGGTGCTGGCGGGGCAGGGCTGGTGGGGCCGGGTTGCCCCTGCTTTTGGCCCGCGCCGGCGGCCTGAGGCGGCGGCCCGGCGGCGGGGCCGGGACCGAGGCGGGGCCGAG
>NZ_JASGDO010000037.1:0-40127 GCF_047607225.1 Microbacterium sp. | reverse complement strand
GGACGGGCCCGCAGCGCCGGCGGGGCACTGTGGGGCGGCGTCCTCGACCGTGCCGCGCGTGCCGGTCGGCGCGCCGACGTCCCGACCGACGCCCCGGCCGCACGGCTGTGCCTCAATTGGCAGAACGCGCTCGTGCGCCGGCTCGCGCACGCCCCGGAGGGCCGCGTGTTCGAGACCGGCGTCCGTCTCCTGTACGTCCAGTCGCTCCTGGCGGGGCATCACCCGCTCGGGCCCGCCGACCGGGAGATGATGACCACGTCGCTGACCGAGCTCCTGGGCCACGCCCTCGACGATGACACCCCCACGCCAACGGAAGGAACCACATGACCGGCTACGCCGACCGCGTGCGCGCGCTCTTCGACGAGATCGACCAGACCCCGTGGGGGCCGCAGGAGCGCGCCCTCGTCGCCGAGGCGGTGGCCCTCGCTCAGGAGAGCGGCGACGAGCGCCTGGAGTACGAGGCGCGGATGCGGCAGACCTCGAGCGCCAACATGATCGGCGACACCGACCTCATGCTCACCTCGTTCGCCTGGTGCCTCGGTCACCACGACGCCGATCCCTCCCGCTTCCCGGCCCTCATCGAACCGGCGGGCGATCTGATGTGGCAGTACAAGTGGATGGCCGGGGCGCTGCGCGGATCTCCCGAGTTCGCCCCGGAACAGATCTCCGCCGTGCTCGACGACATGGAGGAGCACTACCGCCGCGCGGGCCTCGGCTCCAGCGGAGTGCTCATGGCGCGCTTCGAGGACGCGTGGGCGGCGGGGCGTTGGGAGGAGGCCGACGCGCTGCAGCAGCAGCTCGAAGCGACGCCCCGCGACGACTACAGCCACTGTGACGCGTGCGTCCGCAGCCAGTTCGCGGGGTACTTCGCCGAGACCGGCCGCGAAGACGACGCCATCCGCCTGGTCCAGGAACTCGTCGAGGGCGGCTTCGCCTGTGGGGAGGAGCCCGAGCACGCACTCGCCCGCGCCCTCGTGCCTTACCTTCGGGCCGGGATGCTCGAGGAAGCACGCACGGCGCATCTGCGCAGTTACCGGCTGGCGAAGGACAACCCCGACAACCTGACGATCGTCGCGAAGAACGTCGTGTTCTGCGTCGTCACCGGGAATGCGGCGCGGGCGCTCGCCCTCGTCGAGCGGCACCTGCCGTGGCTCGTGCACGACGGGCTCAACGCCGAGGCGCACGTGAGCGCCCTCGGCGCGTTCGCCGTCGCGCTGGATGCCGTCGCCGAAGCGGGGCACCCCGACACGATCGTGCGCGGATCCGACGCCGAGCCGCTCGCCGAGGTCTTCGGCCCCCACGAGGGTCCATGGACGGTGTCCGACCTCGCCGCGCGCGCATGGGCGGAGGCGGAGCGGATCGCCGCCGCGTTCGACACACGCAACGGCACCGACGCTCACGCGCGCGGTCTCGATCGGCTGCGGGAGACCGCACGAGAGCGCTACGACGTGCCGATCCGGTCCCACGAGTTCTCGACTCTGCCGGCACCCACGACCCCCCAGACGGCCGCGGAGCGGATCGACCGTGCGCTGGTGCTCAGCAGCGCCGGATCCCGCACCGCGATCGACGCGATCCGCGCGGCGCTCCCCGATGCCGACGAGACCGAGCGAGTGACCCTGACCTCGCACCTCCTGTCGGCGCTGGTGGCGTACGGACACATCGAGGAGGCCTCTGCCGCCCTTCCCGAGCGCCTCTCGGTGCTGCGGGCCGCGGGACGGACTGCTCAGGCAGACCTGGAGGAGCGGCTCGGCCTGATCCTGTTCGGTGCCGGGCTCGAGGAGTCGCTTCCCCTCGTCCGCGCCGAACTGGAGAGCGCCGCGGAGGCGGACGTCGACGTTCGTGCCGACCTGTGGTCGACTCTCGCGATCGGTCTGCTGTGGACAGGAGAGCACGCCGAGGCGGCGGAGGCGGCGCGCACCGCTGTCGCCCTGTTCCGCGCTGCGGGCGACCTGCGCCGCGCACACGGCATGCAGCTGCTCGAGGCCGATGCCCTCGCCTCGCCCGACCATGCGGCAGCCTCGGCGTCGGCCGTCGATGCGCTGCTCGCCGACCCCGCGGTGGACGACGGCCGCCGTACGCGGGCCCTCGTCACCCGCGCGCGCCTCCACGGAATGGCGGAGGAGTTCGCGGCGGGCGCGGCCGAGGCCGACGAGGCGACCCGCCTTGCCCTCACCATCGGCGCGGACGATCAGATCGTCGCCGAGACCAGCCTCCTCGCCGCCGCGCTGCACGAGGACGCGGGACGCCCCTCCGAGGCCGTCAGCCGTTATCGCCTGGCCGCGGACCGACGTGAGGCGGCCGACCTCACCAGCATCGACGTGCGCTTCCGTCTGGGGCGCGCGATGCTCGCGGCCGGCTTCGCCGCGGAAGCAGTGGACACCCTGAACGATGTGCTGCGTGAGGAGAGCGAGAACGAGGAGGAGCCCGCATCTCGGGCCATCACGGCGGGGCTGTTGGCGCAGGCGCTCCAGGGGGCCGAGGACTTCGGCAACGCGGTGGGCGCGTGGGCCTACACGGCCGATCTGCGGGAGGAAGCCGGAGACGTTCCGGGACGCGCGTTCGCGCTCGTGCAGCAGGGTCGCATCTTGGGACGATTCGGGGAGGTCGACGATGCGATCGAGATCCTCACCGCAGCCGTCGGTCTGCTGCGCGGCAACGAGGACGAGGTGGGCCTGCTCGCCGACGGTCTCCACACGCTCGCTCAAGCGCACAACCAGCGCGGCGACGACGAGGTGTTCGCCTTGCTCGACGAGGCGCTCGAGCTCGGTCGACAGCACGACGCCGGCTGGTTCGTCGCCGACGTCCTGGACACGCGTGCGCGTGTACTGGGCGGGCGCGGGCGCACCGACGAGGCGGTGGCCACCGCGTTGCAGGCCGCAGACGGCTTCGCGGGTGCCGGCGACGCGTCGTCGTCCGCCGGAGCGGAGCTCTTGGCCGGCCGTCTGCTGCTCGGCGCCGAGCGCCCGGGAGACGCGGTGCCGCTGCTGCGGACCGCCCTCGAACACGCCGACGGCGTCGAGGGTCTCCGCGATGCCGTGGCCCTTGATCTCGGCAATGCGCTGGAGATGCTCGGCCGCCACGCCGAAGCGGCGGAGGTCCGCGCGACCATCCGGTCCTGAGCCTCCGCGCGCGGCGCAGACGAGAGGGGAGGATGCCAGAGCGGCATCCTCCCCTCTCCCGTCCACGAGCGGCGTCGTGGGCGTCGGGGCTCAGGCCACGCGAATGAGCTTCTTGTTGACGAACTCGTCGGCGGCGAGGAGCCCCATCTCTCGACCCGTGCCGCTGCGCTTGACGCCGCCGAACGGCAGCGCCGGCTCGTCGGCGAGGACCACGTTGACGTAGACCATGCCCGCCTCGATCTGATCGGCCACGCGCTCGGCCTGCTCGGCGTCGGTCGTGAAGACGTAGGAGCCGAGGCCGAACGACGTGCCGTTGGCGACCTCGACGGCCTCCGCCTCACTCGCCACCCGGTAGACGACACCCACCGGCCCGAAGAACTCCTCGAGGTACGCGTCCATGTCGGAGGTGACACCGGTCAGCACCGTGCCGGGGTAGAAGGCGCCGTCGCGCTTGCCGCCCGTGACGAGCGTGGCGCCCTGCGCGACCGCGCGGTCGACCTGCTCCTCGAGCCGCTCCGCCGCCGCGAGGGACGACAGGGGACCCAGCACCGTGTCCTCGGCGAACGGGTCGCCGACGGTCGCGGCCGACATCGCGGCGGTGAACTTCTCCAGGAACGCGTCGTAGAGGTCGTCGATCACGATGAAACGCTTGGCCGCGTTGCACGACTGGCCGGTGTTGTCCAGGCGCGCCTCGACGGCCGACGAGACGGCCCCGTCGAGGTCGTCGGTGGACAGCAGGATGAAGGGGTCGGACCCGCCGAGCTCCAGCGCCACCTTCTTCAGGTGCCGCCCCGCGATCTCGGCGACGGCCGCGCCGGCACGCTCGGATCCCGTGACCGACACACCCTGCACGCGACGATCGGCGATCACCGTGGCGGCCTGCTCGTTGGTGAGCCGTACGTCGGCGTATGCTCCGGGCGGGAATCCCGCATCGGCGTACATCTTCGCGATCGCGGCCGCCGACTCGGGGCACTGCGGCGCGTGCTTGAGCAGGATGGTGTTGCCGAGGGCAAGGTTCGGCGCGGCGAACCGTGCCACCTGGTAGTACGGGAAGTTCCAGGGCATGATGCCCAGCAGCACCCCGAGCGGAGCCTTGCGGATGACCGCGGTGCCGTCGCCCTCGATCTCCAGGGGCACATCGCCGGTGATCTTGTCGATGTGGTCGGCGTAGTACTCCGTGATGTCGGCGGCGAAGTCGACCTCGCCCTCCGCGGCCGCGAGCGGCTTGCCCATCTCGCGGACGATGATGGCCGAGAGCTCGTCCCGACGCTCCCGGTGCAGCTGCGCCACCTTCCGCAAGAGGTCGGCACGCTCGGCGGGAGACGACGCGCGCCCCCAGCTGCGGTAAGCCGCATCGGCGGCCGCGATCGCCGCCTCGACTTCTGCGTCCGTTGCCGTCGGGTAGGTGGCCAGGGTCTCGCCGGTGGCCGGGTTGACGACCGCGTAGTCACTCATGTTGCTCCCTCGCTCCCGCTCAGTCGGCGGGGATCAGCGTGTACTTGGTGGACAGATACTCGTGGATGCCTTCCAGCCCGCCCTCACGGCCGACGCCGGACTGCTTGACGCCGCCGAAGGGCGCCGCCGCATTGGAGACGACTCCGACGTTCAGTCCCATCATGCCCGTCTCGAGTCGATCGATCATGCGGTGTCCGCGGGCGAGATCCTGCGTGAAGACGTAGGACACGAGGCCGTATTCGGTGTCGTTGGCGAGGCGCACCGCCTCGTCCTCGTCCGAGAACGTCGCGATCGCGAGCACCGGCCCGAAGATCTCCTCCGACAGGATCGCGCTTCCCGGCACGACACCGGCCACGACCGTCGGCTCGTAGAAGGTGCCGGCCTCGAACCCCTCCTCGCGCGGGGCCCTGCCTCCGGTGAGCACCGTGGCTCCGCGCGAGACGGCGTCGGAGACGAGCTCATCGGCCTTTGCGACGGCGCGGTCGTCGATGAGGGGTCCGATCTGCACCCCGTCCTCCGCGCCACGGCCGATCTTCATCTCGGCGACCCGGGCGGTGACCCGGCGGGCGAACTCGTCGGCCACCGATTCATGCACGATGAAGCGGTTGGCCGCCGTGCACGCCTGGCCGATGTTGCGGAACTTGGCCTGCAACGCGCCCTCCACGGCCTTGTCGAGGTCGGCGTCGTCGAACACGACGAACGGGGCGTTGCCACCGAGTTCCATCGACACGCGGAGCACGCCGTCGGCGGCCTGGGCGATGAGCTTGCGCCCCACCTCGGTCGACCCCGTGAACGAGAGCTTCCGCAGTCGAGGATCGGCGATCACCGGCGCTGACGTCGAGCTCGAGCGCGTCGTCGTGAAGACGTTCACGACGCCGGCGGGAAGCCCCGCCTCCACGAGCAGCTTCACGAAGTAGAGCGTCGTCAGCGGGGTGAGCTCTGCCGGCTTGATCACGACGGTGCAGCCGGCGGCGAGCGCGGGCGCGATCTTGCGGGTGGCCATGGCGAACGGGAAGTTCCACGGCGTGATGAAGAACGACGGCCCGACGGGTCGCTGCGAGACGACCATGCGCCCGGTGCCCTCCGGGTTGAGGCCGTAGCGGCCGGAGATCCGCACGGCTTCCTCGCTGAACCACCGCAGGAACTCGCCGCCGTAGGTGACCTCGCCACGCGCCTCCGCGAGCGGCTTGCCCATCTCGAGCGTCATGAGGAGGGCGAGGTCTTCGCGGTGCTCCTGCACGAGGTCGAATGCCCGCCGCAGGATGTCGCTGCGGGTGCGCGGCGGCGTGGCCGCCCATGCCTCCTGAGCATCGACCGCGGCATCGAGGGCCTGGACGGCGTGCTCGGGCGAGGCGTCGGCGATCTCCAGCAGGGTGTCGCCGGTCGAGGGATCCTTCACGGGGAAGGTGGCGCCGGTGGCGACCCACTCCCCCGCGATGAACAGCCCCGTGGGGACCTGGGCGAGAAGCGAGCGTTCTGTCTCCGTGCTCATCGAGTGACCTTTCCGCCGCGGCGAAGGCTGGGGGGAGCGTCGATCGACAGCGTCTCACCGCGGAAGAACGCCGGACGCGTGAAGTACTGCCAGATCATGACGACGATGCCGATGACGATGATGAGCATCCCGAGGATGAACACGATCCCGATGCCGCCGATGTTCGACCCGGACCCGTACGCCGGGTCCATCGAGTCGATCAGCGTCGTGACGAACAGCACGCCCAGGATGGCCCCACCGACGAGGGGGAACAAGAACGTGAAGAAGAAGTTCCGGATCGAGTCGAACCACTGGTTGCGGAAGTACCAGACGCACGCGAACGCGGTGATCCCGTAGTAGAAGCAGATCATCATGCCGAGCGTGAGGATCGTGTCCCACAGGGTGTCCTCGCTCACGACGCGCATGACGGCGTAGAACGCGGACGCCACGATCGCCGATGCGATCGTTGCGTAGCCGGGGGTGAAGAACCGGGGGCTGACCTTCGCGAACGACGGCGGCAGGGCGCCGTAGTGCCCCATCGAAAGCAGGGTTCGTGCCGGACCGACGAAGGTCGACTGCAGCGACGACGCGGAGCTCGTGAGCACGGCGAGGGACACCAGGAACGCGAGCGGGCCCAGCACGGGATCGGAGAGGAAGAAGAAGACGTTCGCCTGAATGTCCTCATTGCCGAGCCCCAGCTTGCCCGTCCCGACACCCGCGAACATGATCATCGCGACCGCAAGCAGCAGGTAGAGGGACACGATCGTGATGACGGTCACTGTCGCCGCCCGGCCGGGTGTCTTCTCGGGGTCTTTCGTCTCCTCGTTCATGGTGAGGGTCACATCCCACCCCCAGAAGATGAAGATCGACAGCGACAGGCCCGCGGCGAAGGCGCTGAACGACGACACCGCGAAGGGGTTGAACCAGTCGAGCGAGAACGGCGTGAAGTCGAACCCGTTGCCCGCCGTCGCTTGCATGATGGCGGCGATCGAGAAGATCAGCAGCACCGCCACCTGGAAGGTCACCAGCACGTACTGGAGCTTCTGCGTCGTCTGCATGTCGCGGTAGGAGATGTAGGTCGCCCCGAGCATGAACAACAGGCAGACGCCGATGTTGATGGGGAGGATGAAGGCGAGATCGGCGATGCCCGGATTGCCGGTGACCTGAGAGATCAGTAGGAAGAGGAATTCGACCGCGACTCCGGCGAGGTTGGAGAGCACGAGGATCGTCGCGACGACGAGACCCCAGCCCGCCATCCATCCGATCCAGGGGCCGAAGGCTCGCGTGGCCCAGGTGAACGACGTTCCTGCGTCGGGCATGCGATTGTTCAGCTCGCGGTAGCCGAACGCGACGAGCAGCATCGGCAGGAAGCCGACGAGGATGACGGCGGGGATCTGCGCACCGACGACGGATGCCGTGGGTCCCACCGCCGCCGTGAACGTGTACGCCGGGGCAATGCACGAGATGCCGATGACGACGGCACCGATCAAGCCGATCGTCCCGGCGCTCAGGCCCTTCTTCGACAGACCGCCGTTGGTGGCGGCCGCGGGGACCGCAGGAGCGTCGTTGCTCATGCCTCCCCTCCTTCCTGCTGGCGGGTGCGAGGCACCACGATGACGGGGACGGGTACCTCGTGGAGCATCTTCGCGGCCGTCGATCCGAGGAACAGGCGCCGCGGCTGCGCGAGACGGCTGGATCCTGCCAGCAGCACCTCGCCGGGCAGCCACTCCAGCTGCGAGACGGCGTCTTCAATGCTCTCTCCCTCGGCGGCGACCACCTCTGCCGTCATCCCCTCGGGCAGCTGCGTACGCGCCGCGGCGAGCACCTCGGCAGCCTCGGTCGACCCGGCGATGCGGATCGCCGCGGTGTCGGCGGTCGGCGGGAGGTCGACGGGAAGGAGGGACAGGAGCCGCACGGGAGCGCCGGTCGACGCGGCGAGCGCCTCGGCGTCGGTCATGAGCGCGTCGGCGCCGGGGCGGGTTCCGACGGCGACGGTGAGGCGCGAGATTCCCACCTCCGACGCGATCTTGCGTGCGCCTCGGGGCACGAGCACCACCGGGACGTCGGAGGAATGCAACAGCTCCGTGGTCGTCGCCCCGAGCCGGTGCCGTCCCCGGGAAGCACCGTCGGCGGCGCCCACGACGATGTAGTCGGCACGGAGAGCATCGGCGATCTCGATGAGCCCCTCGGCGAACGACTCGCTCGGCCGCACGTGGGCGTGCGCGACCACATGGGCGGGAATGCGGTCGATCGCGGCGGCGATCCACTTCTGCGCCTGCTCGCGCAGGTAGCGGTCGTACGACGCGTCGGGCGGTGTGATGACGCTCCGCCCGTCGGAGGGGAGGATCACGGCGACGTCGAGAACCGCGCCAGTGGCCGCCGCCAGGCGCGCGGCGAAGGCAACGGCGTCGCGCCCCGTCTTGGTCGCGGTGTATCCGACGACGATGTGCCCGGTCATGACCGCAGCTCCCCGACGATCTGGTCGGCCACCAGGCGCCCCATGCGGATCGCGCCGTCGACGTGCTGGTAGCCGGCGCCGGCGAGGTCGCTGCACGCGAAGTGGATCGGCCCGACGGCCGTGCGCAGGTCGGCGCCATACCGGTGGAGTCCGCCCATGTCGAAGCTCGCGGCGTACGCGCCACGCGTCCACTCCTCCGAGCCCCAGTCGCTCTCGTAATACACGACCGGGTCCTTGGCCTCGGGCCCGTAATAGTGGGAGAGGGACTCGAGGATGCGCTCCTTGCGCTCCTCGGCGCTGAGGGTGAACAGGTCGTCGGCGTTCTGGTCGGACACGAACCCGACGAGCGTTCCTCGCTCGTCGCCGTGATTGGTGTTGTCATAGGCCTCGTGCGACAGCTCGTACGGGCTGAACGCCGTCCCCGACAGTCCCTTCTCCCGCCAGAACGGGCGGTCGTACACCGCGTGCACCTTGATGACGAAGCCCATGGAGATGTGCTGGTGCATCTGGTGCTGCCGGCGCGGCAACGCGGGGACGAACGAGATCCGGTTGTACAGCACGGGGGCGAGAGCCAGGATCACGTGCCGTGCATGAACGGTCATGCCGTCGCTCGTGACCGTCACACCGTCGCCCGACCAGTCGACCGTCCGCACCGGCTCGCCCAGGAAGACGTCGGCGCCGATCCGTTCGGCGAGGAGGATCGGCACTTGCTGAAGGCCACCGACCACGCGCTTGTCGAGGATGAAATCGGCATCGACGAGGTGGGAGTACGAGCCGGCCGAGGCCGCCATGAGCAAGGACTGCAGGAGCGAGAAGGTGTGCGTGGGCTTGGTGAGCATCGCCGACCCGGTGGCGAACGCGAGATTGCGCACCGCCTCGTCGTCATCGGTCTGAGACCGCAGCCACGCGTCCCAGGAGATCCGGTCCCATTCGGCGGCCTTCTCGTGGGCCCACGGGCGGTCGGGGTCGATCTCGGCGACCATCGCGTCGAGCTTCTCGGTGATCTCCGCGATCGTGCGCTCGGTCTCGGCCGGCACGGGGAACATCTCGCCCGTGAAGCGCTTCGCCACCCCGTCGGGCCCCACATAGACGCTGTCTCCCTCGCGGTAACGCGAGTAGGTCTCCAGTCCCAGCTCGGCGACGGTGTCGATCAGCGCATCCTGATCGGGTGAGACCCACTGACCGCCGATCTCGAGCAGGGCTCCCTCGATCGTGTCGGTCCAGAGCCTCCCGCCCACGCGATCACGCGCCTCCAGCACGGCCACCGACAGCCCCGCCTTCTTCAGCTGGTTGGCGGCGGTCAGCCCGGCCGCGCCGGCGCCGACGATCACGACGTCTCGTGTGATCTCGCTCATGAGGGGTACTCCTTTGTATCTCGGGCTTTCGATGTGGCGACCGGCTCCGGATTCGTCTCGGGAGGGCAAGAGCGGGGATCCCTGCCCCGATTGCCCTCCCGACACGAATCCTGCGCCTCTCCCCAGAGGTCGAGGGCTGATTCGTGACGCCGATTCGCTGGGATGGAGGGAGGGGTCAGTGGGCGGCCAGAGCTGCGGCGATCACGTCCAGTCCCTCGTTCAACAGGTGGTCGGGGATGCTCAGCGGCGGCAGGAAGCGGATGACGTTGCCGTACGTGCCGCACGTGAGGACGATGACGCCCTCGGCGATCGCCGCCTTGGCCACCGCGGCCGTCAGCGCGGCATCGGGAGCCTTCGTCTCGGGGTCGACGAACTCCGCCGCCATCATCGCGCCGTGACCCCGCACATCACCGATGCGCGGGTCGTCCTTCTGCAGAGACTCGAGACGGGCGCGGAGAATCCCCCCGACCTCACGCGCCCGCTCGAGCAGTCCGTCGTTCTCGAAGGACTCGATGGCGGCCAGGGCCGCCGCGCAGGCGACGGGATTGCCGCCGTAGGTGCCCCCCAGGCCCCCGGTATGTGACGCGTCCATGATCTCGGCGCGCCCCGTGACGGCCGCCAGCGGCATGCCGCCCGCGATGCCCTTCGCCGTAGTGACGAGGTCGGGAACGATGCCGAACAGCTCGCTGGCGAACATGGCCCCGGTGCGGGCGAAGCCGGACTGCACTTCGTCGGCGATGAAGACGACACCGTGCTCGCGACACCAGTCGACGAGGGCCGGGAGGAAGCCATCGGCCGGGACGATGAATCCGCCCTCGCCCTGGATGGGCTCGATGATCACGGCGGCGAGATTGTCGGCACCGATCTGCTTCTCCATGACGGAGATCGCCTTGGCCGCAGCCTCCGCACCCGACAGTCCGTCGCGGAACGGGTAGGACATCGGAGCCCGATAGATCTCCGAGGCGAACGGACCGAATCCGCTCTTGTACGGCATCGCCTTGGCCGTGAGGCCCATGGTGAGGTTCGTGCGGCCGTGGTAGGCGTGGTCGAAGGCGACCACCGCCTGGCGCCCGGTGTGCTTGCGCGCGATCTTGATCGCGTTCTCCACGGCTTCGGCGCCGGAGTTGAACAGCGCCGACTTCTTCTCGTGGTCGCCGGGAGTGAGGCGGTTGAGGGCCTCGGCGACCTCAACGTAGCTGTCGTAGGGCGAGACCATGAAGCATGTGTGGGTGAGCTGGGCCGCCTGGGCGGCGATCGCGGCCGCCACGCGCGGGTGCGCGTTCCCGACGGTCGTGACGGCGATCCCCGAACCCAGGTCGATCAGCGAGTTGCCGTCGGCGTCGACCACGACGCCGCCGCCCGCGGCGACCGCGTGGATGGGAACGGTGTGTCCGACGCCCGCCGCGACGGCCGCGGCCTTCCGATCGAGGAGCTCCTGCGAGCGCGGTCCCGGCAAGGCGGTGACCAGGCGACGCTCCTGGGGAAGTGACGGACCTCCGGTGAGCGTGTCGCCCGGGGGGATGGCAGCGGTGTCGGCGAGGGTCATGCGGGTGAGCGTACGACCGGACGGCCGCGCCGCACAGCCGCCGCCGTGTACATTCTGATGATCGTGACGTACATCACGTACACAGAGGAGGGAGGCGATGCCGGTGTCTGAACCCACGCTCAGGGCTCTGCTCTCGCGCCGAGAGTTGCACTTGCGCCTCGAATCGGATGCCGACGCGCTCGCACCCGATGCCCTGGACGCCCCGTTGCGCTGGGTACACGGCTCCGACCTCCTCGACCCCACCCCGTTCCTCGCCGACGAGCTGCTGCTTCTGACGACGGGCACACAGTTCGCCGCGGATGCCGATGCCGCCCTGTTCCGGGCCTACGTGTCGCGTCTGCGTGCTCGCGGCGTGCGCGGCCTGGGTTTCGGTACTGAGGTCGTCCGCGACGGCATTCCGCCGCTGCTCATCGACGCGTGTGCCGCCGAGGGGATGCCGCTGTTCGAGGTGCCGTATCGGACACCGTTCATCGCTCTCGCCCGCGCCAATGCGGATGCCATCGCCGCGCAGGCCTACGCCCGACGCACGTGGGCGCTCGCGGCTCAGCGGGCGATCTCGCTCGCAGCACTGCGCCCCGACGGTCTGGGCGCGACGGTGGCCGAGCTCGCCAAGCAACTGGACACCTGGGTGGGGCTGTTCGATGCGGCCGGCGCCCTCACTCAGCGCCACCCGGCCGATGTCCTGGACGCCGCGACCCTCGCGCAGCTCACCGACGAGGTGGGCACCGTGTTGCGACGGGGTGTCCGCGCCGCGTCCACGCTGGAGGTCGCCGGAGCGCGATTCACCCTGCAGACCCTGGGCCGGGGCGGGCATCTCCGGGGCGCGATCGTGATCGCCGGCGCCGAGCTCGACCTCGAAGGCCGTGGCGTGGTCACCTCGGTCATCGCGATGGCGGGGCTCGCGCTCGAACAGAACGTCGGTCTCGGGCGGGCGCGCTCGGCGTTGCGCGCCGGGCTCGTCCACAGCCTCCTCACCGGTGATCCGACGCTGGCGCGGCGCGTGTCGCGGGAGCTGTGGGGGCCGCTTCCCCCCGCGCCGGTACTGCTCGCCGTCTCCGCCGTGGCGCCCGCGCAGCTCGATGCCGCGGTGGACTGGCTCGAGCTGCAGGTCACCGAACACCGCGGCGCGCTGTTCTTCGGACGCGAGGGCGACGGACTGGTCCTGGTGGCCGGCGCCGACCGCCGCGACCTGATCGAGCGGTTCGCGGCCCTCTTCGGAGCGAGCACGGGCGTGTCCACGCCCGTGGCCTACCCCGAGTTGCCCGACGCCCACGCGCAAGCGATCGCCGCGCTGCGTCGCGCGGTCCCGGGCACGCTCGTCGCATTCGCCGACCTCGCCGAGCACGGCATCCTGAGTCAGCTCGATACGGTCGAGGCGCGCGCGCTTGCCGCCGCTCGCCTCGCGCCCCTGCGGGAGCACGACACGCTCCACGGCACCCACCTGCTCGTCACCGTGCGCACGTGGCTGCAGCACGATGCGAGGATCGACGCGGCCGCCGAGGCGCTCGGCATCCACCGGCACACCGTGCGCGCGCGCGTGGCGCAGGCGCAGACGCTGCTCGGCGTCGACCTCGGCACCTTTCCCGCGCGCGCGGAACTGTGGGCCGCGCTGGTCGCCACCTCACCCCACTGAGCACCGGGCGCCCCCATCGCACCGACTCAGACGAAGCGCAACGCGACATCACTGAGGTGATGAGCAAACATGGCTGCCCCCAGGATGAGCGCGATTCCCCCAGCGGGAAAGACCCACAACCACCGCGTCTTCCGCGCCAACATCAGACCGACCACGGCGGCCACGACGAGTCCCACGGCGATGACAACGAACACGGCGCTGGTGCGGCTCAAGAGCTCGAAGTCACAGCTCTGCGCGCAATGCGGAATGCTGATCGATCGGAACCAGACGAGTGCGCTCGCCACGCTCGCCACCACGGCCTGAACGACCCAGAGGATCCAGCCGATGCGGCGTGCGGGCCGGGCCGCGTGATCGCTTGCCATCAGTCCCGACTGCTCAAGGTGTCGTCCATCCACTGGTAGGTATCAACTGCCCCCGGCGCGCCGTCCGAGCACCGAACTCTGCGGTCCTGATCCCTTGCGAGCGGCCAGGACGCGACACATGTCAGCGAGATGTCTGCATGGACGCATGCCGACGTCGATCCGTCGCGTGCTCATCGACCGGACTCTACGGGAGCATTGGGCCGCCACGGAGGTGGTGCGAGCGATCTGTGGAGAACCTGCGAGCGCCCGAACTAACGGGGGCCGGCAAGAAACGGACCTGGCTTACCCACGATGCGCGGATCAATGCGGCCGCCGACGCCCTGGGGGTCCACCGGCACACGGTCTGCGCGCGCGTCGCGCAGGCACAGTCCATTTTCGGCGCGGAACTGAGTGCCGTCCCAGTGCGTGCGAACTGTGGGCCGCGCTCGTCGCGACCGAAAGACGACCATGCCGCGTCTGGCACGCTCGAGGGAGAGACCCGCAACGGGAGGACATGATGACGGACTTTCTCGCCGCGATCGACTCGGTCACCGGCGTACTCGCCGCCTGGCCGCTCAGCTGGACGGCAAAGCTGGGGCTCGCAGCCCCGCTCGACGTGCTCATCGCTGCTGCTCTCGCCTTCGCGGCGACCGGCACCGCGTGGTCAGTGGGACGGCGACTCCTCCACCGCCTCGCCATGACCATACGTTTCGCGGGCGAAAGACGGCTCGGCAGCAGCCTGTCGCGCCGCGAGGTTCCGCGCCGGGTCTCCACGCATTTCACGGCGCACCGGATGCTCCTCGCCGCCGCCGTCCCCTCGACTGCGCTGACCCGCATCGTCGTGTGGACCTGGCCGCTGATCACGTTGTGGGGCGGCTGGCAGGTGGGCGGCTTCCTCGCCCCCCTCGTCTCCGTGTGGGTGACCAGCCCTCCGTCGCTAGCAGATGTCGCTTCTGTCGTCACGCTGATCCTCGTGGCCGTGGCGCTGGCGACCGCCGGCATCATCGGCAGAGCGCGCGACGGGGTCCGTATGCAGCGCACGCGGTCCGCGTTAGCTGTCCGCGCGGCGACCGGACGCCGCGCGGACGAGCTGCAGTATGGGATCACTAGGTGCCTCGAGGAGCTGACGCACACGACAATCGACGCCCTCGACGAGGCGCTCCGACGCGCGGGGCATACCGAGCAGGTGAGTATCTCCCCGTCGCGAGGCGTCGAAATCCGCTCGGGAGCGCCGAGCGCTCTGTGGCTAAGGCGTAACGTTCACCTACCGAGCCCCCGGTGGCGAGCGTTGTTCGCCGAGTGCGAGCTCTTGCTCGACACTCTCCGGGTCGAGCTCTCCCGGGCAGCCGATGTCGGCGCGCTCGGCGTGGTGCTCTCCTCGGCCCCGGCTGCCTCGCGTGGATTCCTCCGAGGGCTCACGCCCGTGCCCGGTATCGTGCGCGCCGCCGTCGAGCGCAGCGAAACTCTCCTCCCGCTCGAGGCACGAGCAATCGACCCGCAGATGATCACCAGTCTCTACGAGAGCCAGGAACCGGGAAACCTCGTGGAACATCTGCGGGAAGCGAGCTCGAAGGAGGCGCGCGAGACCCACCTGCGCAACGCGTTCCAGCGGGTCGCCGAGGCGTCGGCGGAAGCCATCTGGTACTCCTGGTCGGTCCGGCGGTACGCGCGGACGACATCGCGCGCGGTCGACGGAGCGGCTCTTCAGAGGCTCCTTCCGCCGCTTGCCGCGGCACGCCCGTGACGTGCCCCCTCCGCTCAGGCCCCGGTTCGAGGGGCGTGAGCGTCGAGGAACTCGTAGAGGTCGGTGGTGTCGACGCCGGGGAACGAGCCGGACGGAAGGGTCGCGAGGAGCGTGCGCGGCGTCCGGACGTTGGGCCACGCCTGGTCGCGCCACGCTCCTTCGAGCTCGGCGGGAGCTCGGCGGCAGCAGACCTCCACCGAGTGCCGTGAGATCCCACGATTGGTCGTCTCCCGACCGATGAACCACTTCGTGTCGTCGAACCTCACCCCGACGCTGACCGAGTGCGCCCCCTCGCTGGAGGCCTCGACGCGAGCGGTGCACCAGAAGGTGCCCTGGCCGGTGTCGGTGTACTGGTAGTACGGGTTGAACTTGTCGGGGATGTCGAAGACGACCCGGCTCGTCCACCTCCGGCAGCACAACTGTCCCTCGATTGATCCGAGCCTGTCGGCCGGGAAGTTGACGTCGTCGTTCTCGTAGGCCTTCGTGATCGTCCCCGATTCGTGAACCTTGAGGAAGTGCACCCGGATGCCGAGGTGCTCGGTGGCGAGGTTGGTGAACCTATGCGCCGCGGTCTCGTACGACACCGAGTACGCGTCGCGGAGATCCTCGATCGAGATTGCGCGACGCTCCTTCGCGTCGTGCAGGAACGGCACCGCGTGGGCCTCGGGAACCAGGAGCGCCCCCGTGAGGTAGTTGGTCTCCACGCGCTGACGGAGGAAATCGGCGTAGGAGCGCGGCTCGCTGTGGCCGAGGATGCGGCTGGCGAGCGCCTGCAGCACGGCGGTGCGCGAGTCGCCTTTCGCGGGGACGGTCGAGGAGAGGTAGAGCCGGCCGTGGCGCAGATCGGCGACGCTGCGGGTGGAGGCGGGGAGATCGGCCACGTAGTGCAGTGAGAATCCCAGGTGCGCGGCGATGTCCGACGCGGTGCGCTGCGTCAGCGGCCCGCCGGGATGGTCGACCGCATCGAGGATCTGCCGCGCCTGCGCTTCCAGCTCCGGGAAGTAGTTGTCCTGCCGCCGCATCAGGTGGCGCAGGTCGACGTTGGCCCGTCGGGCCTCCTCCGGCGTCGCGGATCGTTCGTCGGTCAGGCGCTCGATCTCGCGCTGCAGAGACAAGAGGGCGGCGAGCGCCTCGTCGGGGACGGACTTTCCGATGCGGAACGGTGCGATGCCCAGGGCGTGGAACGTCGGGCCGCGCATCGCGCGTTCCAGGGCGATTTCCATCGAGGTGCGATCATCGAGCGGCTCGGCCTCCAGGACGGCGTCGATGGTCACCCCGAGCGCGCGGGCGATGGCCTGCAGCAGGGAGAGCTTCGGCTCGCGCTTTCCGGTCTCGATCATCGAGAGCTGACTGGGAGCGCGGTCGACCGCCGCCGCGAGATCGTCGAGGGTCATCTTCCGTGCCGTCCGGAGGTGACGGATCCGCCGTCCGATGGTGAGGGCGTCGACCGTCGGGGCCTCGCTGCCGGATGGACTCGTCCGAGCTCCTTCGATCGTCATGAGCGTGAGCATGCCACGAAAACAGAAATATGCGCAATCTTCACACTGGAAATCGCCATGTGCGCCGAGGAAATTCACGCACAGTGGATCCACCACCCGAGCACCGATGCTCGCGGCCCTCCCGCACGGCGGGCCCACGAAGGAGAGATCATGACCACCTCACACACGCCCGGCCTCCGCGCCGGCGACCAGACGCAGACCGCTGCCGAGCTCCAGGAGAGCTGGGACACCGATCCCCGCTGGGACGGCATCGAGCGCACGTACCGGGCCGAAGACGTGATACGCCTCCGCGGATCGGTGCGCGAGGAGAACACTCTCGCCCGGCGCGGGGCCGAGAACCTGTGGAACCTCCTCCACACCGAGGAGTACGTCCGCGCTCTCGGCGCCTACACCGGCGGCCAAGCGGTGCAGCAGGTCCGGGCCGGCCTCAAGGCGATCTACCTGTCGGGATGGCAGGTCGCTGCCGATGGCAACCTCGCCGGCCAGACCTACCCCGACCAGAGTCTCTATCCGGCCAACTCGGTGCCGGCGGTCGTTCGCCGCATCAACAACGCCCTCCTGCGGCAGGACCAGATCGAGCATGCGGAAGGCACGACCGGCACCGACTGGATCGCGCCGATCGTCGCCGACGCCGAGGCCGGCTTCGGCGGCCCCCTGAACGCGTTCGAGCTCGCGCTCTCGCTCATCCAGTCCGGCGCGGCGGGCATCCACTGGGAGGACCAGCTGGCGAGTGAGAAGAAGTGCGGCCACCTCGGCGGAAAGGTCCTCGTTCCCACGCAACAGCACATCCGCACGCTCAACGCGGCGCGTCTGGCTGCCGACGTCGCCGACGTCCCGACCGTGATCATTGCCCGCACCGACGCGCTGGCCGCCGACCTGCTCACGAGCGACGTCGATGAGCGCGATCGGGCCTTCACCACCGGTGAGCGGACGTCGGAGGGCTTCTACCGGGTGCGACCCGGACTGGAGGCGGTCATCAGTCGCGGGCTCGCCTTCGCGCCCTACGCCGACCTGCTGTGGGTGGAGACGGGCGAACCCGACATCGAACTGGCCCGCGCCTTCGCCACCGCGATCCACGAGCAGTTCCCCGGCAAGCTCCTCGCCTACAACTGCTCCCCCAGCTTCAACTGGAAGCGCCACCTCGACGACGCGCAGATCGCACGCTTCCAGCAGGAGCTCGCCGAGCTCGGATACGCGTTCCAGTTCATCACGCTGGCCGGTTTCCACGCCCTCAACTACTCCATGTTCGATCTCGCCGCGGGCTACGCCGAGCGCGCCATGAGCGCCTACGTCGACCTGCAGGAAGCGGAGTTCGCCGCCGAATCCCGCGGCTACACCGCCACCAAGCACCAGCGGGAGGCCGGGACGGGGTACTTCGACCTCGTCTCGACCGCGCTCAACCCCGACAGCACCACGCTGGCGCTGGCCGGTTCGACAGAGACCGCGCAGTTCCACTGACCCCGCGTCACCCGACTCCACACGCACAGAAAGGCAGGGCCATGACCCCCACCGCCACGGGCACCGCGCCCGCACCCACCCTCACCGTCACCGGGACGCTCCGTGACCGGTACGACGAGATCCTCACTCCCGAGGCCCTCGCCTTCGTCGGCGATCTGCATCTGCGCTTCGCCGGCCGGCGCCACGACCGGCTCGCCGACCGCATGCGTCGCCGCTTCGAGATCGGCAACGGGCACGACCCGCGTTTCCGCGACGACACCGCCCACATCCGGGACGATCCGGACTGGCGCGTCGCCGGCGCCGGACCCGGCCTCCACGACAGGCGCGTGGAGATCACAGGCCCGACCGACCCCAAGATGACGATCAACGCGCTGAACTCCGGGGCTCGGGTGTGGCTTGCCGATCAGGAGGATGCCACGAGCCCCACGTGGCGGAACGTGATCGAGGGCCAGCTCTCGCTGTTCGACGCGATCCGCGGACAGCTGACCTTCACGTCGCCGGAAGGGAAGCGCTACGAGGTCACGGCGGAGCGCACCCCCACGATCGTCATGCGCCCGCGCGGCTGGCACCTCACCGAGAAGCACATCGACTTCACCGACCGCAACGGACGACGCCTGGCCGCCTCGGGTTCCCTCGTGGACTTCGGCCTCTACTTCTTCCACAACGCGCAGGCGCTCATCGACAACGGAGTGGGGCCCTACTTCTACCTCCCCAAGCTCGAGTCGGCCGAGGAAGCACGGCTCTGGGACGACGTCTTCACCTTCAGCGAGGAGGCTCTCGGGATCCCGCACGGCACGATCCGGGCGACGGTCCTCATCGAGACGCTGCCGGCCGCGTTCGAGATGGAGGAGATCCTGTTCGAGCTGCGCGACCATTGCGCGGGCCTGAACGCGGGGCGGTGGGACTACATCTTCTCGATGATCAAGAACTACCGCGGACGCGGCGCACGGTTCGTGCTCCCCGACCGCAGCCAGGTGACCATGACGGTGCCGTTCATGCGCGCCTACACGGAGCTGCTCGTGCAGACCTGCCACAAGCGGGGCGCATTCGCGATCGGCGGGATGAGCGCGTTCATCCCGAACCGTCGCGATCCGGAGGTCACGGCGCAGGCGTTCGAGAAGGTCGCCGCCGACAAGCGGCGAGAAGCAGGCGACGGCTTCGACGGCACGTGGGTCGCCCACCCCGATCTGATCCCCGTCGCCCAGGCGGAGTTCGACGCCGTTCTCGGCGAGCGGCCCAACCAGGTGTCGCGTCAGCGCCCCGATGTGACGGTCACCGCCTCGCAGCTGATCGACGTCCACATCGGGCTTCCCATCACCACCGCCGGCGTGTACGGCAACGTCTCGGTGGCCATCCGCTACCTCGAAGCGTGGCTGCGGGGGCAGGGCGCCGTCGCGATCGACAACCTGATGGAGGACGCCGCCACGGCGGAGATCAGTCGCAGCCAGGTGTGGCAGTGGATCCAACAGGATCGCGTGACCGACGACGGCACACCCATCACACGCGAGCTCGCGGAAAACCTCATCGCCCGCGTGCTGGGCGAGGTGGAGCGGACCGACGGCGACCGGTTCGACGACGCCGCCGAGATCTTCCGCGAGGTGGCGCTCGGACAGGACTTCCCGGCGTTCCTGACCGTCCCCGCCTACGCACGGTTCCTCGACGAGGGGTGAGGCAGAGGCGACGCTGCCGGGCAGGGGTCCTCGGACCCGTCCGGCGGCGTCGCACGGCGGTGTCGAGCGCGCGGGACGACTACGCTCTAGAGCGTGACCGAAAGCGCTTCTTCTCCCCGTCAGCCCCGCGTCTCCGCGAAGCTCAGCGCCATCGCCGAATCGGCGACCCTCAAGGTCGACGCGAAGGCCAAAGCACTCCAAGCGGCCGGCCGACCCGTCATCTCCTACGCCGCGGGCGAGCCTGATTTCGCGACACCCCAGTTCATCGTCGACGCCGCGGCCGAAGCGCTGCACGATCCCGCCAACTTCCGCTACACGCCCGCCGCCGGCCTGCCGGTGCTCCGCGAGGCGATCGCAGCCAAGACCCTCCGCGACTCGGGTCTGGAGGTCGACCCCTCGCAGGTCATCGTGACCAACGGCGGGAAGCAGTCGGTCTATCAGGCCTTCCAGGCGGTCGTGAACCCGGGTGACGAAGTGCTGCTCCCCGCCCCGTACTGGACGACGTATCCCGAGGCGATCGCGCTGGCCGACGGGGTTCCGGTGGAGGTGTTCGCCGGCGCCGATCAGGACTACAAGGTCACCGTCGAGCAGCTCGAGGCCGCGCGCACCGAGAAGACCACCGCACTGGTCTTCGTCTCACCCTCCAACCCCACCGGCTCTGTCTACACCGAGGAGGAGACCCGCGCGATCGGACAGTGGGCTCTCGAGCACGGGATCTGGGTCATCAGCGACGAGATCTACCAGAACCTCGTCTACGAAGGCGTCCGCGCGGTGTCGATCGTCGAGGCGGTCCCGGAGCTTGCCGGCCAGACGATCCTCGTCAACGGCGTGGCGAAGACCTACGCCATGACGGGCTGGCGCGTGGGCTGGATGGTGGGGCCGCGCGCCGCGATCAAGGTCGCGGCCAACCTGCAGTCGCACCTGAGCTCGAACGTCAACAACATCGCGCAGCGCGCCGCCCTGGCCGCCCTCACCGGCCCGCAGGACGAGGCCGAGCAGATGCGGCAGGCCTTCGACCGCCGTCGGCGCCTCATCGTGTCGGAGCTGGCGAAGATCCCGGGGGTCACGGTTCCGAACCCCCTCGGCGCCTTCTACGTCTACCCCGACGTCCGCGGCCTGCTCGGCCGTGAGTGGCGGGGAAAGACCGTGACCACGTCTCTGGAGCTGGCCGACCTCATCCTCGATGAGGCAGAGGTGGCCGTCGTGCCCGGCGAGGCGTTCGGGCCGAGCGGATACCTCCGTCTGTCGTACGCCCTCGGCGACGAAGCGCTCGTGGAAGGTGTGCAGCGCCTGCAGCGACTCTTCGCCTGACGGCGAGTCCGCGTCAGCAGGCGCTCGGCGCGGTATGACCCGGCGCGGCGTGGTTACAGTTCGACGCCGACCAGCACCGGCTCGGGCTGCAGCACGAGACCGAACTCGGACTGCACCCGGCCCCGGATGAAGCGGGCGAGCTGCGCGAGCTCGCCCGCGGACGCACCACCACGATTGGTGAGGGCGAGCGCGTGCTTGGTCGACAGGCCGGCGCGCGACCGCGGGAGCGAGAAGCCCTTGCGGAGGCCGGAGTGCTCGATGAGCCATGCGGCACTCACCTTGACGTCGGGCTCCTGCACCGCGGGCGGCGGAACGATGCCGTCGTAACGGTCGAGAGGGATCACCGTGATCGGGTCGAGGTCGACGGAGACAGGCCACCGCGGACACTCGGGAGGGAGAGTGCGTGCGAAGGCGGCCGACACGATCGCGTTCTGGAAGAACGATCCGGCGCTGAAGGTGTCGGGGTCGGTCGGATCGAGGACCATCCCCTTCCTCGCCCGCGTTGCGAGCACGGTGTCTCGGATCCACGCGAGCGAGGCCATCGCGTCGGCGGGAAGGCCGAGGGACTGCCGCAATTGCGCGCCGGCGACGGGGATCTCGGCGTCGCCGACCTGCGCCAGCTCCAGCGTGATCGACAGGACGACCGCGTCGCGCCGAGCCACGTCGCCGTAGTGAGCCTTGAGCACCGAGGTGCGAAAGCCGAGCTCGAGCTCGGCGGCGGGAACCACCGCGACCTCGTGGGTGTCCTGATCGAGAAGCTCCACTTCGACGAGTGTCTGGACGAGCTCCTGTCCGTAGGCGCCGATGTTCTGCACGGGCGACGCGCCGGCCGTGCCGGGGATGCCCGACATCGCTTCGATCCCCTGCAGCCCCGAACGGACCGTGAAGGCGACCAGATCATCCCAGTCGTGGCCGGCCTCGGCCTTCACGCGAAGCATGCCCGGCCGCTCCGAGGGCAGGACCTCCAGCCCTTCCGTCCGCACGAGCACGACAGTGCCGTCGAACGGCTCATCCCCCACCAGCAGGTTGGAGCCCCCGCCCACCACGAGCACGCGTTCGCCGTCGTTCCAGAGGTCGCGCAGGTGCGACACCAGTTCGTCGCGCGTCCGCGCCTCCACCATTCGCCGGGGCCGCGCGCCGGCACGCAGCGTCGTCAGCTCGGCGAGCGCGCGGGGTTCGATCTCGACCATCGTCACGCCGCGAGGCGCACGCGCACCTGCGCCTTGCCGAGCACGACAGTGTCACCGTGCGAGACCGTCAGGTCGATCCGCGCGGTCTCCTCGTCGAGGGCGCCGACCTTGGCGACGACGGTCAGGTCTGCGCCGCTTTCGGCGTCGACGACGACGGGGCGCGTGAAGCGAACGCCGTACTCGAGGATCCGGCCGCTGTCTCCCAACCACTCGACGATCGTCTCCACGGCGAGGCCCATCGTGAGCATCCCGTGCGCCAGGACACCGGGGAGGCCCACGCGCTCAGCGACATCGTCGCGATAGTGGATGGGGTTGAAGTCGCCCGAGGCGCCCGCGTAGCGCACGAGGGACTCGCGGGTGAGGTGCACCGACCTCTCGGCGACGACCGATCCGATCTCGAGCGCGCTCACTCTTCTCCTCCGATCAGCAGCACCGAGACGGCGGTGACGACGTGGTCGCCTGCCCCATCGGAGATCTCCGCTTCGCTGGTCACCATCGCGCCTTTGCCGAACGGGCGCACCCCGGTCACCTGGAGCCGTGCGGTCAGTTCATCGCCCGCGACGATCGGTCGCGAGTACCGGAAACGCTGCTCCGCGTGCACGGTGCGCTCCAGGGCGATGCCGGAGTCGGGCTCGGCGAGCAGCTGCTGGAGCGTGAGGTCCTGGACCACCATGGCGAACGTGGGGGGAGCGACGACGTCGGCGTATCCGAGGGCGCGGGCGGCCTCGGGGTCGAGGTGCTGCGCGTCGGTCGCGAAGACGGCGCGTGCGAACTCCCGCACCTTCTCACGTCCGACCAGATACGGAGGGGTCGGTGGGAACTCACGACCGACCAGTTCAGGATTCACAGGCACCCATCGAGTCTATCGACGCGGCCGGGGACCGACGCGGGGCGCCTCCGTGACAACTCCCCCATCGTGTCAATCTCGCCGGCGTGCTCGCCATGCGCGCACCGACAGCTGGGAGGCGATGAACAGCAGGAAGGCGGCGAAGAGGATGTTCGACACGAACGGGTCGAGGAGCGTCGCCACCCATGCGCCGACGGCAGTCGTGGTGCAGGCCGCGACGCCGATCAGGGCGGCCGCCAGTAGGTCGACGTTCGCGCGGCGGACGTTGCCGATCGTGCCGGAGATCGCGGTGGGGATCATCATGAGCAAAGAGGTGCCCTTGGCGATCAGATCGCTCGTCCCGAAGAGGAACATGAGGGCGGGAACGACGATCACCCCACCCCCGACACCGAGGAGCCCGGCCATGATCCCGGTGAAGACGCCGAGGCCTGCCAGCCCCAGACCCGTGAGCCAGGTCAACTCCAGTTCCGCGTCGCGTGAGGGAATGACGACGAAGAGCATCACGATCACGACGAGGAGGAAGCCGACGAACCCCCACCGCAATGCGTTCTGAGGGAGGCGCGCCAGCAGCCAGGTGCCGATCTGCGCGCCGACGACGGCTCCTGCCGCGAGGATGAGCGCGGGGATCCAGGCCACAGATCCATGGATCGCATAGGAGACGACCCCTACGGTCGCCGTCGGCACGATCGCCGCGAGCGACGTCCCGGCCGCGAGCCGCTGGTCGAAGTGCAGAAGCAGGAGCAGCATCGGCACGATCACCGTTCCGCCGCCGACGCCGAACAGGCCCGACAACAGACCGGCGATCAGGCCGATCGCGATGCACGAGAGGACGAAGCGGGGCGAACGACGAACGACCGCCGTCACGCCGTCGTCTCCGGCTCTCCCGCTTCTGCGTCCACTCGCTCGAGCTGCTCCACGTGGTCATCGACCGCGGCCTTCTCGAACTGAGACCGGTACAGACGCCAGTAGGCGCCCTGCGCGGCGATGAGCTCGTCGTGGCTGCCCTTCTCGACGATGTCGCCGTGCTCCATGACGAGGATCAGATCCGCGTCGCGAATGGTCGACAGCCGGTGCGCGATGACGAACGAGGTCCGACCTTCGCGCAGCGCCGACATCGCGTGCTGCAGCAGCAACTCCGTGCGGGTGTCGACCGAGCTCGTCGCCTCGTCGAGGATCAGCACGGCCGGCTGGGCCACGAAGGCGCGTGCGATCGTGATGAGCTGCTTCTCGCCGGCCGAGACGTTCGCCGCGTCCTCGTCGAGGACCGTGTCGTAGCCGTCGGGGAGCGAGTGCACGAAGCGATCGACCCGTGTGGCCACCGCGGCATCGACGATCTCGTCGTCGGTGGCCGACTCGTTGCCGTAGCGGATGTTCTCGCGGATGGTCCCCGCGAACAGCCACGGGTCCTGCAGCACCATTCCGGTGCGCGAGCGCACCTCGTCGCGGGTGAGTTCGGCGATGTCCTGGCCGTCGAGCAGGATGCGGCCGCCGTCGAGCTCATAGAACCGCATCAGAAGGTTCACGAGCGTCGTCTTTCCGGCGCCGGTCGGCCCGACGATCGCCACGGTCTGTCCGGGTTCGACGCGGAACGACAGGTCACGGATCAGCGGCTTGTCGGGCGAGTACGAGAAGGCGACGTTCTGGAACTCGATCACGCCGCGTCCGGGCGCGAGCTCGGGCGACTCTCCGTCGTCGGGCTCCTGTTCGGGCTCGTCGAGGAGCTGGAACACCCGCTCCGCCGAGGCCGTGCCCGACTGCACCACGGCAGCCATTCCGCCGAGCTCGGAGAGCGGCTGGGTGAACTGCTGCGAGTACTGGATGAAGGCCTGCACGTCGCCGAGACGCAGCTGCCCCGACGCCACCATGAGACCGCCGAGCACAGCGATACCCACGTAGCTCAGGCTGCCGATGAACATCATCGACGGCATCATCAGCCCCGAAAGGAATTGCGCCTTGAAGGCGGCCTGGTAGAGCTCTTCGTTCTCCTCCTGGAACCGGTCGCGCGCGTCCTCCTCGCGACCGTAGACCCGCACGAGCGCGTGACCGGAGAACGACTCCTCCACACGGGCGTTGAGGCGACCGACCTTCTTCCACTGGGTCGCGAACGCCTTCTGCGAGCGGGGGCCGATGACGCCGAACACGACCGCCATGAGCGGAAGCGCGATGAGGGCGACGATCGCGAGCTGCCACGAGATGGAGAACATCATGATGAGCACGCCCACGACAGTGAGGATGTTGGTGACGGCCGTGGACAGCGCCTGCTGCATCGTCTGGGTGATGTTGTCGATGTCGTTGGTGACGCGCGAGATGAGCTCGCCCCGCTGCACCCGGTCGAAGTACGACAGCGGGAGGCGGTTGATCTTGGCCTCTACGTCTTCACGCAGACGCCACATCGACCGCACCATGATCACGTTGATCACGTAGCCCTGGAGCCAGGTCAGGATCGAGGAGACCACGTAGATCGCGAGCACGCCGACCACGACCCACCGGAGCCGGTCGAAGTCGACGCCGGCCCCGACCTGGAAGTCGTGCATCGCGGCGACCATGTCGGCCCGGTCGGTGTCGCCCGACGCGCGCAGCGCTTCGACGACGGCCGCCTGGCTGGTGCCGGGCGCGAAGAACTCCGTGAGCGAGCGCGAGACGACGCCCTCGAAGATCAGGTTGGTCGCTTCACCGAGCACCTTGGGCGCGATGACGGCAAGGACCACGCCGATGGCACCGAGCGTGGAGACGAAGAGAAATGCCCACTTGTGCGGTGCGAGCAGTCCGATCATTCGCGCGAAGCTCTTGCCGAAGTTGGTCGCCTTGCCCGGGGCCACGGAGTCCCAGTCCCCGGAGGTGAGTCGCGCCTGCTCGGCACGCTCGCTCTCGAGGCGCTCCTCTTCGGTCATCGTCACATCCGACGACGCGTCGGGCGCGCTCATGCGTCCACCCCCAGCTGCGATTCGACGATCTCTCGGTAGGTCTCGTTGCCGGCCAGCAGCTCCTCGTGGGTGCCGAGCCCCACCATGCGGCCGTCTTCCAGCACGACGATGCGGTCGGCATCCGTGATGGTCGACACACGCTGGGCGACGACGATCTTGGTCACGTTCGGCAGCTCCCGCCACAGGGCCTGCCGTAGTCGCGCATCGGTAGCGACGTCCAAGGCGGAGAACGAGTCGTCGAAGACAAGGATGTCCGGCTGGTGCACGATGGCGCGAGCGATCGCCAGACGCTGCCGCTGACCGCCCGAGACGTTCGTGCCGCCCTGGGCGATGCGCGCCTCGAGCCCACCCTCGAGCTCGGACACGAAGTCCTTGCCCTGCGCGATCTCCAGCGCTCGCCAGAGCTCCTCGTCGGTGGCGTCCTCCCGTCCGAAGCGGAGGTTGGAGGCGACGGTGCCGGTGAAGAGGAAGGAACGCTGCGGCACGTAGCCGATGCCCTTCCAGAGGAGATCGAGGTCGGCCTCGCGCACATCGACGCCGGCCACCTGGACCGAGCCCGAGGTGACGTCGAAGAGCCGCGGGATGAGGGACACGAGCGTCGTCTTGCCCGCACCGGTCGAGCCGACGATCGCAACCGTCTCCCCCGGGTCGGCCCGGAAGCTCAAGCCCTGGAGCACGGGAGCCTCGGCGCCCGGGTAGGTGAAGGTCACGTCGTCGACGACGACGGAACCCGGGGCCGGGAAGGTCTGCACGGGGTTCGTCGGACGGGTCAGCTGGTCTTCGGAGTCGAGGACCTCGCCGATACGGTCGGCCGAGACCGCCGCGCGCGGAATCATGATCGTCATGAAGGTGGCCATGAGCACCCCCATGAGGATCTGGCCGACGTACTGCATGAAGGCGAAGAGCGTGCCGACCTTCACGTTGTCCTGGTCGACCTGGATGCCGCCGAACCAGATCACGCCCACGACGGTGATGTTCAGCACGAGCATCGCCAGCGGGAACATCAGCACGAAGAGGGAGCCGACCCGCCGTCCCACGACCATGATGTCGGTGTTGGCCCCGCGGAAGCGCTCTTCCTCGATGCGCTCCCGCACGAACGCGCGCACGACCCTCACCCCGGTGAGCTGCTCACGCATGATGCGGTTCACGGCGTCGAGCTTGTGCTGGTACTGGCGGAACAGCGGCACCATTCGGCTGATGATGAGCCCGGCGACCACGAGCAGCACCGGCACGGCCACACCGATCAGCCAGCTGAGCCCGACGTCCTGCTGCAGCGCCATGACGATGCCGCCGATGGCGAGGAGCGGCGCGGTGACGAGCATCGTCGCGCCCATCATCGCGAGCATCTGGACCTGTTGCACGTCGTTGGTGTTGCGAGTGATGAGCGTGCCGGCGCCGAAGCGCGACACCTCCCGCTCGGAGAAGCCGCCGACCTTATGGAAGACGTCGCGGCGGATGTCGCGACCGGCGCTCATCGCGGCCCGCGCCGCGAAGTACGTCGCGATGACCGAGGCGATGATCTGGCCGAGGGCGACGGCGAGCATGAACATGCCGTGCGTCCAGATGTAGGCGGTGTCGCCCGTGGTCACACCTTTGTCGATGATGTCGGCGTTCAGGCGCGGCAGGTAGAGCGATGCGATCGCCGAGGCGAACTGGAACACCAGAACACCAACCAACAACCACTTGTACGTCTTGAGATAGCGCACCAGCAGCCTGCCCAGCATGCCGCACCTCCGAGATAGGCCGTGGGGGAAGAACGGTTCATGCTAGCGCCGTCCTCCGACACCGGCCGAGCCGGATGGGCCGGTGTTCGCTGTCAGCATGCGCATGCGCTGTCCGCGTGCGCACTGCAAGGAGCGGACCGCGCCTCGGGACGGAGCGTGAGGCGGATCCGCTCCTCGGCGATCGATCAGGCGACGCGCGGTACCGCAGCAGTCGTGCGCGTCCACCGACCGTCGAACACCCGCCGGTGCGGCAGCTGGTCGTGACCAGAGCCGGGGCAGACGACCGAGACCCGGAAGGCCTCGGTGGTGCGGTCGGTGAACCACTGCGCCTCGCGGTCGACCTGGTCGACGACCCGCTCCGTGAGCAGCTCGACATTGTCGTGGTCAGGACAGCGGAAGGCAGCCGGAACCAACGTGATATCGCTCATCGAATCCCCCCAGTGATCGATGCACGGGACCCCCATCCCGTCGATATCCAGTGATACCAGGTCCGGCCTGCCAGCGGCAACTGCCGGACCCGGCATCACGGCTGCATCAGAAGGTGGCGGTGTCGGGGTCCGATCCGACGCGCTGGCCGCGGTCGAGGCCGTCGATGGCCGCCATCTCGTCGGCGGTCAGCTCGAAGCCGAACACGTCGATGTTCTGTGCGATCCGCTCGGGAGTGGACGACTTCGGGAAGACGATGATGCCGCTCTGCAGATGCCAGCGGATCACGACCTGCGCGGGAGTCACCCCGTGGGCCTCGGCCGCACGGCGGATGGGCTCCTCGCTGAACAGGTCGTACTTGCCCTGTCCGAGCGGTCCCCACGCCTCGGTGCGGATCCCCTTCTCCTCGCCGAAGGAGCGAAGCTCGCGCTGCGCGAACGCGGGGTGGAGCTCGATCTGGTTCACGGCGGGCACGGTGTCGGTCTCGGACAGCAGCCGCTCCAGGTGGGGACGGTGGAAGTTGGAGACGCCGATCGAACGCGTCAGCTTCTCGTCGCGCAACTGCTCCAGCGTCTGCCACGACGCGACGTAGCGGTCGAGATCGGGGCGGGGCCAGTGGATGAGGTACAGGTCGACGTGGTCCAGTCCGAGCTTGTCGAGGCTCTTCGCGAGCGCGGCGCGAGCGGAGTCGGTCCCTTGATCGGCGTTCCACAGCTTCGTCGTCACGAACAGGTCGTCGCGGGAGATCCCACTGGCGGCGATGGCGCGGCCGACACCTTCCTCGTTGCCGTATACGGCGGCGGTGTCGATGTGACGGTAACCGGCGGCGAGCGCTTCGCCCACGATCCGCTCGGTCTCCGCGGGATCGACCTTGAAGACACCGAAGCCGAGCTGCGGGATCGTGTGACCGTCGTTGAGGGTGATGTTCGGAATCGTCATCCCTCCAGCCTGGCATCTCTCGTGCGAGTGCGGGCGGCGGGCGACGCGGAGCGCAACCGGCCGCGACGAGGAGGTGGCCGGGGCCGTGCGCCGCCTCCCCCCGGATAACGACGCACGACCCCAAGCCGTAGGAGCGTCAGCCGAACAACTCGACGCCCAGAGGAAGAGATGCCGAACGGGCAGGTTCATTACGCGAAACGCGGAAGATCTCTTCCCGGGATCACGGAGCCCCCGCTCAGCAGAGCCCTCTCAAAGCACGAGGGCCGAGAGGGCTCTGGCGGGCCATGCTCGGAGCTGGGGAACTCCTCACGACACGGGGGGAGTGTCTTCTGCGAAATCGGCCCGCACTTTCAGGCTAGGGGAAGGCTCCTCGGGATGCACGGCTCTTGCGCGCAGTGTCCTCGCCGTGTCGCGCCTACCGGCAGGGCAGCACCCCGTCAATACCCTCGGAATCGTCGGCAGCTTCACCTACGCTGACCCCTCAGCGTGAGCGTTCCCCCTGGGGAGACAAAAAGGACGCAGATCGGCCTGCGAACGCCTGGCCCACGTGATGACCTCGGCGACGTGGGGGCTCTCGCCGGGGTCATCGGCACCGGTCGGGGTGTTCATTCGTCGCCGTAGATCGGCCTTGCGGATCGGCGTGATCTCTACCGAGCGTCAACGACGCGAGACACTAAGTCGACGTGGATCGATGGAGGCCGACTGCCGCCAGGAGCGTGCTGGCGAGAACGAATGCGGTTCCGCCGAGCAAGAGGGAGAGGGCGGGATTGATATCCGCCAGTGGCCATGCCCAGGGCTGCACGACGGAGTCGATTCGTCCGAACAAGGTGCAAAGGAGGATGTACACCGCGGGAGCGACGCCCTGGTAGGTGGAGCTGACCATGACTCCGGCGGCGAACTGGATCGCGAGCAGCCAGAGGAGTATGCCTACGTAGGACAGGCCCGCGGGGCCGCCGCTCACACCGAACACGACAGCGATCAGCAGCGATGGAGCGAGTTGCGCCAGCACGATCAGGAGCGTGACGATTCCCGCGCTCCGGGCGGGCACGGTGCGGTCCTTCGGCCAGGTGTGGACGATACCGGGTGCGATCAGCAGTGTGGCCAGTAGCGCGATCAGCAGCGCGAGCGGCGCGTCGCCGCCAGGTCCGGGGAGCCCGACGATGATCGCGCCGAACCCCGAGCCGACAAGGGTGAGAATCGCCTGGACGACGGCGACCCAGGGGGTGCGGGAGGTCTTGAAGGCGAGTCTCACGGAGCCCCCGGTGGAAGCGTGCCGCAGTCGCCGAGGGAGGCGATGGCCGCGTTGATCCACTTCGCTTGCTCTGTCGGCGGCCGTTCGAGGAGCACGTCGAGGTATGACTCGGGATCGTCGGCGTAGGAACCCGCCCCGGGGGTACCGAGCAACGTCCCCTCCAACCAGCCATAGGTGGTGAAGAACGCCGCGCTCCGAGCTAGCGACCGTTCTTCATCATCGGACTCACACGTCCCATCAGGGATCGCACCCGCAAGCGAGGTGGCGATCTCTCCCTCCGTCATCCCCGGAATGAACGCGAACGGGAGAACTCCTCGGTTCTCGGGCTCACGCGTGGCGACGACTCTGGTGGCCAGTGGCACGCCTGCATCAATCACACGCTGAACCATGGTCTGCACGCTTCTCACGACGGCCGGATCCCACTGTTCCGGGTAGAGGCAGACCGTGACAGCCGCCTCCGTGCAGGTGAGATCGCGTTCGTCGCGAGCCTCCGCCGCACTCGGCCCCAGCCCCTGCGCGGCCACAATACCGAGCACGAATCCGACGACCATCAGCGACGAGCCCGCGGCCGTAGCCGTGATGGTGGAGATCACCGGAATCCGCAATGCCGCCGATGCCAACAGGATCAGGCCGACTCCCGCCAGCACGGAGAATGCACTGACCGAGGCGATCGAGCTGGCCGCGGGCTGCTGGTCGTAGAAGCAGCACGTCTCCAGGACGAGCCCCGCCAGATGGCGAAGCTCGAACCAGTCCACGACCCCGGTGAATCCCAGCCAGACATAGCTTGCCGCTAAAGCGGCGGGAATCGCGAACACCGGGCGAAGAACGCTTCCGCACATCAATCCCAGCGCCGTGTGGAAAAGGAGCATCGCGAGCAGCGCTCCGATCAGACCCCACGGCGGGGCTCCCCGTCCGCCCGAAGCGGTGAACGCCACGATCATGACGGCCGCAATCTGAGCGAGGACACCGCCCACATAGCTCGGCCAGAACGCGTCCAGCAGGATGCGGGCCGGGGCGCGCACAGCAAGCGCGTTCTCTTCCCGGCGTACTCGAAGCCGAGCCGCGTCGAGCGCCGCTCCCGTGGAAGCGACCGCCGCCGGAACGATGATCAGCAAGGCCGAATGCGCAACGATCCACGTCCACCAGTCCAAGACCAGCGTGGCAGGAGAAAGCTGGGCGACGATGATCAGCAGGGGGACGGCGGGAAGCAGCAACCACAGGATCGCTCGGCGACGAAGAGGAAGCGGTGACCTCATCCAGACTCAGTCCGCCCGCACCATGGCTGCATACGCCTGCCGCAGCTGCATGCTCTCCGACGCACCCTCGTGCCCGGAGACGAACGACGAGTACGGGCCTAAGAATCGCGACCGCCCACCTACCAAGACATGAACCCGAGACTCACCATCGATCAACGTGTCCGTGTCGTGGGTGGACACCAGAACGGCTCTGTCCATCTCGATCGAGCGAAGGACCTCCACCAAGCGGTCGCGTTCGTTCGGATCGAGCCCCGCCGTCGGTTCGTCCAAGAGCAGATACCGCGCGTCATGCACAAGCACCCCCGCGATCCCCAACCGGCGGGTCTGCCCGCCCGAGAGCGTACTGGCCCGCATACCGGCTTCCGCAGTCAGCCCGACCATCGCCAGCGCCCGCTCCGCCCTGGTCCACGCCTCCGACGATCGCAGGCCCTTCAGCCATCCGACGTAGGCCACATGCTCACGGGCCGTCAGATTCGGAAAAGGGATCACCCGTTGCGGCAGCCAGCCGACGGCCCGTCGAAACGTCTCCGGACGTCGCGTGCGAGGCGACACCGCCACTCCGTCGAGCGACAGTGATCCGCGATACCCGACCGCTCCGGCAAGGGCCTTCAACAACGTCGTCTTCCCCGCCCCATTGGGGCCCAGCAGCACTGTCCGGCCAACGCTCAACTGCACGTCGATATCGACGAGAGTCCCCCGACGCCGCCGATATCCGAAGTCGGCGACCGTCGCTTCAAGCATGCGTCTGCCTCTCGATTTCCCCGGGACGACCTGTCCATGGGGTATGGTCTCACAATCGAACGTCTTGCCGGCGACTCGATGCACCCCATCAGGCATAGCGAAACGTTGCTCGGCTTGTCGAGCGCCGCTTTGGCAGTAGGGAGCCGCAGGTCTATATCCTGCCTCACCCGCAGAACGCGCCATGGAATCACAGATACCCAGCGCAATCGTGCGTCTGGACTGCGGCGGTCCTTTGCGTTCTTTATAGACGTCAGTCGCGTCTTCTGTCATCCTGGACGTCCGAACTGGGGCGAGGGGATTGCACTGGATCACACAGTCACGACATCGGCAGGTCTAGCGTCAGCCATCGCGTTGGCAATCAGCGGGTTGCTCGCGGCCCCTGCTATCGCCGCCGAAGAGTGCGAGCCGCGTACTGTAGCGGTGGACAGCGTCGGGTCCCTAGCCGACGACGCGGCTTGCAGCCCCGCAGGCTCGATCGTCGTCGTCGACGAAGAGACCGGGCGCTACATGCAGGTTCCGGAAAGTGGGATCCTCGTCCGCTCCCACGCGGTAACCGAAGAAGGCGGCGAGGCTATCCCTGACGTTGAGCTGTTCCACAGTGACGGCGGCGAAGTCGCCGTGGCCATCGAGGACGATCTCTATGGAACTCCGAGCGCCATCGAGGACCTCGAAGCCGCCTCTGAGTCCTTGACGGTGGGATCATCCTCGCCCACCACCAACAAGTGCTCGACCGGCGCGCCCTACAAGTTGGACGGGCACATCTGGAAGTTCACGAAGACATACGAGTATTGGTACAACTCCGCAGGTGCACCGAGTGGCGCCTCGGACGCCATCGCGCTGGGCGCCAAAGCGATCGCCGGCGGCGAGAGCTCCACGTGTGGAACCCGGAGTAACGGGCTGAACATCTACCGAGGTGGAACCACGACGACATACGCGGGTATCACCGCAGGAGCATCCTGCCAGTCTGTCTCGGGCAAGAGCGAGGTCTCTTTTGGGCCGATCACAAAGTCTGACACTCTGGCGCTTGCGTGTACGTGGCTGGGTTTGAACGGCTTTGTAGAGGCCGATATCAAGTTCGACAACTCCAGCCGCACCTGGAACACAGCCAACACGTGCACCGGCGCGAAAATCGACCTCCGGGGTGTCGCAACGCACGAGTTCGGCCACGCTGTCGGCCTGGAGCATGTGGTACAGAACTCGGGGCAGGTTCTCGCTCCCTACACCAGCAACTGCAACACATCCCAACGCCAGTTGGGACGAGGCGATCAAGAAGGTCTGAGGGCAATGTATGGAGTCTCCTGACCAGCAGAATCGAGCGACTGGCCTCCCACGCTGGGCCAAGACCACACTGTGGATCGTCGCGTCGGTCGTGCTCGTGGGTGCAATCGCATACGCATGGTGGTGGTTCACCACCGGGTCAGCGACCCTCTACGTGAACTAGGGCGTGTCTCCCAAATAGCTGGATTGCTTTCGGGATGCCTAGAGGGTATCGCGTTTCCAGTTGCTCTCCGATGCTCAATGGGATGAGAGCGAGTTCACGCGGCGCTGGTCACCCGCGCGCCCGCACCGGCCGCATAGCCCACGCAGACCTGATTGTTGCCGACGTCACGGGACTCAATCCCAATGTCATGTACGAGCTCGGTCTTGCCCACTCACTTGGCAAACGCACGGTGATGATAACGAAGGACATATCGACGCTCCCGTTCGACCTTCGCGCCTACCGCGCTAACAGCTACTCCACCGGTTTCCGACAGGCCCCCGCACTTGCGACATTGCTGGGTGAGATCGGCGCAGCCGTGGTCAACGGAATGGCGGATTTCAGCAACCCCGTCCAAGACTTCGCACCAGGCGCATTGGACGAGACGCCCCAAGTGCAGGTCGCGCCCCGCGAATCTCGCACGGCCGCCCCTGACGCTAGCCACATGGACAGCCCCGACGATGAGGAAGAAGACCGAAGCGTCAACGCTGACGATCTCGGTCTGCTGGACGGGTTGCAGCTCGTGCAGGAAGCATCCGAACGAGTTGCCAACGCTTCGCAGGGCATCAATGAGTATACCTCCGCGATTGGTGATCGATTCAAGGCAGGCACCGACAGGCTTCAACGTATTCAGAAGAATCTTGGTCCCGATCGTGCACTGCAACCGACGTTGGCCGAGTTGCGCACTCTTGCGACAGACCTGAATAACTTCTCTGACGCGATCACTCCGCTCAATGAAGAATTGCAGAGCGCGTTGCTCGACGCGGTGGAAGGCGCCAACGCGATCGCGCGGTTCCATACCGACGTTTCGACAGAGGACTCCGAGGCTATGCTCGCGGAGTTGGCTGGCATCGAGTCGCTGAGTGGCTCTCTCGTCGAGGCGTACATCGGCACGAGCGGGTTCGCGCAAACCCTCGCCGCTCTGCCTCCGATGCAGGCACAGTTCACAGCTGCGTCGCGACGGGCGGCGGGCGTGGTCGCCGACACTGCGGCGATCCTTGAGGACGCGCAGGCTTCCTTCTCCCGGGTTGAGGGCATTCTCCGCAACCGTACGTCCACCCCTTGATCCACCAGCGAGGACCCTTGCCGAGTTCTTCGGCGAGTTTCGCATGCTCGTAGAGGACGGGCTCACGCCTAACTCGCGTCAGTCGTATGCTCGCGCCTGGCCCCGTCGGGTCGCACCGTCGTTCGGCGCAGTCCCGCTCGCTGATATCCGCCCGCTGGCGATCGCGCAAGCGAAAGCGACGTGGTCAGGTGCGGAGTCGACAAAGGGTGATGCGCTGGCGCTGCTTTCGAAGATCCTGGGGCTCGCCGTCATAGACGGCCTGCTGCCCGCCAACCCGTGCCGCTCCCTCCCCCGGACTCGAGGCAAGGCGCATGACGGGGACTGGACGTCGCGCGCGCTCGACGATCTGCAAGTACGGCGAATGCTCGCGCTTGCGTCATTCCATCCCTTCGGACAGCGGGCCCTCGCCGGACTCGCCTTCACAGGCTTGCGCCTGGGTGAGCGGGTCGGCCTCCGTTGGTAAGAGCCTCAACGAGCCGTAGGGCTATCTGACGGTTCGACGTGCGTTCTCGCCGGACGGCCGCGGGCGACTTGAAGAGCGCCCAACGAAGCGCGGCAGGTACCCATCCTCGAAGAACTCACGCCGTGGCTCGACGCTGCGCGCGGACTCGGGCACGATCACGTGTTCACCGGCAAGCTCGGCGGACCCTTCGACAGCGGCAACCTCGCGCGTGCGCTGCGCTGGCATGCTATCCGCGATCAGATCGCGACCTTCGCGGACGGCAACCGCTTCGCTTCCACGACCTCCGCCACACTTTTCTGTCGCGCCTCGCGCGGCACGGCATCGCCCCGGCGCACATCCAGTAAGTCGCGGCCATGCGTCGATCACGACGACGGAGCGCTACACGCACTTGTCCGGGACCGAAGCCGCGTTGGCAGTCCGTGACGCGGTCACGGCGCGAATCGTTAGGTCACTCTTCAGGGGGGGGTGAGAGCGCGGCAAACACGGGCCCAACACGACAAAACCCCCGGAATCCCGGGGGTTTTCATCTGTAGCAGGAGCGGGGCTTGAACCCGCGACCTCACGATTATGAGTCGTGCGCTCTCACCAACTGAGCTACCCTGCCGCGATCCACCCGAAGGTGTCTTGCGAGCCCCGAGTCAGGATTGAACTGACGACCCCTTCCTTACCATGGAAGTGCTCTGCCACTGAGCTATCGGGGCGTGCTGCCCGCGAGCGGGCAACCAGAAAAGAATACCAGAGCGACGGCGCCCGCTCGAACCGGAGCGGGCTCCGGCCCGGCGGGGCTCATCCCTTGGTGTGCTGCGTCATCCACGCCATGGGATCGGTGTGGACGGTTCCCCCCAGGAGCACCTCGAAGTGCAGGTGCGGCCCGGTGGCCTTGCCGGTCTCGCCGACCCGACCGAGCACATCGCCCGCCTTCACGGTGTCGCCGGCTGCCACCTGGAGCGACCCGTACTGCATGTGGGCGTACCGGGTGGAGACGAGCTTGCCGTCGATGATGTGATCGACGACCACGGTCACGCCATAGTCGCCGCCCGCCTCGGTCGCGATCCGAACGGTGCCGTCGGCGATCACGTGGATCTCCGCTCCGGCGCCGGGTGTCAGATCGACACCACGGTGGGGAGAGGAGAACTTCGACAGGTAGGTCTGCGACCCGTACGCGGCCGAGATCGGAACACCCACCGGGAACGGCCACTGGATGTCGGCGGTGGGGTCGTTGACCCACGTGCCGGCGAACTGGGTGACGCCGGAGTCCGCCGCGAGGTCAGCCATCGACGCGACGTCGTAGTCGACGGAGCGGTCGAGCTCGTTTGCGGCGTCGGTCGACGAGACGTAGGCCTGGATGTTCTCGGTCTCTGCGGGAGCCGGGAGAGTCGTGACGACGTCGTCGTCGGGGCTGAAGGCAGCCGCGAGGGCGGAGACGGGCGTCGTGGTCCCCACCGCGAGCAGACCCACGATCGTCATCACTCCGAGGGAGAACGATGCGGCGGCGACCTTCTTGGCGTTCACTCGTCGTGCGCGACGGGGAACGCGATGCGGAGCCACGGGGACGATCGGCGGGTCGACGACCGGGTCGGCCTGGATCGGCGTCTGCCCCGTGAAGGAGAACAGCTGAGCGGCACGCTCGAAATCGTCGACCAGGCACGGCTCGGCGACGGCGGCAACGAAGGCCAGGGGGATCGCGTCAGCGGCGACGGTGTCGATGAGCGTGTCGACGACTTCAGGTGCGGCCGCGGACTGGTCGCGCCCCGCGGTCGCCGTAGACGCCGAAACGCCGGGTTCCGCGATTCTGCGGTCCCGGCGTCGAAGGGGTGCGGGAGCTGCCGCCACCTCGGCGGCGACGGTCTCGGCGATCGAGGTCGTCAAGTCGATTTGCGAGCCCTGCGCGGACGCGGCCTCCGCGGGCGACGCGCTCGCGGCGAGGGCTTCGGCCCGCTGCCGGCGCAACTCTGCCCGGGTGAGTGCCACCGGCTGCGACGACGCCGCGGCACGGGTCGAGCGTCGCGTGGGTGCGGCGTCGGCCTGAGGGGCGTCGAGGGTCACGGACGAAAGGCTCTCGGTCAGGGCGCGTTCGGGTGCGCAGTACTTCGGGGGGCTTCGGCTCACCTTCGCCGATCGGGAGGCAAAGGTAACGATCGGGTAAACACTACCCCGCTTCGGCTGAGAATGCCATGGACATCATCGATATACCGCGTCGGAGATCCGGTCGAACAGTTCCGCCCCCGCGGCAATCGTCATCTCCCGGCCCGGCGCCCCGTCGGGCATCCCGCCGAGGCGGCCACCTGCCTCGGTCACGAGGAGACCACCGGCGGCATGATCCCATGCGTGGAGTCCTCGTTCGAAGTAGCCGTCGAGACGGCCCGCGGCGACGTAGGCGAGGTCGAGCGACGCCGCACCGCCGCGACGAACATCGCGCGCGAGGGGCATGACCCGGCGCAGGCGCGCGAAGTCGCCGTCGTGCGTGGCGGGGTCGTAGCCGAACCCCGTGGCGACGAGCGCGCCGGCCTCCCCCGGTGCCGAGACGGCAAGGCGCGTGTCGCCGAGCCATGCGCCGCGTCCGACGGCGGCCCGGAATAGTTCCTGAGTAGTCGGGTTGAAGACGACTCCGACCAGCGTCTCCCACTCGCGCGGGTCGGGGCGGCCACGCACAGCAGCGACGCTGACCGCGTAGTGCGGGATGCCGTAGAGGTAGTTCACCGTGCCGTCGATCGGATCGACGACCCAGGTGATCTCGCTCGCCTCTCCGGAATCGGGGGCGTCGGCCAGACCCGACTCCTCCCCCAGGAAACCGTCGAGGGGCCGCGCCTCAGCCAGACGGCGGCGGATGAGGGCTTCCACCTCTCGGTCAGCCTCCGTGACGATGTCGGCGATCGTCGACTTGGTCGCCGCCACTTCGACGCCTTCGGAACGTCGCTGGTGCGCCAGCGCTCCCGCTTCTCGCGCCACCTCGACGGCCAGGCTCCAGAGCTCGTCGATGAGGGCGGAATCAGCAGGGGTCTTCATGCCGTCCACGCTACGCCGATACCGTGGGCGCATGAGCGTCACCGCCGCCCACCCTTCATCCGAGTACGACGTCGTGATCGTGGGAGGAGGCCATAACGCCCTCGTCGCCGCGGCCTACCTCGGCCGCGCCGGAAAGAGGGTCGTCGTGTTGGAGCGCAACGACCATGTGGGCGGCGCCGCCGTCTCGGAGGAGCCCTGGCCGGGAGTGGCCGCACGCCTGTCTCGCTACTCCTACCTCGTCAGCCTCTTGCCGCAGCAGATCATCGACGACCTCGACCTCCGACTGGACCTGCGGCGGCGACGCTATGCGTCGTACACCCCCGACCCCGCCGATCCGTCGCGGGGCATCCTGATCGATCACGCCGACGCCCTCGCCACGGCGGAGAGCTTCCGCCGCACGATCGGTGATGTCGCGGAGGCGGAGCGCTTCGCTGCGTTGTCGGACCGGATGCTCCCGCTCGCGGCGGCCCTGTTTCCGACGATGACCTCTCCTCTTCGCCGCGAAGATGCCGTGCGCTCGGAGATCCCCGACCAATCGCTGTGGCACGCGCTCACTGCGCGCCCGCTCGGCGAGCTGCTGCGCGAGAGCCTGGGGTCCGACCTCACTCGCGGGATCGCCTTGACCGACGGGCTCATCGGCACGTTCGCTTCAGCGGACGATCCTTCGCTGCGTCAGAACCGCTGCTTCCTGTACCACGTCATCGGCGGCGGCACCGGCGACTGGGATGTTCCCGTGGGTGGAATGGGAAGTGTGAGCGGAGCCCTGGAACACGCCGCCCGCGCGGCAGGAGCGCTCTTGCGAACGCAGGCCGAGGTCGCTGCGGTCACGCCTGACGGCACGGTGACCCTGGCTGACGGCGAAGAACTGCACGGGCGCCTGGTGCTCAGCGGCGTCGGTCGCGCCGTGCTGCGGCGCTTGCTCGACGCGGGCGCCAACGGGGCGGGCACGGTCGAACACGATCGCGCCGAGGGCGCCCAGGTGAAGGTCAACATGCTCCTGTCCCGCTTGCCACGACTGCGCGACGAGTCGGTGGCGCCCGAGGCGGCGTTCGCCGGCACGTTCCACATCAACGAGTCGTACTCGCAGCTGGAAGCCGCCCATGCGGCGGCGCTCGCGGGACGCGTCCCCGATCCCCTCCCTGCCGAGATCTACTGTCATTCACTCACCGACCCCTCGATCCTCGGCGAAGAGCTCCAGCGTTCGGGCGCGCAGACATTGACGCTCTTCGGTCTGCAGGTTCCGCACCGACTCCTGGAAGGCGGCGACCGCGATGCTCATCGGGCGGAGCTCCTGTCTGCCGCGCAGCGTTCGCTCGACTCCGTGCTCGCCGAGCCGATCGCCGACTGCCTCTTCGAGGCACCGGACGGCACGCCGTGCATCGAGGCCCGAACGACGGCGGACCTGGAGGCCTCCCTCGGCATGACCGCAGGTGACATCTTCCACGGACCGCTGGACTGGCCGTGGGCCGACGCCGACGAGCCTCTCGACACCCCCGCTCAGCGGTGGGGCGTCGCGACGGAGAACGAGCGGGTGCTGCTGTGCGGATCCGGCGCTCGGCGCGGTGGCGCGGTGAGCGGCATCGGCGGGCACAACGCGGCGATGGCCGCGCTAGAGCTGCTGGGCTCCTGAGCGCGGCCATCGACCGAGGTCACTGCGGCGGGGCGGGCGGCGGCGGGTAGCCCTGGTAGCCGGGCGCCGTCGGCGGGGTCGCTTCACCTTCGGCGGTGGGCGCGGGAGCAGGCGGAGCGGCGGGTG
>NZ_JASGDO010000036.1:0-13900 GCF_047607225.1 Microbacterium sp. | reverse complement strand
CGTGCGCGCGGCGGGAGCGCGTCGCGCATCGCGGTGCGGGCGCGGTCGGCGTCGCGATCCAGCCGTGTCGGCGCCGTGTCGCCCGGCCGTGCGTAGCTCGCGCGCTCCATGGCCGACACGAGCCTCGCGATCTCGGCCTCCGGAGCCGAATGATCGGCGACGAGGCGGGCGCCGAATGCGCGGGGCGACTCGGCGGCCGGCACCGCGATGCCCTGATCGATCGCCGCTTCCTGCAGCATGCGCCACGCCGCCGCGACGTCGCCCCGCCGTGCGCGTCCGCCGAGCCAGCGGCGCCGGCCCCACCGCACGAGCATCGGTGTTCCGAGTATCACGACGGCGATGCCGAGCGCCGCGAGGTACGGGCGCAGATCGATCATCGGAGTCCCGCCGGCGGAGTTCCTCCCCGGATCGTCGTCGGGGCGGGCTGCGGGGGCGGTGCTCGTGGGAGCCGTCGCGCTGGGGGAGGCGGAGGGGGGCGTGATCTCCTCGCCGCCGTCGTCCACCGGCGTGCTCTCGGGCAGGAATCGGGTCTCGGTGCCGAGGCTCTTCGTCGGTTCGAAAGCGACCCAGCCGATGCCCTGGAAGTACACCTCCGGCCACGCATGGAGCTGACTGGTCGTCACCTCCGAGACCCGCCGGCCGTTCTCCCCGTCCACCATCGGTCCGGGGAGGAATCCCACGACGATCCGGGAGGGCATCTCGAGCGCCCGTGCCATCAGCGCAAAGGCACCGGCGAAGTGCACGCAGTAGCCTTCCTTCACCTCCAGGAACGCCGCCACGGCGTCGGATCCCGTTCCGTCGAACCCGTCGAGCACGGGAGCATCGAGGGAGTAGGAGAACTCCGACCCGCGGAACCAGGTCTGCAGCGCGATGAGCCGGTCGTAGTCGTTCGACGCGTCGGCGGTGACCTCTTTCGCCAGCTCGGCGACCACGTCGGGGGTCTCCGGAGGCAGGGTCGTGACATCGACCGCGACGTCATCGATGCGTGCCTCCGCCGCGCGGATCTGCTCCGCTGTGGGGCGAGCCGTCTGCCACGTCACTTCGTAGGACTGTCCCCGGGCGCTCGTCTGACCGCTCAGGGCGGTGCGGCTGTAGGGAACGCCGCGCCAGACCCCTTCGAGCCCGGTGACCTCGACGGCCGCGTAGGGGAGCGGAAGGTAGGCGGAGGCGAGCCCCGCGATGTCTATCCGGGTGGTGTACTGCACGACGCGCACGCCGTCATCGACGGTGAGGGGCTCGAAGCCGTCGTCATCGAGCGACACCGAACGCAAGCGGTCGGGGCGCCACACGCTGCCGTCGAAGAGGGAGAGGGTGGCCACGCGGAGGTAGGGCGGCGCGGGGGAGTCGCCCGACAGGGTGAGGACGGGGACGTCGCTGTTGCGCCGCAGGTCGTCGCCGAGATCCAGCGTTGGGTCGATGCTTGCGATGGTTCCCGCGCCGGGCTCCGCCGCGACGGGTGCCGGCAACGACGGCGCCCCGATGAGGGCGACCACGACCGCGACGGTGCCGATCGCCACGGCGAGCGTCGTGACGCCTCCGGAGGTTCCCGGTTCGGGGGCCTCCCTCGTGCGCGTCTCGGCGCGCAGCAGGACGAGGACGGTGATCGCCAGGAGCACGAAGCTCAGGAGGTCGACTCCGCGGGGCACGGCCACCGCCGGGATCACCCATACCGCCACGAGAGCGATCGCCGCCAGGAGCGGCATCCGCGCGGTCACCACGACGTGATCGAGGATCACCGTCAGCGCTCCTGCGGAGGCCACGAGCACGAACGACATGGCGGCGGTGGCCTCCAGCGGTGCGGCGCCCAGCAGGATCTCGCTCGCGGCGCGGCGCACCGCCCCGGCCGCGGCGGTGAAGACGGACGGCGTCGGGATCACGGCGGCCAGGGCCTGTCCGCCGAAGAACACCGCCGTGACGGCGACGGCCCACAGCCCCGTCGCCGCCGCGGTCACCGCGATCGCGGGAGCATGCAGACGCCGCAGTGTCGCCGCCAGCACGAGGATGACGGCGCTGAGGGCGAGGGCGCCGAGCACCCAGAGACCGGCGCTGACCACGCCGAGAACGGGGAGCAGGGCTGCGGCGATCGCCGTCCACAGTGCGAGCGCGAGCCGACGCTCGCCGCGGCGTCGCGGCCGTCGATGGGCGCCGCGACCCGGGCGGGCGGGGAGGCGGTCAGGCGTGGACACGACGGCCTCCTCCGGCCACCGACGACCACACGGCGGTGAGGTCGTCTCGCGGCGTCATCGCGGCGACCCGCCACCCGGTGTCCGCCGCACGCAGCCTCTCCTCCGACGGCACCGTCGATGGTCCGGCCGTCACGCAGATCAGGACGGGCAGCGCGCTGTGCGCCGGCACGCGAGCCAGCGCGCCGACGTCGGCGGGCTCGAGGTCGCCCGTGATGAGCACCAAGGGGCCGGTCTGGGCAGTGGAGAACAGTCGGGCGAGATCGGTCAGATCGGTGGCGCGACGGGCGGTCACGGTGGCGAAGGCCGAGAGCAGCTCCCTCAGCCCGGCGGCGTCGCCGCCGTCGACGGGCTCCACCAGGGGCGAACCGTCGACGTCGAGGATGCTCACGTGGTAGCCCTCGCGGACGAGCTGGGCGGTGACCGACACCGTCGCGGTCACCGCCGTCTCGAACCGCTCGTCCTCGCCGGGCGCGCGCAGGGCGGCATCGCTCCAACGGGCCATTGCGCGGTCGAGCACCACGACCGCCTCGGGCGTCGTCTCCTGCTCCTCCTGCCGCACCATGAGCTCGTCCCGGTGTGCGCTGGCACGCCAGTGGATCCGGCGCATCGAGTCGCCCGGGACGTAGTGGCGGGGGATCAGGTTGTCGGTGCCCTGGCCGAGACGGTTCGTCGAGGCGCTCATCCGGCCGCCCGCGCTTCCCGGGAGGTCCGACACGCTCTCCAGCGTCACCACTGCCGGCGCCACCGTCAGCGTCGACGGCTCGCGCGCCGTCGTGGTGCGGCGAACGAGTCCGAAAGGATCGGTGGAGGTCACCGTCAGAGGCCCGACCGCGCGGACCCCGCGGCGGGCGGCGACGATGTCGTACGCGATCTCGATCTCGCGGACCTGGGCCCCGGCGCGGGTTCCTGAGACGGTGGCGGGGAAGATCCCCGAGGTCTCTCCTTCCAGCCCCGGACCCAGCCGGTCCTCCCAGCGCCCCTGCGCGACGGGAAGAGGGGAGCGGATCTCCATCCGCGCCCGCACGTGCACGGGGTCGCCCGTCGTGGCGAGGTCCGGATGGAAGGAGCGCGCGACACGCACGCGGCGGCCCGCGAGGTAGAGGGTCGCGGCGCTCACGCCGACGATGGCGAGCATCAGCACCCCGACGTAGACGAGCTCGATCACCCCGAACCGTGCGGCCAGGACGAAGCAGGCCACCGCGAGCGCGAGAGCGCCCAGGCCGCGCAGCGTCAACGGCCAGCGGGTGACACCGCGCTCCCGGCGGGCGCGGCGTGTGGCTCGGCGGGGGGAGGCCATGGGCGGGTCAGTGCGCGGCCAGCGGCACCCGCACCGACGACGCGATCGCCCGGAGTGCGGCGGTGAGGGATTCGGCGGACGAGCGTCCTCGCCCGGCTCCGCTGCCCCGGGCAGCGATCATGCGGTGGGCGAAGATCGGCTCCAGGAGAGCGGCGACGTCGTCCGGGATCACGAAGTCGCGTCCGTCGAGTGCGGCCCACACCTTCGCGGCCCGCACGAGCTGGAGAGTGGCGCGCGGGCTCGCCCCGAGACGCACGTCGGGGTGGGATCGGGTCGCGCGTGCGAGACCGACGGCGTACTCCTCCACCGCGGGGGAGACGTGGACGTTCCGCGCGAAGCCGATGAGCTGGCTGACGCGCTCGGCCGTGACGACGGGGCGCAGGTCGTCGAGAGGGTTGACGGTGTCTCGCTGGCGGAGCATGAGCGCTTCGGACTCGGCATCGGGGTAGCCCATCGAGACCCGCATCATGAAGCGGTCGAGCTGGGCCTCGGGAAGGGCGTACGTGCCCTCCATCTCCAGCGGGTTCTGCGTCGCGACCACCAGGAACGGATCGGGCAACGACCTGCTCGTCCCGTCGACGGTGACCCGGTGCTCCTCCATCGCCTCCAACAGCGCGGACTGCGTCTTGGGGGAGGAACGGTTGATCTCGTCGGCGATCACGATGTGGGCGAACACCGCGCCGGGCTTGAACTCGAACACCCGATCCACCGGGTTGAAGACGCTGACCCCGGTGACGTCTCCCGGGAGGAGGTCTGGGGTGAACTGGATGCGGCGCACGGTCGCATCGATCGTGGCGGCCAGGGCGCGGGCGAGCATGGTCTTTCCCACGCCCGGCACGTCTTCGATGAGCAGGTGGCCTTCGGCCAGCAGACAGACGAGCGCCGACCGCACGATCTCGGGCTTGCCGTCGATCACTCGCGTCACCGACCCGACGATCGCCTCCGTCTCGCGCGCGAAATCCTCCGGAGCGACCTGGTTGTCGAGCATGCGTTCCCCTTCGCCGCATCGATGCGTCCTTCGATGCTAACCCGGGCGGTACGGGGCGGGCGGGCTCGTCGGGTAAACTTGCAGTAGCTCTCCGCGAGACGGCATCCAGGCCAACTCCCCCAGGACGGAAACGTAGCAAGGGTAACCAGGCTCTGCCGGGTTCGCGGAGAGTCTTACTTTTTCCGGGCGTCTCGTCGCGGCCCCGCGGACGTCGAGCGGCCTGCGAGCGGTTTCCCCGAGGTCGGCAGGTTTTGTCCGGGCGGGGACAGGGCGGTCACGACGCGCCGAGCCTAGGCTGGAACGCGTGGCTCAGAGCATCTACATCACGTCGACCGAAGGTCTGTCGGGCAAGTCGACGATCGTCCTGGGGGTGATCGACGCCCTCACCCGTGTCTCGCCGAAGGTCGGGGTGTTCCGCGCGATCGCCCGCTCCACGGTCGAGCGCGATTACGTCCTGGAGATGCTGCTCGACCACGTGGGCGTCGAGTTGAAGTACGACGAGTGCATCGGCGTCACCTACGACGACGTGCGCCGCGACGCGGACGCGGCCCTCTCGAAGATCGTCGAGCGCTTCAAGGCCGTCGAGGCCAAGTGCGACGCCGTCGTGATCGTGGGAAGCGACTTCACCGACGTGGGCTCCACGTCCGAGCTCGGTTACAACGCGCGCATCGCCGCGAACCTCGGCGCACCCGTGCTCCTCGTCCTCAACGGCCGTGCGAGCGAAGGGGACCGTCTCGGCGTGAGCGTCGCGCGCACCCCCGAGCAGCTGTCGCAGGTCACCGAGCTCGCCGTCACGGAAGTGCGCAACCAGCGGGCGGAGCTGTTCGCGGTCATCACCAACCGGGCCGACCCCGTCAAGCTCCACGCCATCAACGGCGCGATCCGCTCGGTCGTCGCCGATGTCCCGGCCGCCGACGGCCACCGGGAAGCCGAGGTGGGCGTGTGGTCGATCCCCGAGGACCTGTTCCTGGTCGCCCCCGCCGTCCGCGACGTCATGCTGTCGCTCGAGGGGAGGCTCCTGCGCGGCGATGAGGATCTCCTGACACGGGAAGTGCTCGACGTCGTGGTGGCGGGCATGTCGCTCAACAACATCCTGCCGCGCTTGCGCGAAGGCGCGATCGTCATCGTTCCCGCCGACCGCACCGAGATCCTCCTCGGCCTGCTGCTGGCCAACTCCTCGGGAACGTTCCCCTCCATCTCCGGCATCATCCTCAACGGGCCGTTCCCGCTGCCCGAGGCCGTCGAGAAGCTCATGGTCGGACTCGACTCGGCGCTGCCGATCATCCAGACCGACCTCGACACCTACGACACGGCCGTGCGCGTCATGGGGACGCGCGGACGCTTGGCCGCCGGCTCGCAGCGCCGGTACGACACGGCTCTCGCCCTGTTCGAGAAGAACGTCGACACCGACGAGCTGACGACCTCTCTCGGGCTGACGAGCTCCAACGTCGTGACACCCCTCATGTTCGAGTACCAGTTGCTGGAGACCGCGCGCACGCGGCGCAAGCGCATCGTGCTCCCGGAGGGCTCCGACGACCGCGTGCTCCGGGCCGCGGCCACGGTGCTCGCCCGCGGGATCGCCGACCTCACGATCCTGGGGGAGGAGGCGGAGGTGCGGGGGCGCGCGGTCGAGCTCGGACTCGACATCACCGCCGCGCACGTCCTCAGCCCGTTCGACCCGGCCACCGTCGACCGCTTCGCCACCGAGTACGCGAAGCTGCGCGCGCACAAGGGCGTCACGTACGAGAAGGCGGCCGACACCATCACCGACGTCTCCTACTTCGGCACGATGATGGTCCACCTCGGTCTCGCCGACGGAATGGTCTCCGGTGCCGCGCACACGACGGCGCACACCATCCGCCCCGCGTTCGAGATCATCAAGACCAAGCCCGGGGTCTCGGTCGTCTCCAGCGTCTTCCTCATGGCTCTCGCCGACCGAGTACTCGTCTATGGCGACTGTGCCGTCATCCCCGACCCGAGCAGCGAGCAGTTGGCCGACATCGCTGTCTCCTCCGCCGCCACGGCGCAGCAGTTCGGCATCGACCCGCGGATCGCGATGCTCTCCTATTCCACCGGCGAGTCCGGCTCGGGAGCCGACGTCGACAAGGTCCGGGCGGCGACCGAGCTCGTGCGCGAACGCGCCCCGCAGCTGCTCGTGGAGGGGCCGATCCAGTACGACGCCGCCGCCGACGCCGCCGTCGCCAAGGCGAAGATGCCCGACTCGCAGGTGGCCGGGCGCGCCACGGTGTTCGTCTTCCCCGATCTGAACACGGGGAACAACACTTACAAGGCGGTCCAGCGCTCGGCGGGCGCCGTCGCCATGGGGCCGGTCCTCCAGGGCCTCAATCGCCCGATCAACGACCTCTCGCGCGGAGCGCTGGTCGAGGACATCGTCAACACGATCGCCATCACCGCCATCCAGGCGCAGGCCGAAGGAGGGGCAGGGGCATGACCGTCGTCTTGGTCATCAACAGCGGATCGTCGTCGTTCAAGTACCAGCTGATCGACGTCGAGAGCGAGCGCTCGCTCGCCTCCGGACTCGTCGAGCGCATCGGCGAGCCCGTCGGCTCCGCACGCCACAAGGTGATCGGCGGCGATGCCGACGCGGAGTCGTCGCGCGAGCTTCCCATCCCCGACCACACCGCGGGCTTCCAGGTGATGCTGGAGGCGTTCGAGCAGAACGGTCCCTCCCTCGTCGAGGAGCCGCCCGCCGCGATCGGCCACCGCGTCGTCCAGGGAGGAGCGCGCTTCTTCCAGCCCACGCTCGTGGACGACCTGGTCGAGATCAACATCGACGAGCTGTCGGTGCTGGCTCCGCTCCACAACCCCGGCGCGGTCCAAGGCATCCGCGCCGCCCGCGCCGCCTTCCCCGACCTCGCCCACGTCGCGGTGTTCGACACCGCGTTCCACCAGACGCTGCCTCCCGCCGCCTACACCTACGCGATCGACCGCGACCTCGCCCGCAAGCACCGCATCCGCCGGTACGGCTTCCACGGGACCAGTCACAAGTTCGTCAGTCGTGCCGCGGCGGACTTCGTCGAGCGGCCGCTCAAGGAGCTCAAGCAGATCGTGCTCCACCTCGGCAACGGTGCGTCGGTGACCGCCGTCGACGGGGGTCACTCGGTGGAGACCTCGATGGGTCTCACGCCGCTCGAGGGTCTCGTGATGGGAACCCGATCGGGCGACATCGATCCGTCGATCCTCCTGGTCCTCGCTCGCCGCGAGGAGATGAGCCCCGGTCAGCTCGACACCTTCCTCAACAAGCGGAGCGGAATGCTGGGCCTTGCCGGTGTCTCCGACATGCGCGATATCGAGGATCGCCGCGAGGCCGGCAACGGTGCGGCGATGCTCGCCTTCGACGTCTACATCCACCGCCTGCGTGCCTACATCGGCTCCTACATCGCCCAGATGGGCGGAGTCGACGTGATCTCCTTCACCGCCGGTGTCGGGGAGAACTCTCCGCTCGTGCGTGCCGAGGCCCTCGCCACTCTCGGCTTCCTCGGGGTGCACGTCGATCCGGAGCGCAACGGCGCACGCGTGCGCGGCACCCGCGTGATCTCCACCGACGATTCCGCCGTCACGGTGCTCGTCGTCCCCACCAACGAGGAGTTGGAGATCGCCCGGCAGACGCTGTCTGTCATCGACCGGGGATGACCGGCTCCGCGCGTCTCGCTCGCGCGGGTGTCGGCCATTACGCTGGACGGGTGACAGCCGCATCGCTCCCGGATCTGACGACGTTCGACGGCGTGCTCTTCGACCTCGACGGGGTCCTGACCCCGACCGCCGACGTGCACATGCACGCGTGGGCCACGATGTTCACCGATCTGTTCACCGCGTGGGGCATCACCCCCGCCTACACCGAGCGCGACTACTTCGAGTACCTCGACGGCAAGAAGCGCTATGACGGCGTCGCGAGCCTGCTGCGCTCGCGCGACGTCGAGGTGCCCTGGGGTGACCCGTCGGATCCGCCGACCGCCGACACCGTGTGCGGCATCGGCAACCGCAAGAACGAGGTGTTCTCCCGCGTCCTGCGGACGGACGGCATCGCGCCCTATCCCGGTTCGCTCGCCCTCGTGAACCGCCTGCGCGCGGCGGGAGTCCCCGTGGCCGTCGTCTCCAGTTCCAAGAACGCGGAAGAGGTGCTGCAGGTCGCCGGCATCCGAGAGCTGTTCCCCGTCGTGATGGACGGCGTGATCGCCGAGCGCGAGAACCTGCCGTCCAAGCCCGCCCCCGACGTCTTCGCCGAAGGAGCACGTCTGCTCGGGGTGGACCCGGCACGCAGCGCCGCGGTCGAAGACGCCCATTCCGGCGTGCAGTCCGCCGCCGCCGCCGGATTCGCTCTCGTCGTGGGCGTCGACCGGGGCGTGGGCGCCGAGACCCTCCTCGCCTCGGGAGCGAACGTCGTCGTCGACGATCTGTCCGCCTTTCTCTCCTGAGCAGCGCCCGTCCGAGCCGCTTCACCGCACCGCACCCACCCACCTCACCCACCCGCGTTTCACACCGGAGGAGTCACATGATCGACCGCGATCGTTTCCCCGTCGACCCGTGGCGGCTCGTCGAGAGCAGCTTCTCCATCGACGACGTCGGCGTCACCGAGACCCTCTTCGCTCAGGGCAACGGCTATCTCGGTCTGCGCGGTAACCATCCCGAAGGCCGTCACGCGCACGAGCACGGCACCTTCGTGAACGGGTTCCACGAGATCTTCCCGATCCGCCACGCCGAGCAGGCCTATGGGTTCGCCGAGGTCGGGCAGACGATCATCAACGCCCCCGACGCCAAGGTCATGCGCGTCTACGTCGACGACGAGCCGCTGTCCTTCGACGTCGCCGACGTGCGGGAGTACGAGCGCTCGCTCGACTTCCGGACGGGGGTGCTCAGCCGCCACGTGCGATGGATGACGCCGAGCGGCAAGGACGTCGTCGTCGACTTCGAGCGCATCGTCTCGTTCGAGGAGAAGCACCTCGCCGTCATGAAGGTGACCGTCACGGTGCTCAACGCCGATGCGCCGGTCACGATCAGCTGCCAGATCATCAATCGGCAGGACGGCCAGGACGTCTACGGGGGAGGGGCTCCCAAGACCGGCAAGGCCGCCACGGCCGCCTTCGACCCGCGCAAGGCCGAGAAGATCGACGAGCGGGTCCTCCAGCCCGAGGAGTACTGGCACGACGGCCTGCGTTCCGCGCTGTCGTACCGCGTGACCTCGTCCGGCATGACGATCGCCGTCGTCGCCGACCACGTCATCGAGACCGAGAACGAGTACTCGGCACGCATGCTGACCGAGCCGGACATCGCCAAGAACGTCTTCCGCGTGCAGGCCAAGGCCGGCGTGCCCGTGACTGTCACCAAGCTCGTGAGCTATCACACGTCCCGCGGTGTGCCGGCTCGTGAGCTCGTCGACCGCGGACGTCGCAGTCTCGACCGCGTGGCCTCGGAAGGGGTGCAGGTCCAGTTCGACCGGCAGGCGCAGTGGTGCGAGGGATTCTGGCAGCGTTCCGACGTCGTGATCGAAGGTCACGACGACCTGCAGCAGGCGACGCGCTGGTGCCTGTGGCAGCTCGCGCAGGCAGCCGCCCGCGCAGACGGTCAGGGCGTGCCCGCCAAGGGTGTCTCCGGCTCCGGCTACAGCGGCCACTACTTCTGGGACACCGAGATCTACGTCCTGCCCTTCCTGATGTACACGACCCCGCTGTGGGCGCGAAACGCCTTGCGGATGCGCTACCTCATGCTGCCGTCGGCGCGAAAGCGTGCCGGACAGCTCAACGAGGCGGGCGCTCTCTTCCCCTGGCGGACCATCAACGGCGAGGAGGCGTCGGCCTACTACGCCGCCGGCACCGCGCAGTACCACATCAACGCCGACGTCAGCTTCGCCCTGGGCAAGTACGTCCGGGCCACCGGCGACGACGAGTTCCTCCACCGCGAGGGCGTCGACATCGCGGTGGAGACCGCCCGGCTGTGGACGACGCTCGGCTTCTGGCGGTACAACGAGGTCGGCGAGCCGGAGGTGTTCCACATCCACGGTGTCACCGGTCCCGACGAGTACACGACCGTCGTCAACGACAACCTCTTCACCAACGTGATGGCCCGCTACAACCTGCGCTTCGCGGCGCGGGTCGTGCAGGAGATGGCCGAGACCGCCCCGGCGGAGTACGCGCGCATGGTCGACCGTCTCGGTCTCGACCCGAGCGAACCCGATCGCTGGGACGCGGCCGCCGAGGCCATGCACATCCCCTACAGCGAAGCGCTGGGGATCCATCCGCAGGACGCCGTCTTCCTCGAGCGCGAGGTCTGGGACCTCGAGAACACGCCCGCGGAGCAGCGACCCCTCCTGCTGCACTTCCACCCGCTCGTGATCTACCGCTACCAGGTGCTCAAGCAGGCCGACGTCGTGCTGGCCCTGTTCCTCCAGGGCAATCACTTCACCGACGCCGAGAAGCTCGCCGACTTCGAGTACTACGACCCGCTGACCACGGGCGATTCCACTCTGTCGGCGGTCGTGCAGTCGATCCTCGCGGCCGAAGTGGGCTATCAGGACCTCGCGCTGGAGTACTTCAACGAGTCGATCTTCGTCGACCTCGGTGATCTGCATCACAACGCGGCCGACGGCGTGCACGTCGCCTCCGCCGGCGGGGTGTGGACCGCGCTGGTCTCGGGATTCGGAGGCATGCGCGATCACTTCGGCGACCTGTCGTTCGATCCGCGTCTTCCCGCCGACTGGCCCTCGTTGGCGTACACGCTGCACTGGCACGGCACGGAGCTGAAGATCACCGTCACCGCCGACGCCCTCACGGTCGTGGCGGGTCCCGGAGAGTCGGTGTCGTTCGAGGTGCGGGGGAAGGGCTACGCGGTCGCCGGAGGCGAGACGGTCGTGGTGCCGCTCGATGGCCAGGGCCCCGTCCGGCCGGGGCGTCCGACCCTGGGTGACATCGGCGAGCAGCTGCGCGAGGACGGGTCGATGATCTCGGCCTCGGTGCCCATCTCCACGAACACGTCCACGATTCCCGTCATCACGGGGGCCAACGTCGTCGCCGGTCACCCCGCCGAGCACGGCAACCTCGGCGTCGACTCCTGACCGGTCTCGCCGGGGCGCGCACGGAGCTCATGCCGTGAGCGCCGTGCGCGCGGCGAGGATCGCGCGCACGGCGTCCCGCCCCGCGCGGTTGGCTCCCACCGTCGACTGCGAGGGGCCGTAGCCGATCAGGAAGAGGCGTGGCTCATCGATCGCGCGGCCCTGCGCGACGCGGATGCCGCCGGCGGCGGTGCGCAATCCGAGGGGGGAGAGGTGAGCGATGTCCGCGCGGAACCCGGTGGCCCACAGGATGACCTCGGCCGGCTCCAAGGAGCCGTCGGGCATGCGCACGCCCTGCTCTTCGATCGACACGAACATCGGGTGGCGGACGAGCACCCCGCGGTCGCGCGCCGCTTCCGCCCACGGCGTCCAGTGCTGGCCCGTCACCGAGATGACGCTCCCCGGCGGGAGGCCCTGGCGCACCCGTTCCTCCACCCCGGCGATCGCGGTGATGCGGGCTGCGGTGTCGAACTCGGTCGCATCCCACACGACCTCCCTCCGCGTCACCCAGAAGGTGTCGGCGACGTGGGAGATCTCTTCGAGCAGTTGAACGGCCGACACTCCGGCGCCGACGATGACGACGCGTGTGCCGGCGAACTCGTCGGCCGAGCGGTAGTCGTGCACGTGCAGCTGTCGCCCGCGGAAGAGCTCCTGACCCGGATAGTGCGGCCAGAACGGCCGGCGCCAGGTACCGGTGGCGTTGATGACGAATCTGCCTGCCCACACCCCGTGGTCGCTCTCGACGCGGAGCCGGCCGTGCGGATCGTCGTCGGCGCGCCGTACGGCCGTCACGTGCACGGGCCGCCGCACACGGAGCGAGAAGCGCTCCTCATAGTCGCCGAAATAGGCGGGGAGGACCTCGCGGCTCGGCGCCCGCGGGTCGGCCGGCGGAACCGTCGCGCCCGGGAGCTCATGGATCCCGTTGACGGTCGCCATCCTCAGCGAGGGCCAGCGGTGCTGCCACGCGCCGCCCGGGGGAGCGCTCGGCATCGAGCACGACGAACCTGGGCGTTCCGGGCGCGGCGTCCTCTCCCTCGGGAACGAAGCCGCGGCGGCGGAGGTGGTAGGCCGCCGAGAGTCCGGCCTGGCCCGCACCGATGACGACGACCTCGACCTCTCCCACGGACACGTCATCCCCAACGTCGTGTGCGGGCTGGTTCTTCCCTCCCTCGCTCGCCGCGCCCGGCGCGATGTCCCCGGTACGCCGTAGTCTGTTGGGGTGACCACCGCCCTGTATCGCCGCTACCGGCCAGAGACCTTCGGCGAGATGATCGGGCAGTCACAGGTCACCGATCCGCTCATGACGGCGCTGCGCGGCGATCGCGTCGGGCACGCGTACCTCTTCTCCGGCCCCCGCGGCTGCGGAAAGACCACGTCCGCTCGCATCCTCGCCCGGTGCCTCAACTGCGCCGCAGGCCCCACCGACACCCCGTGCGGAACGTGCGACAGCTGCGTCGAGCTCAGCCGTGGCGGCGGGGGCTCCCTCGATGTCGTCGAGATCGACGCCGCATCCCACAACGGCGTCGACGACGCGCGTGATCTCCGTGAGCGGGCCGTGTTCGCCCCCGCTCGCGACCGGTTCAAGATCTTCATCCTCGACGAGGCGCACATGGTGACGGCGCAGGGCTTCAACGCCCTCCTCAAGCTCGTCGAGGAGCCGCCCGCGCACGTCAAGTTCATCTTCGCCACCACCGAGCCCGAGAAGGTGATCGGGACCATCCGCTCCCGCACGCACCACTATCCGTTCCGTCTCGTGGCGCCCGCGGCGATGCTCGAGTACGTCGAGCAGCTCTGCACGGCCGAGAACGTCACGGTCGAGCCGGGCGTGCTGCCGTTGGTCGTGCGGGCGGGCGGTGGCTCTCCCCGCGACACGCTCTCGCTCCTCGACCAGCTCATCGCCGGTTCCGACGACGGCGCCGTCGGCTACGAGCGTGCCGTGGCCCTGCTCGGCTACACCCACGGTGAGCTCCTCGACGAGGTCGTCGACGCCTTTGCCGCCCACGACGCGGGCGCGGCCTTCGGAGCGGTCGACCGGGTGGTGCAGACCGGGCAGGATCCGCGCCGGTTCGTCGACGATCTCCTCGAACGTCTCCGCGACCTGATCATCGTCTCGGCGACGGGTGCGGGCGCCTCCGCCGTCCTCCGCGGCGTCCCGGCTGACGAGCTCGAGCGCATGGGGGTTCAGGCGACCGCCTTCGGCACCGAGCGGCTCTCGCGGATCGCCGACATCGTCGTGGCCGCACTCGACGACATGTCCGGTGCCACGTCTCCGCGCCTGCAGCTCGAACTGCTCGTCGCCCGCGTCCTCGCGCACGGTCAGCCCGGCGCCGCCGTCGCGCCGGCGGCCGCCGCCTCCGTCCCCG
>NZ_JASGDO010000035.1:0-7180 GCF_047607225.1 Microbacterium sp. | reverse complement strand
GCCCCAAACGGCCGAAGGCCCACCCGAGCCTGCTCTTGGCCCGCCCTAGACCGGCGCCGGATCAGCCGTCGGCCACCGCCGTCCGCCCGGGCCAAGGGCCGCCGCCCCGCGGTGTGTGGCCGCCGCCCCGTGCCAAAAGCAGGCTGAACGGGCCGAATCTGCCGCCCAAACGGCCGAAGGCCCACCCGAGCCTGCTCTTGGCCCGCCCTAGACCGGCGCCGGATCAGCCGTCGGCCACCGCCGTCCGCCCGGGCCAAGGGCCCGCCGCCCCGCGGTGTGGGGCCGCCACCCCGCGCCAAAAGCAGGCTGAACGGGCCGAATCTGCCGCCCCAAACGGCCGAAGGCCCACCCGAGCCTGCTCTTGGCCCGGGCCGAGGGGCGCCCCTCCCGGGGAGGGACGCCCGCCCGGCCTCAGTTGAGGGTGAAGGTGACGGTCTGCGTGTTGCCGGCCACGTCGTGGACCACCAGGGTGTTCTCACCCGAGACGGCCCCGAACACGCCCGGCGCGACGAAGTTCACATCGGACCACACGTTGTCGGACAGGTCCTTCACCGTCCCGTTGAGCACCACCTTGTCGATCTTGCCCGCGTCATACAGCTTGAAGCTGACCTTGTCGTACGTCTCGCCGGTGGCCGCCGTGAAGGCATCGCCCTGCTTGACGGTCACCGTCGGACGCGTGGCGTCGATCGTGAAGACGAACGAGCCGGTGGAGGCGACGTTGCCGGCGAGGTCGTGCGCATTGAACCGCAGCGTGTATGCGCCATCGGGGAGCGTCACCGACGCCGTGTGCGTCGCCGTCTTCGCCCCGTCCTTCACCGCCGACTGGGTGCTCTTGACCAGAGTGCCGTCCCTGTAGACGTTCGCGACGATCTTCGCGAGCCCCCGATCGTCCGCGGCATCGATGCGGACGTCCAGCGAGCGGAACGGACCGGCGGTCGCCGGCGACACACGCTCGACCGTCGGCTTGACGGTGTCGCGAGCCTCGGTGAGGGTCCAGAACCGATCGGCCGTCTGCGCGTCGGTGGCGGTCGTGGAGGTGGAACCGCCCGATCCGACGACGATCGTGCCGTTGCGTCCCTTGCCGGAGGAGTCCACCAGGGTGGCTCCGCTCGCCTCGTCGAAGGCGTAGTGCGCGACGGTCCCCGCGGCGGGCTGTCCGGCTGCCAGCGCGGTGATCTCGTTCGCAGTCAGTGCCCGGTCGTAGATCGCGAAGTCGTCGATCGCACCGTCATAGGCCGGATCGCTGTACTGCGACTTGCCGAGGTAGTTCCGGTTCGTGTTGCCGAGCGCCGACGGCTTGACGTTCATGTTGTCGTTCGTAGCGACGACGGTGCCGTTCAGGTACATCTTCCCCTGCGTGCCGGAGACGGAGATCACGACGTTCGACCACTGGTTCAGCGGGAAGTTCTGCCCGCCATAGGTCAGCCGCTGCTCAGGGCCGGGTCAGGCCGTGACGGGCCGCGGCGTCAGGCGCACGGCCGCCCACGACACCGGCGGCAGGGTGGCCGACAGGACGCCATCCGAGAGATCCACGCCCGGCAGGGGGCGGGGCGCCACGCGGTCGGGGTCATCGAGCGTGTTGACGGCGTAGCGATCGGCGTCGTGCAACAGGTGGCTCTCTGCGACCTCGAACCCGGCGGCGGCATGACCGGCCACATCGATCCGAACCTCGGCGGACTCCTCCAGCGACCGGTTCACGAGGAAGAGCGACAGCCCCGCGTCGTCGACCGTCGCAACGGCGTTGATGCTGGGCACCTCACCGAAGCGAGAACTGTGGAACGTCGACGCCTCCACGGCGACGGGGATCACGTGGGCCCCGGCGAGCCGAGACGTGAGGGAGAACGGGAAGAACGTCGTCTGGCGCCACGCCGGCCCGCCCGGCTCGGTCATGATCGGCCCGATCACGTTGACCAGCTGCGCCAGCGACGCCGAGGCGACGCGATCGGCGTGCTGGAGGAGCGTGATGAGGAGGTCGCCCACCACCACCGCATCTTGCACCGTGTAGACGTCCTCGAGGAGGCGCGGCGCGACGGGCCACTCGTCGAGAGGCTGCGTTCCCTCGATCGCATTCCACCGCGTCTGGTACCAGACGTTCCACTCGTCGAACGAGATCATGATCCGCTTGTCGCTGCCGCGGGCGGCCGCCACCTCGTCGGCGATCTCGACGACCTGCCGGATGAAGAGGTCCATGTCGACCGCCGAGGCCAGGAACTCCTGGGCATCTCCGTCGCGCTCCTCGTAGTAGGCATGGCACGAGATGAAGTCGACGTCGTCGAAGGTGTGCGCGAGCACCTCCCGCTCCCACTGACCGAACGTCGGCATCGAGCGCGCGGACGAGCCGCACACGACGAGCTGGAGGTGCGGATCGAACCGGCGCATCGCGCGTGCCGTCCGTGCCGCGAGCGCGCCGTACTCGGCGGCGCTGCGAGCGCCGAGCTGCCACCAGCCGTCCATCTCGTTGCCGAGGCACCACATCGTCACGCCGAAGGGCTCGGCGCGGCCGTGGGCGGCGCGCTGGCGCACCCACGTCGTGTCGACCTCGCCGTTGGCGTACTCGAGCAGGTCGAGGGCCTCGGCGGTTCCGCGTGTGCCGAGGTTGACCGCGAGCATGAGGTCCGAGCCCACCTGCTCCAGCCAGTGCGAGAACTCGTGCAGGCCCACCTCGTTCGTCTCGGTGACGTGCCAGGCGAGGTCGAGACGACGGGGACGCTCCGCGACGGGGCCGACGCCGTCTTCCCAGCGATACCCGGAGACGAAGTTGCCTCCGGGATAGCGGATGGTGGAGACGCCGAGCTCCCGCACGAGCTCGATCACGTCGCCGCGGAATCCGCGCGCATCGGCGGTGGCGTGCCCGGGCTCGTAGATCCCGTCGTAGATGTGCCGGCCGAGGTGTTCGACGAACCCGCCGAACACGCGACGGTCAAGCGGGAACGACGCGTCCGCGGGGGCGATCCGGCCGGGAGTAGGGCGCCCCGGGGCGGGGGCGGACGAGGGCTGGGTCATCTCAGTGCTCCGTGTGACCGAGGCGGAGGTCGGGGACGAAGGCGGCGGCCTCGGACGCCATCGACTCGAACTCGACGATAGTGAGGACGTTGCTGCCGGCACGGGTGGCGGGGGCCGGGACAAACAGCGTCTGCTGCGGCCCCTTGCGCCAGTAGCGGCCGAGGAAGAACTCGCCGAACCACGCGAGCCCCTTCCCGAAGCCCTCGGTGGACAGGGCGAGGTCGGCGGGTGCATCGAGGTCGACCGTCGCGCGCCAGACGCCGGCGCCGAGCCCGACCCCCGGGGAGGGGAGGGCGGCGACCGCGGGGAGATCCTCGAGCGGAACCCGGGAGACGCGCCAGCCGGTGACCGGCGCGCCCCCGATCGTCGCGGGACCGATGAGGCCCTTCGGCTCGCCGATCCGCTCCCCGTAGTTCACCCGGCCCTCGTCCTCGACGAGGATGTCGAGCACGCCCTCCCCTCGCGGAAGGGTCACGGCGTCCTCGTGCAGCTCGCGGGCGAGCGTGGCCACGGGCAGGCCGTCGAGGCGCACCCACGCGCGATCGCGGACCTCACCGAAACGCAGGACCACCGGGTCGTCGCCGTGATCGAGGGTCACGCGGTACCGGGCGAGGCCGCGCCAGATCCCGGCGGCGTCCATCGTGGGGAGCTCGTGCCAGTCCGCGGCGCCGATTTCCGGCGCGAGATCGTCGAGCGAGCCCGCATACCGCAGCGGTGCAGGCCCGGGGACCGGGAGCGGACCGACCGATTCGCGGGCGAGCTCCGGCACCGGCGCATACCGGGAGATCACCTCGCGGAACGCCCAGAACTTCTCGGTGGGCCGGCCTGCCTCATCGAGCGGGGCGTCGTAGTCGTAGCTGGTGACGGTGGGCTGATAGACGCCCTTGTCGTTGGCGCCGTTGGTGAGACCGAAGTTCGTGCCCCCGTGGAGCATGTAGATGTTGACCGACGCACCGGCGGCCAGCAACGCGTCCAGCTCGCGGGCGGAGTCCGCGGGGTCGGTCGTGTGGTGGTGGGCACCCCAGTGATCGAACCACCCGCACCAGAACTCGCTGCACATGAGGGGACCCGTCGGCTGCTGGGCGCGGAGGGCGGCGAGGCGCTCGGTCGCACGGGAGCCGAACGACCCCGTGGCATGCAGGTCGGGGAGGTTGCCGGCTGCGAGCATCTCGGGCATCGGCTGGTCGACCGTGGTGAGGGGGACGGTGGCGCCGCACTCGCGGAAGAGGTCGGTGAGGGCCCGCAGGTAGTCGTGGTCGGACCCGTAGGCGCCGTACTCGTTCTCGACCTGCAGCAGGATCACGGGGCCGCCGCGGTCGATCTGGAGAGGGGCGACGATCTCCATGACCGATCGCAGGTAGTCCGAGACGGCGGCGAGGAACCGGGGTTCGAGGCTCCGGATGCCCACCTCGGGGTCACGGAAGAGCCACGCCGGCAGCCCGCCGCCGTCGAACTCCGCGCAGATGTACGGGCCCGGACGGACGATGGCGTGCATACCCTCGGCCTGCACCTCGCGCAGGAATCGCGCCAGGTCGAGGCGCCCCTCGGCGTCGAAGCGCGCGGGACCGCCCTCGACACCCGCCTCCGGGGAGTGCTCGTTCCACGCCACGTAGGTCTCGATCGTGTTCAGTCCCATCATCCGGCCCCAGCGGATGCGCTCGCGCCACTGATCGGGGTGCACGCGGAAGTAGTGGAGGGCTCCCGAGATCACGCGGTGCGGGGCGCCGTCGAGCAGGAAGTCCCGCTCTCCGATCTCGAAGGTCCGGGCGGTCATGGGTGTCTCCAAAGCGGGAAGGGTGGGCGAGCAGGCGGGAGGGGGCGGACGCACGCGGGCGGCCGAGTCGACGCTCGGCCGCCCGCGTGGAGGGATCACTCGCTGATCGTGAAGCCCTGCTCCTTGCCGTAGGACACGTTCTGGTCCTGCCAGGCCTTGAGGCCGTCGGCGATCGGCGTCTTGTTGAGGTAGGCCTTTCCGACCGTGTCGCCGTAGATGCTGTTGGCGTACGACTGCCACGGGAGGTACTGCCAGCCGGTGCTCACCGACTTGGCGGCGCTCACGAGCACCTCGTTGATCTTCTGACCGCCGAAGTAGTCGGACTCGTAGTTCAGGAACTCATCCGACTCCAGGTCGGCGACCGTGGCCGGGAACCCGCCGCTGGCGAGGAAGACGTCGATCGATTCCTCCGACGAGTTCAGCCACTTGAGGAAGCCGGCGGCCAGCGCCGGGTTCTTGGACTGCTTGGTGACCGCCTCCGAGCTTCCGCCGTTCTCCGCGGTGACCGCGGCGCCGCCGTCGTAGGTGGGCATCGGCGCGACGCGCCAGTCGCCGGCACCGTCTGCCGCGCCGGACTCCAGCACGCCGGGCATCCACGCGCCGATCGGCAGGGTCGCGATCTTGCCGTTGGCCAGGCCCTGGAACCACTCGTCGGTCCACCCGGGGATCTGGCTCATGAGGCCCTCGTCGACGAGCGTGTCCCACGTGTTCGCCCACTTCAGCGTGCCCTCGTCGGCGAGGTTGACGGTGACCTTCTCGCCGTCGGCGGAGAAGGGACGGCCGCCGGCCTGCCAGATCATCGAGGTGCCGAATCCGGCGTCGACGCCGGCGTCGTTGGTGATGTAGTACTCCGGGTCGGCGGCGTGGAGCTTCCGCCCCGCCTCGATGTACTCGTCCCACGTGGTCGGCACGTCGAGATCGAACTCGTCGAACACGCGCTTGTTGTAGAACAGCGCCATGGGTCCGGAGTCCTGCGGCAGACCCCAGATGCCACCCTGCTGGGCGACGGCGCCCCACGGGCCGGGCGTGTAGAGGTCCTCGAGGTCGCCGAAACCGTAGGCGCTGAGGTCGAGCAGCGACTCGGAGAGGATGAACTGCGGCAGGGACTGGTACTCCACCTGCACGACGTCGGGGGCACCGGAGCCGGCGGCGATCGCGTTCTGCAGCTTGAGGTTGTTGTCGTTGGCGCTGCCGGTGTTCACGACCGTCACCTTGACCTTGGGGTAGGCCTTCTGGAACGCCTTGACCTGCGCCTCGGCAGAGGGCGTCCAGGTCCAGTACGTGAGCTCGCCGCCTTCCTGGAGGGCCTTCTCGATCGCGTCGGCGCTTCCCGGATCGGCGTTGTTGCCGTTGCCGGTGTCGCCGGTGGAGCAGGCGGCAAGGCCCGCCCCGATGAGCAGGGCGGCCGCGCCGGTGGCGATCCCCCGGATCAGTGTGCGCTTTGTCATTGCTGTGTGTGTCCTTCCGCTTCGTCGGAGTCGGATCGTGGGGAGGGGTGGTTCGACGGTCAGCAGTCCCCTACTGCTTGACGCTTCCCGCGCTGAGCCCCGACTGCCAGAACCGCTGCAGCAGGAGGAACGCGATCACGATCGGGACGATCGTGAGAAGTGCTCCCGTGACCACGAGGTTGAAGATCGGGTCGGATCCGACCCCCGTCGCCTGCTGGTTCCACAGCTGCAGACCGATCGTCAGCGGGAACAGGTCGGGGTCGTTGAGCATGATCAACGGGAGGAAGTAGTTGTTCCAGGTCGCCACGATCGCGAACATCGCGACGGTGACGATCCCCGGGGCGAGGAGCTTGATCGAGATCGTGAAGAAGGTGCGCAGCTCCCCCGCGCCATCCACACGCGCCGCCTCGAGAAGCTCGGTGGGGACCGAGTCGACCGCGTAGACCCAGATGAGGTACAGCCCGAACGGCGAGATGAGCGAGGGGATGATGATCGCCCAGATGGTGTTGGTGAGACCCATCTGACTGAACATGAGGAATGTCGGCACGGCGAGGGCGGTGCCGGGCACGGCGATCGCTCCGAGGACGACCGCGAAGATCGCCTTCTTGCCGGGGAAGGTGAACTTCGCCAATCCGTATCCGGCCAGGGTCGCGAGGATCGTCGCGCCGCCTGCACCGGCGACGACGTACAAAAGCGTGTTGCCGAGCCACCGGACGAAGATGCCGTCGTTGTAGGTGAGGGTCTGGGCGACGTTGTCGAAGAAGGCGAAGGGTCCCGAGAACCACAGGCCGAACGAGCCGATGAGGGCGTTCTGCGTCTTGGTGGAGCTGATGATGAGCCAGGCGAGCGGCAGGAACGAGTAGACGAGGAAGAGGCTCATCACGATCGTCAGCGTGAGCGACTTGCGCGGGTTGTCCACCGTTCCGCCGGAGCGGTCGAGGCGGCGGGCCGCCCG
>NZ_JASGDO010000034.1:0-5505 GCF_047607225.1 Microbacterium sp. | reverse complement strand
GCCCCGCCAAGTCACCCGCGCGCTGCCGCGCAGAGTCACCCGCGCGCTGCCGCGCAGAGTCACCCGCGCGCTGCCGCGCAGAGTCACCCGCGCGCTGCCGCGCAGAGGCCGTCAGGCACCGCCCGTGGCCCGGATCGTCGTTCCCGCGACGTAGCTCGCCGCCGGCGACAACGCGAAGGCGATCACCTCGGCGATCTCCTCGGGGTGGGCGACGCGCCCCATCGGATGGCGCGATGCCACACGAGCGGGGCGGCCCGGGTCGCCGGCGTCGGCGTGGACGTCGGTCTCCGTCGTGCCCGGAGCGACACCGACCACGCGCACCCCGTGGGCCGCTGCTTCGATCGCAAGGCCTTTCGTCAGGGCGTCGACGCCCGCCTTGGCCGCCGCATAATGCACGTACTCCCCCGGCGAGCCCGTCGTTGCAGCGCCGGACGAAACGTTCACGAGCACTCCTCCCTCGGGGAGCGCCCCCACCGCCCGGCGTGCCACGAGGATCGCTGCCCTGAGGTTGAGATCCAGCACCCGCTGGATGACGTCGACGGGAGTGTCCACGAGCGGCCCGATGTGGAAGGTGCCGCCGGCGTTGCTCACGACGCCGTCGAGCCGAGGCACGGCGGCCAGGGCACGGTCGAAGAGCTCGTCGACGCCGGTCTCGGTGGAGAGGTCGGCGCGCACGGTCGCGCAGCGCACCCCGAGCGCCTCGACCTCCGCCTGCGTCTGGGAAGCAGCCCCCTCGTCGTGTGCGTAGCCGAGCACGAGGTCGATGCCGTCCGCGGCCAACCGCAGAGCCAGAGCGCGGCCGATGCCACGCGTGCCGCCGGTGATCAGGACAGTGCGTTCCGCCATGGTTCGACTCTAGAACCGGAGGCCACTACACGCCGCCGCCTCCTCCTCCGCCGCCTCCACCGCCCGCGCTCACGCCGCCGGCCGACCCGCCCGAGGTCGACGACGACGACATCGCCGCCGATGACAACGACCCGATGCCCGACGAGAACGACGACGCGTCGAAGGCGCCGGTGCCCACGTACCAATAGGGCGCCGACACTCCGGCGGCCGCGTACAGCACCGCGAGGTGCTTCGACCACTCCTTCTCTTGACCGAAGACGACCGCGTACGGCAACAGCCGCTCGTACAGCCGGAGCATCTGCCGCGGATCGTCGACGTCGACGCCCACGCGCTCCGCCCCCTGCGGCGACTGCAGCATCCGGATGCGGTCAGCCTCCGCCCACGCGATGAACTCCTTCAGCCCGCGCAGGTGGTCGCGGGTCTCCGCCCCGGCGGCTGTCAACGGGCGGCGCGCGACCAGCGCGATCACCACGGCGAACATGAGGCCCGCGGCGACCATCAGCACCACCGGCACGCCGGGAGAGACGTAACCGACGAGGGCGACGACCCCCGACGCGACGACCACCGCGCCGGCCACGACCGCCGCCAGGATCGGCCACGCCCGCGACCCGAACGGAACCGTACGGCGCAATCCCTGATCGGTGAGGGCTTTGTCTGCCGCGGCCAGGATCTTCTGCGCGACCTTCGACAACCGGGTGTCCTGCCGCCCGAACTCGTACTGCTCCCCCGGAACCCCCGAGGGGAAGAGCCCGTCCAGGAGCATCCGGCCATCCCCGTCGGCGCGGGAAGGATCCACGAGCTCCGCGATGAGCCGCTGACCACCCCATGCCTTCGCCGGGCCCTCGATGATCCGGATCGAGCCGACCACGGCCTGCTCCAGCACCTCGGCCGGGATCGCCTTGGAGGTCTGGCCGAGCAGCACCGCGCTCTCGAGCGCATCGACGTTCGGTGGCGGTGTGTACTCGGCGATGATCGTCGGACGGCCCGGCTCATCGGCGAGCGCCCGGCGTCGAGCCCGGAACGCGAGCCCGACTGCCCCCAGAAGCCCCACACCACCGGCGACCTGCACCCATCCGGCGGGAGAAGCGACGAACGACGTGTCGAACGTCGTAAAGGTCGCCGGCTCGAATCCGACCGCGAGCGAGAGCGTCTGCCGCGGGCCGAGGTTCTCCGCGCGCGCCGTGATCACCACCCCGTCGGTCGCCGGCTCCTGGTCGATCCCCGCGCACGGAGTGGTGCTCTGCTGCGCGCCCTGTGCACAGGCCATCCTGCCCGCCAGGCGAGCGGCGAGTTCGCTGTCGAGGTGGAGCCGGGCGGTCACGGTTCCGAACGGCTGTGCCCAATCGACCCCGTTGACGTCCCAGTAGAACTCGAGCCCGGTGTCGGGGAAGCTCCAGGTCACGTTCTCCAGCTCGTAGGTGAGGAGGAAGGTCTGCACTCCTCGGAGATAGGTGTCCGACCGGGAGACGATGGCGAAGACGCCGTCGTCCTCCTCGGTCTCCGCCGGCCGCGGAGTGCCGTTCTCATCCGTCACCGAGACGAGTCGCGGATGCAGCGGCTGACCGTTGTAGGTGTCGGGGATCGCCCGCCGGATCCCGCGGTTCTGATCGGCATCGGGGAACCGAGCCACGAACCGCTCCACCACCAGAAGGCGACTCGTGCCGTCGTCGTCTCGGGTGAGCGTGTAGTCCACCGTCATCTCGTCGAAGCGGAAATCGTCGACATCGGCCGCCGCCGGCGAGGGAGCTCCGAAGACGCCGACACCCGCGATCACGGCCAGCAACACGATGGTGAGCGCACGGGAGAATCGCCTCATGTCCGCCAGCCTAGGCGCGGGATAAAGTGGACGCCATGACGGACCGCCGCCTCGCCATCGACGCCTGGGAGAGTCTCTTCCGGGCGCAGCACGAGGTGTTGGAGGAGATCAGCGCCGACTTCGACGCCGAACTCAGCCAGGCCGAGTACGACGTCATGCTGACCGTCGCCCGCGGCGAACAGAACTCCGCGCGACTGCGGGACGTCACCGCGAACATGCTCATCAGCCAGCCGAGCGTCTCGCGCCTGGTGGATCGCATGGTCGCCCGGGGCCTCATCTCCAAGTGTCCAGACCCGCAGGACGGTCGCGGCGCCGTCGTTCGTGCCACCGAGACGGGCCTCGGGATCTTCCGGCGCATCGCGCTCCGACACGGCCAGACCATCGCCGAGCGGATGGCCGTGCTGACCGATGACGAGCTCGCCCACCTCCGGGAACTGACCGCCAAGCTCCGCGACGACGCCCGCTGAGCCACCCCCGCTGAGCCATCCTCAGGCGGTGCGCCGCCGAAGCGTCGCCGCCGCCACGGCGAGCGCACCGACCGTGAACGCCGCGACCACCAGCACCGGCCGCCAGACCTCGCCGGCCGCGGCTCCCGACGCCACCGCCGAGACGGCGTCGATCGCATGGCTCAAGGGAAGCGCATCGCTCACGGCGGAGAGCACCTCGGGCATCTGGTCCCGCGGCATGAAGAGGCCACCCAGGATCATCTGGGGGAAGACGAGCACGGGCATGAACTGCACTGCCTGGAACTCCGTGCGGGCGAACGCGCTGGCGAGCAGCCCCAGCGCCGTTCCCAGGAGAGCGTCCACGACCGCCACGACTCCCAGCTGCCACACGGGGCCCGCAACGCTCAGCCGGCACACGGCGACCGCGAACGTCACGGTGGCGATCGCCTGAAGTGTCGCGAGCAGGCCGAACGCGAGGGCGTATCCGAGGATCACGTCCGCTTTGGCGACCGGCGTGGTCAGCAGTCGCTCCAGCGTGCCGCTCCGACGCTCACGCAACGTGGTGATGGAGGTGATGAGGAACATGACGACGAAGGGGAAGAGCGCCAGCAGTGGCCCGCCGATGCGGTCGAAGGCTCCCTCGCTCTCGCTGAACACCCACGCGAAGAGGCCGACGAGAAGGCTCGGCGCGACAAGGAGCAGCAGGAGCGATCGCGGGTCGTGACTGAGCTGCCGCAGCACTCGCGCGGTCGTCGCAAGCAGCCGCGCCACGTTCATGCCGCCTCCTCCCGTCGGATGAGGCGCAAAAACGCCGTCTCCGCATCCGGCGCCCCCGTCTCGGCGAGGAGCGCCTCGGGCGTCGTGTCGGCGACGAGCCTGCCCTCGCGGAGGAGGAGGAGCCGGTCGCAGCGCGCCGCTTCGTCCATGACATGGCTGGACACGAGCAGCGTCGCGCCCTCGTCGGCGAGCGAGCGGAACACGCGCCACAGCTCTTCGCGCAGCACAGGATCCAGACCCACCGTGGGCTCGTCGAGCACGATCAACTCGGGCGATCCGAGCATGGCGACCGCGAGCGACACCCGGCCCGCCTGCCCGCCGCTGAGGGAGGCCACGAGCCGCCGACGCTCGGGCTCGAGGCCGACGGCCGCGATCACGCGGTCGACGTCCGAGCGCGCAGCCCCGAGGAGCCGGGCGAAGTAGCGCAGGTTCTGCTGCACGGTGAGGTCGGAGTACACCGACGCGGCCTGCGTGTCGTACGCGACGCGATGACGCAGCGACGCACTCCCGGCCGGCGCGCCGAGCACGGTCACGGTTCCGTCATCGACGTGCTGCGCCCCGACGATCGTTCGCAGCAGCGTGGTCTTGCCGCACCCCGACGGACCCAGTAGTCCCGTGATCGCTCCCGCGGCGATGTCCACCGAGAAGTCCGAGAACACGAGACGCGATCCCCGTCGTATGCGGAGACCGCGAACGCTGACGGCACTCGCGTTATTCATCATGTGATGAATTATGCGGGGCGCGAGTCCTTCCCGTCCAGCCACAGCGTGTCGGACGCGTCTCGATGCGTGCCGGTGCCGCCCACGTGCTTCGCGTCGATCTTCGGCCCCTTCGTGATCACGTGGACGAGCGCCATGGCGTGACCCCGGCCGAGGCCGTACTCCTCCCCGAGCCACGCGACGATCTCACCCGCCTTCGTTCCCGGCCCGAAGCCGCGTTCCTCGGCGAGCGCGATGAACTGCCGAGGGGTGATCGTGGTCTTGGTCTCGATGTTGTCGAGGTAGGCCTGGAACGACATGACTGCTCCTTCGCTGCCGGTCACCCGGCGGTGAGATAGCGCTGGACGGTGGGCCCGATCCGCGCGACGAGATCCTCGGGCGACGCGTCGGCGATGCCCGGGAGCTTGGCGATGTAGCGGGCGACGATGAGCCCGACGATCTGCGAGGCCACGAGCCCGGCGCGCAGCTCCGCGTCGTCGACGTCGAGCTCCGCGACGATACGCGCGAGCAGCTCGCGGCGGAGGAACCCCACCATGAGCGGCGTCGCGAGGGAGTTGCCGAGGGAGGTGCGCAGCAGCACGACGGCGCGGCGGCGCACCTCGGGGCGCTCGAACTGCTCCAAGACGAACGAGATGACCGCCTCGCCCCACCGCTCCCGGTCGCCCGCGAGGATCGCGGGGACGACGAGATCGGGGCGGACGGGCACGTCGACGGCGGCGGCGAACAGGTCGGCCTTCGTGCCGAAGTAGTGGTGGACGAGCGCGGAGTCCACCTCCGCGCGGGCGGCCACGCTGCGGATCGTGGTCGCGTCGTACCCCCGTGCGCCGAACTCGTCGGCCGCGGCGGCGAGGATGCGCTCGCGCGCGTCCGACCGCCCGCGAGGCCGCCCCCGCCGGCGAGG
>NZ_JASGDO010000033.1:0-16584 GCF_047607225.1 Microbacterium sp. | reverse complement strand
GTTCGGCCCGGGGAGCCCACACCTCGATCGTCATGGCTCCATCCTGCCCCGCCCCTCGGGGCCGAGGGCACCGGGTTGCGGGGTCAGTCCTCCCAGCGGTAACGCCCGCCCGCGGCGGCGAACTCCGCGGCCGCCTCGGCACGGAGGCCCGGGTCGGTCACGTAGTCGACGGCGGTCTGGGCGAGCGCGGCCGCCGCGGCCACGACGGCCTCGATCGCCGGGGGCTGCACCGTCACGTGCGCGAAGTCGGCGTGGTGGGGGAAGACGTCGTCGGGCCCGCCGAGGCCGATCGAGGGATGGATCGACGGCACGAAGCGACTGACGTTGCCCATGTCGGTGGAGGGGCCGCCCTGCGGAACCACGGCGGGCGGATCGGGGACAAGGATGCCGTGGTCCCCGATGACAGCGGCCCACCGCCGGGTGAGGGCGACGTTCGTCTGCAGCGGCAGGTAGGGCGGCACGGGGTCCACCTCGATCTCGGCCCGGGTGCCCGAGACGAGCGCCGCACCCTCCAGCACCGCGACGACCCGGTCGGTGAGCTCTCGCAGGCTGTCGATCTCGGCGGACCGCACGTAGAACAGGGCCGACGCGCGCTCCGGCACGATGTTGGGGGCGGCACCGCCGTCGGTGATGATGCCGTGGATGCGGTCGGTCGGAAGGATGTGCTGCCGCAACTGCGCCACCCCCTGATAGGCCGTCACGGCGCCGTCGAGCGCATTGCGCCCGAGCCACGGGGCTCCCGCCGCGTGACTGGCGCGCCCGTGGTACGTCACGGCGATGCGGCGCACCCCGGTCGTCCGCTGGCCGAGGACCGAGGTCGTGCCCGAACCGCTGCCGGGATGGACCATTCCGGCCGCATCGACGTCGTCGAAACCTCCCGCCCGGATGATCAGCTCCTTGCCGCCTCCGTTCTCCTCGGCGGGCGTGCCGATCAGCGACAGCCGGCCCCCTGCCTCGGCGACGAACGGGGCGGCGGCGAGAAACGCTCCGACGGCGATGGCCGCGATCGCATTGTGTCCGCACGCGTGCCCGATGCCCGGCAGCGCGTCGTACTCGGCGATCACGGCGAAGTGCGGGCCGTCTGCGGCACCCGTCGTCGTGCGGAGGGCCGTCTCCAGCCCGTACGCCCCGGTCTCGACCTCGAAGCCGTGGCCGGCGAGCTCCTCCGCGATCCTCGCCGCGGACGCCCGTTCCTCGAAGCCGACCTCGGGGTTCTCGTACAGCGCACGCACGAGCGCCGACAGCTGGGGACGGAGCGCGTCGACGGCGGCCGAGATCGGCGAACGGACCTCGCTCACAGCTCGACGATCCGCCCGTCGGCACGCCGGAGTTCCAGTCGGAAACCGGCGGTGTCCGCGGGCTCCACGTCGGCGACGCCGCCAGGGAGCCCGAGGCTCGCGAGGATCTCGCGCACCGGCTCCGGATCCGGTTCCCGGCGGGTGAAGGAGACGAGCTCGATCGACGGGATGTCGCTGAGGCCCGGTTGCGGGGTGGATCCCCAGTCGATGAGGAAGGGGACATCCAGTCGCCGCCCCTCCCCGCGCGTCAGCCGCCACTCCAGGAGCGTGCCATCGGGGGTGCGCCGCGACAGGTCGCTGACGTCGCCCGGGTCGTAGCCGTGGGCACGGGCGTGGGCGACGGTCGCCTCGATGTCGGCGGGATGGACCGCGTAGGCCTGCACCCGCGGTTCGGTCAGCGTCGCGATCCCGAACGTCTCCGGCAGCTTCTCACCGCTTCGCGCAGGGTCGGGCCCGATCAGCTCGATGTACTGCGGTCCCCGCCGGCCGTCGACGGTGAGGGCCACGAGAGCGTTCGCCGTCCCGGTCGGGTGCGCGCCGCCGGGGGCCGCGACGACGCCGGTTCGCTCGGCGAACCAGTCGATGAGGCCGGCCAGATCCGGTCCGGCGATGACGACGTGGTCGAGGAGGGTGGGGATGGTCATGAGGCACCTCGCAGACGAGTGGGGACTTCGGGTTCGCCGAGCGAGAGCATGAGCCGGTTCGCCCAGTGGAAGAAGGAGGCGGCACCGAGGACGTCGACGATGTCGTCGTCGTCGAGGTCCGCCGCCCGCAGGCGCGCGATGTCGTCGGCATCCAGGCCCAGCGGCGTGTCGGTGAGAGCGACGGAGACCGCGACGATCGCGTTCCAGCGCTCGTCGCCGAGGTCGGTGTCGGTGCCCTCGTCGAGGAGACGCTGGACGTCGTCCTCGCGGCCCGACTCGCGGGTGGCGGCCGCGGCATGCACCGAGGCGCAGAAGACGCAGCCGTTGCGGCGCGAGGTGGCCGCGGCGGCGAGCTCCCGCTCCGCGCGTCCGATCCCGCTGGAGGTGTTGGCAAAGATGTCCAGGTCGGTGAGCGTCCGCGCCTTCAGCGCGGCGGGGTCGCGCGCGAGGAGACGGAAGTAGGGCATCGCCGCGCGCGCCGGCTCGATGAGCGCGTCGCGCTGGAGGTCGCTGAGCGCGTCTTCGGCGACCGGAGCAAGCCACGGCACCCATCCGAGACCGCGCTGCGTGAATGCGTCGGGGCGAGCCAGGGCCGGGTAGTCGGTGACGAGGTCGGTCATCGGAGGGCTCCTTCGATGGCGGGGGCGGCGGGCGATGAGGAGGCGGGGGTGGCGGCGAGCACGCGCAGACCCCAGGCGAAACGGAGCTGGAAGGAAAGGAAGGCGACCAGCTGCGAGAGCGTCACGATCGCATCGCCCGACCACCCCGCCGCGACGAGGGCGCGAAGGGCGTCGGGCCGGGCCTCGCGGGGCCGGAAGACGAGGAGGTGCGCGTGGGTCAGTGCCGCAGCGAGGTGGCCGCCGAGGGCCCCCGCCACCGCCCCGCCCGGCTGCCAGCGGAGGCCGTCGCGCCCCTCGCCCTGCAGCCCCGGCTCACGGTAGCCGCCGTACGGGCCTCTCGTGGCACCGTCCTTCACGGCCGCGTCGATCGGCTCTCGCCACTGCGGGGCCTCGTCGCCGAGGAGATCGCGGTAGAAGTCGGCGGCCGCGTCGAAGCCGTGCAGGCCGGCGACGAAGGCGGCGACCGCATAGCGCTCCGCCAGCGGGAACCCGCCCGGGTGCTCCGGCTCGAGGAGGGCCTGGAAGCTGCGCTGCGCGTTCTCACGGGCCTGGCTGCGGCGGGAGCGCACCGTGTCGAGCGGGTCGCCGGGACGGATCCCGGCAAGGAGGTCGATGACGTCGGCGTCGGGGTGGCTCATGAGAGTCCTCTCGAGGTCGTGGCGAGGGCGCGATGCGCCTGATGGAGGTCGTCGGCCGCGGCGGCTCCGGTGGCGAACGAGAGCCTCGGCGCCACTTCCTCGGCCAGCAGCTCGAGCGAGCGCAGGGTGAGCTCGTGGGTCGCCGCGATCGAGTGGACCTGGAAGGACACGTCGGTGGCCGCCTCCAGCGTGCGGTCGGCGCCGAGTGAGGCGACCACCTCTTCGACCGTGCCGACGTGGGTGTCGGTCACGCGCACGAGCTCGTCGATCCCGATGTCCGTCGTGTCGATCCCGAACATCGTCTCCGCGAGTCGGCGCAGGCCGGGCTCGGCGAGCTCGAGGGCACGCGTGCGGTCTTCGGGGTCGACGACGAGCGCCGTCCGCGAGGCGAGCACACGCACCGGCGCTCCCTCGGGGAGCGCCGCGCGGTAGGCCTCGACGACGGGGAGCTGGAGGTCGTGGAGCGGAGCGTCGGGCGCGTCGGCCTCGCGAGGCTGCGTCCGCGAGAGCAGGAGACCGTCGCCACGCTCCCCCGCACGGCGTCCGCCGTCGACCGAGAACGTGGCCTGCCAGATCCGGTCGACGAGATCGCCCGCGGCGGGATAGATGTGCGACGCCGTGCCGCGCACCCCGCGCCCCGCGAGCGCGTCGACGAAGATCTCCAGATGCTCCGCGAACACCTCGCGGCGCCGCGACGCGTCCTGCCCGAACGCCGCGAAGGAGGACGGCGTCCCTCCCGAGGCCACACCGAGCTGCACCCGACCGCCGCTGAGCTGGTCGAGCACGGCGGCATCCTCGGCCGCGCGCACCGGATCGTCGATGGGGAGGGTCACGACCCCGGTCGCCAGGGCGATCCGGGACGTCCGCTCGGCGGCGGCGGCCAGCAGCACGAACGGTGAGGGAAGCCCGCCTTCGTCCTCCCCGAAGTGGTGCTGCGCGACCCACGCGGAGGCGAACCCCGCGCGTTCCGCGTGGGCGATCTGCTCCAGCGCGAACCGGTAGCGGTCGCGCGCGGGGGCCTCTTCCAGCAGGCGCGTGAAGAAGCCGAGACGGGGGCCGGTCATACGGAGACCTCTCTCTGAGGATCGGGGACGGCGCGCCGCGCATCCGCCCCGGGGATCGCGGCGAGCAGTTGCCGCGTGTACTCGTGGTGCGGCCTGGCGAAGACGTCGTCGACGGTGCCGTGCTCGACCTGCCGCCCTCGCCGCATGACCGAGACCGTGTCGGCGATCTGCCGGACGACGGCGAGGTCGTGGGAGATGAACACGTACGTCAGTCCCAGTTCTTCCTGGAGGCGCGCGAGCAGCCGCAAGATCTGGGCTTGCACCGTGACGTCCAGGGCCGAGACGGCCTCATCGAGCACGACGAGCTCCGGATCGACGATGAGAGCGCGCGCGATCGCGACCCGCTGCCGCTGCCCGCCGGACAGCTCGTGCGGGTGTCGCGCGGCGATCTCGGGCGCGAGGGCGACGAGGTCGAGATGGCGGAGCACCCGATCGCGGAGCTCCGCCCGCGTCGCGAGGCCGAAGTTCCGAACGGGCTCGGCCAGGATCCGCCCCACGCTCTGACGCGGATCCAGCGAGGCGTAGGGGTTCTGATAGACGAGCTGCGTCGCGCGGTGGAACTCGCGGCGGGAGCGCAGCGCCGTCACCTCGACCTCTCCGACGCGGATCGATCCGCCCGTCGGGCGACCGAAGCCGGCGATGGCACGGCCGGTGGTCGTCTTCCCTGACCCCGATTCGCCCACGAGAGCGTGGGTGGTGCCGCGCGGCACCGAGAACGACACGTCGTCGACCGCCACGAGCGGCGCACCCCCGGGGCGTCCGAACTCCTGCCGCAGATGCGAAACCTCGACCAGTGGCGGCGTGCCCGTCGTCGCGTCGACCGCCGGGGAGGAGGCCTCCCGTCGTGGCCGATCGACCACGCGGGCCAGGGAGGGGGCGTCGGCGAGGAGCGTACGGGTGTACGCGGCGGCAGGGGCGGCCAGCACCTCCGCCGACGGACCGGCCTCCTGCACCTGCCCGCCCTGCATCACGACGATCCGATCGGAGCGGTCGGCCGCGACGGCGAGATCGTGGGTGATGAAGAGGATTCCGGTGCCCGATTCCGCCCGCAGGTCGTCCAGGAGGTCGAGGACCGTCTTCTGGACCGTGACGTCGAGCGCGCTGGTGGGCTCGTCGGCGACGATCAGCTCGGGCTCCAGGGCGATCGCCGCCGCGATGAGCACGCGCTGGCGCATGCCGCCGGAGAGCTCGTGGGGATACTGACGCGCGCGGGTGACGGGATCGTCGATCCCGACGTGGTCCAGGAGCTCGAGTACGCGGGCTCGGATCCGCGCATCGCCGCGCCATCCGTGGATGCGCAGCGCCTCCCCGACACTCCACCCGATCGTGCGGACGGGGTTGAGGGAGTTACCGGGGTCCTGCGGAACCAGCGCGATGCACCGCCCGCGCAGCCGCCGCCAGCTCCGCTCCGAGAGGCCGACCAGTTCGGTGGCGCCCTCGCGCCGTTCGTCGAAGCGGATGCTCCCCCGAGTGATGCGGCCGTTGCCGGGGAGGAGGCCGATCACGGACTGAGCCACGGTCGACTTCCCGGATCCCGACTCGCCGACCAGGGCCGTGACCTGCCCCGCGTGCACCTCCAGGGAGACGTCGCGGACGGCGTCGACGAGGCCGTGACGGGTGCGGTACTGGACGGCGAGGTCCGACACGCTGAGCAACGGCTGACCGCTCACTGCTCCTCCCCTCCCCGAATGGCCTGACTGAGACGGTTGGTCGCGAGGACCACGGCGACGACGACGAGGCCGGGAAGCACCGTCAGCCACCACGCCGTGGCCACGTAGTTGCGGCCCTCGGCGATGAGCAGCCCCCATTCCGGCGTGGGAGGCGGCGCACCGTATCCCAGGAAGCCGAGCGTGGAGATCTGCAGGATCGCGGAGCCGAACTGCAACGCGGCGAGCGCGATCACGGGGGTGAGGGAGTTCGGGAGGATGTGGCGCCACAGCACGCCGAAGAACGTTCCCCCCGAGCCGTACGCCGCCTCGACGTACTCGCTCACCCGTACGCTCACGACGCGTGAGCGCGCCAGGCGTGCGAACACGGCGATCGACGTCACACCGACGGCGACGGCCGCGCTCGTCGTGCCGAAGCCGAGGAGGATCACGACGCTCAGGGAGAGCAGGAGCGCGGGGATGGCCAGCAGCACGTCGACCGCTCGCATGAGGATCTCATCGACGACTCCCCCGACGGCACCGGCGGTGATCCCGGCCGCGGTTCCGACGACGAGGCCCACCAGTACGGCGACGAAGGCGCCGACGATCGAGGCCGACGCGCCGTGGACGACACGCGCGAAGACGTCACGACCGGTGGCGTCAGTGCCGAACCAGTGCTCGAGGCTCGGCGCCTGGAGCGCGGGTGCCACGGTCGCCGTCGGGTTCTGACCCGTGAACAAGCCGGGCGCGATCGCCCACAGGATCGCGACGACGAGCACGATCGCGGGCACGATGATGCCCACGCGCGGAGCGAGTGCGCGAAGGCGCGCGGGACCACCGGGCGTGCGAGGCAGGGCGGTCAGCGGTGATGCGGCGGTCATCGGCGTGCTCCCTCGACGGAGGCGGACGGCGTCACACTGACCTCACCCACGGTGCCGGTCGCGTCGGCGGCACGCAGCGGACGGGACCGCGCACGACGCAGGCGGGCATCCAGCACCGGATAGAGGAGATCGACGACGAGGTTGATCGCGACGAAGGCGACGGTGGAGATGACGACGACCGCCAAGAGCACGGGGGTATCGCGGTTCGCGACGGCCTGCGCGGTCAGTTGGCCGATGCCGGCCCGCCCGAAGACCGTCTCGGTGACCACCGCTCCCCCGACGAGCTCTCCGAACAGGAGACCCGCCATCGTCAGCGTCGGAAGGAGCGCATTGCGCGCGACGTTCCGCCACAGGAGCCATGACGTGCTCGCGCCCCGCGCGCGGACCACCGTCACGAACGGCTGGGCGCGCACCTCGTCGATGCTGCGGATCAGCACCTGCGCGAGCGGGGCGGCGATCGGCACCGAGAGGGTGATGACCGGGAGGATGAGCGCCTGCAGGGGGTCGGCGCCGATCACCGGCACCAGCCCCAGCTGGAAGGAGAACACCTGGATGAGGACGATCCCGATCCAGAACACCGGCAGCGAGACGAGCACGGGCGGCACCCCGCGGAACAGGCGGCGCAGCCACCTCCCCCGGCCGTAAGTGGCGGTGAAGGCCACCGTCACGGCGAGCACCACGGCGACGGTCAGTCCCGTCACCGCCAGCACGAGCGTCGCCGGGAGGGCCGCCCCCAAGAGGTCAGAGACGGAGGCTCCGGTGGCCACCGAGTAGCCGAAGTCGCCGCGGAGAAACGCCGCGGCCGACGTCAGGTACTGCAGGAGCAGGGGCTGATCCGCGCCGAGACGCTCGCGGATCTCCTGGATCTGGTCGGGCGTGAGCCCCAACTCCGGACTGGCGTAGCGCGCGATGACCGCGTCGCCCGGGAGGGCCGCCAGCAGGAGGTAGGCAGCCGTGTAGGCGAGGGCGAGCACGAGCACGGCCTGCCCGACACGGCGCAGCACGTACGACATGGTGCCTCCAGGTGGGCGGACGGACGGGATGGTGACCTCGAGCGGAGGAGCCTCAGTCGGAGAGCCAGGTCGAGTAGAACCAGGGGCGTCCCACCGACTCCGTGGCGAACCCGTGGACCTTCGCCGTGAGACCGAACACCTGCGGCTCCTCGAAGATCGGGAGGATGTAGGCGTTCTCGGCGAGATGCTTCTGCGCCGCCTCGGAAGCCGCCTGTCGCTCCGGCGTCGTCGGCTCCGACGCGATGTCGCTCAGCAGCGCGTCCAGTTCCTCGTCACCGACCGTGCCGTCCTCGGGGTTGAGGTTCAGCAGCGTGTTGCGGTTCTTGGAGAAGTACTGGGACTTGAGGACGTCGAAGTCCGCGCGACCGACCATCGAGTGGTACACCTGGATCGTGCTCTGGTCGAGCGAGGCGGCCGTCTGCGCCGCCTGGTCGCCGGGGAAGAGCGTCACGGTGATGCCGAGCTTTGCCAGCTGCTCCTGGATGAGGGTCACGACCTCCTTGGAGCGGGGCTGCGGAAGCGCCTCGTTGAAGGCGAGCGTCAGCTTCTCGCCGTCCTTCTCCCGCACACCGTCGGCGCCCACCGTCCAGCCGGCTTCGTCGAGCAGGCGCGCCGCCTTGTCGGGGTCGTAGGCGTAGTACGCCGACGTGTCGAGGTAGCCGAGGGCGGTCTTGGCGAGCGCGCCGGTGGCCAGCGGATAGTTGTCGGTGAACAGCGTCTCGACGATCTGCTTCCGATCGATCCCGGCGATGAGCGCCTGGCGCACCCGGACGTCGGACAGGCGCGGCTCCCGGAACCGGAAGCTCAGCCCGTTGTTCACTCCGTTGGTGGCGGCGGCGTGCAGGGAGAGACCGTTCGCGGCGAACTGCGCCTCGTCGGGGGCCTCGATCGAACGCGCGATGTCCGCCTGGCCCGAGACGACGGTACCCACCCGGACGCTGTCTTCCGCCGCGACGACGTAGTCGATGCCGGCGAGGTAGGCCGCGCCCTGGTGCTCGAGCGAGGGCGGAGCCCAGTCGTAGTCCTTGCGGGCGGTGAGTCCGGTGGAGGTGCCGATCTCCTCCGAGGCGACGACGAAGGGCCCGCTGCCGATGATCTCGTCGGCGTTGCCGGGGCCGAACTGCTCGCTCGTGCGGTCCAGCGTGGCGTCGGAGAGGAGGCCCGAGTTGATCGTGGAGACGGCTTGCGCGAAGCCGGGCGAGGGCGCGGTGAAGTGGAACACCACGGTGTCGTCACCGGTCACCTCGCCGTGGTCGTAGTTGTTGATGGCCTCCGAGACCGGGAGCGCACGATCCGTGTCGCCCTTGCCGTAGAGGTCGATGTTCTTCACGACGTTCTCCGGCGTGAGGGGGGAGCCGTCGGAGTAGGTGACGTCGTCGCGGATCGTGAAGGTGTACTCGGTGGCGTCGTCGTTCACCTCGTACTCGGTGGCGATCCAGGGCTCCAGCTCGAGGGTCTCGGGGTTCTGGTACAGCAGCCGGTCGGTGATGTTGTTGACGATGCCGCCGTTGGGGTAGAAACCGGCCGACGGCGGATACAGCGTCGACCAGGCCTGCGGCTCGAGGTAGGTCAGGGTCCCGCCGGTCTGCGGCTCTCCCGCGGCTCCCGAGGGCGAGGCCTCGGGGGCGCCCGAGGCGCATCCGGCGACGAGGACGGCGACGGCCGCGGTCGCGGCGACGGTGAGGACCACTCGGGTGATTCGGGACATGGCATCTCCTGGCTGCTCCCTGGACCCGCGGACGCGGGCCGGGAGGACGGGTGAAGGGGAGGTGGTGCGGTGAGGCGATCCACAGCCCATCACGGCTCGTCGCCTTTCCTCAACGCGGATGTCACGGAGCGTAGGACAGCGTCACAAACGGCGGACGGAACGTCACACGGCGTCAGCGGCGACGCGTGGCGTGGGCTGAACCGTCCTCACTCGCGCGTCAGAAGGACCACGGGGTATCGCGCGAACAGCTCGCCGGCGGCAACCGGCCCGCCCTCGTGCCGCGTGCCGGTGAACGCCTCGGTCCAGCCTCCGCTCGGCAGCATCACGACCGTGTCGCCCCAGCCCCCGCCCGCGGCCAGACCGAGCGGCAGGCGGGTGACAGCGGCGATCGCGCCACCACGGTCGAACGCGATCACGTGGGACGCCGCGGAGCCGGCCGCGGGAAGCGGGGCGTACCGGTGGAACAGGTCGGGACGGTCACGGCGCAGGCGCAACGCGCGGGAGACCACGAGGGCCTTGGCAGCGCCGGAGTCGTCGATCGCGGGAAGCTCCCCGGCATCGAGGCCGTCGAGCACCGAGGCACGCAGCGCATAGTCGACGGGGCGGCGGTTGTCGGGGTCGACGAGAGAGAGGTCCCACAGCTCCGTGCCCTGGTACACATCGGGCACGCCGGGCCCGGTGATCTGCAGGACCTTCGCGGCGAGCGCGTTCGACCTACCGGCCGCCTGGATCGCGGTGACCAGCTCGTCGACCACGGGGGCCGCGCGCCCGTGTGCGGCGGCGACGAGGTCGTCGATCCGAGCCTCGAACGCCTCGTCGGGGTCGGCCCACGACGTGCGCTCGGCCGACTCGCGCGCGGCCTTGACCGCGTAGTCCCGGAGCCGTTCCTCCGACGCCGGCCAGGCCCCGACGATCGCCTGCCAGACGAGGTTGTCGAACGGACCGTGGCCCGTCGACGCGATCTCGCGCAGCCGGCCGAGGGCATCCGCCCACTGCTCGGGGATCTCCGCGAGCACCGACAGCCGGGCGCGGACGTCTTCGCTGCGCTTGGTGTCGTGCGTCGTGAGCGCCGTCATCGCCGTCGGCCACCCCGACTGGCGACGCCGCGCGGCGTCGTGGAACTCGTCCACGCGGAGAGCGAACTGCGACGGGTCGCCTCCCACCTCGGTGAGCGTGCCCAGCCGCGTGTACCGGTAGAACGCCGCGTCCTCCACACCCTTGGCCATGACCGGCCCCGTCGTCTGCATGAACCGTCGCGAGAACTCGAGACCGGGGTCCAGGAGCGCGTCGGCGATCTCCTCGATCACCGCGGCGTGCTCCGGGTGGCGCGAACGCGCGTCGTCAACGGCATGACGCACGTGCTCGGCTCCCGCCGGAAGATACGACCGGTACACCGGGAAGGCGGCCAGCAGCGCCACGAGCCCGGCGCGCAGCTCCTCGTCGCTCCAGCCGTCACGGAGCCGCCTCGGCGCGCACCGCACGAGCCGCGCCACCTCGGCCGCTTGCGACGTCTCGGCGACGACGCGTTTCGTCTCCGCGATCATCTCCGGCCAGGGCGATGCCGGCGGAAGACCGGTGGCCGAGCGCAGCCGGTCGTCGAGAGCCGATAACCCCGCCTCGCCGTCGGGGTCGATGAGCACCCGATCGATCTCCGACATCGCGTCGTAGCCGGTCGTCCCGTCGGTGGCCCACCATGACGGCAGGGGCTCGCCGTGCTCGAGGATCTTCTCCACGGCGACGAACGGCACAGCGCCGGTGACCGAGGCCACCGCGGCGGCGAGGTCGTCGAGGTAGCGGCCGGGGTCGGCGAGCCCGTCGGGGTGGTCGATGCGGAGGCCGTCGACGAGACCCTCTCGGAACCAGCGCAGCACTTCCGCATGGCTCGCCGCGAAGACGTCGGCATCCTCCACGCGGACTCCCGCAAGGGAGGTGATCGTGAAGAACCGGCGATAGTTCAGCACGGCGGCCTCGTCTCGCCACGACGCGAGCCGCCAGTGCTGCTGACCGAGCACGCGGTGCACCACCGCGGGGTCCCGCGTTTGCGCGGCCGGAGCCGTGCCCGCTGCCAGCGGAAGGACGAGATCGAAGTACCGGGCGTGACCGAAGGGCGCTTCCTCCCCGATCCCCTCGGGTGAGACGCCGAGCTCGCCACGAGCCACGACGTCGTCGAGCGGGCCGCCGAGGACGGGCAGCCAGACGCGGCCGTCGCCGGCCTCCCAGTCGATGTCGAAGGCCGACGCGCGGGGGGAAGAGCGCCCCTCACGAAGGATCGCGGCCCACCACGGGTTCTGCATCGGGTCGCCGACGCCCTGATGGTTGGGGACGATGTCGACGAGCACTCCCAGCCCCGCCTCGTGCGCCGCCGTCGCCAGACGTGCAAGGGCGTCGGGGCCGCCGCGGGCATCGTCGACGCGCGTGGGGTCGACGACGTCGTATCCGTGCTCGGAGCCGCGCGCGGCCTGCAGGATCGGGGACAGGTAGACGGTGTCCACGCCCAGGCGCGACAGGTACGGCACGAGCCCGGCGGCCTCGTCGAGGTCGAAGGACCCCGTGATCTGCAGTCGATACGTCGATCGCGGCCGGCGCCCGGCCACGACGGCCCCCGTCGTCGCCGCGGGATCCGATCGATCGGTCATGGGCACTCTCGGTCTCAGTGGGAGAGCTCGGCCTGCGGCGCGGGAGCGGGGATCGTGTCGATCGGGGCAGTGCGTGCGGCAAGCGACGCGGCCACGGAGTGGTCGGCCTCCGGCTCGACCTTCTCGTGATCGCAGAGCACGACGAGCGAACGGGCAGGGAGAGCGATGACGTCTCCCGCGTTCAGGGGTGGCGAGTCGGCTCGCTCACCCGACGTGTCGATGACGACGTCCCACTGCGGGCTCGCCTCCACGCGCGGGATCGTGAAGTCCACTCCCTCGTCGCCGGCATTGAACAGCAGGAAGAAGTGTCGATCGTGGATCTCCTGTCCGCGGCGATCACGCTCCCTGATGCCGTCTCCGTTGAGGAAGACCCCGATCGCGCGCCCGAACCCCGAGTCCCAGTCCTCGGGCTGCATCTCGGTGCCATCGGGGCGGATCCAGGCGATGTCGGGGATCGGGGATCCCTCCTCGCGCTTGACCGGGCGACCGTTGAAGAAGCGGCTGCGTCGGAAGGTCGGGTGCTCACGTCGCAGCCGCGTCACGGCCGCGGTGAACTCGACGAGCGGCTGGTCGACCGATCCCCAGTCGACCCAGGTCACCTCGTTGTCCTGGGCGTACCCGTTGTTGTTGCCCCCCTGCGTGCGGCCGAGCTCGTCACCGTGGGCGATCATGGGCACGCCCTGGCTGAGCAGGAGCGTCGCGAGGAAGTTGCGTTGCTGCCGGGCCCGCACCGTCAGGATCTCGGGGTCGTCGGTCGGTCCTTCCACACCGTGGTTGTACGACCGGTTGTGCGACTCTCCGTCGTTGCCGTCTTCGCCGTTCGCGTCGTTGTGCTTCTCGTTATACGACACGAGGTCGCGGAGCGTGAACCCGTCGTGCGCGGTGACGAAGTTGATCGAGGCGACGGGGCGACGGCCGGAATGCTCGTAGAGGTCGGCCGAGCCCGTGAGGCGCGAGGCGAACTCCCCGAGGGTCGACGGCTCCCCGCGCCAGAAGTCGCGCACCGTGTCGCGGTACTTGCCGTTCCACTCGGTCCACTGCGGCGGGAAGTTGCCCACCTGATAGCCGCCCGGGCCGATGTCCCACGGCTCGGCGATGAGCTTGACCTGCGAGACCACCGGATCCTGCTGGACGAGCTCGAAGAAGGCGGCGAGGCGGTCGACCTCGTAGAACTCCCTCGCGAGGGTGGCCGCCAGGTCGAAGCGGAACCCGTCGACGTGCATCTCGAGGACCCAGTAGCGCAGCGAGTCCATGATGAGCTGCAGCGTGTGCGGGTTCCCGACGTTCAGGCTGTTCCCGGTGCCGGTGTAGTCGGTGTAGTACCGCTTGTCGTCGGGCTCGAGCCGGTAGTAGGCGAGGTTGTCGATCCCCTTCATCGACAGCGTCGGCCCGAGGTGGTTGCCCTCGGCGGTGTGGTTGTAGACCACATCGAGGATCACCTCGATCCCCGCGGCGTGGAGCGCGCGGACCATGCCCTTGAACTCCTGTACCTGCTGGCCGCGTTGGCCCATGGCCGAGTAGGTGTTCTGCGGAGCGAAGAACGCGATCGTGTTGTAGCCCCAGTAGTTCGACAGCCCCTTCTCCTGGAGCGTCGAGTCGTTGACGAACTGGTGCACCGGCATGAGCTCGATCGCCGTGACACCGATCTTCTTCAGATGCTCGATGATCACGGGGTGACCGATCGCACTGTACGTCCCGCGGATCTCCTCGGGGATGTCGGGATGGCGCTGCGTCAGCCCCTTCACGTGCGCCTCGTAGATCACGCTCTCCGCATACGGCGTCTTGGGGAGGCGGTCGCCGGCCCAGTCGAAGAACGGGTTGACGACGACGCCCTTCATCATGTGCGCCGCGGAGTCCTCGTCGTTGTGGGAGTCGGGATCACCGAAGGTGTATCCGAAAACCGGCTGGCCCCATTCGATCTGCCCCTCGACGGCCTTCGCGTAGGGGTCGAGGAGGAGCTTCTGAGGGTTGAACCGCAGGCCGTTCGCGGGGTCGTCGGGTCCGTAGACCCGGTAGCCATATCGCTGACCCGGCTGGATCGTGGGGAGGTAGGCGTGCCAGACGAAAGCGTCGACGTCGCGGAGCTCGACCCGCGTCTCCTTCCCGCGGTCGCCGAACAGGCAGAGCTCGACGCGCTCAGCCCCCTCGCTGAACAGCGCGAAGTTGGTGCCGTTGCCATCGAATGTGGCACCCAGCGGATACGGAGCCCCCGGCCATACCTGCATGTGAACCTCCCGGAGCCCACACTACTTCTCGGGGGAGACACCGCGAGGCACGGGCCTCGACCGTTGACACGGCCCGAGTCCACGTGCATAGGGTCGGCCATGCACGTTCACCCGGGACGGCGTGCCGCCGCATCCGTCGCTGCGGTCGCCGTCGTGCAGGTGGCCGTCGGCGTCGTCGCGGTGCTGGTCTGGTACTTCAGCACCCCGTTCGCCGGCGACGCCTGCGCCCCGGACTGCGACTGGGCCGCCGCGGACCTGGCACGCACCGCGTTCATCGGCGTCCTGACGGCAGGATTCGCGGCGACGATCGGCGCCGTCGTGGTCGCGTGGCGCACAGCGAAGGACCTCTCGTGGGTGCCCCTGGCCACGAGCGGGCTCACGATCGCCGGACTCGTGGCGTTCCTCGCGATGTTCCAGGCCGCGATGAGCTGACCCGGGTCAGCCGCGTCCGTGGTCAGAGGCCGCGGACGGAGAGCTGGTCGTCGAGGTAGTCGGCGAGCGGACGGGTCGCGCCGGTGGCGCTCCAGCGCACGCGCGGACCGTGAACGGGGTCGCCGGTCAGAGGGCCGGAGACTCCCCCGGCGTCCACCGCGGCGAGGTCGAGCTCGTGCCACCCGAGGTGGACGACCTCTCCGTCCGTGAACCCGCCGCGGGCGGCCGCCGCCGCCCGCGCGGCGCGGTCCCGCTGGGACTCTGCCGTGAATCCGCGGACGGCCTCGCTCCGGGCGCGCAAGACCTCCCCCACGGAGTACACGGCGTGCTCCGCGACGAGGAAGATCCCCAGGTGCCAGGCGTCGGCGACCGCGACGATACGCGGAGCGCGCCCGAATCCCAGGAGACGGCGGGCCGAAGCCCAGTCGCCGAGGGCCTCGCGTGGTGCGCCCGCCAGTCGCGTGCGCACCACGTCGAAGAGACCCGCCGCAGTGGGTGGAGCGTCATCCGTCACGCCGACCATTGTTTCGCCTGGAATCGGTGACGCGGGTCCCTCGGGTGAGAACCCGCGCCACTCGGTGCTGGAACGATGAAATTCCTAGGTAAACAAGGTAGTCTGGCATTGGAACGCATGTGCGCCCGCACGGATGCCCCCCAGCTCCACCTGCGGCCGTTCCCCCAAACGGCTTCGGCGTTGCGATCCAGGTTCCCCTCAGGAGCCATCGCTGATGTCCGCTCCTGAGGGGAACCTTTCTCGTCATTGATTGCCAGACGGGACGTTGTGGCCCCAGTCCCCCCGGATCCGCCTGGCTCACCAACCTCCCCCCGGTGGTTGGTGCTGATGACACAATACATGTCCCCCATTCGGGGGACAAACTCGAATCGCTAAATTGCGTAGATTCGTTCCAGCAGCACTCGGACTCTGGGGGGAGACCGAGCCCGTCCAGCACCTGGCGGTCAAGTAAACAGCTGGGGATACCGCTCCCGGATCATAACGAAGAGGCCCGAATGTCTTCGAGCTCCGATCTTCTCGCGTCGCCCCCGAAGGCGAAGCGACTCTCCACCATGGCCGGAAACGTCCGGCCCACCGTCGTGTGGGGGGCGGTGATCCTCTGCACCGGCATCCTCGTCGCCGCCCTCACCACCACCGACCCGATCTGGTGGCACCTGCACTTCAGCCGCCTCGGCATGTTCGCGAACTTCTCCGGCGCCACCTTCAACGGGGGCGTCGTCCTCAGTGGCGCAGTGATCGCCGCGGCGTCCGTTCCCTTGGCGGTGCACCTCGAGGCAGGGCTGGCCGCAGGGCGCATCCGTGACCCGCGCTCGGCGCGCATGCTGCCGCCGCTGCTGATCGCGCTGGGGGCGAGCCTGTCGACGATCGGGATCATCCCGCTGACGCTCAACGAGTTCCTCCACGACCGCGCCGCCAACGGCGTGCTCCTCAGCTTCCTCGGCCTCGTCATCTTCAGCCGACGCACTCTTCCCGAGCTGCCGCGTTTCCTGGCCCGCTCGGCCATCGTCGCCATCGTGCTCCTGTCGGTCGGCATCGCGCTCATGATCACGGGCATCATCAACCTCGCCGCGTTCGAAGTGCTGGCCTTCGGGTCGGTGCTGTCGTGGGTGCACCTGCTCGAGCGCTCGATCGCACGCCTCGGGGCAGCCCCCGCCGACGCCCCGGCGACGGAGGCCGGCGTCGTGGTGCTTCCGGAACGCCGCCGCCACGCGGACACGATCGCGCGGGGCGCGCGGCGCCGGCTGCCGGCGTCTGTCGGCGCACCC
>NZ_JASGDO010000032.1:0-61812 GCF_047607225.1 Microbacterium sp. | reverse complement strand
CGCAGCGGCCCCGTGGGACGCGCGCGCTCGGCCGGAGCGGCCAGCGCCACGCGGCGGACCGCGCCAGGGGACGCGAGGAGGGGAAGGTCGGTCATGACGCGTCCGCTCAGTCCAGCGACAGGACGGGGAGCTCGATCCGGCGGCCCTCGGCGGAGGAGCGCAGTCCGGCCTCGGCCAGCTGCACGCCGCGGGCGCCCGAGAGGAGATCGAACGGATAGGGCGTCCCGTCCGCGTAGGAGACGAGGAACTCCTCCCACTGCTGGCGGAAGCCGTTCTGGAACACCTCGTTCGTGGGGACCGTCGCCCAGTCGGCGTCGTAGTCGTGGTCATCGGCGAGGTCGGGGTTCCACACCGGCTTCGGCGTCTGGTTGCGGTGCTGGATCTTCGCCCCGAACAGCCCCACCACGGCCGACCCGTGCGTGCCGTCGACCTGGAACTGCACGAGCTCATCGCGATCTACGCGCACCGTCCACGAGGAGTTGATCTGCGCCACGACGCCTCCGGCCAGTTCGAACACGCCGTACGCGGCGTCCTCGGCCGTCGCGGTGTAGCGCTCGCCGTTCTCGTCCCAGCGTTCGGGGATGTGGACGGCCGCCTGCGCGTACACGCTCCTCACGTCGCCGAACAGGTTCTCCAGCACGTAGTTCCAGTGCGGGAACATGTCGACGATGATGCCGCCGCCGTCTTCCGCGCGGTAGTTCCAGCTCGGGCGCTGCGCCGGCTGCCAGTCCCCCTCGAACACCCAGTAGCCGAACTCGCCGCGCACCGAGAGGATGCGACCGAAGAACCCGGAGTCGATGAGGCGCTTGAGCTTCTGCAGCCCGGGCAGGTAGAGCTTGTCGTGGACGACGCCCGTCTTCACGCCGGCGGCCGCGGCCAGACGTGCGAGCTCGAGCGCCTCGTCGACCGTCTCGGCCGTGGGCTTCTCGGTGTAGATCGTCCTTCCCGCGGCGATCGCCTTGCGCAGCGCCGAGGCCCGGGCTTTCGTGACGAGGAAGTCGGCGTAGATCTCCCACTGCGGGTCGGCGAGGGCGGCGTCCAGATCGGTCGTGTAGTCCTCGATCCCGTGGCGAGCGGCCAGGTCGGCCAGCTTCGCTTCGCTGCGCCCGACCAGGAGCGGGCGGACGGTCAGGCGCGAGCCGCCGGGCAGCTCGATGCCGCCTTCGTCGCGGATCGCGAGGATCGAGCGCACGAGGTGCTGGCGGTAGCCCATGCGTCCGGAGACGCCGTTCATGATGATGCCGACCTCGCGGACAGCGGGCGGAGGGGTCGTCTGTGACACGGTTCGTCCTTCGTTGGAGTGGTCGACGGCGGAGGTCAACGGTGAGCGGTAAGCGCTTTCCGTCTCCTCATCCTGACACGGGAATGCGCTTTCCGCAACCGGAAGAGTGCGCACGCGGTGCGGCACGGCGGCTCACTCTCCGGACTGGTCCGCCTCGGCGGCCCACCGCACCAGCCGCCGCTCCCCCAGGGCCACCGCCGCGAAGACGAGCATCCCGAGGGCCGGGATCACGAGCGGAAGGAACTGCCAGGTGATGACGGCGGCCAGTCCCACCGCGACGGCGATCGAGAGAGTGCCCGAGAGATCCGCTCGCGCCACCCGCGGCAGCACGCGCCACACGTCGCGCCAGGCCGCGCCGGGCGACCACAGCGATGCGGCGAGGACCGTGAGGACGAGCACCGCGAGACCGGCCGCGCCGATCACGGTCGCCGCGAGCGCGCCGCCGGGAAGCACTCCGTCGGCCAGGAGCGCGAGATCGACCGCCACGACGACACCGAGGATCGTCGTCCCGATGCCCGGGAGCAGGGCGCCCGGAAGCGCGCGGACGGCGTCGCGGAAGAACGTCGACGGCGCCGTCGCCTCGGCGTACAGGAATCGGCGGACGTGAGTCGCCCCGGCAGCGACCGCCGCCGGCCAGGTGACCACGGGAAGCGCCACGACGAACACCAGAGCGCCCACCCACAGCACCTCGGCGAACAACGCGAACGGCCGCGCGGCGCCCGGCCAGCGCAGCAGACTGCCGTCCACCTCGGGGCGGCGACGGGAGGCGGCGCGGGACCGTCGTCCGGCGCGGCGCCCGTCCATCGTGGTCATCCCTTGAGCCCCTGGGTGGAGACCCCCTCGACGAGGAAGCGCTGGAAGACGATGAAGAACAGCAGGATCGGCAAGAGCGCCAGCACCGACACGGCGACCGTCGCCCCGTAGTCCGACGTCGAGGTCTGATCGTTGAACACGCGCAGCGCGAGCGGCAGCGGGTACAGCTCGGTCGAGTTGAGGTAGAGGAGCGGCCCGAGGAAGTCGTTCCAGCTCCAGATGAACGCGAAGATCGACGCCGTCACGAGCGCCGGCTTGACCAGCGGCAGGATGATCGACCAGTAGATGCGGCCGTGCCCGCAGCCGTCGATGCGGGCCGCCTCGTCCATGTCCCGCGGCAGGGCGCGGATGAACTGCACGATGAGGAAGACGAAGAAGGCCTCGGTGGCGAGGAACTTGCCCAGCAGCAACGGCGCGAATGTGTCGACGAGGTCGAGGTTCCGGTAGAGCATGTACTGCGGGATGATCAGCACGTGGAACGGCAGCAGGAGTGTGCCGATCATGACCGCGAACCACACGCCGCTCCCGGCGAAGCGCACGCGCGCGAAGGCGTAGGCGGCCAGCGACGCGGAGATCACCGTGCCGATGACCGAGCCGATGGCCAGCACGAACGAGTTGAGGAAGAACTGCCACAGCGGCACGCCGCCGACGCCCTCGAGCACCTTGACGTAGTTGCCGATCGTGGGCGAGTGCGGGAGGAAGTCCTGATTCGCGCCGAACTCAGCGGTCGGCTTGAACGACGCGGAGAGCATCCAGGCGAGTGGATACAGGATGATCGCGGTCAGGACGACCATCACCACGACCCACAGCACCGTCTGCCACATGCGGCGCTTGCCGAACCTCCTCCGCGGCGGCGTCGCGCCGCGCGGGAGCACGGCCGTGATGGTCTCGAGGGTGGGCGCCGTCGTGGAGGCTCCCGCCAGCGGCGACAGTGGAGCGGTCATCGGTTGTCTCCCGCGTAGTGCACCCACGAGTTCGAGGTGCGGAACATGACGAAGGCGATCGCGGCCACCACGATCAGCAGCGCCCACGCCATCGCCGAGGCGTAGCCCATCTGACTGTTCGTGAAGGCGCGCGTGTAGAGGTACACGGTGTAGAAGTTCGTGGCCCCGGCCGGTCCCCCCGTCCCCGAGCCGATGATGTAGGCGGAGGCGAAGATCTGGAAGGCGTGGATCATCTCCAGCAGCAGGTTGAAGAAGATCACGGGAGACAACATCGGAAGGGTCACGCTGCGGAACTTCCGGAAGGGGCCCGCCCCATCCACCGAGGCCGCTTCATAGAGCTCCTGCGGCACCTGCTTGAGCCCGGCGAGGAAGATCACCATCGGGGCACCGAACTGCCAGACGGCGAGGAGGATCATCATCGGGAGGATCAGCGACGGAACCCCGACCCAGCCGCCGATGTCGATGCCGAACAGACTCAACGAGCTGTCGACGGGCCCGCCGGTGGAGAACATCGCGCGCCACACGATCGCGATGCTGACGCTTGCCCCGATGAGCGAGGGCGCATAGAAGGCGGAGCGGAAGAACCCGGTGCCGCGGCTGCGGAAGTTCAGCAGCATGGCGACCCCGAGCGCCGCGGCGAGCTTGATCGGGGTTCCCACGAGCACATAGAGCAGCGTGATGCGGACCGAGTCCCACCACACGTCGTCCTGGAGCATGCGCTCGAAGTTGCCGAGCCCGATCCACTTCGGCGCGCTGAAGAGGTTGTAGCTCGTGAAGGCGAGGTAGAGCGAGAAGAGCATCGGCCCCGCGGTGAGGAGGAAGAAGCCGACCAGCCATGGAGACAGGAAGAGGTAGCCCGCGGCGTTCTCCCGCCGGCGCAGGCGCCCTCCCGTCCGGCGGCTGCCCGCCGGACGGGAGGAGGGTTCGGTCGTGCGCGGGAGCGTGGCCGTGACGCCCGAATCCGTTGCCATCGTTTCTCCTTGATCAGTGCTAGGCCAGTGCGTTCTCGATGCGGCGCTCAGCCCTGAAGGACGACGTTCGCCTCGTCGAAGAACTGCTTCACGGCCTCATCCACGGTGATCGCGCCGAGGCCGAGGGCCTTGCCGAGATCCCAGAACTTCTGCTCGAGCGCGCCGTAGCCCACGACCGGCACGGGCGGGGCGGCGCCGATGCGGTCCGACACGGACTCGAGGTAGTCGGCCACCTGCTTGTCCGGTCCCTCCAGCACAGCACCGGCGAGCTTGGAGCTCGAGGCGGGGAAGCCGAGGGTCGTGCCGAAGATCTCGCCGGCCTCCTTGCTGTTCACGACGAAGTCGAGGAAGATCGCCGCCGCTTCGGGGTGCTTGGTCTTCGCCGAGATGGCCATCTGCAGACCGGCCTGACGGTAGAGGTCCTGCGAGCCGGCCTTGGCGGTGGGCGGGGCGACGAGGGTCAGCGACGACGCCCCCGAGTCGGCGAGGTAGCCGCCCAGGAAGTTGCTCCAGCTCGTCTCGCTCGCCGTCAGCCCCGCTCCGAAGCCCGACTTGGGCGTGATCTCCTCCAGCTTGCTCTGCGGAATGGTGATGCCGTCGCGGGCGGCTGCTCCGGACTCCCAGAACGCCTTCAGCTCGTCCTCCGTGAACCCCAGCGCGCCGTCGTCTGTGTAGAGGTTCTTGCCTTCCGCCCGCAGCACGAGCTCGAAGGTCTGGATGCGCTGGGTCATGTCCGTGCCGCCGTAGACCTTGCCGCCGGTCTTGTCGGTCACGTCCTTCATCCAGGCGGTGTAGTCCTCGAACGACGTGCCCCCTTCGGGCGCGGTGAGGTCATGCTCGGCGAGGAGATCGTCGTTCACGAAGTTCGCCCACGCGCTGTAGCCGGTGGGCAGGGAGTACTGCGTGCCGCCCAGCTGACCGGTGCCCAGCAGAGCGTCGTCGAAGGTCGAGAAGTCGATGTAGTCGGAGACGGTCTGCAGGTCGAGCACATAGCCCGGCTCACCGTACTGACGCAGGTAGCTGTCTGAGAACTGCCACACGTCGGGGAGGCCACCGCCGGCCGCCTCGGTCTGCCGCTTCTCCCAGTAGCTCGGGAAGTCGGTGAACTGCCCCTTGATGGTGATGTTGGGGTACTTCTCGTTGAACGCGTCGATGAGCGACTCGTAGCGGGCGGCGCGATCGTCGTTGCCCCACCACGTGAAGGTCAGCGTGACCTTCTCATCGGGATCGAACGATGCCGCCGGTTCGCTGGATCCGGCGCAGCCGGCGAGGGCCAGAGCGGCGCCGGTCGCGAGGGCGACGACGGCGGCGACCCGATTCTTCGTGAACATCCTTGTCCTCTCTTCGAACGTCCGCGTCCGAGGGGCGGCGGACGCTCGTTGTCCGTGTGTGCAGGACGCCTCCCGCACGCACGGCCTCCAGATGACGATGGGGGAAGCTCGGGTGACGGGAAAGCGCTTGCCGGTTACCGTACTACGCGATGAATCGTTTTGCAAGGAATCTCGGAAATCGCTTTCCGATGGCGACGAGCGGCGACTGACACCGGTCACAGCCTGCCACAGCCCTCAGCCTCGGGCACCGCCGGCGTCCGGGGCGTCGATGCCGCGCTGGTCGATCACGGGACTCGCGAAACCGGCGCGATGCGTGGGATGTGCGGCGAGATCGGCGGGCGTGACCACGGCGCCGTCCGCAGCAGCGGAGGCGTAGATCGCCGCGACGAGGCCGAGAGAGCGCTCCGGATCGGTGGCCGTGGGGGGCAGCGGGGCGTCGGCGCGGAGCGCATCGAACACGTCGCGCAGGAGCGGAGCGTGATCGCTGCGCTCCTCCTGATCAGGAAGGCTCCATGCCTCCGCTTCCCTCTCGTATCCGGGGGCGGGGGTGATGCGCCAGTTCTCGTGGCCGTGCCCGTAGAGGTGATCGACGGTGACGGTGGCCTTCTGGGTGTCGATCCGGATCGAACTGGTCTCGCGCGGAGCGACGGCGCTCGTGACCACCTGGGCGACGACGCCGCCGGCGAAGGTCACCGTGGCCGTCGAGGTGTCCTCCGTCTCGATCTCGCGGTCCAGGCGCCAGAGCCTCCCTTGGACGCTCGTCCACTCGCCGAGGAGAAAGCCGAGGAGGTCGAGCTGGTGGATCCCGTGACCGAGCGTCGTGCCGCCGCCCTCCGTCACCCAGGAGCCGCGCCACGGCGCCGCAAAGTACTCCTCGCCGCGGTACCAGAGGGTCTGACACACCGCCAGGAGCGGGCGCCCCAGGTCCCCGCGCCGGAGCAGGTCGCGCACGTGGGCGGCGGCCGTTCCGGTGCGTTGCTGGAACACGACCGCGAATCGTCGATCTGCGGCCTCCGCCGCCGCGACCATGTCCGCCACCTCGTCGAGCGACGGCGCCGGGGGCTTCTCGACGACGACATGGGCCCCCGCGGCGAGGGCGGCCAGCGTCTGGTCCCGGTGGGCGCCCGGCGGCGTGCAGACCAGGACCACGTCGGGGTGCGTCGCCGCGAGAAGGTCGTCGAGCGTGTCGTGCACGACGGGCTCCCCCCAGGCGGCGGCGAACGCCTCCGCCGCCGCGCGGTCCCGATCGGTGACGGCCACGAGCTCGGCATGGGGATAGGCGGCCACGGCACGGGCGTGGAGGTGCGCGACGGCACCGGTGCCCACGATCGCGCAGCGCAGAGACGGGGTCATCGGTTTCTCCTCCGGTGGGGACGGGGTCGACGTCCACCCTAGGGAGGCAGGGAGGAAAGCGCTATCCCATCGCGCCGGGTGCGGTTAGGCTGACGCCATGCCCGCCACCCCTCCGGCTTCCTTCCCCGCGGCCTTCGATGCGGTCCGTCGCCACGTGAGCGCGGGGCGTCTCCCCAGCGCAGTCCTCGGGATCGCGACCGCGGCTGGGGTCGTCGCCCTCGATGCGTTCGGCACTGTCGAGGGCAGGCCCGCGCGGGTCGATGATCCGCACGCGCTGTTCTCGATCACGAAAGTCCTCACCGGCATCAGCGCCGCACGGGCGGTCGAACGCGGGCTCCTCACGCCGCACACGCCGCTGCGCGACGCCGTCCCCGGGTTCGGGGCCGCGCGCGAGGACACCGTCCGGCTCAGCCACCTGGTCTCCCACACATCGGGGATCACGGAGCCGCCGCTGGACACACGGGCGTCGCTGCGGACCGAACTGACCACGCGCGGACGCGACTTCGCCGCAGGGACGGCCGCGCGCTACTCCACGATCGCCTTCGAAGGAGTCGCCGCCCTCATCGAGCACGCCACGGGGCGGGACTGGCAGACGAGCATCGCCGACTGGGCCTCACCACTCGGCGCCGACGGGCTGCGGCTCGACCCCGAGGGCGCGGTGCCGATCCTCGACGCCGCCCAGGCCGGACTCGACTACGACCGCTTCGTCGCGACCCGCTCGGCGGGTGCGGCCCTGGTCGGGCGCGCTTCCGACCTCCTCGCGATCGGTTCGGCGCTCTTGCGCATCCACGAGGGGGACCGCAACGGCATCCTTGCTCCCGAGACGCTCGCCATGATGCTCCGGCCGCTCACCGGCGACATCCCCCGGCTCGAGCCACACCCCGCCGAACGGGGGCAGGACTGGGGCTTCACCTGGAACCTGCGCTCGCGGGCGCCGGGGCTCATCGATCGCGACGTCTACGGTCACAGCGGCTGGTCCGGCACGGAGTTCTGGGTGCATCCGACCGCGGGGCTCGCGTGGGTGCTGCTCACCGCCCGCGCCCAGCGGGAGGGCGTGGATGCCGACGCGGTGGACAATGCCATCGTGGCCCGCCGCTGAGAGCGCCGCTCCGCCGAAGCGCCCGCCTCGATCCGCTGCCCTCGCCCCTTCCCGGAAGCCCCATGCCACTGCATCACGTCCACCACGACCCCTGGCCGCACCCCGAGCGCTCGGCGTCGTTGCCGCGCCCCGAGGAGGCCGCCCGAGGGCTGTCGGCGACCGACCGGGCCTTCCGCCGCGACGGCGTGCCGATCGTCCCGGTCTCAGGCGAGATCCACTACAGCCGCACGCCGCGTGCCCGGTGGGCGGAACGGTTGCGGCAACTGCGTGCCGGCGGGATCACGATCGCATCGACCTACGTCTTCTGGAATCACCACGTGCGCGCCGACGGCAGCACCTCTTTCTCGGGACAGCTGGATCTCGCGGCCTTCGTCGACGAGGTCGCCGCGGCCGGGCTGGACCTCGTGCTCCGGATCGGGCCCTGGGTGCACGGCGAGGCGCGCAACGGCGGATTCCCCGACCATGTACAGCAGGCCGAGGTGGCGCACCGCAGTGACGACCCCGCCTATCTCGCACTCGTGCGGGAGTGGTTCCGCGCGCTCGCACAGGCGCTGGACGGGCGCGCCCGGCCCGGCGGGCCGATCATCGGCATCCAGGTCGAGAACGAGCTGTACGACCGGCCGCAGCATCTCTCGACCCTCATCGCGCTCGCTCGGGAGGCCGGGATGTCGGCTCCGCTGTGGACCGCCACCGCGTGGGGAGGGGCTCAGCTGCCGCCAGGAGAGGTCGTCCCCCTCTTCGGCGGCTACGCCGACGGATTCTGGGTCGACCCCGACGGCGGATGGCAGCCGAACTTCCGAGCCCACTTCTTCCCCTCCCACGACTGGGACGACCCCGGTGTCGGCGACGACGTCCGCGGACGCCTCGGGTTCGCACCCGCCGCCGACGACATAAGCCGGGCGGCCGACCTGCATGGCTTCCCGCCCGCCACGTGCGAACTGGGATCGGGGATGGCGGCGGCCTACCACCGCCGTCCGGTGGTGTCGGCACGCGACGTCGCCGCCCTGGCCCACGTGAAGATCGGCAACGGGTCGGGCTGGCAGGGCTACTTCATGTACGCGGGCGGCTGCAATCCCGGCCCGGGCCTGCAGGAGACCCAGGACACGGGATACCCCAACGACCTTCCCTCGCGCGGATACGACTTCGGCGCACCGATCAGTCAGGCGGGCGACCCGCGACGGTCGTCGGCGCTGCTGCGCGCGCAGCACGCGTTCCTGGCCGCCTTCGGCGACCGCCTCGGCGTGATGACCTCGACCCTCCCCGCCGTCCGCCCCACCGGGCTCGATGACCGGTCGACGCTCCGGTGGGCTCTGCGCGCCGACGGGCGCGAGGGCTTCGTGGTGATCAGTCACCATCAGCCCTACGAGGGTGTCGAGGCGGCACGCGGGGTGCGGATCTCCGTCGAGCTCGACGACGAGACCCTCGTCCTTCCGTCTCGACCCGTCGATGTTCCCCCCGGAACGCTCGCGCGCTGGCCCGTCGGCCTCTCCCTGGGATCGACGCGGGTGCGATCGGTCACCGCCTCTGCCCTCACCGTGCTCCCCCCGGCTCCCGGCGCAGCGGATCCGACGCTCGTCGTGCTCGCCGACCCCGGCATCCCGGTGGAGATCTGCGGAGAGGGCGACTCGCCGCGGACCGTGACGGGCGGCCTCCACCGCGTCGGCGACGCGGCCGTTCTCGTGCTCGACGATGCCGACGACGTGTGGGTGCGCGGGCAGGAGCTCTACCGCACCGACGGCGAGCTGGCCTGGGACGACGAGATCGTCCTGTTCCGTGGCGCGTCTCGACTCGATCGATACGACCTGGCGCAGGGGCGCTGGGAGCGACTCGAGACGGGCACTCCGCCCGCGCGACGCGCCGTCGCGATCCAGCGCACCCGGGCCGCCGGGCCTGTGCCCGCCGACTACGGCTTCGGCGGCTCCCGCCATCGGGCACCGAGTCCCGCCGCATTCGAGGAGGCGGCCGCGGTGTACGCGCTCGGGATCGACGACGCGGGCACGGATGCGGTGCTGGAGATCACGTGGGCCGGAGACATCGCCGAGCTGCGCGTCGATGGCGTCACCGTGGACGACCGGTTCTGGGACGGCCAACGGTGGACGGTCTCGCTCGCCGACGTCGGCGTCACCCGCGCGAGCGTCGCGACCATCCACGTCCTGCCGCTGTCGTCGGACTCCACCGTGTGGCTGCCACCGCACACGGCGAGCCGTCGCGGCGCCGCGGCGAAAGGAACGGTCGAGAGTGTGTCCCTGCGCGAGCGCGGCGCGTGGCGTCGGCTCCATTCCGGGCAGGTCTCGCTCGCGGGTTGACATGTGGTCGGACCACACCGGTATGCTGGAGGCGTAGACAATGAATCGATTCATTCTCCTCGACACCCGTATCGGACACCGCTTTGAGAGGTCACCATGACCACCCCCGCCTCCGCCCGCCTCACCGAACTCCTCTCCGCCATGGGCGACGCCGGCGCGCGCATCTGCGCGATCGACGCGAGCGAAGCCGGCGCCGGCAACATCTCGCTGTGCCTGCGAGAGCTTCCGGGCGTGCGCGCCGCCTTTCCGCACAGCGAGCCCCTGACGCTCCCTCTGGCCGCCCCGGCGCTGGCCGGCCGCGTGCTCCTCGTCACAGGTTCGGGCCGGCGCCTGCGCCAGATCTCCGCCGACCCGCTCGCCGCCGTCGGCGCGGTGATCGTCGGCGACGACGGATGCGAGGCGGAGCTGCTGACCTCACCGCGGCGGCAGTTCGAGCGCCTCACAAGCGAGTTCAACTCCCACCTCGCCGTCCACGACGATCGCCTCCGATCCCACGACCTCGATCTCCACGCCGTCGTTCACGCGCAGCCGCCGCATCTGACGTATCTCAGCCACATCCCGGCCTACCGCGACACGAGGGCGATGAACGAGCGCATCATGCGCTGGGAGCCGGAGTCCGTCGTGGCGCTGCCGCAGGGCATCGGCGTGCTCGACTTCGCGGTCCCGGGCTCCCCCGACCTGATGAGCGCGAACGTCGACGGGCTTCGCCGCCACGAGATCGTCCTGTGGAGCAAGCACGGCGTGATGTCACGCTCCGACGTCTCGGTCACCCGCGCGGTCGATCGCATAGAGTACGCCGAGACCGGCGCCAAGTACGAGTACATGGACCTCGTCGCCGGCGGCCGTGCGGAGGGCCTCACCGCGCGGGAGATCGCCGACGTCGCCGACGCCTTCGGCATCGACTCCTCCTGGGCACCCCACCCCGCCTGACCCTCGCAGCCGGCACGGCGGCACTTGCCGGGGCACAACGGGCACAACGGGCAACGGCGGATGCCGGACCCGACACGCCGCCCACCAGGAGCCCCACCCCGGCGAGTCGGGCACCGCGTCCGCCGCTGTGTCCGGCCACGCGAGACACCACGGGCGTGTGAGCCCTGAGCGTCTTCATGTGAGTCGGAACCTCGCGTTCATCCGGCGGTCGAGGCGCGGATCACCAGCTCAGGGCGGAAGCGCACGCGGCGGGGAGCGCCGTCGGGGTCGTCCAGCCGGTCGAAGAGCGCGTCGACCGCGGCGGCGCCGATCGCGCGCGCGGGCTGTCGCACCGAACTGAGCGGCACGACGGTCGACTGCGCGTACTCGATGTCGTCGTAGCCGACGAGGGCGAGGTCTTCCGGCACACGGAGTCCACCGAGGATCGCCGCCCCCTGCAGCACACCGACGGCAAGGAGGTCATTGGCGCAGAAGACCGCGTCCGGGCGGACGGAGGGCGAGAGCGAGGCGATGGACTCGCCCGCGGCTCGTCCGTGCAGGATGGTGAGCCCGTCGCTCGGGACGACCTCGAGGGTCGCGCCCAAGGTTCCGGCGAGCGCTCGACGTGCCCCCTCGAGGCGGTCGGCCACCTGGCGGATGGCGGGCGGGCCGACGAACGCGATCCGCCGGCGCCCGCGCTCCAGGAGGTGAGCGACGGCGAGGTGCCCGCCTTCGACGTCGTCGACGGCGACCGAGGAGAGCGCGGCGCCCGGAAGCTCGGCATCGACGAGGACGACGGGAAGTCCCGCGGAAGCGAGCATCGCGGCCCGACCGTCGTCGAGCGCGCGCGGCGACAGCAGCACACCATTGACGCGCTGTTCACGGAAGAGATCGAGGTAGGCGTTCTCGCGGTGGGCGTCCTGGTCGCTGTTGCCGAGGAGAACGGAGACGCCGCGCTCGGCCGCACGCTCCTCGGCCCCGCGCGCCACCTCGGCGAAGAACGGGTTGGCGCTGTCGAGCACGATGAGCCCGATGCTCCGGCTGCGCCCCGCCCGCAGCTGGCGGGCGGCGTCGTTGCGGACGAACCCGAGGCGCTCGATCACCTCGTGCACGCGGGCGACCGTGTCGGGCGAGACCTTGTCGGGCCGATTGAGGACGTTCGAGACGGTGCCGACCGACACCGCGGCCGCCGCCGCGACGTCCTTCACGCTGACTGCCATACCCCGCCCGTCGCCGATGGATCGTCCGGATTGACGGATCCTCCCGATCACACTACAGTTTGAATCGTTTCATCGCTGTCGACGCAGCCACGCACCGCCGCCGGCCCGTCCGCCGCCCACGAAGGAGTGTCATGACGACCCGAGTCGCCTTCGAGCTTCGCATCGCACCGGAGCGCATCGAGGAGTACGTCGCCCGCCACAGTCCGGTCTGGCCCGAGATGCTCGCGGAGATCGCCGCCGCCGGCCGCCGCAACTACTCGCTGTTCCTCGGCGAGGGCGGCCGCCTGTTCGGCTACTACGAGACGGATGACGACGTCGCCGCACAGGCCTACCTTGCCGCCTCCCCCGTGGCCGCGCGCTGGGAGGCCGAGATGGCGGAGTTCTTCGTCGGTCTCGACGGGCGCCCCGATCAGGCCGCCACGGCCCTCACCGAGATCTTCCATCTGCACGACCAGCTGCGCGCGGCACCGGCCCCGTCCTCCGCGCCCGACCCCGAAAGCGACCCCTCGTGAGCATCCTCTCCTCCGACGTCCAGTCCGCCCTCGCCGCGCAGGCGATCGAGCTCCCCAGCTGGGCGTTCGGCAACTCCGGCACGCGGTTCCGCGTCTTCCCCACCCCGGGGACGCCGCGCGATCCGTTCGAAAAGATCGCCGACGCCGCCCAGGTGCACCGCTACACGGCGCTGGCGCCGAGTGTCGCACTCCACATCCCGTGGGACGCCGTCGACGACTACGCGGCGCTCCGCCGCCACGCGGAAGACCTCGGGGTCTCCCTCGGCACGATCAACTCCAACACCTTCCAGGATGAGGACTACAAGTTCGGTGCCCTCACCCACCACGACGAGCGCATCCGCCGCAAGGCCATCGACCACCACCTCGCGTGCATCGACATCATGGACGCGACCGGCTCCCGAGACCTGAAGATCTGGCTCGCGGAAGGCTCGAACTACCCCGGGCAGAACGACATGCGGGCCCGCCAGGACCGCCTCCACGACTCGCTCCAGGAGATCTACGCGCGCCTCACGGGCGACCAGCGCCTCGTCCTGGAGTACAAGTTCTTCGAGCCGGCGTTCTACCACACCGATGTTCCGGACTGGGGAACCTCCTACGTGCAGGTGGCGGCCCTCGGCGAGCGTGCGATGGTGTGCCTGGACACCGGCCACCACGCCCCCGGCACGAACATCGAGTTCATCGTCATGCAGCTGCTGCGCCTCGGGAAACTGGGCTCGTTCGACTTCAACTCACGCTTCTACGCCGACGACGACCTCATCGTGGGCGCCGCGGACCCCTTCCAGCTCTTCCGGATCCTCGTCGAGGTGGTCCGCGGCGGCGGGCTGAACAACCCCGACGTCGCGTTCATGCTCGACCAGTGCCACAACATCGAAGACAAGATCCCGGGTCAGATCCGCTCGGTGCTCAACGTCCAGGAGATGACCGCACGCGCTCTGCTCCTCGACCGCGGCGCCCTCGCGGCCGCGCAGGAGGCGAACGACGTGCTCGCGGCGAACGCCGTGTTCATGGACGCGTTCCAGACCGACGTCCGCCCGGCGCTGGCACAGTGGCGCGAGTCGCGCGGGCTCCCCGCCGACCCGATGGCCGCGTACCTCGCTTCCGGGTACGCCCAGCGCATCGCCGACGAGCGGGTGGGCGGAACGCAGGCGGGGTGGGGCGCGTGAGCGTCACGATCGCCGAGGAACGGATCGAGGGCCCGCACGGCCCCCTCCGTGTGCGGACATACCTCCCCGACACCCCCGCGGGGCCAGGCCTGGTGTGGGCGCACGGCGGCGGGTTCGTGGCCGGCGATCTCGACATGCCCGAGGGGCACGGGGTCGCCCGAGACCTCGCGGCCCACGGCGTCACGGTCGTCAGCGTCGACTACCGCCGCTCTCCCGTGCCGGAGGGCTGGGACCACGAGCTGCGCCACGAGGAGGACGGACGCTATCCCGTCGCCCACGACGAAGTCGTCGCCGCCTTCACGTGGGCCGCCGCGAGCGGACGGGCGACGGGGCCATGGAGCCTCGGCGGCGCCAGCGCCGGAGCGAACCTCGCGACCGGCGCCGCGCTGCGTCTCGTGCACACGGGCGGACCGGTTCCCGCCCATCTCGTGCTCGCCTATCCCACCCTCCACGCCGTCCAGACCCCGGCGAGCCCCGAGCTCCGCGCCATCCTGGATGCCCGGCCCGCCGACGACGTCTTCACGGCGGAGCTGATCCTGGAGATGTACGAGAACTACGTGGGCGGACCGGTCGGCGACGCCGACGTCTACGCCATTCCCGGAACGGCCTCCGCCGACGAGCTGTCGGGACTGCCGCCCGTGCTGATGATCAACGATGAGGTCGACGGTCTCCGTCCCTCCGGCGAGGAGTTCGCGCGGGCCCTCGCCTCCGCCGGCGTCGCCGTGGAGGTGTCGGTCGAGCCGGACCAGGCGCACGGCCACCTCAACCGCCCCGGCCCCGCCGCCACGGCGACGATCGACCGCATCGCCGCCGCCCTCCTCTCCGCCTCTGACCCCACCACGAAGGAATCCGCATGACGAACGCCACGGTCGCCGATCTGCTCGCCCGCAGCAACCGCCTGGGAGCCGACCCCCGCAACACCAACTACGCGGGCGGCAACACGTCGGCCAAGGGCACCGAGACCGACCCGGTCACGGGTGAGCCGGTGGAACTGCTGTGGGTGAAGGGGTCGGGCGGCGATCTCGGCACGCTCACCGAGTCCGGGCTGGCCGTCCTGCGCCTCGACCGCCTGCGCGCGCTCACCGCCGTGTATCCGGGAGTGGAGCGCGAAGACGAGATGGTCGCCGCCTTCGATTACTGCCTTCATGGAAAGGGCGGAGCCGCGCCCTCGATCGACACCGCGATGCACGGCCTCGTCGACGCGGCCCACGTGGACCACCTCCACCCCGACTCGGGGATCGCGATCGCCACCGCGGTCGAGGGCGAGGAGCTGACGGGCCGCATCTTCGGCGACCGCGTCGTGTGGGTGCCGTGGCGGCGGCCGGGGTTCCAGCTCGGACTGGACATCGCGGCGGTGAAGGCCGCCCACCCCCAGGCGATCGGGACGATCCTCGGCGGCCACGGCATCACGGCATGGGGAGACACCTCGGAGGAGGCCGAGGCCAACTCGCGGTGGATCATCGAGACGGCCGCGGCCTACATCCAGCAGCACGGGGACCCCGAGCCCTTTGGACGAACTCGTCCCGGCTATGCGGCGCTCCCCGAGGCCGAGCGGCGGAAGAAGGCGGCGGCCCTGGCCCCCACCATCCGCGGTCTCGCCTCGACCGACCGCGTGGTCGTCGGCCACTACACCGACAGCGCCGTCGTCCTCGACTTCCTCTCCTCGGAGAAGGCGCCCGCGCTGGCGGCGCTGGGCACGAGCTGCCCCGACCACTTCCTCCGCACGAAGGTGAAGCCGCTCCTGGTGGATCTCCCGGCGACCGCCTCGGTCGAGGAGACGATCACTCGCCTGCGAGAGCTGCACGCCGACTACCGCGCCGACTACCAGGCCTACTACCAGGCGCACGCGAGCGCCGACTCCCCCGCGATGCGCGGCGCAGATCCCCTGATCGTGCTGGTCCCGGGAGTCGGCATGTTCAGCTACGGCGCCAACACGCAGACGGCGCGGGTGGCCGGCGAGTTCTACGTCAATGCGATCAACGTCATGCGCGGCGCAGAAGCGCTGTCGACGTACGCGCCGATCTCCGACGCGGAGAAGTTCCGCATCGAGTACTGGGCGCTGGAGGAGGCCAAGCTCCAGCGGATGCCGAAGCCCAAGACGCACCAGGGCCGGATCGCGTTCGTGACCGGTGCCGCGTCGGGGATCGGCAAGGCCATCGCCACGCGCCTGGTCTCCGACGGCGCCTGCGTGGTGGTCGCCGACCTCGACCTCGACAAGGCGCGCGCGGTGGCCGCGGAGCTGGGCGGGACCGACGTCGCGATCGGCGTGGCGGTCAACGTCGCCGACGAGGCGGCAGTCCAGGCGGCGATCGACGAGACGGTGCTCGCCTTCGGCGGGGTCGACCTCGTCGTCAACAACGCCGGCCTCTCGCTGTCCAAGCCCCTCCTGGAGACCACCGAGAAGGACTGGGACCTGCAGCACGACGTCATGGCGAAGGGCTCCTTCCTCGTCTCCCGCACCGCCGCTGCCGCGCTCATCGCGCAAGGGATGGGAGGCGACGTGATCTACATCTCCTCCAAGAACTCGGTGTTCGCCGGTCCGAACAACATCGCCTATTCCGCCACCAAAGCCGACCAAGCCCACCAGGTGCGCCTCCTCGCCGTCGAGCTCGGCGAGTACGGCGTGCGCGTGAACGGGATCAACCCCGACGGCGTCGTGCGCGGCTCGGGCATCTTCGCCGCAGGCTGGGGAGCCAACCGGGCCGCCACCTACGGCGTGAAGGAAGAGGATCTCGGGAAGTTCTACGCAGACCGCACGATCCTCAAGCGCGAGGTCGTGCCCGAGAACGTCGCCGACGCCGTGTCGGTGCTCACCGGCCCCGAGCTCTCGCGCACCACGGGGCTGCACATCCCGGTCGACTCCGGCGTCGCTGCCGCGTTCCTGCGATGACCGAGGAGGTCGCCGCCGTCGACCTCGGCGCGACGAGCGGCCGCGTCATCGTCGGCCGCGTGGGTCCCGCCGTGCTGGAGACGACGACCGTGGCTCGCTTCGCCAACGAGCCGGTCGCCACGGCCGATGGACTGCACTGGAACATCCTGGGCCTCTATGCCGCGGCGCTGGACGGTCTGCGATCGGCCTTCACCGCCCACCCCGAGATCCGCTCGATCGGCATCGACTCGTGGGCGGTGGACTATGGCCTCCTCCGCGGCGCGCGGCACGGATCGGACGGACGCCTCCTCGGCGATCCGTTCCACTACCGCGACGCGCGGACGGCGCGCGGAGTGGACGCCGTCCATGCCCGGCACCCCCACGCCGACCTGTATGCCCGCAACGGCCTGCAGTTCCTGCCGTTCACGACGCTCTATCAGCTGGCCGCCGAGGACCCCGCCGTCCTCGCGGCCGCCGACACCGTGCTGCTGGTTCCCGACCTCCTCGCGTACTGGCTCACCGGAACCGCCCGCGCCGAGGTGACGAACGCCTCCACGACGGGCCTGCTGGACTGGACGAACGCCCGCTGGGACACCGCGCTCGCCACCGACCTCGGCCTCTCCGCCGGTCTCCTTCCGCCGCTCATCGCCCCCGGCGACACCGTCGGGTCACTGCGGGCGGAGGTGGCCCGGTCGCTCGGTGCGACCGGATCGGGCGCGACCGTCACGGCCGTGGGGTCGCACGACACCGCCTCCGCGGTGGTCGCGGTACCCATGCGCGCCGAGTCGGCAATCTACGTCTCGTGCGGAACGTGGGGGCTGGTCGGCGTCGAGGTCGCCGAGCCGGTCCGCAGCGCCGCCGCTCTCGCGGCGAACTTCACCAATGAGGGCGGTGTCGACGGACGCGTGCGCCTGCTGCACAACGTGATGGGGCTGTGGGTGCTGAGCGAGACGATCCGGGGGTGGGAGCGGGACGACGCGGCCCGATCCTCCGGCACCGCTCCGGCGATCGACCTCCCCGCGTTGCTGGCCGAGGCGGCCGAGGTGCCGGTGTCCGCCGTGCCGGTGTTCGACGTGGACGACCCTCGTTTCCTGCCGCCCGGCGACATGCCGTCGCGGATCGACGCGTGGTGCGACGAGCACGACGTCGCAGCGCCGCGCTCCCGCGCCGCGTACGCCCGCGCCATCGTGGAGTCGCTCGCGCAGGCGTTCGCCGAGGCCGGCCGCACCGCCGCCGCGCTCGGAGGCGTCGATGCGCGGACGATCCACGTCGTGGGCGGTGGCGCGCTGAACGGGCTCCTGTGCCAGCGCATCGCCGATCGGTCGGGGATGCCGGTACTCGCCGGCCCCGTGGAGGCCACGGCGCTCGGGAACGTCCTCGTGCAGGCGCGGGCCCAGGGGCTCGTCACGGGAGACGTGGAGACGATGCGCGGCCTCGTGGCGCAGACCCATACCCCCGTTCGCTACGAGCCGCGCTGAGGCGAGCGCCCGCTCAGTGGAGCGAGGCGTCCGCCGCGGTCTGCCGCCACGCGGTGAAGGTCACCTCGAGTCCCGCGCGCGTCGGCGCGCACACGAAGGGTCCGGCGAACGTGTCGCGGTCGCCGGCGAAGGGCACGACCCGCACGAGGCGGAACTCCTCATCGTCGGCGGCGGCGCGGAGGGTGAGCGCGTCGGCTCCGCGGCTCACGCGCACGCGGATGCGTCGGCCCGACCACTCCGGCACCGGCGCGATCGACCAGTCCGAGCGGACGTCGGTGACCACGGCCCCGAGCCCCAGCACGCCGTCGGCGTACTCCACCCCCGCCTTCATCCACCGCTCCTCGTCGGTGCGCACGAACAGGCCGGCCTGGTCGAACTCCTCATGGAAGTCGGCGTGGAACTCCACCTCCATCGCCGATCCGACGGGGAACGGGGCGACGAGGGCGTGCTCGGTGTCGTGGACGAACCCGTAGGCCGTGTGACGCCACGCGTCGCTTCCCTCGGCGGCGGTCACCCGCAGCGAGGCGCCCTCTTCGGTCACGGCGACCGGCGTCGTCGTCCAGGATCCTTCGGACCAGGCGATGGTGCGCGTCGGGATCGGATCGGTGGGGTGCTGCTCGTGGGACATGCTCACACTCTCTCAGGTTCGCGGTCGGGCTCGTGCGCCGCGTCGTTCCGATGGGCGAGAGCGCCCGCACCCGTCGTCATCAGGACTGCGACGGCGCGAGGCGGGAGGCTCACGGTGCCCGTGTCGTCGGCGCGGACTCCACCGATCGCTCGGCCGTCGACGTCGAGCAGCACGCTCTCGTCGGTGCGGTTGGCGAGGAAGACGAAGCGCGCGTCGTCGGCGGTGCGGACGATGACCTCCACGCGCCCGTCGGCGGCGAGCGGATCGGAAGCGAGCGCGTCGACCTCTACCGCGAGCGCCCGCAGCACGCCGTGCGCACCGCCCCGGCCGAGGTCGGCGGACACGTAGGTGGCGGTGCCACCCGCGCGCGTGCGCCGCCGGGTGACGGCGGGGGCGCCGTCGAGGTCACCGCCGAGATAGGTGTCGAGCACCTCGACGTCGGGACTGGTCCGGGCGATCCTCTCGGTCCAGTGCTCGGCGATCGCGCCGGAGGCCAGCGACGCCCGCTCGTCGGCGAGGAGGGGGACGAACTCCTCCACCGTGACTCCCACGAGGTCGCGCAACGCCCCCGGGTACCCGCCGAGCCACACCCGGTCGTTCTCGTCGACGGTGCCCGAGAAGTACGTGGTCACCAGATGCCCACCCGCCTCCACGAACGCTTCCAGCCGCTCGCGGAGCCCGGGCGAGACGACGTGGAGCATCGGCGCGACGAGGACGTCGTATCCCTCGAATCCGGCCGAGGCCGGTCGCACGTCGGCGCGGACACCGAGGTCGAGGAGCGCGCGGTACCACGCGAGGGTCTCCGCGTCGTAGCTCACCGACTCGGTCGGGTGCGAATCACGGCCCGACACCCACCACGAGGTGTAGTCGAACAGCACCGCGACGCGCGCGGGCTCCCGCCTGCTCCCGGTCACCGCCGAGATCGCCGACAGCTCCGATCCCAGCCGGACGACGTCGCGGAACACCCGCGAATCGCTCCCCGCGTGCGGGAGCATGCCCGAGTGGTATCGCTCGCCGCCGGCCCGGGACTGCCGCCACTGGAAGTAGCAGACGGCGTCGGCACCGTGTCCGACATGCGTGAGCGCATCGCGGACGAGCTCCCCCGCGCGCTTGGGCGGGTTCACCTCACGCCAGTTGACCGCGCTGGCCGCGTGCTCCATGAGGAACCAGGGGCGCCCCTCGGCGATGTTGCCCGTCAGGTTCGCCCAGAACGACAGATCGTCGCGACCGAGCTCACCCGGCCGGAGATAGTGGTCGTTGGAGACGAAGTCGACGTCCGGCGCCCACGAGACGTAGTCGATGTCTCGCACGTTCTGGGCGACCATGAAGTTGGTGGTGTACGGGATGTCCGGCGTGATCTCCCGCAGCACCGCCCCCTCGGCACGCAGCTGCTCGCGGACCGCGTCGGACGAGAAGCGCTCGAAGTCGAGCTGCTGTCCGGGGTTGCGCTGCGTGGGGGCCACGCGAGGCGGGAGGATCTCGTCCCATTCTTCGTAGTGCTGAGACCAGAACGCGGTTCCCCACGCGTCGTTGAGAGCGTCGAGGGTGCCGTAGCGCTCCTCCAGCCAGACCCGGAAAGCGGCGGCCGCGTCGTCGGAGTAGTCGTAGATGTTGTGGCATCCGAGCTCATTCGACACGTGCCAGGCCACGAGCGCGGGGTGCGAGCCGTAACGCTCGGCGAGCGCGCGCACGAGGCGCAGGGAGTACCGGCGGAAGACCGGCGAGGTGGGGCGCCAGTGCTGACGGGCTCCCGGCCAGAGCACCGTGCCGTCGGCCGTCTGCGGCAGCACCTCGGGGTGCCTCCGCGTCAGCCAGGGCGGGGGTGAAGCGGTGGCAGTGGCGAGGTCGACATCGATGCCGTTCTCGTGCAGCAGGTCCATCACCTCGTCGAGCCAGCCGAAGTCCCATTCCCCGGGCCGTGGCTCGAGGAGTGCCCACGAGAAGATGCCGAGCGAGACGATGTTCACGCCCGCCTCCCGCATGAGGCGCATGTCCTCCGCCCACACCTCCCGCGGCCACTGCTCGGGGTTGTAGTCGGCACCGAATCGGAGGCGTCCGGCGCCGAGGGCACCGTCTGCGACCCATCGGGAGGGTGGGAGATTCGTCGTCACTCCGTCAGCATACGGCAATACCGTGCATGTGCACGTTTTCTGAACGTCGTCGAGACGTTCGGACTACCCTCGTCCTCATGAGCGAGACCGCGCCCGCCCGCCGCGGCCCGTATGCCAAGTCGGCCGAGCGACGCCTCGAGATCATCGAGTCGGCCACGGCCGTCTTCAGCGAGCACGGTTATCGCGGCGGGTCGCTCCGGCAGATCGCAAAGCAACTCGATCTCGGGCTCACGACCGTCATGCACCACTTCCCCACGAAGGTCTCCCTCCTGGCCGCCGTGCTCGAGCAGGAGGACGCCGCCGACGCAGACTTCGACGATCGCGCCCGGCGCGACGGGCTGATCCCGACGATCCTGGGAACCGTCGAGCGGAACCTGGGCAGACGGGAGCTCGTCCGGATGTTCTCGATCGTGTCGGCGGAGGCGACCTTCCCCGGGCACGAGGCGCACGACTGGCTCCGCCGCCGCTATGCGCAGGTCACCGCCGACTACGCACGGCTCATCGCGCACGACCGCGACGCGGGGAGGATCCGCGCCGACGGCGACGAGCTCACCCTCGCCGGCCTCGTCATCACCGGCTGGGAGGGTATCCAGGTGCGCTGGCTGGCCGACGACACCGACCCTGTGGCGGCCATGCACGCGATGCTCACGAAGATCCTGCAGCCGACCGCTGAGAATCATGAGGGACGAGCGGGCCCCCCGTCAACCCCCTCCGGCACATTTGACGACAGCCTGCATAATTGAGGGGTGCCACCCCCCGGCGCATCGTCGCGTTGACGCGACGGCGACGGGTGCCAGCCGAGGCAGAGGGTGACCGCACACCGATCCGAATGAGGTGCCATGCCCTATCGCGACCAAGCGACGGTCGAGCGATGGGTGGAGGAGTTTCGCGGGCTGCAGCCCGTGAAGACCCACGTCTCCGTTCTGGAGAAGGACTTCACCTCCGGGCCCGACTCCGGGCTCGTCGTCGTCTCCCTTCGAACGGCCTCCACCGTCACGTACATCCAGCCCGTCCTCATCGAGGATCTCCCCCGCTGGACCGTGACGTTCGAAGCCCGCAACGAGAGCTTCGACCTCGACAGCGAAGGTGTTGCGGCCCTCGCCCACGACCTCTCGATGCTCGCGCAACTGTGCGAGTTCCTGCAGACGAAGACCGACGAGATCATCGCCCGCGCCTAGTCCGTCGCGGCCTCAGAGGTAGGGCGCGAGCGCACCCGCGGTGAGGGCGACACCCCCCGCGACCACCCCGGTGACCGCAGCCGTCTTCTGCAGCGCACGCGTGACTCGCCGACGCTGACGCGCCTGAGCCGGAGACGTCACGCCTTCGGCAGCGCGCTGCGCGTCGCGCAGATCGTCATAGCGACCGACCGGCGTCGACCGTCCGTCGAAGGCGATGTAGGTGCCGTCTGCAGCGCGATCCACGTAGCCGACGAACTCGCCGTCTCGCGAGGCGACGTAGAAGTCGGTGTCCACTCGTGCCCATGTCGGCCGAGCGGGAACGAGGGCGTCCAAGGGCCAGGCGGTGGTGCTCATGCCGCCCTCCGTGCGGGCTCGGGGCCGGCGATGTCGGCCCGGGGAATGTCGGTGTGAGTCACCGGCGCCGTCTGCGTCTGCTCGGTGAGGTCGAAGACGATGCCGTTCGAGGACGCCGCCTCCTGGGCCAGCTGCTCGAGGTAGGCACGGTCGATCTGCTCCGCCTCCGCGCGGTCGAAATCGAAGCGCAGCGGGATCGAGCAGTGCAGCCAGATGGTCGAGCGTCCTTCTCCGTCGCCGGAAGAGTGAGTCCACGACACCGTGAAGCTCTCGGACCGGCGCAGCTTCGTCGAGGCGACGATACGGAGGTGAGCGAGCATGCGGTCGGGCAGTTCGATCGCATCGGTGGTTGTTCCGTAGTACAGACGACCCATCGCGTGTTCTCCCTCACTTGTTTGGTTGCTTGCCTGAAAGGTTACTCACAATAAAAGTAGTTAGTCAAGCGAGATACTTCACAGGCTGTATTGTGGTCCTGCAAGCAGAACCAGACCCGGCGGGGCGAGGAGACGAGATGACCGATGTGACGACAGACGTGACGGTCGACGCGCTCATCGACGCCTACCGACGGTTCCGGCTCGCCGACAGCGCGATGACCCTCCGGATCCGTTCGGAGACGGGGATGAGCGACAACGAGATCGCGATCGTGAGGTACCTCCTCCACGAACGCGACGAGGACCACGATGTCAAGCCGAGTGAGATCGCCCGGCACCTGGACATCTCGTCCGCCTCGACCACGGCGCTCCTCGACCGCCTGGAACGATCCGGGATGGTGGAGCGCATCAGTCATCCCACCGATCGGCGGAGCATCCTCATCGCCGCGACTCCCGCTGCCGAGGCAGCCGTCGCCTCGACTCTCGAAGCGTTCGAGACCCGTCTGCACGATCTCAGCGCCGCACTCGATCCCGACGCCCGGGCAACGGTCGTGTCCTACCTCGGTGCGCTGACCGAGGCCGCCGACGGAATCGGAAACGGCGGGTCCTGACTCCCCCACCCGACCGGCAGCGTGGCGGAGGCTCGAGCGCCCTTACGCGTCGATGCTGTCGACCGCGTCGCGCATGGCATCGAGGAAGGCGACGACCACGGCGCGATCCGCCGGTGTCATCGGGCGCACGACCGACATCATCCGCTCGTGCATCGCACCGAGCGTGTCCCGGATCTCCTCTTCCGCCCGCGCGCTGGAGCGGATCGTCACGCTCCGGCGGTCGGTGGGGTGCGGCTCGCGCGTGATGTGCCCGCTGCGAGCCAGCCGGTCCAGGAGCGCGGTGGTCGAGGCAGAGGTGATGCCGAGGTAGCGGCTGAGGTGCACGGGGGTCACCAGCTCGTCGCGTTGGGAGGCTCGGGCGAGGAAGCGGAGCACCAGGAGCTCGTTCTCGCCCATGTCCATCGACTGCTGCGTGCGGCGGCGCATCGCCACCTCGGCGGCCCGATAGGCGCGCATCGCCTCGAGCACGGCGGTGCCGCGCACGTCGCGGTTCTCGGCGTACCAGTACGACGCACCGACCTCGGTTCCCCCAGTCATCCGTCCTATTCTCGCTGATGGATCCCTGGGGCGATCCAGCCCTTGACAATCGCGATGTTCACCCCTTCTGCCATCCCGCGCACCTCCGACCCGCACGAACACAGCAGCGGATCAGCAACCAGACACGCCGCACACGACCGCCACGAGCGCGGCGTGTCGGCTCGGCAATCCGCCGTTGGGCACCAGCGGCGGTTCCGCCGTTGTGCACGCGGCACCGCGGCACCGCGGCACCACGGCACCGCGGCACCCGAATCGGACTCGGCTCGGCCGGGGCGTCAGCGGCGAGAGAGCAGCGAGGTCACCCGGAGGCGGCCGGAGTGGATCCACACGTCGGAGTACTCCACGGGACGCTCGTCGGACAGATAGGTCACCTGCTCGAGGTACTGCACGGGGCTTCCTTCGGGGAGGTCGAGCAGCTCGGCGACCTCGGGGGTCGCGGCCTCGGCGCTGAAGGTCCGCCGTGCGGAGGAGATCCGCAGGGCGTAGCGGCCCTCGAGGGTCCCGAACAGGCTCGCGGTCTCGAAGTCGGTCTGCTCGATCCCCGGCGCGAAGTCGGTGCGGACGTAGTTGAACAGGAGCGCGACCGGGCCGCTGTCCGCCGCCCGCACACGCACGAGGCGCAACACGGTACCGCCCGGGGGCACTTCGAGGAGCGCAGCCACGGGACGGGGCGGGTCGATGAGCTCGCACGCCACCACACGGGTGGTGGTGACGACCCCCTGGTTCGCGAAGTCCTCGGACAGGGTGCTGAGCTTCTGCGCGATCGCGGGCTCGATCGTCGTCGACGTCACGAAGGTTCCCCGCCCGCGCACCTGACGCAGCAGACCCTCGTCGATCAGGGTCGTCAGGGCGCGGCGGAGGGTGCCGCGACTGACTCCGAGCTCGGTCGCCAGCTCCGGCTCGCTCTTGAGCCGATAGTGCGCCGGCCACTCGCCCGATGCGATGCGCGAGCGGAAACCGTCGGAGATCTGGGCGTGGATGGGCACCGGCAGCTCCCGGTGGATGTCCGCCGCTTGCGCGTCCGTCGCGTCCACGCGACCCTCCTTCTGGATCTGGTGTGCTCGCCGCACCCGAGCCGGGGGATCTCGGGGCGGCGAGCGAGGCCAGTCCTGCCAGTGTGTCAGTAGCTCTGAGTGTTCTCGTCGCTGGAGTCGCTGATGATCGCCATTCCGGCGCTCGTGCCCAGCAGCACCGCGCCCGCGCGCAGGAGGCTGAGGCCCTGCGTGTACGACTTGATCGAGCCCGACGCCTTCACCTGCACACCCTCCCGCGCCCGCTCGACGAGGAAGCGGACGCTCTCGGGCGAGGCGGTCTCGATCTGCCCGCTCGACGCGTTCTTCAGGAAGGCGACCCCGGCGTCCATCGCGAGCTCGACGGCGGCCTCCTTCTCGGCGTCGGTCAGCAGCGGCAGCTCGAGCATGACCTTGACCGGCAGCCCGCTCGCGCGCACGACGCCGGCGATGTCCTCGCGGAACTCGTCGTACATGCCGCTCTTGAGCCAGCCGACCTGCACGCCGATGTCGAGCTGGGTCGCGCCCTGCTTCGCGATCTGCTCCGCCTCGGCCGCCTTGCCGGCGCTGGTCATGACGCCCACCGTCGGGAAGTCGAGCGCGGTCGCGATCCCGATGCCGGTTCCCGCGAGCTCGGCGGCGACGAGCGGAACCCAGGAGGCCGGCACCATCGCGGCGTTGAACCCGTGCTCGGCGGTCTCACGCGCGTGGGCGATCATGTCGTCACGGGTGAGGCCCGTCTCGATCTTGGTGTGCTGGATGTAGGGCGCCATCTGCGCCGGGGTGAGGGTGAGGGTGTCGGACGAAGTGGTGTCGGTCACGTCAATGTCTTTCTTTTCGGATGGGGGGATCGGAAGTCGGAAGGGCCTGTCGAGGGCGTCAGAGCTTTGCGGCGTAGTAGTCGGGCGCGATCACTCCCTCGCCGCCGAACCAGCGGGGCACGTCGACTCCGCAGAACAGGCCGACGTTCCCCCAGGGCTCGAAGGCGCCGGTGCGGACGATGACCTTGGCCTGGTGGGCGAGCTCACCCAGGACGTCGGCGTGGGTGCGCGTGGTGAACTCGGCGTCGTCGAAGGTGGCCTGGAGCCACTCATCGAGACGCGGGTTGTTGGTCACCACGTCTTCGGCGCGCACGACGCCTTCCACGACGATCTCGTCGGCGATGAGGGAGAGCACCGTGCGCAGGTCGGGGATGTTCTCAGCGATCGCGAGATCGATGCGGTTCGCGCCCGGCGGGATCGGGAACCCCGCATCGACGACCATGATGAGGTCGGTATGGCCGAGCGTCGCCAACGCTGCGCTGAGGGGAGCGTTGAGGATTCCGCGCTTCTTCATGACTGTGGTTCTCCTTCTGTGGGTGGGACGCCGGGTCAGGCCGCGCTCGTGACGGCATCGGTGGCGAGCGCCATGATCGATTCCTCCGTCGCCGATGCCGTGGGAAGCACGCCGGCGATGCGCCCCTGGCACATGACGACGATGCGGTCGGTCACGCTGAGGAGCTCGGGCAGGTCGGACGACGAGCAGACGATCGCGACTCCGCGAGAGGCGAGTTGGAACATCTCCTCGTAGATCTCGACCTTCGCTCCCACGTCCACGCCACGCGTGGGCTCGTCGAGCAGGAGCACGCGCGGATCGACGGCGAGCCAGCGCGCCAGGAGGGCCTTCTGCTGGTTGCCGCCGGAGAGGTTGGTGATCGGCTGATCGATCGAGGCGGTCTTCACCCGCATGCGGCGGGCGAGGGAGATCGCGTTCTCGTTGAGGCGCCGGCGCCGGATGAGGCCCAATCGCGCGAAGGCCGACGTGGTGAGCACCCCGATGTTGTCGCCGACCGACATCGTCGTGAGGATCCCCTGCGCACGGCGCTCCCCCGGGAGGAACCCCAGACGCCGACCGACGCTCGCGATGGGCGACCGGCCGTCGTAGGCGACGCCGTCGATGAGCACCCGACCTCCCGACGCGGGCGAGGCACCGAAGATGTTGGCCAGCAACTCCACCCGGCCCGAGTCGGGAAGGCCCGCGATCCCGAGGATCTCCCCCGGACGCACCTCCAGGCTCACGTCGTGGTGGCGCCGTCCGCTGAGCGACTCCAACTGCAGCGCGGGGGCCGCCTCGGCGATCTCCGCCGGCGCCGTGCGTCCCGCGAAGTGGCCGAGCTCACGCCCGACCATCGCGGCGACGGCGGCCTCGGGAGTCACGGCGTCGCGGCGGAACGACGCCACGTGACGACCGTCGCGGAGGATCTCCAACCGGTCGCAGAGGGCGAACACCTCGGGCATCCGGTGTGAGACGTAGACCATCGTCGTGCCGTTCGCCTTGAGGCGGTCCATGAGGGCGAAGAGGCGATCGGCCTCGGCGGGGGTGAGCATGGCGGTGGGCTCATCGAGGATCAGCACGCGGCACTCACGGGCCACCGCGCGGGCGACCACGACGAGCTGCTGCACGGCGAGGTCCAGTCCCCGCACGCTCGCCTGCGGGTCGATGTCGAGGCCGAGCTCGGCCAACAGCTGGCCCGCCCGCTCGTTCATCCGACGCTTGGCGGGAAAGAGCCTGCTGCCGGGCTCGATGCCCACGAGAATGTTCTCGGCGACCGTGCGATCGGGAAGGAGCGAGAGCTCCTGCGGGACGATCGCCACCGAATGGCGCGTGAGCACCGTGTTCGGATCGTACGAGGAGATCTCCTCCCCGAAGACCGAGATGCTCCCGCCGCTGGGCGGCTGCAGGCCCGCGAGGATCTTCAGCAGCGTGGACTTCCCGGCGCCGTTCTCGCCGAGGAGAGCGGTCACCTCGCCGGCGGTGATGTCGAAGCTCACATCGTCGAGCGCGGTCACCGGTCCGAAGCTGCGGCTGATCCCCTGGATGCGCACGGCGACCTCGCGGCCGGCCGTGGCATCGTCCTGCGGCGGGAGCATCGTCATCAGTCCTCCACCGTCGCTTCGGCCAGGTTGGCCTTGGTGATGAACTGCGCACCGGTGTCGACGCTCTCGATCGGCGTGCCCTTCTGGAGGAAGTCGGCGAGGACCTTGACGGCCTGGTAGCCCTGTTCCGACGGGTTCTGGCTGATCGTGAACGACTGCACGCCGTCCTTGATGTAACCGGCGGTGGCCGACAGCAGGTCGAAGCCGACCATGGTGATCTTGCCCGCGTTGCCGGACTGGTCGACCCACTTGGCGGCGGCCGTCGTGGAGCAGCAGTCCAGACCCGCGATGGCGACGACGCCACTCTGCCCCGTCATCGTCGACTCGACGATGTTGTAGGCGGCGCTGGGCTCATTGCCGACGTTGACCGGTCCGACGATCTCGAGGCCGCTGCCCTTGATACCCGCCTCGAAGCCGCTGAAGCGGTCGTGCGACCATCCCGCACCCGTGTCGAGCGAGAAGACGACGACCTTGCCGGTGGCGCCCTCACCGAGCACCGAGACGAGCTCCTTGGCTTCGGCCTCGCCCGATCCGACGAGATCCTGGCCGACGAAGGCCATCTGATCGGAGTCGGGGTTGTCGGTGTTGAACGAGATGATCGGGATGCCGGCCTCGTACGCCTGCGCGATCACGGGCTTGAGCGCGTCGCTCGACGCCGACGAGACGGCCAGCCCGTCCACGGCCTGCTGCTGGATGAGCGTCTGCAGCTCGGAGACCTGCTTGGCCGCGTCGCCGCCGGTCGGTCCGATCAGCTGCACATCGACGCCGAACTCCTTGCCGGCCTTCTCCATGCCGGCCTTGATCGGCGTCGCGAAGGCGAGGGACGGGTCGTGGTAGCTCAGCTTGATGCGCAGCGGCTCGCCGTCGTCGACGCGCTTCTGAATGTAGTCGGCCACCTGGAAGCCGCCGTCGGCGCTGTTACTGGCGGCGGGGCTGCCGGTCGTGATGGCGCCACAGCCCGAGAGGGCGAGTGCGCCGGCGACGGCGAGGGCACTCCACGCCAGGAGGCGGCGGGTGCGAGTGCGAAGGGACATCGGTGCTCCTTTGATCCGAATGAGGGTGAGGGTGTGAGCGCTCGCTGAGAGGGCTCGATCGGGTGAGAGTGTTCGGTGCGGACGCGCGCGTCGTGGGCGCGCGATGGGGATCGGCCCGGTCAGGCCTTGGTCTTTCGGCGTCGTTGCCAGGTGTCGGCGGCCACGGCGGCCACGATCACGAGACCGGTGATGACGGTCTGCCAGAACGACGAGATTCCGTTGATGTTGAGGATGTTCTGCAGGAGGCCGATGAAAGCGACACCGATCACGGTGCCCCACATCGTCCCCGAGCCGCCGAACAGGGCGGCCCCGCCGATGATCACGGCCGAGATGACGGTCAGCTCCAGTCCGGTGCCGGTCACCCCCTGCACATAGGAGAGGAACGACAGGCCGAGCACACCGGCGATCGCTGCGGTCAGACCCGACAGCACGAAGGCCGAGACCTTGACGGCCTTGACGTTGATGCCGACCAGTCGTGCCGCTTCCTGGTTCCCGCCGACCGCGTAGGTGTTGAAGCCCAGACGCGAGCGCGACAGCAGCACGACGCCGACGGCGGCCACGAAGAGGAAGAACAGGAACTGCATCGGGATGATGCCGAACAGGCGGCCCTGGCCGAGGAGGCCGAACTCGGCGACCCCGGGCTGGTCGGAGCTGAGCGAGATGGGCGCGCCGTCGGAGATCAGGAGAGCGACACCGCGGAAGACGCTGAGGCTTCCGAGGGTCACGATGAAGCTCGGCACCCCGAGGAGGACGACGGCGAGTCCGTTGAGGAGGCCCGCGATCACCCCGGCGCCCAAGCCGATCAGCACCGCGACGGGCCACGCCACTCCCGCCGCGATCGCCATGCCGGTGGAGATCGCCGCGAGCGCGTAGATGGAACCGACGGAGAGGTCGATCTCGCCGTTGATGATGACGAAGGTCGCCCCGACCGCCATGATCCCGATCTGGGCGATCTGCTGACCGACCGAGAGCAGGTTGCCGCCCTGCAGGAAGCTGGGCGAGAGCACCGCGCCGAGGACGAACAGCAGGACGAGGGCGGCCAGCACACCTGCTTCGCGGGCGTGGAGGAACGAGCGAGCGCTCGTGGCCGTGCGGATGGCGATGGTCGAGGTCATGAGGCGGCTCCGGTCTCGTCGGCGAGGTCTGCTCGGGTCGGAAGGGCGGGGATGACGCCGGCGATGGTCACGGTGCGGGCACCGGCCAGAGCGGCGAAGTGTGCGGCGTCGGCGAGGCTCCGGCCTTCGGCGAGCGCCACGGCGAGGGCGGCGGTGAAGGAGTCGCCGGCACCGGTCGTGTCGACCACGCGCTCGACGCGGACGGGCGCGACGGGCGTGACCACACCGCCCTCCGACAGCAGCGCTCCGGCGCCGCCGCGCGTGAGCACGACGCTTCCGCCGGAGCGTGCGGCGAGCAGGACGAGGAGCTCCTCGTCGGTGCGGCCGTGGTCGGCGGGAAGCCCGAGGAGCACCGGCGCCTCGGACTGGTTGGGGGTGAGCACGTCGATCCACGGCCACACCTCGTCGGGGAGGGGCTGGGCGGGAGCGGGGTTGAGGAGCGTACGCGTGCCCTCCTCTGCTCCGATGCGCAGGGCCGCGGCGGCGACCGGGAGCGGGATCTCCATCGAGACGACGAGGATGTCGGCGGCGGCGATCTCGGCGCGGAAGGTCTCCACGGCGGCGGCATCGAGCTCGTCGAGCGCGCCGGGGGCGATGGCGATGCGGTTCTCGCCCGAGGGCTCGACCAGGATGATGCCCACCATCGTGGCGGCCTCGCGCGTGACGACGACCTTCGACGCGTCGACCGACTCGGCCGCCCAGAGCGCAACCGCGGCGCGTCCGTAGTCGTCGTCGCCGACAGCGGTGAGGAAGGAGACCTCGGCGCCCAGACGTGCCGCCGCGATGGCCTGGTTCGAGCCCTTTCCCCCGGGGCCCGCGTCGAACGCGCCTCCCGACAGGGTCTCTCCGGCTTCGGGCATCCGCGGTACGCGCATGGTCAGACCCACGCCGTAGCTCCCGACAAGTGCAATCTTCATCGATTCGATCCGTACGTCATCGTAATGGACATTTGTATGTGGACAACTATGTACATGAGATCATGAAGCTCGGCGCGCGCGATGTCAAGTCGGCCGTCCGGATCGAAGGCTCCGCGGGGTGACGGGCGCCGCTTCGCGCGTCGCACCCAACGGCGGATTCGCACCGCGCCGGCGTGCCACAACGGCGGATTCGCACCCGCCGCCGCGACGGCACACAACGGCGGATTCGCACCGCGACGCGCCGGTCTGCCCGTCATACGCCGCGGCGTGTCGCCCGCCCCATCCGCCGTTGTGCGTCACCGGGCCATCCGCCGTCGTGCACGGCAAACCTTCTCCGGGAAAAAGACGGACGGTACTCTCCTGACACGGCGGGCCCGCGACCCGCAGACGAACCCGATCCCGCATCCCTCCCCCCTCGACCCGACTGGAGCACCATGACCACCGACCGGTCGACCGACCCGAACACGCCCTCGCTCATCCCGGCGGCGCCGCCGCTGGTGACCGAGGCGGACGCAGAACGGATCGCCGCCGCATACTTCGGCGTATCCGGGGCGGCCCGGAGCCTCGGCAGCCACGAAGACAGGAACTTCCTCCTCGAGACGGGCACGGAGCGCCTGCTCCTGAAGGTCGCGAACCCGGCGACCTCGATAGACGAGGTGACGGCGCAGTCCGCCGCAGCCGCACACCTCGCCGAGCGCGCCCCCGCCGTCCGCGCCCCCCGAGCGAGGACGACCACCGGCGGCGCGCCGGTCGCTCAGGTGCCGCATGAAGGCACCGTGCTGCACGTCCGCCTGCTCGATTTTCTCGACGGCGGAACACTCTCCGGCAGCGGGCATCTCGCTCCCTCGATCGTCGATGCGCTCGGCGACCTCGCGGCCCGCGTCGACCTCGCGCTGTCCGATTTCGAGGCACCAGGAGTGGAACGTCCGCACCAGTGGGACCTGCGGCAGTCGCGCTCGGTGCTCCCCGAACTGTTCGGACACCTCGACGACCCCGCTCTCCGCTCCCGTCTCGAAGCGATCGCCCACCGCGCCTGGGAGGCACTCGCCCCGCTGGAGGACGACCTTCCGGTGCAGGCCGTGCACGGCGACCTCACGGACGACAACGTGGTGTGGAGTGACCCCGTTCGGCGCACACCGGACGGAGTCATCGATCTGGGCGACCTGAACCGCACGTGGCCGGTCGGCGGGCTGGCGATCACGTTCTCGTCGCTCCTGCACCACGACGGCGTCGATCTGCCCGCAGCCGTGCGCGCGCTCCAGGCCTACCATCGCCGGCGCCCGCTCTCGAGCGGCGAGGCGTCCGCCTTCTGGCCGCTCGTGGTCCTGCGGGCCGTCCACCTCGTGGCAAGCGGACACCACGTGGTCTCACGGGAGCCGGGCAACGCCTACGCGGCCGAGAACCTCCCGCACGAGGAGGCGATCCTCGCCGCAGCGGTCTCGGTGCCGCTGCCCGTCGCGACGCGCCTCGTGCGCCGCACCCTGGGGCTTCCGTCTGTCGTCACGGAGATCCCTTCCGCCCTCCCCCTGCTGCCGGAGATCGGAGCCGACTCCGTCACGGTGCTCGATCTGTCCGCGGCGAGCGCCGACGTCGAAGACGGCGCCTGGCTCGACGCCAGCCTCGAAGAGCGGCTCGCCCGCGGGGCGCTCGCCGCGGGCGGCCGCGCCGCGATCACCCGGTTCGGCGAGGCGCGCGTGACGCGCGCGACGACGTATGCGCAACAGGCCCCCGCCACCGTGGCGACCGGCATCGACATCACCCTCGATCGGCCGGCGACCCTCGTCGCCCCCTGGAACGGCCGGCTCTCCCGCGACGACGCCGGTCTCGTGCTGCGCGGCGACGGCGAAGCGGCGGGCATCCGTCTGGAGCTCACGGCGGCGTCCGTCGAGGGTGGCCCGCTCGCGGAGGCCGGCGGGCGTGACGAGCGCCCGGTGTCCCGCGGAGACGCGATCGGAACCGCCACGCAGCACCTCACGGTGCGCGTCGTGCGCGAGGGCGACGACGGATACGGTGAGGAGACGCGCGTGCCCGCTTTCGTCGCCCCCGCGTGGGCCGATGCCTGGCTCGCCGTGGTCGCCGACCCCTCACCGCTCCTCCCCGGGCACCCGTCCCCCGCGGAACGGGAAGACCCTGCGGCGCTGCTGGCGCGTCGCGACCGGGTGTTCGCGGAGGTGCAGGAGCACTACTACGACGCGCCGCCGATCATCGCCCGCGGCTGGAAGCAGTACCTGATCGACACCGACGGACGCGTGTACCTCGACATGGTCAACAACGTCACGGCGCTCGGTCACGCGCACCCGCGGATCGCAGCGGCGGCGAACCGTCAGCTGCGGACGCTCAACACCAACTCCCGGTTCCACTACTCCGCTGTCGTGGAGTACGCCGAGCGCTTGACCGAGCTCACGCCGGAACCGCTCGAAACGGTGTTCCTCGTCAACAGCGGATCGGAGGCCGTCGACCTCGCCCTGCGCCTGGCGCGGGCGGCGACAGGGCGGCGCGACGTGCTCGCCGTCCGGGAGTCGTACCACGGGTGGACCGACCTCGCCGACGCCGTGTCGACGTCGGTCGCCGACAATCCCGCGGCCCTGGCGACCCGTCCCGACTGGGTGCACACGATCGACGCGCCGAACAGCTTCCGGGGAGTCCACCGTGACGAGGAGGCCGCCCGCTACGCGCCCGAGGCCGTCGCGGAGATCGAACGGCTCGCCGCGCAGGGCCGCGCCCCCGGGGCGTTCGTCGCGGAGACGTTCTTCGGCAACGCGGGCGGAGTGGCCCTCCCGGACGGATATCTCGCCGCGGTCTACGCGGCCGTCCGCGCCCACGGCGGCCTCGCGGTCGCCGACGAGGTGCAGGTCGGGTTCGGCCGGCTCGGCGAGTGGTTCTGGGGCTTCGAGCAGCAGGGCGTCGTCCCCGACATCGTCGCGGTCGCCAAGGCGATCGGCAACGGCCACCCGCTCGGCGCGGTCATCACCACGCGGGAGATCGCCGCGGCCTACCGACGGGAGGGCTACTTCTTCGCCTCGACCGGCGGAAGCCCCGTCTCCAGCGTCATCGGATCGACCGTGCTCGACGTCATCCGCGACGAGGGCCTCCAGGAGAACGCGCGGACGGTCGGCGCATATCTACGCGCACAGGTGCTCGGACTCGACCACCCCCTCGTCGGGGCCGTCCATGGCTCCGGCCTCTACCTCGGCATCGAGCTCGTCCGCGATCGAACCACCCGTGAGCCGGCGACGGAGGAGACCGCGGCCCTCTGCGACCGGATGCGTGAACTCGGCGTGATCGTGCAGCCGACGGGCGATCACCAGAACGTCCTGAAGATCAAGCCGCCGCTGTGTCTGGAGAAGGCCGACGTCGACGCGTTCGTGCGCGCCTTCGCCCGCGCGCTGCAGGGCCGGTGAGGCGGGGAGGCGGCGTCGTCAGGGGCGATCGCGCGGGGTACCGATCTCACGCGCCTCCAGTGCGGAGATCATCGCGACCCTCTCCTGATGGCGCCGTCCCTGGAACTCCGCGTCCAACCACGTCTCGGCGATCATCTGCGCCAGCTCCACTCCGATGACGCGGGCGCCCAGCGCGAGGATGTTCGTGTCGTTGTGCTCACGGGACATGAGGGCCGAGTACGGTTCGCTGCACACGACGGCCCTCACCCCGGCGACCTTGTTCGCCGCAATGGCCATGCCGACTCCCGTGCCACACAGGAGGATGCCCCTGTCGTAGCGTCCCTCGACCACGGCACGAGCGACCTCTTCGGCGCGGGAGGGGTAGTCGGAGCGACCGTCCCCCGCCGGGAGCTCGGTCACGCGACGCCCGCCTTCGTGAAGGCGACGGCCGAGCTCCAGGGTCATCTCCCGCGCGGCGTGATCGCTCGCGATCACGACATCCATCGGCAGCTCCTCAACGATCGCCCCAACCTCGCCCGAACCTCAATGCGCCAGCACCGGGGTGACCGGTTCACGGTCCGCCAGAACCTCCCGCACGTTGTCGAGCGCGAGAAGGCACATCCGGCTGCGCGTGGCCGACCCCGCACTCGCGATGTGAGGTTGCAGAACGACCGACTCGATCTCGAGCAGTTCGGGGTCGACGTGAGGCTCCCCCTCGAACGTGTCGAGCGCTGCACCGGCGAGCTTTCCCGACCGCAGCGCCGCGATGAGGGCCTTCTCATCGACGATCCCCCCGCGAGCAGCATTGATGACGTAGGCACCGTCCTTCATGCTCGCGATCGCCGCGGCATCGATGAGATGGCGTGTCGCGGGTAGGAGGGGCACGTGCACAGAGACGATGTCGGACTCCGCGAGAAGATCCGGCAGCGAGAGCATCCGCACCCCGTCGACCCGATCGCCCGGTTCATACTGCGGGTCGTAGCCGAGCACCGTCATCGAGAACGCCTGCGCGCGACGGGCCACCGCGCGACCGATCCTGCCGATGCCGATCACGCCGAGCTTGGTGCCGCCCGACAGATCCAGTCCGACGAACATGCGGGGACCCCACACCCAGGGTGTGCCGGATCGAACGAAACGATCCGCTTCGGCGACGCGCCGCGTGACGGCGAGGATCATCGCGAACGTGTGGTCTGCCGTCGCGTCGTCGAGCACGCCGGGAGTGTTGCTCACCGCGACTCCTCGGCGCTGCGCCTCGGCGACATCGATGTTGTCGAAGCCCACGGCGACATTGGCCACCAAGCGCAGGTTCGGTCCCGCCGCATCCAGGAACTCCGCGTCGACTCGCTCGGTGAGCGTCACGACGGCGGCGGTGGCGCCCGCGACATCGGCGAGCAGACGCTCACGGGTCGGCGGCTCGTCGACTCCGACGACAACCGGCAGCCCGAGCTCGTGGGCTCGACCCATCGCGTCGTCGGACAGGGTGCGAGCGATGTAGAGGTGGTTGGTCATGTCTGTGATCCTTCGTTGGGTCATGCCGCTTCAGCGGCGGGGGTGTGACTGCCGAGGGGGCGGGGTGGCGGCGTGCCGACGATCGCGGTCCAGCGGTCGCGGTACTCGTTCCACCGTTCCCCGACCGTGTCGCGCCACGACTCCCTCGGGTGGACGGGTCGTGAGATCGGCACCGGGAACACGGTCCCCTCGAGGGTCTCGAGGGCCATCGCCGCGGCGCCGATCGATGGCAGGTGGCTCTCGTCGAGCACACAGGTGTCCTTTCCGAGGATGTCGGAGAGGATCTGCGGCAAGGCGACGTCCGACCCGAACGCCCCCGAGAGCATGATGGGTCCTTGGTCATCGGCGACACAGCTCTCGATCACGAGGCGATCGGCGAAGAGCACCCCTTCGAGCACTCCGCGGGCCGCTGTGGCGGTGCGGGTGGAGGCGACGAGGCCGATGAGCGCCGTGTGCGGCCGGTTGAACCAGAGCGGACCGCGTTCGGGAACGACGTGCGGGATGAAGACGGGGGCGGATGCGGTGTCTCGCCGGCCGACGGCCCAGGCATCCTCGACCAGGCTCTGCACCGAACCTCCCGACCTGCCGTATCCCAGCAGGCGCGCACCGATCGCGAGTGCATCACCACCGTTCGTGACACCGTTGAGCAGCCACTGGCCGGGGCGCACGTCCGCACGCTGCAGCGCCTGTGCCCGGTTATCGGGAGCACCCACGCAGTTGGAGATCACGTGGGTGGTTCCCATGATGAACAGAGGAGTGCCGCCCTGCCGCGCACCGAGCGCGTAGGACGCCGCAGGGGTGTCGGCCGACCCCATGACCACGGGGATGCCGGCGGGGAGACCGAGCATCTGCGAGACGGAGGCGCGCAGCTCACCGAGCACCGAAAGCGACGCGCGGAGGGGAGGGAGAAGATCGAGCGGCACTCCGAGCGCCTCGAGCACGTCGGGCATCCAGCCCGTCGCCCTCATCGTGTCGTAGGCACCGGTGTACGAGGCCTGCGTCGCGTCGATCCCTGACTGGCCCGTGAGCCACAGGCCCAGCCAGGTGCCGACGAGTCCCAGATGGTGTGCTCGTGCGAGTGCTTCGGGCTCGTTCTTGGCGAAGAACGCGTGCGCGGCGATCATGAACGTCGCCGGCGACGGCCGGTTTCCCGACAGCCGCACGGCGCCGTCATCGACGAGCTCCAGGCCGGCGAAGGTCAGCTCCGCCATCTCCGGATGATCCCAGGTGAGGCCGCGCGCCAATGGCGCGCCATCGCGGTCGATGAGGAGCGCGGTGGGGCAATGCACCGACAAGCCGACTCCGCTCGCCTGGGCGGCGCGCGGCCCCAGCGCCTCGCACGCGCCCCGGATGGAGGCGACCCATGCGGTCGGGTCGACCCGCCCATGCTCGGCCGACCGAGCATGGGCGTGCGCGACGCGCGACCGCGCGTGCACTGTCCCGTCCGAATCGATCAGCGCCGCTTTGGTCGCGGTCGTGCCGAGGTCGATCCCCACGTACGTACTCATCATCGAGCCTTTCTGTCGTGCCTTCGGATCAGGCTGTGAGGAGTTTCTCCGCCTCCGCGGGCGACACACCGTCGTGGATGACGGCCTTGAGCGCACGGACCATCGCCGCGGGGTCGGCCGCCTGCCAGACGTTACGACCGGCGGTCATTCCGTGTCCGCCGGCTTCGACCACGGCGGCGGCCTGCTCGAGCACGTCGCGCGGGTTCTTCGCGGGCGCGCCACCGGCTGCGACGACGATCGCGGGGGTACCCGCGACTACCTTCCGGAACTCTTCGGCCGATCCGGTGTACCAGGTCTTGACGATGTCGGTTCCGAGTTCGGCCGCGGCTCGCGACGCGTAGAGCACCGCCTCGGTGGAACCCTTCCGATCGCCCCACAGCTCGCCGCTCGGGTAGGCGTGGCAGACGACCGGGATGCCCCAGACGTGCGCCTCTTCGACCACCTTGTTGAGCATCTCGAGCATTGCGACCTGGTGGGAGGATCCCGCGGAGATCCCCACCGCGACTCCGTCGGCACCGAGCCGGATGGCGTCCTCGACGGAGGCGATGGTCGCGTCGTAGGTCGGGTGGAAGTCCACGGAGAACATCGACGCCTTGAGGATCCAGGGAATCGGCGCCGGGTTTCCGCCGAACAGGTGTCCCGCGATCCCCTTCGTGATCGTCACGGCATCGGGGCGCCCGTCGGCGATCGAGGCGTAGGTCTCCGCCATGCTCGCCAGTCGGGGCGCGACTCCGCGCGGCACGGCCTGGTCGAGGGCGACGGTCACCGTGCGCCCGTCGAGACCGAACAGACGCCGGAGACGGATCTCGCGACCGAGACCGGCCGTGGTGCCCGTCGTGTTGAGTGCGTAGGCGTTCGTGGACATGGAAGGTGTTCCTTTCGAGGGTGCTGCGGGTGTGGTCAGGACCAGGGATCGACGCCGACGCGCATGTCCTTGCCGGATGCGGCGAGGGCGAGAGCGTCGACGGTCTGGGCGAGCGGGAGTCGAGAGCCGACGAGGTCGTCTACCTTCAGTCGGCCCGACGTGATGAGATCGGCGACAGCGTGGAAGCCGTCGAGCCGACAGGACGACGCGCCCACGATCTCCCACTCGTTGTAGTGGATGTCGTTGGCGACGATGGAGATCTCGGCCGCGGAGGCGAAGCCCGCGAAGACCGAGATCCGCGCACCCGGCGCGAGTGCCGAGACGTAGGGAGTGAGGGCGTCCGTGCGACCGATGGCCATGATGAGCACGTCGATGCCGCCGTCGCTCCACTCGCGAATCTGGTCGGACGCGCCTTCTCCGGGAGCAAGCACGAGGTCGGCGCCGGAGGCGGAGGCGACGGCGCGGCGCGCCTCGATCGGGTCCACGGCGGCGACTCTCGGGACCCCGAGGGCTTTCGCGAGCCGGATGTGCATCAGGCCGAGCGGTCCGCAGCCCACCACGAGCATCGTCTCGGCCTGCTGGCTGCGCACGAGCTTCTGAGCGTTGTAGGCGCACGCGGTCGGCTCGACGATGGCCGCCTCGGCCGCGCTCACGCCTTCGAGGGGGACGAGGTTCTTCACGGCACGGGCCGGCACGCGGACGAACTGCGAGAGCCCGCCCGGAAGCTGATACCCGAACGCGACTCGGTTGCGGCAGATGTTCTCGTGTCCCTTGCGGCACGCGGCGCATTCGCCACAGGGCACGAGGGGGTAGACGCAGACCTGCTGACCTTCGCGTACACCGTCGGGGAGTGATCCGTTGCTGTCGACGATGTGACCGGCGAACTCGTGACCGAGCACCGTGGGGAAGCTCACGTTGCGTGACTTCGTGCCGTCGAAGATGCGGACATCCGTGCCGCACAGCAAGGTGGCGTCCACCTGGACGAGCACATCCCCGGGCTCCAGGGTGGGCACGGGCACTTCCTCGACCCGAAGGTCCTGTGGTGCGCGAAGGATGGCTTGTCTCATCGTTGTTCCTTTCGGGAGGGTTCAGCCGCGGTCGTCTCGGGGGGATGGCGGCCATGCGACGGTGTAGTGGTCGTCGTGTGCGAGAACGACCTGGACTGCGCCGGCTGCGACAGCGGTGGCGATCTGCTCGCCGGTGGCGCCGGCGTCCGTCACCAACTCCCACGGAACCTCGAGAGGCGACCAGTAGGCGAAGTCCCCGTCGACGAGCTTCGAGGAGTCTGCGACGACGACGACTCGAGCGGCACGCCGCATCATGAGCGACTTCAGCGTGCTCTGATCCGGCGTACGAGACGCGACTCCGCGGTCGGGGACGATCGCGTCGACGCCCAGGAACGCGACGGCGGCGTACACCTGCCGGAGCATGCCTTCGGCGACGGGGCCGGTGATCGTCTCGTTGATCGCGCGGAGGTGGCCTCCGAGGGCGATGATGTCGACACCGGGCGCTTCCAGGAGGGTCGTCATCACGCCGATGCCGTTGGTGACGACGGTGACGTCCTCACGACCACGCAGCCCCTCGGCCACGCATGTGGTCGTCGTCCCGGCATCGAGGATGACCAGGTCGCCGTCTTCCACGTAGTCCGCGGCGACCCGCCCGATCGCCGTCTTCTGCGCGCTGCGTTCCGAGCGGCGCTCCCGCGTGGAGAGCTCGTGCGGCCGCACGAGGGTGACGCCGCCATAAGTGCGCGCGACCCCTTCAGCGCCTCGAAGGCGCGCCAGGTCACGACGAACCGTGGCGAACGACACGTTGAAGTGTGCGGCGATCTGCTCGACGGTGAGGTCCTGATCGCTCTGCTCAAGCAGCGCGAGGATCTGATTGCGGCGAGCATCACCTTTGAGGTCTCGCCGTCGGCCCGAGTGGTCGTTGTCCATGACCTCACCGTAAGACGCGCGATCCGCTCATGTCAAGTCAATACGCGTGTTTCGCTCATCTAAGCCGTCACCTTGCGCATCATGACCACGCTAGAACGCTTGATACGCGCACATATCTGCGATTGACACCGCAAGATGCGCGGTTCTATCATCATCGCGAGAGGCAACAGAGCCTCGCGCTCCTGAACACCCGACGTTCAGCAGTCACCCCACAGCGAACCCCCCAGTCCGCTGACGTACGAGGAGGTACCCATGACAAGCAGGCCCGTGGACAGTCGCGGACGCGTCCCGAGAATGGACGGCACGAAGGCATCGAAGATCCGGTGGTTGATCGCCATCGCCTGCGCGATCGGCCTCGCCATCAACTACATCGACAGGTCGGCGATCTCGGTGTCGCTTCCCTTCATGACGCAGGACTTCCATCTGACACCCACCGAGCAAGGACTCATCCTCTCCGCGTTCTCGTGGTCGTATGCCCTCATGCAGATCCCGGCCGGACGCTTGATCGACCGATTCGGTGAGCGCCTCATGTTCGGCGCATCCGTGCTGGTCTGGTCGGTGTTCACCGGGCTCACTGCGATCGCATCCTCGTTCGGCGTCCTCCTCGGACTTCGCCTCGGCCTCGGCATCGGCGAGGCCGGCGCCTACCCGTCGTCCGCGAAGACCGTCGCGCGCTGGTTCAACCCCCGCCAGCGCGGGCGCGCCACCGCCGTGTACGACTCGGGCGCGCGGATCGGCAGCGCCGTGGCCACTCCCCTGATCGTCGCCATCATCGCGATCTGGGGCTGGCGCTCCGTGTTCGTGCTCGCCTTCGTCATCGGCGTGCTCTGGACCGCGGGATGGTGGGCCCTGTACCGGCACCCCGAGGCGCTGCGATCGGTCAACCAGGCGGAGCTGGACTTCATCAACGAAGGACGAGCCGAGGCGCCCGCTACTCAAGAGCGGCCGATGGCGCTGGGCAAGCTGCTGCGATTCCGTACGGTCTGGGCCATGATGCTCGGCTTCTTCTGCGTGAACTTCATGGTCACCTTCTTCCTCACGTGGTTCCCGTCCTACCTCGTGAACGAGCGCGGGTTCGACCTGCTCGGCCTCGGCGTCTTCGGAGCGATCCCGCCGATCGCTGCCATCGCCGGTTCGTGGATCGGTGGGCTCGTGGGCGACGCGCTCCTCGCCCGCGGATGGACACTGACCCGGGTGCGCAAGACCTGCCTGGTGAGCGGAATGCTCATCTGCTCCGTCATCGCACTCGCCGCGGTCGCGCCCGAGTCGTGGCAGGTCCTGACTCTCATGTCGATCTCCTACGCTGCCGCCTCGTTCACGATCGTCACGATCTGGTGCCTCCCCGCCGATGTCGCTCCCACCGGAACGGTTGCCTCGCTCGGAGCGTCGCAGAACTTCTTCTCCAACATCGGCTCTGCCCTCAGCCCGATCGTGATCGGTGCGCTCTACGGCGCCACCGGATCGTTCGTGTTCCCGCTGGTGCTCAGCGGAGCCGTGGCTGTGGCCGGCGCGCTGATCTTCGGACTGATGCTGCGCCGAGTCGAGCCGCTCGTGCCGGCGGTCGAGAGGCTCGCGGTCTGAGATGACCGCCGTGCCGACCGTCCTGGTGTGCCCCGACAAGTTCAAGGGCACCGCAGACGCTGCAGAGGTCGCCGAAGCGATCGCGAGCGAGATCCGTCGACGCCGCTGGCTCCCCGTCGTCCGCCCCTTGGCGGACGGCGGGGACGGCACGCTGGACGCCTTGAGCAGTCCGAACCGGAGCTCCGTCGTCACGGGACCCCATGGCCGGCCGGTGACAGCGCGCTGGTATCTCGACGCCGGCACGGCGATCATCGAAGCGGCGGAGTGCTGCGGACTCGTGCTCGCGTCGACAGACGGCGTGAACGATCCGGTCGCGGCGACCTCCGTGGGCGTGGGAGAACTGATCCGGACCGCGATGGATGAGGGCGCGACGCGCATCCTGGTCGCCGTCGGAGGTGTGGCCACCACGGACGGCGGCGAAGCAGCCGCGCGCGTGGTGGGCCGTCTGCCCGCTCACGTGGACGTCGAGGTGCTCAGCGATGTCACCACCGCGTTCACCGATGCGGCCGAGAGGTTCGGCCCCCAGAAGGGGGCGACGGCGGAGGACGTCCAGACGCTGACCCTTCGACTGGCGCAGCAACGCGATCGGTACCTGGACCTCTTCCACGTGGATGTGAACCTGATCGCCGGCACAGGCGCTGCCGGTGGCCTCGCTGGCGGCCTCGCCGCCATCGGCGCCCGCATCGTGCCCGGGTTCGATGCGGTCGCCGACGCCGTCGATCTGGACGGGCTCATCCGACGCGCAGATCTCGTGATCACCGGCGAGGGCCGGCTGGATGAGACATCGTTCAGCGGCAAGGTGGTGGGCGGTGTGCTCGCGCGTTCGAACGCCCTGGAGCGCCCCGTCCTCGGTGTGGTCGGGAGCTCCGCCGTCCCCGGCACCGGCTTCCGACACAGCGCGCTCGACCAGGTGGTGGGCACGGCTCGAGCTTTCGACGACACCCTCCGCGCCATCTCGGAGACGACGCGCGCCGCGCTGGACCGGTGGTACTCGGAGTGAGCCTGGGCGGCTCCGGCGGCGCCACTCAGGGGCGATCGCGCGGAGGCGCGGGCGGCGGAGTCGCCTCGCGCAGTGCCCGCGCCAGCTTCTGCACCTCGACGGGCACGTCGTCGCCCGTGGCGGGCGCGTCGATCCACGGCGACCGGCCCGACGGCCACCACCGCAGACCCTCGGCCCAGACGAGGGTGCCGAGGGACTGCAGGGGCGCAGCACCGTCCAACACGATCGCACGCCGTGCTCGTACCTCGTCGGTCTCGGGGTCTCTGACCGGTTCGACCTCGAGCGCCCGGAGCACCCGACCCGCCGTCACGAGGTGTGCCGAACGCAGGGGTTCGCCGTTCCTTTCGCTGGGTTCGTCGGGCTCAGGAGGGCGCTCGCCCGTCGCCCAGGCCTCGCCCTCACTGACGTCGGGCGGACTGGTGGCCACTGCGCCGGCGAGCCCGTCGACCAGGCCCCGCACGAGAGTGCCCATGAGGCTCTCGGCGGGTGACTGCTGCCAGACCACCATGCCGTCGACAGTCACCGATGCCACCGCGAGCAGGTGATCGTCCGAGTCGGTGTCGATGCCTACCGTGACGAGACGATCGCCATGCTCCGTGGCGCGCCACATCACCCAGGGGATGCGTCTCGCCGGGTCGTCCGGCCATCGCTGCAGTGCCGCCACACCGCTCTCGTCGAACCATCGATGGACCACGACCGACGCGGCAGGATCCGCCGCCTCCCCGGCTGTGACGGTGAGAGAGCCCGCGCGCAACGCGCCATCCGGGTTGTTGGGCGCAGGCCAGGCGCAGACGGAGAACGAGACGTGCGGAGTGGTCACGGAGCGACGCTATCGACGATGCTGCTCGGCCGGGGTGGACTGTCCACGTACGGGGTGAGCGACCGCCCCACGAACGCAAGAAGCTCGCCGGATCGGGCGAGCTTCTGGCGGAGACGGAGGGATTTGAACCCTCGGTCCCCGTAAGGGGACTCCACCTTAGCAGGGTGGTGCACTAGGCCTGACTATGCGACGTCTCCAGGTGTCCGGCCGCGCGCGGCGCGAACACACCCGCCCATCATAACTGCTCGTCGCCCGGCCCACGAACCGGCCGACGCCGTCAGCGCTGCGCCTGCGTGCAGGTGACGTCGGCGGCGGTCTGTCCCGCGATCTGCGTCGGGAGGTCGACCGCGGTCTCGGTGGGCTTCGGGGTCGACGTGCCGCTCGGCGTGGGGCTCTTGGTCGGGGTTCCGGTCGCGCTCGGAGATGCCGTCGACGACGGATCGGGCTGCTCGGCCTCACCGACCACCTCGACGCCGTAGCCCTGGCTGGCGCTGCCGGTGAGCTTGATCTCCTTGTTCTCCTCGAGCGCGTCGAAGAGGACGGTCGCCGCCTGCGTCACGGGCAGCACGCGGCCGCCGCCGGGCGCGTAGACCGTCGGGTACTGGACGAAGACGATGTCCTTGTACGGCACGCTCTTGACGGCCATCGCGATCTGCACCATCCGCTGCGGGTTGGTCAGGGTGTCGCTGAGCACGAGCTGCTTGCTCTGCACCTGCGCGACCGCGGTCGTGGCGAGGTTGAAGAGCACGGCGGGGTTCGCGAGCACACCGTCGGACTGGAGCTTTCGCACCATCGAGCTCATGAACTGCTGCTGGTTGGAGATGCGGCCGAGGTCGGACCCGTCGCCGATGCCGTGGCGGATACGCAGGAACTGCAGGGCCTGCTTGCCGACGAGGGTGTGGTTGCCCTTCTTGAGCTTGAGCCCGGTGTGCTTGTCCTTGATGTCGTCGGCGACACAGACGTCCACGCCGCCGATCGCGTCGGACATGTTGATGACGCCGGTCCAGCGAATGGACGCCGCGTACTGGATGTCGACGCCGGTGAGCTCCTCGATCGTGAGCACCGAACACGCCAGACCGCCATACATGTACGACGAGTTGAGCATCTGCGCGCTCATCGCCGAATACGATCCGCCGTCGCCGGTGGGGCACGACGGAATGGGGACGATCATGTCGCGCGGGAACGAGATGACCGTCACACGGCGCGGCTTGTCGCTGATGTGGACGAGCATCGTCACGTCGTTGCGCTCACCCGCCGTGGTCCCGGCCTTGCACGCCTTGGACAGCTCGGCGTTGGCGCCCTCGCACGAGTCGGTGCCGACGACGAGTAGGTTGACGCCGCCCTCGATCTCACCGATCGACGGCGGGAGCGACTCCTCGCCGATGGACACGCTGTTGCGGTCGAGCGCCTGCGCCGCGTCCCAGACATAGAAGGCCCCGACGGCGCCCACACTGACGGCGACCACGGCGACCATCGCCCCGAGGACCGTCAGGATCTGGGCGAGCGGACTCGGCGAACGCTGGATGCCGTGGCGAGCGAGCGGCGCGCGCGTCGCACCTGCCGGCGTGGCGTCGGGGGTTTCGCTCACGACATGCCTTTCTGAAGCGGAGGGTGTGGGATTCGAACCCACGGGACATTGCTGCCCACCGGTTTTCAAGACCGGATCCTTCGGCCGCTCGGACAACCCTCCCGGCAGATGCACGGGGCATCCGGCCGACAGGGGTCGATTCTACTGGACTCGGGAACTCGACGATCGAGCACCCCCATTCTGGCCGAATTCGCCTGAGGGGCCGCTGTTAACCGCCCGCAGGGTCCGGTTGGTGCCCGAAGGCGGTCGCTCTCAGAGGTGCCGGAGAATCGCGGCCACGCCACCGGCGTGCACAGAAGACGTCGTCTCGGACGCCTCGCGCAGCACCTCTTCGGGGCCTTGTGCCATGGCGATGGCACGCCCGCCGTGCTCCCGTGCCCAGCGGAACATCCCCACGTCGTTGCGCCCGTCACCCATGACGAGGACGTGAGCGGGGTCGATCCCGAGCAGCACGCGGACGCGCTCGAGCGCCGTCGACTTGTCGACCCCCTGGGGCGCGATGTCGAGCCACGCCGACCAGCCCACGGCATACGACACCTTGTTGAGGCCGATGCGGCTCACGAGACCCACGAAGTCGTCGTCGGTGTCGTCCGGAGAGACCACCACGACGCGACAGACCGGCTGCGCGGCCAGGTCCTCGAACGAGACGCGCGCGGCCGCGCTGAGGTTCCAGTCGTCCATCGCCTCCGTGTACAGGCGGCGTCCGTCGGCGAGCTCGACCATGTACTTCGCGTCGGGGAGGTGCGTGCGCAGGAGGTGCAGGACCTCGGTGGGATCGAAGGTCTCGACGTGGAACCGGTCGTAACGGGTCTCGTCGGCGAGGTCACCACCGTGCCGCCGCATGATGACCGCGCCATTGGAGCACACGACGTACTCGGGCTCCAGACCCAGCACGTGCAGGATGCCCCGCGTCCCCTCCCACGACCGCCCCGTGGCCAGCATGACCTCGTGCCCCACGCGCTGCGCGTGAGCGACGGCCTCCAGCACACCCGGGCTCAGGGACTCGTCCTCGAGGAGGACGGTGCCGTCGATGTCGAGCGCGATGAGCAGCCTCCCGACCGCGACGTCGGGCTTCTCGGTGTCGGCGGCGATCCCTTCGACGAGCTTGGCCGCCTTCTTGGGACGGACGACATCGACCGAGCCGGTCGCGGGGAGACGCTCCTCGCCGCGTGCGCCCCGACTCACGCGATCGGCTCCGCGACCTCGAGCCCTCCGAGATACGGGCGGAGGACCTCCGGGATCACGACCGAGCCGTCCTCGCGCTGATGCGTCTCGAGGATCGCGACGATCCAGCGAGTCGTCGCCAGCGTCCCGTTGAGGGTCGCCACCGGTGTCGTCTTCGCCGCGGCCGCGTCGACGGCCGCCGGACGGTGCCGGATGTTGAGGCGACGCGCCTGATACGTCGTGCAGTTCGACGTCGACGTCAGCTCGCGGTAGGCGTCCTGCGTGGGCACCCACGCCTCGATGTCGTACTTCCGCGCGGCCGAGGAACCGAGGTCGCCGGCGGCGACGTCGATCACGCGGTAGCTCAGGCCGAGGTCGCGGAGCATCGCCTCTTGCATCTCGACGAGCCGCAGGTGCTCGGCCTCGGCATCCTCGGGGGTCGTGAAGACGAACATCTCCAGCTTGTTGAACTGGTGCAGGCGGATGATGCCGCGGGTGTCCTTGCCGTGCGAGCCCGCCTCGCGGCGGTAGCAGGTGGACCAGCCGGCATAGCGCTTGGCACCCGCCGACAGATCGAGGATCTCGTCCATGTGATAGCCGGCGAGGGGCACCTCGCTCGTCCCCACGAGGTAGAGGTCGTCGTCGTCGAGGCGGTAGACCTCGTCGGCGTGCTGACCGAGGAAGCCCGTTCCGCGCATCACCTCGGAGCGCACGAGGGTGGGCGGGATCATGGGCACGAATCCGGCGGCGAGCGCCCGCTCCATGCCGAGGTTCATGAGGGCCATCTCCAGCCGCGCGCCGATGCCGGTGAGGAAGGTGAATCGTGCCCCGGAGACCTTGGCCCCGCGCTCCATGTCGATGGCGCCGAGCTTCTCGGCGAGGGCGAGGTGGTCGCGCGGCGCGAAGTCGAACCGGGGGATCTCGCCGTGCCTGCGGAGGGTCACGAACGCGTCTTCGCCGCCGGCGGGAACGCCCTCGATGACGATGTTCTCGATGCGGCCGAGCGCCTCCGACGCGGCCTCCTCGGCCTCGGTGACCGCCTGCTGCGCGCTCTTGACGCGCTCGCTGAGCTCCTTCGCCTCGGCGACCAGGGCGGCCTTCTCCTCCTTCGGCGCCTGCGCCACCCGCTTGCCGTGCGCGTTCTGGGCCGCGCGCAGTTCCTCGAAGGTCGTGATGGCCGCGCGGCGGGCGTGATCGGCCGCGATCGCCGCGTCGACCGTGTCCGACGACTCGCCGCGCGCCTCCTGGGAGCGCTTGACGAGGTCCGGGTTGTCGCGGAGAAGAGCCAGATCGATCACCCCTCAAGTCTAGTGATGGGCTCGACCACCCCACTCTGGCGCGGGAGCCGCCTGCACAACTCCTCCACAACCGAGCCGACGTGGGCGCCCGCCCGGGCGGGGCCGGCCCCCGGCGCGCGGAGGGCGCACGAATCGAAGGAGTTGTGCAGACGGCATCCCGGAGATCACGCGTCAAGCCCTCGCCGCAGCCTCCTGCGCGGCAATACTCTGTACGCATGGCGACGCACGGTTCCTCCCCTTCCGACGCAGCCGCAGTCCCCGGGCCCGACCCGGAGCAGGCCGCGGCCCCCGACGAGGTGATCCGGGAACCGGACGACGTCGCCCCCGACACCACCGACGGCGAGGGCGGCGAAGCGAGACGGGTCGACGAGGAAGGCCGCACCGAGCCGCTCTCCGACGAGCCCGGCCGACCGAACCCCAAGGCGGCGCTCGTGTACAACCCGATCAAGGTCGACGGCGACGCGCTGCGAGAGCAGGTCGCGAGCCTGGCGAAGGACGCGGGCTGGTCCGAACCCCTTTTCTATGAGACGACGGTCGACGACCTCGGCGACGACGTCACGCGTCAGGCCTTGAAGGAGGGCGTCAACGCGGTGCTCGTGGCCGGAGGCGACGGCACCGTTCGCGCGGTCAGCGAAGCGATGAGCGGTTCGGGGGTGCCGCTGGCGATCGTGCCGAGCGGCACCGGGAACCTCCTCGCCCGCAACCTGCGGCTGCCGCTCGACAACCCGGAGTCCATGATCGCCGCCGCGTTCGACGGCGACGTGCTGCCGATCGACGTGGGGATCGCGACGCTCGCCCGCGAGGACGGGTCGAGCGAGAAGCGCGCGTTCGTGGTGATGGGCGGCATGGGGCTGGACGCCGCGATGATCGCCAACACGAGCGGCGACCTCAAGAAGAAGGTCGGCTGGGTCGCCTACGTCGACGGCGCAGCGCGGTCGCTCGTGAAGGCCAAGCCGTTCCCCGTGATGTACCAGGTGCCCGGCCACAAGGTGCACCGTGCACAGGTGCAGAGCGTGGTCTTCGCGAACTGCGGGTCGCTGCCGGCCGGACTCGAGCTGATCCCGGAGGCCTCGGTCACCGACGGCGAACTCGACATCGCGATCTTCCAGCCCAAGAGCGCGTTCGGCTGGCTTCTGGTGTGGCGGCGCGTGGCGTGGGACAACAGCGTGCTGCGTCGCTTCCGTGCCGGTCGACGGATCATGGCGCTGCGCACGAAGGACAACGCGGTGCGGTTCACCCGCGGGGTCGGCATCGACCTGGCCGCGCAGAGCGCGCAGGCGGTGCAGCTCGACGGCGATGAGTTCGGAGAGGCCACCCACGTCACGGCACGCATCGAGAAGGGCGCCCTGAAGGTGGCGGTGCCCCGCGGGCACGTCGTTCCGGGCGAGGAGCCCGCGCGCTCGGGTTCCGACGCCGACGCCGCGGAGGTCGCGGCCGCGTGAGCGCGACGACGTCGCTGGTCTGGCTCCGCGACGACCTGCGGCTGGCCGACAACCCCGCCCTCCGCGCAGCGGTCGACCGGGCGGCAGCGGTCGATCGGGCGGCGGACGGACGTGGGCGTGTCGCCGTGCTGTTCGTGCTGGACGAGGAGTCGGCCGGGGTCCGCCCCCTCGGTGGAGCCGCACGATGGTGGCTGCACCACAGTCTCGCCGAGCTCGCGACGCGCCTCGCCGACCGCGGCGGCTCGCTCGTGCTCCGGCGCGGACCGGCCGCCGACGTCGTTCCTGCGGTGGCGGCCGAGGTCGGTGCCGACGCCGTCTTCTGGAACCGCCGCTACGGCGGCGCCGAGCGCGAGATCGACACCGCTCTGAAGTCGAGCCTGCGCGATCAGGGCCTCACGGTGGAGTCGTTCGGGGCGAATCTCCTGTTCGAGCCATGGACCGTGCGCACCGGCAGCGATTCGCCCTACTCCGTCTTCACCCCGTTCTGGAACGCCTGCCTCGCGTTGCCCTCGCCGCGAGCGCCGCTGCCCGAACCGCGCACGATCGACGGCGTCGGCGCCCGGGGCGACGACCTCGACGACTGGGAGCTGCTGCCGACCGCCCCCGACTGGGCGGGGGGACTGCGGGAGAGGTGGCAACCCGGCGAGCTGGGCGCACGGCGACGCCTGCGCACCTTCCTCTCCGACGACCTCGGCGACTACGACCGCGCCCGCGACGAACCGTCGGCCGGAGTCACCTCCCAGCTGTCACCGCGCCTGCGCTGGGGCGAGCTCAGCCCCCACACCGTCTGGCACGAGACGATCGAGGCCGCCGGAAGCGGTGCGCACGCGGCATCCGCGCACCGGTTCCTGACGGAGATCGGCTGGCGCGAGTTCGCGTGGCACACCCTCTTCCACTTCCCCGATCTCGCCACCCGCAACTGGCGCGCCTCGTTCGACGCCTTCCCGTGGCCCGACGTCGACCCGTCCCACCTCGACGCGTGGCAGCGCGGCCGCACGGGAGTGCCGCTCGTGGATGCAGGGATGCGGGAGCTGTGGGAGACCGGAGTCATGCACAACCGCGTCCGGATGGTGACGGCGTCGTTCCTGACGAAGAATCTCGCCATCCACTGGCGCGAAGGCGAGCAGTGGTTCTGGGACACGCTCGTCGACGCGGATGCGGCAAGCAACCCTTTCAACTGGCAGTGGGTCGCCGGGTCGGGCGCCGACGCCGCACCCTACTTCCGCATCTTCAACCCGGAGCGGCAGGCGGAGAAGTTCGACCCGCACGGCTCGTACGTGGCCCAATGGGCACCCGACAGCGCCGACCTCGAGCCGATCGTGGACCTCGGCGAGACCCGCCGTGCCGCCCTGGCCGCGTACGAGCACGTCAAGCGCGCGCGATGATCCGCGGCGGCATCTGCAGAACTCCTCCGATCCGACGCGCGCCGCGCGCGGCGGGGGCACCAGCGCGCGGGTCGACCGGCCGACGCTCACGGATTGGAGGAGTTGTGCAGGCCCTCAGCCCTTGACGGCGCCGCCGAGGCCCGCCGATCGCAGGAACACCGACTGGAACAGCAGGAACATCACGATGGGAATAAGCGTCGCGATGGCCAGGGCGGCCAGGAACACGTCGAGCTCGGTCTGGCTGGCGACGTCGGGAAGCCTCACCGACAGCGGTTGCACCGCCGGATCGGGGAGCACCAGCTTCGGCCAGAGGTAGTCCTTCCAGGCCGCGATGATCGCGAACACCGAGACGACGCCGAGGATGGGCTTGGACATCGGCAGCACGATCGACCAGAACAGCCGGAACGCCCCGGCTCCGTCGGTGCGCGCCGCCTCGAACACCTCGCGCGGCAGAGAGTCGAAGAAGCGCTTGACGAGCAGGATGTTGAACGCGTTCGCGCCCATGGGCAGCCACACCGCGAGGTAGTTGTTCAGGAGCGATGCGTCGATGAACGGCGGCCGGACGATCGTCAGGTACAGCGGCACGAGCAGCACGATGCCCGGAATGAACAGGGTCGCCAGCACGAGCGCGTTGAGGATCGAGGCGTACTTCGGCCGCAGCACCGACAGCGCGTACCCGGCCGTCGTCGCGATGAACAGCTGCGTGAACCAGGCCCCGAGCGCGATGACGATCGTGTTGAGGAAGTACTGGTCGATGTGGATGTCGTTCCACGCGGTCGACAGGTTCTCCCAGTCGATGCCGTTCGGCCACAGCGCGAACGGCGTGGTGATGGTGTCCTGCGACGGCGTCACGGCGGCCTTCATCAGCCACAGGATCGGGCCGAGTCCGGCGACGACGAGCGAGACGAAGAGGAACGCGTGGACCACGCGCATGCCCCAGCGGGTGCCGGGGCGGCGTCGCTCCGATGCCGAGACGATCGAGCGCTCGGCGAGATCGTCGACGGACGTCCGCGCCTCCCGGCGGCGGCGCAGCCACGCGCGCAGTCCCTCGGGCGGACGCGTGCGGTCGAGCGAGGTGGTCATGAGGTGCTCCAACGGTTGGTGAGCCTGAAGTACAGCCACGACAGCACCGCCAGCACGATCGCCAGCAGCACCGACACGGCGGTGGCCTCGCCGTAATCCCCGCCGAGGCTGTTGCGGAAGGCCTTGTCGTAGATGTAGAGCAGGACGGTCTTGGTCGCCCCCGCCGGCCCGCCCCCCGTGAACAGGAACGGTTCCAGGAACACCTGGGCCGTGGCGATCACCTGCAGGATGAGCATGATGAAGAGGATCCCGCGCAGCTGCGGCAGCGTGACGTGCCACACCTTGCGCCAGATCCCGGCGCCGTCGACCTCGGCGGCGTCGTACAGCTCCGGCGGAACGCTCAGCAGCGCCGCGAGGTAGATGATGATCGATCCGCCGGCCCCCGCCCACGTCGCCTCCAGCACGAGCGACGGCATCGCCTGGGCGGCCGACGACAGCCACGGCTGGGGGCCGATGCCCACCCAACCCAGGACCGTGTTGAAGACGCCGTTGGGCCCCGCGTCGTAGAAGAACTTCCACAGCAGGACGGCGACCACCGGAGGGATCACGACCGGCAGATACGCGAGCGCGGAGTACAGGCCCTTGCCGCGCTTGACCTCGCTCATGAGAACGGCCATGAACAGCGGCAGCGGGAAGCCGAACAGCAGCGCGAGGAGCGCGAAGTACAGCGTGTTGACGACGGCGCGGCCGAGCTCGGGATCGCTCAGCACGGCGGCGTAGTTGTCGATCCCGACCCACTCGGAGACGATCAGGTTCGTCTTCTGCAGGCTCATGATCACCGACTGGACGATCGGCGACCACGAGAAGAAGAGGAAGACGAACAGCATCGGCAGCACGAACAGGAGGTTCGTCAGCCCGCCGCCGCGGAGCCACGTGAGTGGCGTGCGGCGCGGACGCCGCTCCGGTGGCGGCGGGGCGGAAGCCGTCGCGGGACGGTCCGGGAGGGTCAGCGTCATGGGAGTGCCTTTGCGGGTGCCTTCTGCGGGTGGGTGGGGCGTTCCGACTCGCTGCGTCACGGGTGAGACGCGGGCGAGCCGGAACGCCCCGGAGGGATCACTCGTCGAGCTTCGCCTGCGCGTCGGTCTGAGCCTGTGCGAGGAGAGCGTCGATGTCGGCGTTCTCATCGGTGAGCACCGTCTGGACCACCGTGTCGAGGAGCGCGTAGACCTCCTGGGTCTTCTTCTTGGGCTCCCCCACCGGCGTCTGGTCCCAGATCGAGTCGATGAACGGCGTCATCTGGTCACGGGGCACGTTGATGTACGGCTCGATCCAGCCGAGCGACTCCTCGTAGAGCTCGCGGCTGAGCACGGGCAGCACGGGGGTGCCGACGGCCTGCCCCGACTCGTTGAGCGTCTTGGCGTCGAGGATCGCCGCGTCCTTGTCCAGCAGTTTCTGCATGTAGTACCAGTCGATCCAGGTGACCGCTGCGGCCTTGGTCTTCTCGTCGACGGTGGGGCTGACCACGGCGATGTCGCCGCCGCCGAGCGTGCCGGGGTCGGCGCCCTCGGTGGGAACGACGGTGAGCCCGTACGACTCGGGCTTGAGGCCGAAGTCGCGCACGAGGGCGGTGTACACATCGGATCCCGACGTGTACATGCCGATGTTCCCGGCGGCGAACTCCTGGTTGATGGTGCCCCAGTCGAGGTCGACCTTGGAACCGAAGGAGTCATCCTCGAAGCGGAGGGCGTGGAGGAACTCGAGCGCCGCGCGAGTGCCGTCGTTGTCGATGGTCGAGGTCGCCGAGCCATCCTGCGCGTCGGTCTGGGTGCGTCCGCCGCGCGCGACGGTCTGCGCGGTCAGCTGCCAGCCGCCGGTGTTGTTGATCGCCATCTGCGCGTAGCCGGCCTTGCCGGTCTTCTCGGAGATCTGCTTGGCGTACTGGCGGACCTCGTCCCACGTGGTGGGCGGGGCATCGGGGTCCAGGCCCGCCTGCTCGAAGAGGTCCCGGTTGTAGTGCAGCCCCATCGCGTAGGCCTGGCGCGGGAAGCCGAAGATGCGTCCCTCGCCGTCGGTGACACCGTCGAGCACGATCGGGTTGAAGCTGTCGGTGTAGCCGAGCTCTTCGATCTCGTCGGTGACGTCCATCAGCTGGCCGTTCTCGAGAAGCGTCTTCGAGTCGGTGAACGGCACGGTGAACACGTCCGGCAGGCTGCCGCCGGCCAGCTGCACGGCGAATGTCGGGCCCTCCCACTCGTACTCGACGCCGATGACGTCGATGTCCTTGTGCTCGGCTTCGAACTGCTTCTCCTGGGCGGCGAAGGCCTCGTACGCGGCCGCGTCGGCGCCCGGCGGGAAGGTCGCAACGCGCAGCTCGACCTTCCCGTTCGAGGGACCGGCGGTGTCTCCGGCCGAGCAGCCGGCCAGTGCCCCGATGGTGGCCGCGGCGGCGAGCCCGGCGATCAGGATGCGTCTGGGTGACGTCATTGTCTGTTCCTTTCGTGCTGTGTTGTGCAGGGTTCGAGGAGCCGGCTCAGAGATCGAGCCAGAGGGTGGTGTCGGGAGGCAGCGCACCCTCCTCGAGGGGTGCGCTGGTGAGGACGACGGAGGCTGCGGCGAGCTCCGGCGGAAGGGCGAGCGGCGCTGTGCCGAGATGGGTGACCGAGACCCGTCGCTCGCCGCGGCGGAACGCCACCACGTCGTCGCCGAGCTCGAGCCACGAGAGCGACTCGGTGCGGAGGTCGTCGTTCGCGCGGCGCTCGGCCAGCGCAGCCCGGTACAGCCGCAGCATCGAGGCGGGATCCTCCTGCTCGGCGGCGACGGTGTAGTGCGCCCATTCAGCGGGCTGGGGCAGCCAACTGCCGCCCGTACCGAAGCCGTAGGGGGCACGCTCGCCCGACCAGGGCAGCGGCACCCGGCATCCGTCACGACCAGGGTCGATGCCACCGGAACGGAAGTGCATCGGATCCTCGATCGCCTCGACGGGCAGCTCCACCTCGGGAAGTCCCAGCTCGTCGCCCTGGTAGACGTACATCGTTCCGGGGAGCGCGGCCACAAGAAGAGCTGCCGCCCGGGCGCGCCGGGTGCCGAGAGCGAGGTCGGTGGGAACGCCGAAACGCTTGCGCTCGAAGGCGAAGCCGGAGTCCTCGCGCCCGTAACGGGTCACGGGGCGAGTCACGTCGTGATTGGAGAGCACCCACGTGGCGGGCGCCCCGACGGGAGCGTGCTCGGCGAGGGTGCGCTGGATGGAGCGTCGCATCGCCGCCGCGTTCCACGGCTGCGACATGAAATCGAAGTTGAACGCCGTGTGCATCTCGTCGCGGCGGAGGTACCGTGCGAAGCGCTCGGCGTCGTCGAGCCACACCTCGCCGACGAGGATCCGGGGTCGTTCGTAGCCGTCGGCGATCGCGCGCCACGACCGGTAGATGTCGTGGAGCTCGTCGCGGTCGACGTGCGGGTGCGTGCCGGGGGCGGGGGTGCCCGTCGGGAGCTCGGGCAGCCGGGGATCCTTCACGGGGAGCGCCGCCGAGTCGATCCGCACGCCCGCGACGCCCCGGTCGAACCAGAACCGCAGGATGTCCTCGTGCTCGCGGCGGACGTCCGGGTGGTTCCAGTTGAGGTCGGGCTGCTCGGGCGTGAACAGGTGGAGGTACCACTCCCCCGGCGTCCCGTCGGGGCTCGTCGTGCGGGTCCAGGTCGACCCCTGGAAGCTCGACACCCAGTGGGTCGGGATCTCCTCGCCGTTCTCGCCGCGGCCGGGGTGGAACCAGAAGCGCTCCCGTTCGGGGCTTCCCGGCCCGGCGGCCAGCGCCTTCTGAAACCACGGGTGCTGGTCGCTCACGTGGTTGGGGACGATGTCGATGATCGTGCGGATGCCGAGCGCGAGCGCTTCGGCGATGAGGGCCTCCGCCTCGACCAGCGAGCCGAAGCGGGGATGGATCTCGCGGTAGTCGGCCACGTCGTAACCGCCGTCGGCGAGGGGGCTGGGGTACCACGGGTTGAACCAGATCGCGTCGACGCCGAGCTCTTTGAGGTACGGCAGCCGGGCACGCACGCCGGCCAGGTCGCCGGTGCCGTCGCCATCGCCGTCCGCGAAGCTGCGGACGTACACCTGGTAGATGACAGCGTGGCGCCACCAGTCGGCGTCGGCTGCGCCGGGGGCGTCGACCGGGCTCGGGCGGCTCTGGACGTCCGTGTCCACTGTGCTCCTCGTTGTTCACACCCGGGAGATCCGGTGTGACGAACGTACACATTTTGGCTTTCTGTTGCAAGAACCGAACATTCTTACGTAAAAACGTGACCCCGCAAGTGTGCGCAAGATCACGCAAGCCGATGACGATTCGCGGACCGGCGATCACCGCCCGAGGCGGAGGTCAGCATCCGATCGACGCCCGATCGAGACCAGGGACGCCGCCGGGGAAGCACCGGCGGCGACCCCGCGGGAGGGTCAGAGAGACAGCGGAGCCGTGGACGAGCGCAGCACCAGCTCCGGCTCGAAGAGCAGCTCGTCGCCGACGGCCGCACCGCCCTGGATCTGGCTGAGGAGGAGCTCGATCACGGTCCGACCCATCGACTCGATGGGCTGGCGGACCGTCGTGAGGGGCGGTTCGGTGCAGCTCATGAGCGCGGAGTCGTCGAAGCCCACCACCGACAGGTCGGCCGGAACGGAGCGTCCCTGGCGGCGCGCGGCACGGACCGCGCCCAGGGCGAGGGGGTCGCTCGCACAGACGACGGCCGTCGCACCGGCGGCGATGAGGCGCGCGGCACCCGCCTGGCCCGACTCCAGCGAGTAGAGGCCACGCACGACGAGGTCGTCCAGAAGCGGGGCTCCGAGCCCGTCGAGCACACGGCGGGCGGCTGCCAGCTTGCGCTGCGACGGCACGTGATCGGCGGGGCCGAGGAGGAGCCCGATCCGGCGGTGTCCCAGTTGGTGCAGGTGGATGACGGCCTGCTCTGCCGCCGCCGCGTCGTCGGTGGACACGGTCGCGAACTGCAGCTCCGGGACGCGGGCGTTCACGAACACGGTCGGGAGGTTCACACGGCGGAGCTTCTCGTAATGCTCGTGGGCAGCGTCGGTCTGGCTGTAGTTGCCGCCGAGGAACACGACCCCCGACACCTGCTGCTGCAGGAGGAGGTCGACGTAGTCCGATTCGGTGATCCCGCCGGCGTTCTGGGTGCACAACAGCGGCGTGTAGCCGTTCTGAGTGAGGCCGCCCCCGACGATCTCCGCGAGGGCGGGGAAGATGGGGTTGGTCAGCTCCGGGAGGACGAGACCGACCAGACGAGCCCGTTCGCCGCGGAGTTTCGTCGGCCGCTCGTAGCCGAGCACGTCGAGCGCGGTGAGCACCGCCTGCCGGGTCGCATCGGACACGCCGGGCTTGTCGTTGAGCACGCGACTGACCGTCGCCTCGCTCACGCCGACCTTCCGGGCCACCTCGGCAAGACGCTGGGACATGCCGCACATCTTACGCAAGAGCTTGCGCAACCACGCAAGCTCTTGCAGAGCGAAGGTGAGACGCGCGGAGCCTCCGGTCTGTCGCGGCGGAGAGGAATGGCCGGGCCCGTGCGCGCGTTGCGGACGGGGATGAACGTTTCCGACCGTCCCGCGCTGTCCGTCCTCGACCTCGTCCCCGTGCGCACGGGCCAGAGCAGTGCGCAGGCCGTGGCGACCTCGCTCGACCTCGCGCAGGCCGCCGACCGTCTCGGCTACCACCGGTACTGGTTCGCGGAGCACCACAACATGCCCGCGGTGGCCTCCACCACTCCTCCGGTGCTCGCCGCCGCCGCCGCGTCGCGCACCTCCCGCATCCGCGTGGGAAGCGGCGGGGTGATGCTCCCCAACCACGCGCCGCTGGTCGTGGCGGAACAGTTCGCCGCCCTCGAGGCGATCGCCCCGGGACGGATCGACCTGGGCCTCGGGCGGGCCCCGGGCAGCGATCCGGTGATCACGCAGCTGCTCCGGATGAGCGGAACGACGAGCGACGTCGACCGGTTCCCCGAGCACATCCGCGACATCCTCGGTCTCGTCTCGCCGGAAGGATCACACGTGCGGCTGGTGAGTCGAGTGGGCCGCGGCGACGGCGACACCTACGCCGTGCACGCAACGCCCGCCGCCACCGGAACCCCCGAGGTCTGGCTCCTCGGCTCGAGCGACTACTCCGCGACGCTCGCGGCCGCCTTCGGGCTGCCCTACGTGTTCGCGAACCACTTCTCCGGCGAGGGGCTGGAGCGCGCCCTCGACCTCTACCGCACGCAGTTCCGCCCGAGCGACCTGCTCTCGGAGCCGCGCACCTTCCTGACCGCCAACGTGATCGCCGCGCCGACCGAGGCGGAGGCACGCGAGCGGATGCTGCCGCAGGCGCGCATGATGGCACGGCTCCGCGGCGGGCGGCCCCTCGTGGCCCTCGAGACGGTGGAGGAAGCGCGCGACGCCGAGAAGTCGGACGGCCTGGCCTCGGCGATGATCGAGTCGCTGCAGCAGCGGTGGTTCGTCGGGGACGGCGACGACGTTCGGCAACGCCTCACGGCATTCGCCGAGCGCTACGGCGTGGCCGAGGTCATGGTGTCGCCCGTCGCGGCCTCGTTCGACGACGAGCCCTTCGACACGGCTCCCGGCCGCCTGCAGACCCTCGCGCTCCTCGCCGGAGCCGACAGCACGTCCGGACGCTGACCTCGCGTCGGGCCAGCCGCTCCCGCCTCAGGACTCCCGCCCGGGCGTCAGGACTCCGGCTCTCCCGAGATGAGGGCCCGTAGCCAGTCCCGCGCCTCGACGAAGACGTCGTCGGAGTAGCGGTCCGGATAGTGCACGATCGCCCGGTCGGCGCGAGGATACGACCCCAGGTAGATGACCTTGGGGCTGAACCGCCGCAGCCCCAGCAGGGCGTCGGCCATGCGTTCGTCGCGGATGTGTCCGTCGGCGTCGATGACGAAGCGATAGCGACCCAGCGCATCGCCGATCGGACGCGACTCGATCAGCGACAGGTTGATGCCGCGCGTGGAGAACTGTTCCAGCAGCTCCAGCAGTGCGCCCGGACGGTCGTCGGGGAGCTCCGCGATGAGCGAGGTCTTGTCGGCGCCGGTGGGTGCGGGCGGCGCGGTGGTACGGCCGACGAGCACGAACCGCGTGACGGCGTTCGCGTTGTCGCCGATCCCCGAGGCGAGGAGCTGCAGATCGTGGTGCTCGAGGATCCCGGGGGGCGCGATCGCCGCCTGCGCATCGCTCGTGCCGTCGATCAGTCCCATGGCCGAGGCCACGTTGCTGGCCGCGGGAAGGTGCGCGTGCTCGGGAAGGTGCGCCGTGAGCCACTGCAGGCACTGCGCATAGGCGACGGGGTGGGCAGCGACCAGTGACACGTCTTCGAGCCGGGTGCCGGGGCGACCCACGAGGACGAAGCTCACCGGAACCAGGTACTCCCCCACGATCCGCAGACCCGGCATCGTGGCCAGGGCGTCCTGCGCGGTCGACACGCCCCCGTCGATGGAGTTCTCGATCGCGATCATCGCCGCGTCCGAACGGCCCTCGACGACATCGGTCAGCGCTTCCCCGACGTTGCGGACGGGGCGCCAGGTCTGATCCCGCGCCTCGGCCACCTGCGCGAGCGCCGCTTCGGTGAAGGTTCCGGCCGGGCCCAGATAACTGTATGTACGACGCATCGGACGCGGATTCTCGGGCTCGGCGGTCACGCCCTCAGCCTAGTCCCGCGCGGGACCGGCGCCTCCTCCGACCCGGGCGGCGTCGCACGAGCCGGACGCGCGCGGCCTCCCCCGGCGGCGCCGTGTGGCACCGTTCGCTCGGCGTGGGTAGATTCGCAAGGACACCGAGAAGCATCGGGAGACCCATCATGACCATCCGGCGCACGTTCGCCGCGGCGGCGCTGGTGACGGTGGCGTTCGTCGCCACAGCCTGCGACGCGACGCCCACCCCGCCCCCGAGCCCCTCGGCTCCCGCATCGACCGCCCCGTCGCCGAGTCCCAGCCCGACGCCCACCGCGGCGGCTAACGACGACCCCACCTGTCTCGTCGGATCGTGGGTCCTGGACGAAGAGGGGATGGGTGCCTACTACGCGCACGTCAACGACCTCCTCGACGGCACCGCCGAGATCAGCCCCGCGGGCGACGCGGTGCTGGAGATCGGCGACGACGGCTCGTTCGTGTGGCGCCCCGACGCCCGCATCACCTCCGTCGTGGCGGGGCGGAGCATGGAGGTCTCGCTCACGGGGACCCTGTCGGGCACGTACACGGCCGAACCGGGACGGATCCGCACCGAGGCCGACGTCGACGACCGGCTGGAGATCACCGGCACCGTCGACGGCAAGCCGGTGGACGCGAGCGGCATCGCGCAGCAGATCGGCGGGGTTCCGCTCGCCGACGCGGCCTTCACCTGCACGCCCACGACGCTCGAGCTGACGACGTCGCTCGTCGACACCGAAGTGACCACCACCCTCCAACGCCGGAACTGACCCGCCGCGTCTTTGCGGACGGCCGCACAGACTGTGGAGGCTCTGAGGGATTTCCCTGCCACCGCACACGCACACGGCGGAGGGGGCAGACTGGACGCATGAGCCGAGCAGGACATCCCGCCGAAGCATCCGATCTCATCGACATCGACGAGCTCATCGCCGCCTACTACGATCGCAAACCCGACCCGGCGGTACCCGAGCAGCGGGTGGCGTTCGGGACGAGCGGCCACCGCGGATCGTCGTTGACCGCGAGCTTCAACGAGGACCACATCCTGGCGACGACCCAGGCGATCGTGGAGTACCGGGCTGCGCAGGGGATCACCGGCCCCCTCTTCCTCGGCCGCGACACGCACGGTCTCTCCCGGCCCGCCGAGCGCACGGCGATCGAGGTGCTCGTCGCAAACGGGGTCGACGTGCGCGTCGACGCCCGCGATTCGTGGGTTCCGACCCCCGCCCTCAGCCACGCGATCCTCACCTACAACCGTGGCCGCGCGGCAGACGATGCCGGGCGGGCCGACGGCATCGTGGTGACCCCGTCGCACAATCCGCCGCGCGACGGCGGGTTCAAGTACAACCCGCCCCACGGGGGCCCCGCCGACACCGACGCCACCGGGTGGATCGCCGCGCGCGCGAACGAGCTGATCACGGCGGGCCTGTCCGGAGTCGGACGGGTGCGGTTCGCCGACATCGACGCCGACGGACTCTCGACCTACGACTTCCGCGAGGCGTATGTGTCCGACCTCGCCGACATCATCGACGTCGAGGCGATCGCTCGGGCCGGCGTGAGGATCGGCGCCGACCCGCTGGGCGGCGCGTCGGTGGAGTACTGGGCCCTGATCGGCGAGCGCTACGGCCTCGACCTCACCGTTGTGAACCCCGAGGTCGACCCGACGTGGCGATTCATGACGCTGGACTGGGACGAGAAGATCCGGATGGACCCGTCGTCCCCGTCGGCGATGGCGGCGCTGGTCGCGCGACGACACGAGTACGACATCCTCACGGGCAACGACGCCGATGCCGACCGTCACGGGATCGTCACTCCCGACGCCGGCCTCATGAACCCCAACCACTATCTCGCCGTCGCGATCGACTACCTTTACGCGCACCGTCCGGGATGGTCGGCAGACGCTGCAGTGGGAAAGACCCTCGTCTCATCGATGATCATCGACAAGGTGGTCGCGGCGCTCGGTCGTCGCCTCCTCGAGGTGCCGGTGGGATTCAAGTGGTTCGTCCCGGGCCTCCTCGACGGCTCGGTCGCCTTCGGTGGCGAGGAGTCGGCCGGGGCCTCGTTCCTCCGCCGGGACGGGTCGGTATGGACGACCGACAAGGACGGGATCCTCCTGTGCCTGCTGGCGGCGGAGATCCTGGCCGTCACGGGGAAGACCCCATCACAGCGGTACGCCGAGCTGGAAGCGGAGTACGGCGGTTCCGCGTACGCGCGCGTGGATGCGCCCGCGACCCCCGCACAGAAGGCCGAGCTCGCTCGTCTGTCGCCCGAGTCGGTGACGGCAACGACCCTCGCGGGCGAGGAGATCGTCGCCAAGCTGTCGCACGCGCCCGGCAACGGCGCCGCAATCGGAGGACTCAAGGTGCAGACCGCGAACGCGTGGTTCGCCGCGCGCCCGTCCGGCACCGAGGACGTGTACAAGCTCTACGCGGAGTCGCTGCGCGGGCCGGAGCACCTCGCTCAGGTCCAGGCCGAGGCGCGCGCCGTCGTGTCCGCCGCCCTCGACGGCTGACCCGCGAGGCGTGGGGCCGCCGCGGGGTGTGGGGCCGCCGCGGGGTGTCGGGCCGGAGCCGGGTGTGGGAGATCGTAAGAGAGTCG
>NZ_JASGDO010000031.1:0-89894 GCF_047607225.1 Microbacterium sp. | reverse complement strand
GGGCGAAGCCCATGTTCTCGGCGACCGTCATGTGCGGGTACAGCGCGTAGTTCTGGAACACCATCGCGATGTCGCGGTCCTTCGGCGGGATGTCGGTGACATCGCGGTCGCCGATGAGGATGCGGCCCGAGTTGACCTCTTCGAGGCCGGCCAGCATGCGCAGCGAGGTGGACTTACCGCAACCGGAGGGTCCGACGAGAACCAGGAACTCGCCGTCGGCGATCTCGAGGTTCAGCTTGTCGACCGCGGGGCGGGTTCCGCCGGGGTAGAGGCGGGTTGCGTTGTCAAAGGTGACGGACGCCATTTGTTCTTCTCCTTCACCGGCAGGTACGTGCCGGACGATCCGTAGTGAATGGAATGAGCGGGGGCTTGGCCCGCGCGTCCCGGGAGGACGCTCGACCAGTATGGCACGCCGGGGCCTCGCCGCGGAGGTCCCAGACCAGGGAAATCATGGTCCCGGTCCGGTTCCGTGTCTGGGCTTTTCCCAGGGTGTCTGACTACCATCGATCTGTTCGCAAACCCGTGCGGGCAGCCGGAGGCCGATCCGGCACATTCGTTTTCGCAAGAGGTTCCATGTCCATCGACGGCCCCACCCCCGAACCGTCCGCGAGCGACCGTCGCGAAGCGGTGCGCGAGAAGGCCCAGCAGGTTCGCGTGCAGCAGTCGCGTGCCCGTCTGGTGCGCCGCGCGGCGCTCGTCGCCGGAGCTGTCTTCGCGGGCGCTGCCGTGACGGTCGTCGTCGCGTGGGCCGTTGCCGCCACCGCGAGCCGGCCGCAGCTGGAGCCGCGCAACGCGTCGGCCGACGGGTTCGCCATCTCGTCGATCACCGGTGTCGTCGGGGGCGAAACCAACGCAGAGGTCGCCGCCACCCCGAGCGCCACCGCGCAGGCCGACGCCAAGACGCCGACACCTTCGCCGACCGTGAGCGAGAGCGTCGCGGCCTCTGCTGCACCCCCGGTCGAGATCCGCGTCTACGTCGACTACCTCTCGCCCGGCGCCAGGGAGTGGCAGCTGGCGAACCTGCAGCAGCTGACCTCTTGGGTCAACCAGGGAGCGGCGACGCTCACGTATCACCCGGTGTCGATGCTGGCCGCCAAGTCCAACGGCACGAAGTACTCGCTGCGCGCAGCCGGAGCCGCTGCCTGCATGGCGACGTACTCTCCCGACGACTTCTTCAACTTCAACAACGAGCTGCTGTCGCGTCAGCCCGCGGTCGACTCCGACGGCTACTCCGACGATGAGCTTGCCAACCTGGCGATCGCCTCCGGTGCCGACGACCCCAAAGAGGTGCGCACCTGCATCGAGACGGGCGCCTTCTCCTCTTGGGTGAAGGAAGCGACCGAGCGTGCCGTGGCCGAGATCCCCGACACCGACGGCCTCGCGCTCACGAGCATTCCGATGGTCGTCGTCAATGGACAGGCGTACGTGGGGGCGCTCGGCGACCCCGCGGAGTTCTCGCAGTTCGTCATGACCAGCGCCAGCGACGCGTTCTACAAGTCGCAGGAGACGGCGACGCCCACCCCCACGCCGACCTCCTCGCCGTCGCCCAAGGCATCGAAGGCGCCGAAGGACAAGCCGTAGGTGGCTCTGGCGCCCGGCTAGACTGGGCGTTCTGCCGGCTTGGCGCAATTGGTAGCGCACCGTACTTGTAATACGGGGGTTGCAGGTTCAAGTCCTGTAGCCGGCACTGTCTCGTGGGGGTGTGCGGGCGAGAGCGCAGCCAATGCAGGCTGGCGCTCTCCTACGCGGCCGCGCGGATCGGTCAGCCGTCTGCGGCCGAGCAGCGACCGACCCGGTGCCCCGCTGCGCCTTCGCGATCTCCGCCCGAGACGGGCGCGCTGGCGCACCCTCGACCCGCTCAGAAACACGCCGCGGCATGCGACACAGTCGTGATGGCCAGTGGCGTCGCAGTCCCGCGCGTCGGTGCGCGTTAAACTCATCCGCTGATCGTGATGTCCCGGCGGTCTTGTTTGATCTCGTCGCGAATCTTCTGAGCGATCTGGCTCGCTTCGACGCTCGAAGAGTCGACGTCACTCGCCCTCTTGATGAGGTCGGCCTGCGTTCGAATATCCGTCGCGGTGACAACAGCGGCTGCTCCGGCGGCGAAGATGAGGGTTTGGGCTGCGAGAGCGATCTTCTCTTTCAAGGTGGCCATGTTGGTTCCCATCGGGTCGAGTGTCGGAGGGGAGGGTGACATCAGTCGCCGCCGAGGAAAGGGTTGACTACTTGCAACACCAGAGCCTTTGATCGGCAGCGCGGTAGGTTGCGATTTTCGGGCGCTCCAACAATCGGTGTTCGCCGCTCGGATCATTTGGCGTGGAGCCAGTTGATTGCGCCGGCGATCTTCCAGTTGGACACGCTGTAGAGCGACTTTCCGAGCTTTCCGCCGCTCCGATCCGAGTTTTGCTCTAGTACTTCAACGTTGCCGTTGCCGTTACCGTCGATGGAGACGCTATACACGATTCCGACGTGACCGGCGGCAGCTGAAGTGTTGAAGCTCATCACGTCACCTTTGGCGGGCCGATTCGTCTTGGCATTGCTGTATTTGACGAACTTCGCGGGGAACGCCGCCGCGTAGGAGTTGACGACGTCGCGGCCGTTGCCCCCGGTGTAGTTGCCCGCGGAGTTCGCGAGCTTTGCTCCGTGGACATACCAGAGCCAGCGTGCGGAGAGTTCGGTGCACTGGTAGCCATCCAGGTCGTTTACGTTTGGCGTGCCGCCGTAAGGGTTGACGCCCCGGCCGGTCAGACCCACTGAACCTCCGTCGAAGTTCGGCCTTGGCCCGCACACTGCGATCTTCCAGTTGTTGAGTGTGTAGGAGCCCAGAACCTTCCCCGCGCCGACACTCTTGATGTAGTTGCTGCCGCTCTTGGCGTAGTCGCAGGAGCCGCTCCCCACGTTCTTGACGGTGCTGACTGCTTTCGTGGTGGCGACCACGTACGCCGACCACTTCGTGCCCTTGTTGTTGGACGCACCGACTTGGAAGGTGTACTTCGTCGATCCAGCGAGTGAGCCGATGGTGATGCTGGTGGTGTTCGCCCCGGAGCTCGGTCCTGCCTTCCAGGTCTTGCCGCCGTTCGTGGAGTACTGCGTCTTGAACGATGTCTCGTTGTTCGACTTGTCCAGCCAGAAGAGTTTCACAGTCGAAGACGTCACCGAACCGGCGGCAGGGCTGCCGGGTTCAGATGGCATCGAACAGTAGGTGAGCCCCAGCGCTGTGGCAGCTTTGGAAGTGTAAAGGTCGGAGTCGCTGACATACCCGGTTTTTCCTGAGTATGTGGTCTTGTAGTAGTAGGGGTTCGCTGACGCGACCGCGCCCCAAGCCTTCTCTCCGACAGCCAGGCACTGCAAAGTCAGGTTGGTGTTCGCGGGAACCCATGCCAGCGGCGCGACGCCCGTGATCTTCGCCTGCGGCTGCAGCCGAGTCCGAACTGCGGACTTCCCGGTAGCCGTCGCGGCGACAGCGGCTTGCTCGGCTCCCGCGAACATCGTGCCGGCCATCAGCACAATGATCATGCCCACGGTCACTCGTTTGATACGCATTCTGACCCCCATCATTAGCGATGGCTCATCGTAGCGTCGCCCTTCCCATCAGCGCACGAGAAATACCTTATGGACCGTACGTCCTTGAGCACATCGGCGCTGTTCCCGCGCCGCCCTTCGGCACGGAGCGAGCGTCAACTGCAGGGAGCCCGACGGGCTATCGTCGGAATCATGACCCCTGAGCCGCCCACGCCATACATTCCCCCGAGGCGCCGCCGCACGAGTCTCTGGGTCTCTCTGGTCCTTGCTGCTGCGCTCGTGTTCGGCTTCGGCGGCTATGCGGCGCTGGACTACCTCTGGGGAAGGCCCACCTGGGAGGTCCAGGGGCTCGGCGTGATCGTCAAGGGCTGGGCCCCCGAGGTCGAGAGCGTCGAGGATACCGAGGCTCTGTGTGCCACCTTGTTCTGCGAGGAGGGATGGCGTACCAACGTCGGCAACTACCTGCTCTTCGGCACTGAGGCTGAAGCGGAGTACGCGCAGATGATCGTGGGCGGCGACTCGGTGAGAAATGGCCGCCTGATTCTCGACCGGAACGGAGTCGATAACGATGAGAAGCTCCGTCGGCTCAGCGTCGAGATCCTGGCTCCGTCGCAAGACTGGTGGGGTTGATAGTGGGTGCTTGCCGCGCGAGGCGATCAAGAGGGTGTGAGGGCAACGTATGAAAACTCTCGACCGCCGGGATCGAGCCACTGGTCTGCCACGCTCGGCCAAGCTCACTCTGTGGATGGTGGCGTCGGTCGTCCTTCTCGCTGCAGCCGCTTTCGCGTGGTGGTGGTTCACGACCGGTTCCGCCACTCTGTCCGTGAACTGAAGAGGGGGACGCAGCCTCTGATTGCAGGTCCGACGGGCGCTCCAGTATGGTGCGATAGGGGCGTCGTGGGGAGCCCCATCGACTTCTGCTCGCTCAGCTTCTGGGGGCGTGCCGGATCTGGGGAGGTCCGTCGTGTCTCATGTGATTGACGTGGCGCCGTCGCGACGCACTGCGCGGTTGCGTCTGGTCGCCCTCGCGGTCGCTGCGGCGATCATGCTGACAGCTTTCATCGTCTCGCCAGCGGAGGCAGCGGGGAAGGCGTTTCGCGCGGCACCCAAGCCCACCGTCTCGGGGACGGCAATGGTCGGCCACAGCCTCTCCGTGAAGCCGGGCACGTGGTCGCCCAAGGCGGATCTTCGCTATCAGTGGCTGCGCAACGGCAAACCCATCTCCGGCGCCAAATCGAAGTCGTACAAAATCGTCGCAGCGGATGCCGGCAAGAATGTCGCGGTGACCGTCACGGGCAGTCGATCCGGATACGTCAAGACGTCTCGGACCAGTTCCGCGAAGACCGTCAAGAAAGCGGCGTTCTCGTCGGCCCCCACGCCCGTGATCTCTGGCCAGCCCGTTTTCGGGGCGCGGCTGACGGCACAGCCGGGAGTGTGGTCTCCGAAACCGAGCTTTTCTTACCAGTGGAAGCGCAACGGAAAGGCGATCCCGGGGGCGAAATCCAGCACGTACACGGTGGTGTCGGCGGACGTGGGTGACCACATCGCGGTCACCGTCACGGGCTCTCGGGCGGGTTACGTGACGACCTCGAAGACCAGCGGCTCGAAGCTCGGCGGGAGCGCCGCTTTCACCACCGTGCCGACGCCGAAAGTGACAGGTTCACCCGTCATGGGTGCCGTGCTCTCTGCTGACCCGGGAGCTTGGGCACCAGCGGCGGCCTTTTCGTACCAGTGGAAACGTAATGGAGCGGCCATCCTCGGAGCGGTGCAGCGCACATACGCGCTCGCGGTGGCCGACGTGGGCAAGAGCATCTCCGTCACCGTGGCGGGGTCGCGCGCCGGATACGCCACCACGTCGAGGACCAGCGCAACCCAGATCGTGAAGGCCGCGGCCTTCCGCACGGCCCCCACGCCCACGATCACCGGAACCGCCGCCGTCGGCGACGCGCTCAGCGTGGACGCGGGCGCGTGGTCGCCGACCGCGACGCTGACCTACCAGTGGAGACGGAACGGCATCGATATCCCGGGGGCGACGGCTGCGCGGCTCACACTTGGCCCCTCGGATTCCGATGCGCTCATCTCGGTCGCTGTGACCGGCACCAGGGAGGGCTATGCCCCGGCGGCCCGCGTGAGCCCTGCGGTTCGCGTGGCGAAGATGCCGGAGAGCCCGGTCACGACGGTGACCCGTGTCTCGGGAGAGATCACCCAGAACACGTCATGGACACCCACGGTGCCCACGACGTACATCCTCGACGGTGACGTGACCGTCGTCAGTGGCGCCACACTCGACATCGGGCCCCACGCCACGATCGCCTCCCTCGGTGGCAGCTTGAGAGTGGAAGGCGCGCTGACCGCGATCGGCACGGCGCAGGACGCCGTCACGTTCACCTCGACGTTCGACCCACGAGCCGGAGTGCTCCCGACCGGGCGCACCGCGCCACCGGCGGCCGGTGACTGGGCCGGTCTCCGGGTCGCCCCCGGTGGCTCCTTCACCGCCTCCCACGTGGACGTGCGTTTTGCCACGACGGGAATCAAAGCAGAGCAGCCCCGGGTGCTCGACCTCTCGGACGCGAACGTGGCGGACGTGAGCGGATCGGGGGTGGACCTCGCTCCGCACACCGAACCCGGAAAGACCACAGCAGTGCGCATCGAGGGCGTGAGCGTCGACCGCTGCGGCGACGCCGGGATCTGGCTCCACGCCTACGGCGAGTACTACGAGCAGGACCCCACCTACTCGCCTGTGGTGCGAGACAACAGCGTCGTCGGCTGTGAGAACGAGGCGATCGTCGTCGCCAACGACGAGCTGCGAGGCGGCGACCTCACCGGGAACACGGGGCACGGCAATGGGCTGGATCTCATCGCCCTGTCTGGCACCCTGGTCAGCGACACCGTCTTTCCGCTGGGCCCACTCCCGGTAGGGGTGTACGCCAAGGGCGTCGAGTCCGCCGGACTCGGTGTGGATCGTGGCGTGACACTGGACATCACGCCGGGAACGACGGTGCGGGCGCTGAACGCGCAGATTTCTGTCGACGGTGAGTTGTGGGCGGTAGCGCCTCCGGATCGACCGATCACGTTCACCTCCCTTCGAGATGGCGCATCCGTCCCGGGCGAAGCGGACGTGGCGCCCGGGGCTTCGGACTGGTGGGGTGTGACGGCGGCGGATGGAGCGGTCCTCGTGATGGATGGGGTCCGGGTGCGCTTCGCGCGTATGGGGATCGCGTCGGGGTGGGCGGAGCGCTTCGACGTGCGTCGTTCCTCGATATCCGATGCACAGTGGACGGGCATCGCCGTCGATTCCGCCGCATACAACGAGGACGCGACCATCGTTATCGAGGACAACGTCGTCCAGCGAGTCGGCGGCGTGGGCATCGCCGTGGGCAATCTGTACGACGAGGCCGGCGGGCCGTCCGCGGACTACACGACTCCGACCGTCCGTGGAAACCGCGTCACCGACTCCTTCCGCGCCATGCAGATCTTCGGGTACAACCTGGACGGCGCGAAGCTCGTCGACAACGTCGGGACGAACAACGAGATCAACCTCATGTCCATCGCGGGACGCCTCGAGGGCGACACGACGTTCCCGTTGGGCCCGCTCGATGTGAGCCTCGGCGCAATCCCCGATCACGGCCGGAGCCTGGAGGTAAGGCCAGGCGTCACGCTGACCATCCGCGAGGGCACGGTGATCCCGTCGATCAACGGAGGTTTGGCGGTACAAGGCACCCTCCTCATCGAGGGCACTTCCGACGAACCGGTGTTCTTCACGTCTCTGTACGACCAGGATGCGGGCCATTACGTCGATACCGAAGGAAACTGGCGCGATCCCGCGGCCGGCGACTGGAACGGGATCGGCGTGGATCGAGGCGGGGTGCTGGAGGCGTCGCATCTGAAGATGAAGTACGCCGCTTTGGGAGCGACGGAGCCGCAGTGGTTCCAGGTCTCCGACTCTCGGATCGAGCTCGACGCCGCGCGTTGTGTACGGGTGGAGGACGCTCCGGCCGACGCCTTCTTCTCGGGGGCCGTGACGGGGTGCGACATCGGCGTCGAGTCGATCCGCACGCGGACGTCGGGCACGTTTGATGCCAGGGGAGTCCAGTGGGGTGGCAATCTGCCACCGGGCGTGCGCGGCAATCCTCGCGTCGTGGGCGATGTCGATTACTTGCCGTGGGTAGGGACACGCTACGAGCCGGGTGTCGAGGGGAGCGATGTGCGTCCGGTGCCGGCGCCCGGAAGTTGCGCCGATTACGTGTTCATCGGAGTGCGCGGATCGGGTGAGCCAGCGGGCCTCGGCCTGATCCAGCACGTCGTCTTGGGCTTCGCGGAGAGACTTGCAACGGCAGAGCCAACCAGCACGATCGATGTGATCGCGCTGAGCTACCCAGCCCATCCCGTGCCGTTCAACAATCCTGATGCCGACAGCGTCGGGGACGTGGCCGTCGACATCCTGCGGTATGTGCCCGGGGCCGAGGTGGGCGTGACGGTGCTCAACGCACAGATCGGCAGGGTGCTCGATGAATGCGGCGCGGATCAGAAGATCGTGGTGGCCGGCTACTCGCAGGGGGCATGGGTGATCCACGCCACCCTCTCCGTCCTCACCGTGCTCTCCTCGACCGCTGTCGACAACATTCGCGGAGTGGCTTACCTCGCCGACCCGCTTCGCAGGGCCGACCTCGACATCCCCGACGTCCTCGCGGACCAAGAGGGGAACGGTGTCGCCGCGACCGTCATCGGACAGGAGTTGCTGGAAGACAGCATCATGGCGAACTGGTCGCTGTCTTCCGGATTGATCGACCGGTCGGTTCAGCACTGCGCCTTCGGGGATCTAGTCTGCGCGCCGCAGTTGTCCGTCCATCCCTGGGGAGAGGCAGCCGCGATACACACAGGGTATCCGATCGGAGACCGACGCCTCCTCGGCCGGGAACTCGCCGAGGTCGTGGTTTCTCACTGATTCGTCGTCTCGCGCGACGCGGAATCGAGCGACGTCGGCGGCATGGCATCCGGTGATCGACGTGCCGACCACACGGTCCGCACAGGCGCGGTCGCCGTGGGAGCAGTTCGCCTCTTCGCGAGCTGATCGGCCTGTGAGGCTTCGGCGTCAGTCGCGCCAGGAATCGAGGTCCTGCCCCAGGCGCAGCACTTCCTCCTTCGGGCCGTATTGGTTGAGCTTTCGTCGGCGGATCGCGGCAGCGGGATCATCCGGAGACATGGTGCGCATGGTAACGACACGTATTCCTCTCCTGTGTCCGTCCCTCACAGGGGTGAGCAACCTGAGTTGACAGACGCTCGGGGAGCAACGTAGGTTGACAGCATGGAGTTTTCACGAGTGGCAGCCGTGGCTGCCGACACGAGTGACCCGAAGGCGGGGCTGCGCGCCGTGGCGTCGTTGCGCGTCCTGGCGGACGCGTGGGAGCTCCGACAGGTCGAGGCGGCTTTGCGGTCGGGAATGACCTGGCAGGAGATCGCCGACGCCCTCGGAGTGACCCGGCAAGCCGCTCACAAGAAGCACGCCAAACGCGTCGACCCCACGATCCTCAACCCCAGGAGAACCACATGAGCAAGTTCGTTCGCGCGGCCCAGACCAGTCAGTCCTTGTCGCTGGTGGCCATGGAGGAAGCTTCCCGCCTGGGAGTGCGCGAGGCCGACATCGAGCACCTCTTGCTCGCGCTGGTCCTGAATGATCAGAACGCCGGACGGGCGCTTCGGAGCCTGGGTGTCGACATCGAGGCCGCGCGGCAGGCGGTGGCCGAGCAGCACGACACGCACCTCGCGTCGCTCGGCATCGACGCCGAGTTCCCCGCCCCGGGGCGCATCGTGTTCCACGAGACCGACGGCTATCAGTGGCGCAAGCGTGCATCAGATCTGCTCGCGCGCTCAGCCGGCAAGGGCCGTGATGGCGACGCGGGTGCAGTGCTGCGAGAGCTCCTCATCGAGCCCAGTGGACTCATCGTCGACATTCTGGAGCGGCTCGGCGTGACACCCCAGCGGGTTCGCGAAGAGCTCGACCGTCGACCGTCTCGACGCGTCTCCGGCGGCCGGCGGAGCGCGCGAGGAGGTCGGCCGGGGGAGGGTGTCGGGGTCGACGGAGACGTTCGTGCCGGCGCCGGTCGCCGCGGTGTGGGAGTTCCTCACCGATGTCACCCGCGTTCCGGAGTGGGAGGTGAGTGTGGGGTCGATCGATGACGTTGACGGCGAGGGACGTCCCGGCCGTGTCTGGGAGGGCAGGGCACCCGAGAAGCGCCCGGATGGCCGGCCGCTCACGCTCAAGCCGCAGTACCGCCGTCGCGTCGTGGAGCTCATGGAGGCCGAGGAGCCAGGCCGCGTCACCTGGCGGTCCAGCTATCCCGACGTCGCCCACCGCGGCCCGACGCAGACGACGTTCGTCCTGGCCCCCACGACCGGCGGAACTCAGATCACGGTCACGACGTCGTGGGCCCGGTCTCGCGGATGGAGGCGCATCGTCGGATTGCCATTCCGCCCGCTCGTGAAGTTCATCGTCTGGCTCTCCCTGTTCCAGACCGGCGGCGCCATCAGTCGCGCGTTCCGCTGATCGCGGCCTCGGTCGCGCGCGGCTACTGCCCTGGCTCGGCGGCCGACGTCAGCCGCTGGAGCCAGGTCGACAACAGCGCCGTCTCGGCTGTGCCCAGGACGTCTGGATGCGCAGTGGCGTACTCGAGGGCGCGGTGGATGTGATCACCGGTCGAGCGCGCGGCGGCGGCGCTGCCCGTGATGGCCGCGATGGCACCTTCCCGCACGGCGATCGAGAGAGCGCGGTCCTCGCTGGCGAGGATGATCTGCCGCAGCGTGACGCCGATGTTGGTCACGAGGATATGTGCCGCCGCCTGCGCGGGATCCACGGCGAGGCGCCCCTGGGCGGCGGCGCGCCGGGTAAGGCCCCGGAGCAGCTCGCTCGGGCGGGCCTGCGGTGCAGGGGAGTGTCCCGGTTGCACCGCGCCGTACATCAGCGTGTAGAAGCCGGGGTTCGCGAGACCGAACGCGACGTGGGCATCCCATCCCGCGCGTATGTCCTGAATGGGATCGCCGGTGCTCTCGACCGACGACTTCTCCGCCAAGTAGAGGTCGAACCCGCGTTCGATGACGGCGTCGATCAGTCCCTGCTTGTTGCCGAAGAAATGGTACAGCGTGGGCATCTTCACCCCGACGGCGGCGCAGATCGCCCGGAGCGAGACGTCCTCGCCCGGTGCCGCCGCGATCATGTCGGCGGCCGCTTCCAGGAGGCGGGCGCGGGTATCGCCTCGCGCCTCGTCTGTCATATCGCTATATTAATCCGTATCGCCGATATGTGCCGGCATACTGCTGGCATACGCGGGCACGCGTCGGCCAGGATGGATCCACCACGCGGGGGCGTGGGGAGGGGGGCAGGGCATGAGTGAACTCGTCGATGTACCGGCGCCGGTCACGGCGTTCGTTGAGGCCATCAACGCCGCCGACACGGAAGCGTTCGTCCGGGTGTTCGCGCCCGAGGGCTTCGTAAACGACTGGGGTACGCAGTATGCCGGTCACGAGGGGGTGCGTCGCTGGGCCGGCTCCGACGCGATCGGGGCGGGAGCCCGCATGACTCTTCTCTCTGCCAGCACCGACGGAGACACCACGACGGTGCGCTTCGACTGGAGGAGCCGAGTGTTCAACGGAGAGTCCACCGGGATCTTCGTCTCCCGGGACGGACGCCTCGCGAGCTTCACCATCCCGCCCGAGCACTGACCCGTGGCCATGCATTCTGCGCCTGCCCCTGTCTCCCGCGCCATTCGGCGCATGACCGGACGCGACCCGCACGAGAGCGGTCGCGCCGCCAGTCCGCTCGAGCTCTTCTTCGACCTCGTCTTCGTCGTCGCGGTCTCCTTCTCGTCGGTGCAGTTGCATCACATGGAAGCCGACGGGCACCTCGGCGCCGGCGTTCTCGGATACCTCATGGTGTTCTTCGCGGTCTGGTGGTCGTGGATGAACTTCACGTGGTTCGCGACCTCGTTCGACACCGACGACGTTCCCTATCGCCTGCTCACGTTCGTACAGATGGCCGGGGTGCTGGTCGTCGCCTCCGGCGCCGCCGACGCGATGGAGCACCACGACTTCACCGTCATCACTATCGGCTACGTCATCATGCGGCTCGCCATGGTCACCCAGTGGCTGCGCGTCGCCGTCACCACGCCGCGATTCCGGGTGACCGCGCTGCGCTACGCCGGCGGGATCCTGGTCGTCCAGATCGCGTGGGTCCTCCGGCTCTTTCTCCCCGAGACGATCGGGTTCATCGGTTTCTTCGTCCTCGTCGCCGCCGAGATCGCCGTTCCGGTCTGGGCGGAGTCGCACACATCGACGCCGTGGAACCCGCACCACATCACCGAGCGATACGGCCTGTTCACCCTCATCCTGCTCGGGGAGTCGATCCTCGCATCGGCGAACGCCGTGGTCGAGGCACTCAAGGCCGGAGAGGCGGTGTCCGAACTGCTCACGATCTCGGCCGCCGGACTCGTCATCGCCGCAGGAATGTGGTGGATCTACTTCTCCCGCGAACACCACCACCACATCACATCGCTGCGATCATCCCTCGTCTACGGGTACTCCCATTACTTCATCTTCGCGGCTGCCGGAGCCTTTTCCGCCGGGATCGAGGTGATCATCGACATCAGCACGCACCACGCTGAGACGGCGCCCCTGACGGCGGGGGCGACGCTGACCATTCCCGTCGCGATCTTCATCCTCGGCATCTGGGCGCTGACCATCCGGCGCACCCTCACGCCGGCCGGGAACGCGGGCGTCCTGATTGCTGTCGTCGTCATCGTCGCGGCGACGTTCCTGCCGGGAGTGTGGGTCGTGGTCGCTGCCGCTGCCGGAACCGTGATCGCGGTGGTCGCGAGTCGGCGCCCCGTTTCCGAACTCCCCTGACGGCGCACGAGCGAGCCGGCACGGGGCCGTCACCGGTCGATTTGACCTCAACTTCAGTTGAGGTTTTAGCGTCGGGAGCATGCCTTCGACACTCCTGACATCACGTGATCCACGACTTCCCGATGCACTCCTGGAGAGACTCCGCCGCGTCACGGGCGACGAGAAGCACGACTCCGCCGCGCACTCGACCCTCGACGTCCTGTGGGTGCTGCACGACCGCGTCCTCGACTCTCCGGGCGGCGACCGCTTCCTCCTCTCCAAGGGGCACGGCCCGGCCTCCTACTACGCGGTGCTGGCCACCCTCGGCCTCATCCCCGATGCCTGGCTCGACGACCTCGGCGGCGTCGACTCGCCGCTCGGACATCACCCTGACCGCCTCCTGATCCCGCCGGTGGAGATATCGAGCGGTTCCCTCGGCCACGGCCTGCCGATCGCCGTCGGGCTGGCGCGGGGGCTCGAGATCGCCGGTGAAACGGGCCGGATCTTCGTGCTCGTCGGCGACGCCGAACTCGACGAGGGCAGCAATCACGAGGCGATCGCCGTCGCAGCGCGGTGGTCGCTGGGGCGGCTGCACTGCATCGTCGTCGACAACGCGTCTGCCTCCTTGGGATGGGCGGGTGGCATCGCCTCCCGCTTCGCCGTCGAAGGATGGGTCACGGCCGACGTCGACACCGCCGATCACGACGGGCTCGCGGCGGCGCTCTCGGCGCGAGGCCCCGAGCCGCGCGTCACGGTCGTCCACACCGCAGCCAAGGGGGCCTGATGCGCACCCGGTTCTACGACGTCATGTCCGATCTGCTCGTCTATGATCCTCAGGCCGCTCTCGTGCTCGCCGATATCGGCCCGACTCGGCTCCTCGCCGGCACGTCGGCGGGTGACCGCGTGGTGAACGTCGGGATCCGCGAGCAGGCGATGATCGGAGTGGCGGCAGGCCTCGCCCTCGCCGGGCTCCGCCCCGTCGTCCACAGTTACGCCCCTTTCCTCGTGGAGCGTCCGTTCGAGCAGGTCAAGCTCGACCTGTCGCACCAGGACCTCGGCGCCGTCCTGGTTTCCATCGGCGCCAGCTATGACGCCTCCGTCGAGGGAAGGACGCATCAGAGTCCGGGAGATGTCGCCCTGCTGTCCACGCTGCCCGACTGGCGTGTGCACACCCCCGGTCACCCCGACGAGGTCGAGGCGGTCACCCGTCGTGCCGTCGCCGCCCGCGACCGGCAGTACATCCGCCTGTCCACCCAGCAGAATCCGGATCCGTTCCCCGCCGACGGGTCGGTGCACGCCGTGCGGCAGGGCAAGGGAACCCTCCTGCTCGCGGTCGGTCCGATGCTCGCTCCGGCGCTGGCGGCCACAAGCGACCTCGATGTCGGCGTCGCCTACACCTCCACCCCGCTTCCGCTCGACGGTGCCGCGCTTCGCCGCCTCGCCGACGGGTACGATCGCCTCCTCGTCCTCGAGCCGTTCCTGGAGGGAACGCTGGCCTACGCGGTGTCGACGGCGCTCCGGGGTCGCCCCGTCCGGATCGAGCACCTGGGGGTCGGGCATGCCGAGCGGCGCCATTACGGTACGCCGGCCGATCACGCCCGATTGCACGGCCTCGACGCCGCGGGCATCAGGCGGCGCCTGCGCTCCTCATGAGGGTTCGGCCTGCGCCGGGTCGTGCTCCGTCTCCACGACGGCTTGGATACGGCGCGGGCCGCTGCCCTCGGCGGCCAGTGCGTCGCCGGGGTTGAGCAGGTCGCAGGAGCGCATCGACAGGCAGCCGCACCCGATGCACCCCACCAGTTCCCGTTCGAGCGCTTCGATGGCCGCGCGGCGCTCCTCCAGCCGGATCTTCCACACGCGTGACACGCGCCGCCAGTCGTTGCGGGTGGGCTCGGCCTCCGCGGGCAACGCACGAAAGACCTCTGCGACCTCGCTGAGGGGGATGCCGAGCCGCTTCGCGACCAGGATCAACGAGATCCGGCGCAGCATGTGTCGGGTGAAGCGTCGTTGATTGCTCGCCGTCCGGGTGGAGGAGATCAGCCCTTCGCGCTCGTAGAAGTGCAGCGCCGAGACGGCGACTCCCGTGCGTGCGCTCACTTCACCCACGGTCAGGAGGTCGTCGGAGCGTGGCACGCAGCCACTCTAGGTGGTCTGGTGACAGCGTGATGGACAACCCGGTGAGCGGTCGGTAACGTGAGTTCGGTTACCGAACGATAACCCGATGGAGAGTTGTCATGCCTGTTGTCGAGCGAGCGCAGAGATACCGGGAGCTCGTCGATGAGCTGCGTGAACGGCGCGGCCGCATCGCCCGGGGTGGCCCCGCGGCGGCGCGCGAACGCCATACGGCGCGGGGCAAGCTCCTCGCCCGCGATCGGATCGACACCCTCCTCGACCGGGGGAGCCCCTTCCTGGAGATCGCTCCGCTCGCCGGCTACGACCTCTACGGCGGGGAGTGCCCGTCGGGCGGTGTCGTCGCCGGCATCGGGCTGGTGCACGGCAGGCACGTGCTCGTGGTCGCCAACGACGCCACGGTCAAGGGCGGGAGCTACTACCCGATCACGGTGAAGAAGCACCTGCGCGCACAGGAGATCGCGGCCGAGAATCGCCTTCCGTGCATCTACCTGGTCGACTCGGGAGGGGCGTTCCTGCCGATGCAGGACGAGGTCTTCCCCGACAGAGACCACTTCGGCCGCATCTTCTACAACCAGGCACGGATGTCGCGCGACGGCATCCCGCAGATCGCCGCCGTCCTCGGGTCCTCGACGGCCGGCGGTGCCTACGTCCCGGCGATGAGCGACGAGACGGTGATCGTCCGCAATCAGGGCACGATCTTCCTCGGGGGCCCGCCCCTCGTGAAGGCGGCCACGGGCGAGGAGGTCTCCGCAGAGGACCTCGGCGGCGGACTCGTCCATACCCGCGTCTCGGGCGTGGCCGACCATCTCGCCGACGACGACGAGCACGCCCTCGAGATCGTGCGGGAGATCGTGGCGACTCTTCCGCCTCCGGCGCACCCCGCACGGGACGCGCCCACCGTCGACCCGGAGCTGCCGTCCGACGACCTCCTCGACATCGTGCCGGTCGAACTCACGGTGCCGTACGACGTGCGCGAGGTGATCCGGCGGATCGTGGATGCCGAGAGCCTCCACGAGTTCAAGGCGGAGTACGGCTCGACACTCGTCACCGCGTTCGCCCGCCTCGATGGGCACCGTGTCGGGATCGTCGCGAACAATGGCGTGCTCTTCGGCGAATCGGCGCTCAAGGGCGCCCACTTCGTGCAGCTGTGCGACCAGCGCGGCATCCCCCTCGTGTTCCTGCAGAACATCACCGGCTTCATGGTCGGGCGCGAGTACGAGGCGGGAGGCATTGCGAAACACGGCGCCAAGATGGTCAACGCCGTGGCCTGCGCCTCGGTGCCCAAGCTCACTGTCGTCATCGGCGGCTCGTTCGGCGCCGGCACGTACTCGATGTGCGGGCGGGCCTACTCGCCCCGGTTCCTCTGGCTCTGGCCCGGGGCGCGCGTGTCAGTGATGGGCGGGCCTCAGGCGGCCGCCGTCCTCTCGACGGTGCGCCGCGACCAGCTGGAAGGGTCCGGGGCGTCGTGGAGCGCCGAGGAACAGGAGGCCTTCGAAGCCCCGATCCGGGCGGTCTACGAAGAGCAGGGCAACCCCTATTACTCGACGGCGCGCTTGTGGGACGACGGGATCATCGAGCCCGGACAGACTCGCGATGTCCTCGCCCTCGCCCTCGACGTCGTCCTGCGCCGTCCCGACGAGACGCCCGGCTACGGCGTCTTCCGGATGTGACGGCGATGTTCGACACGATCCTGATCGCCAATCGGGGCGAGATCGCCTGCCGGATCATCCGCACGCTCGGCGCGATGGGCATCCGCTCCGTCGCCGTCTACAGCGATGCCGACGCCGGGGCGCGCCACGTTGGTCTCGCAGACGTGGCCGTGCGGATCGGTCCGGCACCGGCCGCTCAGAGCTACCTCGACATCGATGCCGTGATCCGCGCCGCGCAGCAGACAGGCGCCGCCGCGATCCACCCCGGCTACGGATTTCTCTCCGAGAACGCGGCCTTCGCCCGGGCGTGTGCGGAGGCGGGCATCGTGTTCATCGGTCCCGGGGTCGAGGCGCTGGAGACGATGGGCGACAAGATCACCGCCAAGGCTGCCGTCGCCGAGCGCGGCGTCCCCACGGTTCCCGGAGTCGCCGCACGCGGGTTGACCGACGCCGACCTCGTCGCGGCAGCCCCGGAGGTGGGATACCCGCTGCTCATCAAGCCGTCGGCGGGGGGTGGAGGAAAGGGCATGCACGTCGTCGAGGAGCCCGCGGAGCTTCCCGCTGCGCTGGCCGCTGCACGTCGCGAGGCGGCAGCGAGCTTCGGCGACGACACGCTGTTCCTCGAGCGGTATCTGCGCACCCCGCGTCACATCGAGGTGCAGGTCCTCGCCGACGACCACGGCGCGGTGATCCACCTGGGCGAGCGCGAGTGCTCCTTGCAGCGGCGTCATCAGAAGGTCATCGAGGAGGCGCCGTCGCCGCTCCTCGACGACGCGACACGCGAGCGGATCGGGCGTGCTGCCTGTGAGACGGCCCGGACCGTGGGGTATCGCGGTGCGGGCACGGTGGAGTTCATCGTGTCGGCCGAGGCGCCGGGCGAGTTCTTCTTCATGGAGATGAACACGCGGCTGCAGGTCGAGCACCCCGTCACGGAAGAGGTCACCGGCATCGATCTCGTCGAGCAGCAGGTGCGGATCGCCGCGGGGGAGCCGCTGGCTGTCACGCAGGACGACGTCGTGATCCGGGGACACAGCATCGAGGCGCGCGTGTATGCCGAGGATCCGGCCACGGGGTTTCTTCCCACGGGCGGACGCGTCCTGGCCGTACGGCATCCGTCGGGGCCGGGGATCCGGGTCGACACCGCTTTGGAGGACGGGCTCGAGGTCTCGGTCGACTACGACCCGATGCTCGCGAAAGTGATCGCCCGGGGAGCTGATCGCGCCGAAGCGCGCTCGCGTCTGGTCGCCGCGCTGGCCGAGACGGCGGTGTTCGGATTCGCGACGAACGTCGAGTTCCTGCGGCTGCTTCTGGAGCGCCCCGATGTGGTGGCGGGAGACCTCGACACGGGGCTGATCGCTCGCGCGCTCCCGAACCTCTCCTTCGCATCGCCGGACGATCGGGTCTTCGCGGAGGCGGCGCTCCTGCTCGATGCGCATCGCGCGCGAGGCGACGGCAGTCCCTGGCAGCGCGCCGATGGTTGGAGGCTAGGCGCATTCGCGCCACGGCGCTATTCCCTCCGTGCCGGTGACCTGCGCCGGGTGGTCTCGCTCTCCGGACCGGACGACGACCTGCGGGTGGACGCGGCTCCTGGCCGCGTTCGGCCCCGGCCAGGCCCCGACGGATCGTTCGCGGTCGAGATCGACGGGTCTGCGCGCGCGCTCGCGGCGCGCGTCGATCCGCACGGCGTCTGGATCGCCGTCGAGGGCTCCGTCGTCCGGGTGGATCTCGCTCCCCGCGAGCGTGCTGCGCAGGGCGAGGATGCCGCCGACCCGCTCCTCGTGTCGCCCATGCCGGGCACGATCGTGCTGCTCCCCGTCGAAGCGGGCAGCCGCGTGAAGGCCGGGGACCCCGTCGTCGTGGTCGAAGCCATGAAGATGGAACACGTCGTCCGTGCAGGCACCGCCGGCATCGTCTCCCTGGAGGTGGCGGTGGGCGATGTCGTCTCCCGCGGCCAGACCCTTGCCCGCGTGCGGCCCGACGACGGCGACACCCCCCGAGGAGAGTGGAATGAGTGACCAAGACGGCGGCAACGGCCCGCGTATCGTGCAGCGCGGCCTGTATTTCGAGGAGCTGATCGACGGTGCGGTCTACGTGCACGCCCCCGGGCGCACGGTGACGGAAGCCGACAACGTGCTGTTCACGACGCTGACGATGAACACCCAGTCGCTGCACCTGGATGCCGCGTGGGCAGCGGAGACCGAGTTCGGGGAGCGCCTCGTGAACAGCATGTTCACCCTCTCGACGCTCGTCGGCCTCTCGGTGGCGCAGCTGACGCAGGGCACGATCGTGGCCAACCTCGGTTTTCGCGAGGTGCGTTTTCCCGCCCCCGTGCGGGTGGGCGACACGCTCCGCGCCGAGACGCGCGTCGCGAGCAAGCGCCTGTCGAAATCACGGCCGGACCAGGGCATCGTCGAGTTCGCACACACCATGCGCAACCAGTCCGGAGCCGTGGTCGCCGAGGCGATCCGGTCGGTGCTCATGCAACGGGAGCCGGGCGCCGGCCGGGACTCGGAGCGTCCGCGGTGATCGCGCCGGCCGGGCGTGCGCAGCAGAAGGCGAGCACGCGGCAATCGCTCATGCGGGCGGCCGCGCGGCTGTTCGCAGATCGGGGCTACGCCGCCGTCACGACGGTCGAGCTGGGCGATGCCGCCGGAGTGAGCGGCCCGGCGCTCTACAAGCACTTCTCCAGCAAGGAGGCCCTGCTGGTCGCCGTGCTCCTCGACGCCAGTGAGCGCCTCCTCGACGGTGGTCGCCTCATCGTCCGACAGGTCATGGCTCCGCCGGACATGCTGCGGCAGTTGATCGCCTTCCATCTGGACTTCGCCACGAGCGAGCCCGACGTCATCCGTCTGCAGGATCGCGAACTTGCCCTCCTCCCCGCCGACGCGCGTCACACGGTGCGGCGTCTGCAACGGGAGTACGTGCAGGAGTGGGATCGGGTGCTCACCGCCCTGCGACCCGAGATGAGCGAGGCCGAACGGCAGACGCGCCTGCTCGCCACCTTCGGACTCCTCAACTCCACCCCGCACAGCGCGGTGCCCACGGGGGATCGGGCCGGCGTGATCCTCGCCGAGATGGCCGAGCACGCCCTGCTCGGGGTGGCGCCTGCCACGGCGTGAACCCGGCGCCGGTCTCGGCGCCACGGGAGCGGCGAGGTCCTAGGCTCGACGGGTGAGCTCTGCGTCCCCCTCGCCCCGTCTTCCCGCAGCCGTCGCGCTGTCCGGAGCCGTGCTGGTGGGGATGATGACGGCGATCCAGGCGCGGATCAACGGCGAACTCGGACTCCGCCTCGATGACGGACTCGTCGCCGCCGCCATCTCGTTCGGCTCGGGCCTCCTGCTCCTGATCGTGCTCTCTGGCGTCCTCCCCGCCGGGCGCCGGGGATTTCGCGCCCTGGTCTCGGGGGTGCGGCAGCGCACGATCCCGTGGTGGATGCTCGCGGGAGGTGCCGCAGGTGCTCTCACGGTCGCGACGCAGGGGCTCGCGGTCGCCGTCATCGGCGTCTCACTGTTCACCGTCGGGGTCGTCGCCGGCCAGACCGTCAACGGCCTCGTGCTCGACCGTGCCGGGTACGGGCCGGCGGGGGTCGTGGCCGTGACCGTGCCGCGGCTGATCGGAGGCGCGCTCGCGCTCGTCGCCGTCGGAGTGTCCCTCCAGGGCGATGTGCTCCAGCGGATCCCGCTGTGGATGCTCCTGCTGCCGCTCGTGGCCGGTGTCGGCATCGCGTGGCAACAGGCGACCAACGGACGTCTGCGTCAGCGCGTGGGCACCCCGCTCACCGCGACGCTCGTCAACTTCATCGGGGGAACGGTCCTCCTGCTCGCCGCCGCCGTCGTCAGCGTTCTGTGGCGGGGAGCGCCGGACGCCGTCCCCGCGGAGCCCTGGCTCTACGTCGGCGGGGCGATCGGCGTGTTCTACATCTTCCTGTCGGCCGCGCTCGTCGTCCACACGGGTGTGCTGCTCCTGGGGCTCGGAACGGTCGCCGGTCAGCTGTTGACGGCGCTGGTGATCGACGTCGTCTGGCCGGCCAGCTCCGGCCCGGGATGGGCCGTGGAACTCCTGATGGTCACCGTCGCCCTCGCCTCGGTGGTGGTCGCCGCAGCGCCGTGGCGGGCGCGCCGAGGCCGCGACTGAGCGGAGGCGTCACCCCGTCGGCGATGCGCCGGCGCCCTTCCCGCGGGTCTTCTTCGCCTTCTTGGCGTTCTTCGCCTTCTTCTTTCCGGCGGACTTCTTCGCCTTCTTGTCCTTCGTCTTCTTGTCCTTCGACGTCTTGCCCTTCGACGTCTTGCCCTTCGACGTCTTGCCCTTCGACGTCTTCGTGGCGTTCGAGGCGCCGGGGTCGGCGGAGTCGTCGAGCGGGGAAGGCCGGTCGGGCATGCGGGTGAGGAGGGCTCGGGCATCGACGGGCTTCCGCCGCCCGGGGCGTGCGTTCGCAGGCTTGCCGCCGACGTACAGCCATCCCAGGAGCTCTTCCTCCGAAGACAGCCCGTGGGCCTCGGCGACGGCGCGGTCGCGCGTGTAGTGGCCGGTGCGCCAGATGACCCCCCAGCCGGCCTCGTCGAGGAGGAGACTCAGCACGTGTGCGACGCCGGACGCCACGGCCTCCTGCTCCCAGCGCGGCACCTTCTCGCTCGGGCGATAGCTGGCCACCACCGCGATCAGCAGGGGAGCGCGCAGCGGCTTGGTGGAGGGGCGGTCGTCTCCCTGGGCGGCCGCGATCGCGGCACCGAGTCGATCCCGGTCGGCGCCACGAAGCTCGATGAGCCGCCATGGGCGCAGCGACGAGTGGTCGGCGACACGACCGGCGGCCGACACGAGCGAGACGAGCTCCGTCCGGGTCGGCGCGGCATCGGTCACCTTCGACCACGAGCGGCGCGCGCGAACCGCGGACAGCGCGCCGCGCTCGGTCGTCTCTGCCAACGAGCCGGCCGTCATGACTCGGGGCTGAACGACAGCGACAGCGAGTTCATGCAGTAGCGGTCGCCGGTGGGTGTTCCGAATCCGTCCGGGAAGACATGCCCGAGGTGCGAGCCGCAGGCGGCGCAACGCACTTCGGTGCGCACCATGCCGTGGCTGCGGTCTTCGATCAGCTCGACGGCGTCGGGGCGGATCGACTCGTAGAAGCTCGGCCATCCGCAGTGCGAGTCGAACTTCGTTCCGCTCTTGAAGAGCTCGGCTCCGCAGGCGGCACAGGTGTAGAGGCCCGCGCGGCTCTCGTCGAGGAGCTCGCCGGTCCACGCCCGCTCGGTGCCGGCCTGCCGCAGGACGGCGTACTGCTCGGGGGTCAGCTCCTCGCGCCACTGCTCGTCGGTCTTGGTCACGCGATAGTTCATGTCGACTCCTTAGGTCCACTCCATTCAACCTGACCAGGCCCCGACATGTTCCTGCCCGGGTGTGGCTCCGCGCACGGCGCCGCGCGACGCTTAGCCTGAAGGCATGGCGTTGTCCGACCGTGATCGATCGATCCTCGACTTCGAGGCGCGATGGCCGCGTCATTCGGCGTCCAAGGAAGAGGCGATCCGGTTGGAGCTCACGATGGCTCCCGCCCGCTACTACCAACTGCTGGGTCGGCTCGTCGACGATCGCGACGCCCTCGCCCACGATCCGCTTCTCCTGCACCGCTTGCGTCGCCAACGCGACGGTCGCGTTCGGACGACTGCGGCGGAGGCGCTCAGCGCCGGCCGATAGCATTCTCTCGTGCAGACTCATCCGACCGACCGATTCGACGAGCTGCCTCCCGCTTCTTCTCGCGACGCCCGTCGTGTGGGTGCGCATCGGGCGGAGCAGCCGCGCATCCGCCGGGGACGCGTGTGGCTGTGGGCGGCGATCGCCACGGTGGTACTCGTCGCCGTCGGCATCGCGGGCACGCTGTGGGCCGGGGGAACATTCGGCCCGGGGCCGGCGGCGTCCACGGCAGCGGCGCCGCGGGAGACGGCCGAGCCGACCCTCGACACGTCGTACACCGTCCTCATCCTCAACGCCACTCCTCAGGAGGGATTGGGGAGCACGCTCAGCGCCGACGTGGTCGCCGCGGGGTGGAAGGCCGCCGATGTGAGCGTGGGCGACGCGGGCGAGCACGACTTCGCCAAGACCACCGTGTTCTACGCCCGCGAAGACGACGAAGGCCCCGCCCGGGGGCTGGCGGAGGCCATCGGCAATGCCGAGGTGGAGTTCAGTCAGGCCTATCAGGACGGCGACGATACGACCCTGCGACAGCTGGTCATCGTGATCGGCATGGACCGGGCCGACGGCACGGAGAGCTCCACTCCCTGAGGCCGCGGACGCACTCGTGTTTCGCGCGTGTGAAGACTTCGATGCGCCGGTGTCAACAGTTGCCGGAACGGCCTGATCGGGCGTTGGGGCGTCGTTAGCATTGCGACGTCCCACCGCAGCATCAGGAGCAAGATCATGACCCAGGGAACCGTCAAGTGGTTCAATGCCGAGAAGGGCTTCGGCTTCATCACCGTCGCCGGAGACCAGGACGTCTTCGTCCACTATTCGAACATCGAGATGTCCGGATTCCGCGTGCTGGAGGAGGGGCAGACCGTCGAGTTCACCGTCGGCACCGGGCAGAAGGGTCCGCAGGCCGAGTCCGTCCGCGTGGTCACGGGCTGATCGGCACGCCCTCGGCTATCCTGCCCAGGTGAGCCTTCCCCTGCGCGCCGTCTCAGCGCTGACCGTCCTGGCCGTCTCCTCGGCACTGTTGGTCGGATGCGGTCCCGAACCCGAGACGGTCGCATCCCCGACCGCCGCGCCGAGCACGGCGTCGGCCACTCCGACACCGACTCCGACGCCGACACCCACCACCGGGGTGTCGCCGCTGCGGGGAACGATCGTTCCGCTCGATGAGATCAAGGGTCCGGCACTCGCCGCCAAGATCGACAACCACTGGGACGCGCGCCCACAGTGGGGCCTGGAGCGCACGGACATCGTCTTCGAAGAGCTCGTCGAAGGCGGCATCACCCGTTACGTGGCGGTGTGGTTCTCCGACGTGCCGAAGGAGATCGGTCCGATCCGCAGCATCCGGCCCATGGATCCCGAGATCATCGGTCCGTTCAAGGGGATCATCGCCTTCTCCGGCGGCAAGCGGCCCTTCATCGAGATGATCTGGGCCACCGACGTCCACGCCGCGATCCACGGGGGCAAGGACGGCGTGCACATGTTCCGCTCCAGCCAGAAGCGGGCCCCGCACAACGTCGTCGTCAAGGCGCAGGAGCTGCGCAAGGCCTACAAGAAGCTCGCCCCTCCCGCTCAGCAGTTCGACTACGCCACCGCCGCGGCGCAGGCCTCGGCCGCAGCAGACGGTGCCAGCGCCAAGGGACTCGATCTGGTGTTCTCGAGCGAGTCGCATCGAGCGTGGCGCTGGAGCGAGAAGGCGGGCGCCTACCTGCGGTCGCAGAGCGGCCGCAAGGACGTCGATTCCCACGGCACACAGCTGCGGGCGACCAACGTCGTCACCCTGACCGTCAAGGTCGAGTACGGCACGGTGCCGCGTACGCGTCTGGTGGGCAAGGGATCGGGAACGGTCTCGACCGGCGGGAAGACGCTGAAGGTGAAGTGGTCGAAGAAGGACCGCGATTCCCGCATCGTCCTCACCGACTCCGACGGCGAGCCCGTCACGCTGGCCGCCGGCAACACATGGGTCGAGCTCGTCCCCGAGCGCGGATCGGTCACGATCGTCAAGTGACCTCCTGACGCCGCGTCGCTTCGTCCGCGGCACGCCTCCCACGCGGCTTGCACTCGGCATGGTCGAGTGCCAGAATGATTTAGCACTCGCTATCAGTGAGTGCTAAAGACATCGCCTACGTCCGGGAGGGACGACACACACATGGCAAAGATCATCGCTTTCGACGAGGAGGCCCGTCGTGGCCTCGAGCGCGGCCTCAACATCCTGGCCGACGCCGTCAAGGTGACGCTCGGCCCCCGCGGCCGCAACGTCGTGCTCGAGAAGAAGTGGGGCGCCCCCACGATCACGAACGACGGCGTCTCGATCGCCAAGGAGATCGAACTCGACGACCCGTACGAGAAGATCGGTGCGGAGCTCGTCAAGGAGGTCGCCAAGAAGACCGACGACGTCGCCGGTGACGGAACCACCACCGCGACCGTGCTCGCTCAGGCTCTCGTGCGCGAAGGCCTGCGCAACGTCGCGGCCGGTGCCGACCCCATCTCGCTCAAGAAGGGCATCGAGAAGGCTGTCAAGGCTCTCTCCGACGAGCTGCTCGCTTCCGCCAAGGAGGTCGAGACCAAGGAGGAGATCGCCGCGACCGCGTCCATCTCCGCTGCTGACCCCGAGATCGGCGAGCTGATCGCCGAGGCGATCGACAAGGTCGGCAAGGAGGGCGTCGTCACCGTCGAGGAGTCGCAGACCTTCGGCACCGAGCTCGAGCTCACCGAGGGCATGCGGTTCGACAAGGGCTACATCAACCCCTACTTCGTCACGGACCCCGACCGTCAGGAGGCCGTGTTCGAGGACCCGTACATCCTGATCGCGAACCAGAAGATCTCCAACATCAAGGACCTTCTGCCGATCGTCGACAAGGTGATCCAGGACGGCAAGGAGCTCGTCATCATCGCCGAGGACGTCGAGGGCGAGGCCCTCGCGACGCTCGTGCTCAACAAGATCCGCGGCATCTTCAAGTCGGTCGCCGTCAAGGCGCCGGGCTTCGGCGACCGCCGCAAGGCGCAGCTGCAGGACATCGCGATCCTCACCGGTGGCCAGGTCATCACCGAAGAGGTGGGCCTCAAGCTCGAGAACGCGACGCTGGACCTCCTCGGCCGTGCCCGCAAGGTCATCGTCACCAAGGACGAGACCACGATCGTCGAGGGTGCCGGCGACTCGGCGCAGATCGAGGGTCGCGTGACCCAGATCAAGCGCGAGATCGACAACACCGACAGCGACTACGACCGCGAGAAGCTCCAGGAGCGCCTCGCCAAGCTCGCCGGTGGCGTCGCCGTCATCAAGGCGGGTGCGGCCACCGAGGTCGAGCTCAAGGAGCGCAAGCACCGCATCGAGGACGCCGTCCGCAACGCCAAGGCGGCCGTCGAGGAGGGCATCGTTCCCGGTGGTGGCGTGGCGCTCATCCAGGCCGGCAAGAAGGCGTTCGACTCGCTCGAGCTCGTCGGTGACGAGGCGACCGGTGCGAACATCGTCAAGGTCGCCATCGAGGCTCCGCTCAAGCAGATCGCCCTCAACGCGGGTCTCGAGCCCGGCGTCGTGGCCAACAAGGTGGGCGAGCTGCCCGTCGGCCAGGGCCTGAACGCGGCCACCGGCGAGTACGTCGACATGTTCGCGGCGGGCATCATCGACCCGGCCAAGGTCACGCGTTCCGCGCTGCAGAACGCGGCGTCGATCGCCGGTCTGTTCCTCACCACCGAGGCCGTCGTGGCGGACAAGCCCGAGAAGGTCGCGGCCCCGGCCGGCGACCCGACCGGCGGCATGGACTTCTGATCCCACGCGACAACACGACAGCGGGGCCTCTCCTTCGGGAGGGGCCCCGCTGCCGTGTTCCCGATGTGTCGATCGACCCCGGTGCGTTCAGCGGAACACGCCGGTCGCCGCCGTCTCGGTCTGTGCGTACTGGTCGCCGACACGCCCGAGCGCGATGCTGATGTCGGCCAGGGCGCTCTCGACCTCGCGCTGCGCCGCCCGCCACCGCTCGATCACTCCCTGGAAGGCGGTGGCGGCCGACCCCGTCCACGAGCCTTGCAACTGGGTGAGCTGCCCCATCATCGCCGAGGTGTCGGCCTGCAGCCGATCCGCGGTCGCCCGCACCGACGTCGTCGCGGCGAGCATCGCCTCGCTGTCGACGCTGAACACTGCCATCGTTTCCCCTTTCGTCCGGATGCGGCCACGCTAGACGGGCCGTCATCGCACTCCGGAGATCCCTGTCCACGCCCGGTCGATGCTCGGCGGAATCAGGCCGTGGGGAGGAGGGGGTGGGTGATCAGCTCTCGCGGAAGCGAGGGAGGGGCTGCGTCTCGATGAGCAGGTGCTCCTCGACGGGGCGCGCCTGGGCGAGGGGGAAGGAGACCCGGAAGGTCGCGCCGCCGCCCGGGGTCTCCACGACATCGATCGCGCCGTGCAGAGCCTCGACGATCGATGCGACGATCGACAGGCCCAGACCCGATCCGCCCGTCTCCCGCGTGCGCGAGGTGTCGGCGCGCCAGAACCGCTGGAAGATCTTGTCGCGGATCATCTCGGGAATGCCGTCGCCATGGTCGATCACGGCGATCCAGCCCATTCCGGCCCGTTCGTCCACGCCCACCGCGATCTCGATCGGCGAATCGTCGGGGGTGTAGCGGCGGGCGTTGGTGAGGAGGTTCGTGACCACCTGCCGGATGCGGTTCTCGTCGCCCAGCACGATCGGGGGTGCGAGTGGCCGAGGGACGGGCGCGGGCGCCTCGGCCGTCTCTTCCGTGCCGCGTGCTCCCGGTGTCGGGCGGGGTCGCCGGCGAAGGATCGACCGCGTGGCATCGGCGAGCGTCGCCGATCGTCTGCCGCGGGCGGACGTGTCCTTGTTCTGAGCGGGCTCCTCCGCACTGCTCTTCTCTGTCAGCGGGGGCAGCACGAGGGTCTCGTCCACCATCGTCACGGTGCGTCCCGGGGCGGTCACCCGCGTGTCCAGCACCGCGTCGCGAGCGATGGGGCGCAGATCGACGTCGACGATGATGATGTCACGTCGCTCGTCGAGGCGGGCGAGGGCGAGCAGGTCCTCGACGAGGGCACCCATCCGCACGGCCTCCTTCTCGATACGTTCCATCGACTGCGCGATCTGCTCATCGCCGGAGATCGCGCCCATGCGATAGAGCTCCGCGTATCCGCGGACGGTCACGAGCGGAGTGCGCAGTTCGTGGCTCGCGTCGCCGATGAACCGGCGCATCTGCCGCACCGAGGCATCGCGCTGACCGAGCGCGTGGTCGATGCGGTCGAGCATCGCGTTGATCGCGGTCTTGAGGCGCCCCACCTCGGTGCGCGTCGAGCTGTCGCCCATCCGCTGGCTGAAGTTGCCCGCAGCGATCGACATCGCCGTCTCTTCCACTTCGCCCAGGCTCCGGAAGGCGAGCGTGACGAGCCAGCGGGTCAGCAGCGCCCCCGCCACCATCGTGAGCACGACGAAGATCGTATAGATCCCCACGTAGTTGGCCACCGTCTGATTGACGCTCGACAGCGGGAGCGCCACGAGCTGGGTGTAGCTGTCGCGCACGCCGGGGATGGGGGGAAGGATGTCGACGGCGGCGTGGAACTTCGTGCCGCCGTTGACGGCCGACAGCTCGAACGGCTCCGTCCCCACGAGCACCGTCTTCTCGAGGGAGAACACCTCGGGCACAGCGGGGCGCTGCGTCCCGCCGCCGCCCGAGACGACGAGCTCACCGTCGGGCCCGTAGACGGCGACGTAGAACTGGGTCGCCGTAGTCTGGTTCCGCGTGAAGGTCGGAGTCTCATCGACCACGTCGATGTCGAACAGCGTGCTGGTGACATCCGTGGGCGCGAGCTGACGGAGGTTCTGGTCGAGCGCCGCGATCTGCACGTTCCGCAGCAACACGCCGGTGCCGACGCCGGCGGCGATCAGGCCGATCGCGAGGACGGCGACCGTGACTCCGGTGACCTTGGCGCGCAGGCTCGTGCCGCGCCACCACGAGGTGACCCGGTCGGTCTTCGCGCTGCTGCCGGTCAGAGCCGTCCCTTCCGGTGGGGGTCGCTACGCGGACTTGCCGGTCTTCAGCATGTAGCCGAAGCCGCGCTTGGTCTGGATGAGCGGCTCGGACGAGTACGGATCGATCTTGCGCCGCAGGTAGGAGATGTAGCTCTCGACGATGCCCGCGTCGCCGTTGAAGTCGTACTCCCACACGTGGTCGAGGATCTGCGCCTTGCTCAGCACCCGGTTGGGGTTGAGCATGAGGTAGCGCAGCAGCTTGAACTCGGTGGGGGAGAGGTCGATCGACACGTCGCCCACCAGCACGTCGTGGGTGTCCTGGTCCATCGTCAGCTCGCCGGCCTTGATCGTGGACTCCTCGTCCGCCTGCATCGTGCGGCGGAGGATCGCCTGGATGCGGGCGACGATCTCGTCGAGACTGAAGGGCTTCGTGACGTAGTCGTCGCCGCCGGCGTTGAGACCCTCGATCTTGTCCTCGGTCTCGTCCTTCGCGGTGAGGAAGAGGATCGGCGCCGTGTACCCCGCACCGCGCAGACGCTTGGTCACGCTGAACCCGTTCATGTCGGGCAGCATCACATCGAGCACGATGAGGTCGGGTTCTTCTTCGAGGACGGCCGAGATGGTCTGTGCGCCGTTGGCGACGGCACGTACCTGGAAGCCGGCGAAACGCAGGCTCGTGACCAGCAGGTCCCGGATGTTCGGTTCGTCGTCGACGACGAGGATGCGCGGAGCGGTCATAGCCCCATCTTGGCACCGGAAACCATGCGCACGCTGGATATCCCGCGGCGCGCGGTGGAGGCCCCGAACCCGGTCGTCACGCCGCGGCGAGGTCGTCGGCGTCGAGGATCGTGTAGCTGTAGCCCTGCTCGGCGAGGAAGCGCTGGCGGTTCTGCGCGAAGTCCTGGTCGACCGTGTCGCGGGCGATGAGAGTGTAGAAGCTCGCCGTGTGGCCGCTCGTCTTGGGTCGCAGGAGTCGTCCCAGGCGCTGGGCTTCCTCCTGGCGCGACCCGAACGACCCCGACACCTGGATCGCGACCGACGCCTCCGGGAGATCGATGGAGAAGTTCGCGACCTTGGAGACGACGAGCACCGGGATCCTGCCCTCTCGGAAGCCTCCGTAGAGCTGCTCGCGCTCGTCCACCGGCGTCGATCCCGTGATCTGCGGCGCGTCGAGTGCCTCCGCCAGGATGTCGATCTGGTCGAGGTACTGGCCGATCACGAGGATCTGCTCGCCGCGGTGCTTCGCGACGAGGTCGCGCACCACGCCGATCTTCGCGTGGGCCGTCGCGGCGATCCGGTAACGCTCGTCGTCGGCCGCCGCCGCGTACTCCAGGCGATCGGAAGCGGGCAGGTCCACGCGCACTTCGTAGCAGATGGCCGGGGAGATGAACCCCTGTGCTTCGATCTCCTTCCACGGAGCGTCGAAGCGCTTGGGGCCGATGAGACTGAAGACGTCGCCCTCACGGCCGTCTTCGCGGACGAGCGTGGCGGTGAGTCCCAGTCGGCGCCGTGCCTGCAGATCGGCGGTGAGCTTGAAGACCGGGGCGGGGAGCAGATGCACCTCGTCGTACACGATGAGCCCCCAATCGAGGGCGTCGAGCAGGGCCAAGTGGGCGTACTCGCCCTTCCTCTTGGCCGTGAGGATCTGATACGTCGCGATCGTGACGGGCTTGACCTCTTTGGCCTGCCCGGAGTACTCGCCGATCTCCTCCGGGGTCAGGCTCGTCCGCTTGAGCAGCTCGTCGCGCCACTGTCGAGCGCTCACCGTGTTGGTGACGAGGATGAGCGTCGTCGTCTTGGTGTCGGCCATCGCGGCCGCTCCCACGAGCGTCTTCCCGGCGCCACAGGGCAGGACGACCACGCCGGATCCGCCCTCGCTGAAGATGTCGACGGCCTTGCGCTGGTACGGACGCAACGTCCACCCGTCCTCGTGCAGCTCGATCTCGTGCGGGGTGCCCGGGGTGTAGCCTGCGTGATCCTCCGCGGGCCAGCCGATCTTCAGCAGCTCCTGCTTGATGTGGCCGCGCGCCCACGCGTCGATGACGAAGAGGTGGGGGGCGGGGTGGGCGATCAGCAGCGGCTGGATCCGCTTGTTGCGCGAGACCTCGGCGAGCACCGCCGTGTCGGTGGAGCGCAGGATGAGCTGGCCTTCGTCGTCGCGCTCGATCACGAGGCGGCCGTAGCGTCCCACCGTCTCCCGGATGTCGAGCGAGACCGACGGCGGCACCGGGAAGCGCGACCACCGGTCGAGGGTCGCGAGCATGTCGTCGGCATCGTGTCCGGCCGCGCGGGCATTCCACAGGCCCAGACGCGTGATCCGGTAGGTGTGGATGTGCTCGGGAGCCCGCTCGAGCTCGGCGAAGATCGCGAGCTCGTGGCGCGCGTTCTCGGCGTCGGGGTGGGCGACTTCGAGCAGGACGGTGCGGTCGCTTTGCACGATGAGGGGGCCATCAGCCATAACGTGCCAGTCTACCGGCCGGGGCGCTGCGGGGGCGCAGGAGAGCACGGAACGTCGCGGGCGGCCTCACGCCGTGGCCGGACGGATGCTCACGATGCTCGACACCGGGAGCGTGCGCTCCACGTCGGCGACGCGGTCACGGCCGCGCAGGCGTCCGCCGCCGAGGCCGGTCGCCTCCATCGTGATCTCCCGGTTGCTGCCGTCGGGAAGGCGCACGACGATCACGAGGACCGCGTGGGCCCGAACGGCCTGGTCCAGTTCGCGCCCGAGCCAGGCGGAGTCGGCATCGGTGTCGTGGGCCTCCCGGAGTCGCGCGAGCAACGCGGCGTACACCTCGGTGGCGGGGCGGAGGGGCGCTTCCGCGGCCACGCGATGACGGTCCAGCATGCGGGGACGGCCCTCGACGTCGACCGCCGTCACGGGGTAGCGCGCGTCGGCGAGCATCCAGAACGTCGTCTCCGGAGTGGACCGGGTGAGCAGGCCATCGGCGTCCATCACCAACCCGAGCGGGCGCAGGGCCTGATCGACCGCGAGGGCCTGGAGGAGCGATCGGTCATCGGCCGTCACACGCGTGTTGCCGATTCCATCGGGACCGACCTGCACGTTGCCGTGCCGCCGGGCATTGCGCTCGATCTCGTACGCCAGGGGCTGCGGAAGACCGGTCAACGACAGGGACGAGAGGAACTCGCGCAACGACTCCGCGGTCTCGCCGGCGGTGAGCGCGGCGCTGAGGCTCTCGGCGGTGAATCGATAGGTGGAGGCCTGCGCGCGGGTCTCCCGGTGAGCCATCGACCGCAGCCTCATGTCCAGGGCCGGTTCGAGCGGACCGGGAGCGATCGCGGTGAGGTCGTTCTGCAGGAAGACCCGGTCGACCTCGGTGGGGAGGAGTGCCTGGAGCGTTGCCTCGTCGGCGTCCTCGCCCTCGGCGAGCGCGGCGGCCCACGGTGGCACGGCCCCGCGCGGGCTGATCAGGGCCCACCGCATGAAGAGCACGCGCCAGCGCTCGGCGCGCTCCGGCCACGAGGGATCGAAGGGATACGCATCCGGCCACTGCGGGACCGGGATCCACCCTTCGCCGCTCCGGCGTAGCCCCGCCGGAAGGGCGTCGCGGACGCGGCGGGCGACCTCGTGCCAGCGCGAGACAGTGCGCAGCGTGAGCCACTCGACGCCCCGGGACGTGACGAGCCAGTGGCGGTCGGTCCCCGCGACCAGTCCGGCTGCTGCGGCGATCGCCAGCAGCTCATCGGCCGCGTCCGCGGTCTCCACCGCATGCGCATCGACGAGGCGACGGCGATCGGACGCTCCGAGCGCGCCCGATCCGATCCGGGTCAGCGGGAGGGCGAGCGCCGACTGCAGGACATCGGCGAGCGAGGTGGCCGAAGCGAACGCGCGCTCGGCGGCCTGCGCCGCGTCCTGCTCCGTCACCGTCTCTGCGGAACGGGGAAGGTCGGATGCGGGCGGCAGGGGCGGGCACGCCGAGGCCACGGCGCGGTATGGCTCGCCGTCGGGAGTCACGAGCGCGCTCCGGACGAGCCGATCGCGAGCAGAGCCCGGGGCCACCGCCTGGGATCGGGCGACGGCCGTACTCAGCGCTTCGGCGGGCTCCCGCGAGAGGCTCGCCAGTCCGCGCCCGACCGACGCCGGGTCGAGCAAGGCATCCGCGGCGTCGAAGTAGTCGTCCCATCCCACCGACGGAGGGATCCGGCGCTCGTCGAGGAGAGCAGCCAGTGACGCGTCATCCAGTGTGGCCAGGAGGGTGGCCAGGGTGCGCGCGTCGGGGGCGGCCACGTCAGCCGTCCTTGCCAGCCCGTGCCCTCCGGATGAAGGTCATGATGAGCACCGCCAGCAGCAGCGCGAAGGCCAAGATAGGCGCGATGTAGACGAGCAGCCCCACCGTCTGCCAGATCGGCGTTCCGAAGTCGGCCTTGAGGCCGGAACCGATCATGATGGCGGCGAAGCACGCCAGCGACAGGACCAGCAGGCCGAGCGACATGAACGCGAGGACGCGATCGATCCGTCGAACGGGAAGGTCGCCCCCCGACGAAGGGGAGGGGGATTTCGAAGTGGCCATCGGGCTCAGCCTAGCGGTTCGCCGCCGTGGCGTAGGCTTGTCGCGGGGCCTGGAACGGCTCCGGTTCCGTCATGCCCGCGCGCCGTCCGCGCGCGGCCCAGCAGCACGCAGCGAGGTTGAGATGCCCACCGGCAAGGTCAGGTTCTACGACGAGGAGAAGGGGTTCGGCTTCATCACGACAGATGATGGCCAGGACGTCTTCTTGCACGCGACGGCGCTTCCCGCCGGAACGGACTCGCTCAAGGCGGGGACGCGGCTGGACTTCGGCGTGGCCGACGGACGCAAGGGACTCCAAGCGCTCGCGGTGCGGGTGCTCGATGCCCCGGTCAGCCTCTCCAAGCGCAACCGCATGAAGGCGGACGACATGGCGATCGTCGTCGAAGACCTCGTGAAGGTGCTCGACACGATCGGTGGCGACCTGCGCCACGGCCGTTACCCCAGCAACGCGCAGGGCAAGAAGGTCGCGGCCATTCTCCGCAAGGTGGCTGATGACCTCGACGCCTGATCCGACGGAGGGGGCCCGGCCTGCGCAGGCGACGGCTCCGGTCGACGAGCGGCTGCTGGCCGCTCACGACCTCGCACGCGCCGCGCTGACCGAGGTGACCCCCGCCGAGACGATCGGCGACCCCGCCGGGTACACCGTCGAGGACGGTGGTGTGGTGTCGCTGCGCTTCGCCACACGCCTGGCGGGCTACCCGCAGTGGTTCTGGACCGTGAGCGTCGCGGTCGTCGAGGGGGCCGATCCCACGGTGCTCGAGGTCGAGCTCCTTCCCGGTGAGGGGGCGCTCCTCGCGCCCGAATGGGTGCCCTGGGCTGAACGGCTGGCCGAGTACCAGGCCGCTCAGGCGGCGTTGGCCGAGGCAGAGGGAGGCGACGATCCGCTCGACGACGCCGATCAGGACGACGACGAGGATGCGGACGAGGATCTGTCCGATCTCGACGATCTCGACACCGCGGACTTCGACGAGGACGGATCGCCGCTGCTTCACTCCGGCGACGTCGACGGGGTCGACATCGATGAACTCGACGAGGACTCCTCCGAAGACGAGGACTCCCTCGAAGACGAGGACTCCTCCGACGACGAGGACTCCATCGAAGACGAGGACTCCTCCGAAGAGGACTGACGCTTCGCCGCTCGACGACCCGGGGTGTCGTCCCGGCCGTCGCGCGGCGAAGTCAGTCGCCGCGCGACCGCGCGAACGTCAGACGATCTCGAACGCCACCGCGTGGAGGTCCGCGTCCCGCGAGGAGGGCCCGATCAGCAGCTCGAACGCCCCGGGCTCCACGATCCTGTTCCCGGCCGCGTCGACGATCGTGCAGTCCGCGGCCGGCACCGACACCTCGACGACCGTGGCTGCGCCCGGCTGCAACGAGACGCGCCGGTAGGCCTTGAGCTCCTTGTCGGCCCAGCTCACCGACGTCACGCTGTCGCGCACGTAGACCTGCACGAGCTCCTCGACCGGGCGCTGCCCGGTGTTGTGGACGCGGATGCGGGCGCGCACCTCGTCGCCCGGTGACACGAGGGGGGTGAGGATCTCAGCCCCCTCGTACTCGACGGTCGTGTACGACAGTCCCTCGCCGAAGGCGTACGCGGGGCTCTGGGTGAGGTCTGCGTAGCGGTCGCCGTGCTGGCCCCGGATCTGGTTGTAGTACGTGGGCTGCTGGCCCACGTGACGGGCGAAGGAGATCGGCAGCCGGCCGACGGGCTCCACGAGCCCCCACAGGAGTTCCGCGACGGCGCGCCCACCCTGCATGCCCGGATTGGCGGCCCACACGAGCGACGCGTCGCGGACCGACTCGGGAAGGACGAGCGGCTTGGAGGCGAGGAGCACGATCACCAACGGCGTGCCCGTCTCGGCGAGCGCGTCGAGCAGCGCGCGCTGCGCTCCGATGAGCTCGAGTGTCGCCGTCGAGCGTCCCTCGCCGACCAGCTCGATCCGGTCGCCCACGACCGCGACCACCACGTCGGAGCGCCTCGCCGCGTCGACGGCCGCGGCGATCTGCGCGGCATCGGGCTCGGACGGCACGACGATCGGGGGACGGGGCTGGCCGTCGGGGAACAGCGGTCCGAGCGGATCCTCGGCGAGGGTGAGGATCGATGCCCCTTCGGCGTGCTCCACCACCACGTCGTCCGGGACGAGGGCGCGAAGGCCGTCGAGCACCGTGGTGATCTGCTCGCGAGGATGGCCGTCGGCGAGCCAGTCGACCTGGCCGGACGATCCCGCCCAGTCGCCCAGCTGGGTCTGCGCGTCGTCGGCGAGGGGACCGACCACCGCGATCCGTCGCGGACCGCTGCCCGGGAGCGCGCGTCCGGACTCATCGGTCGAGCGTCCTGACGCGAGCGGCAGCGTGCCGTCGTTGCGGAGGAGAACGAGCGAGCGACGCGCCACCTCGAGGTTGAGCTTCGTGTGCTCTGGCGAGCCGATGACCCTCCCGATCCTTTGCGGGTCGGGGTGACGGGGGTTCTCGAACAGTCCGAACCGGAACTTCAGACTCAGGATCCGCGCGACCGCCCGGTCGATGTCGGCTTCGTCGAGCATGCCGCGTTCCACGGCGTCGAGAGCTCCCTCGAAGAACCGCGGGGTGGTCATGACCATGTCGTTTCCGGCCTTCACGGCCGCAGCGGCGGCGTGCGTGTAGTCGGGCTGTACCTTCTGCTCCCACACCATGCGACCGATGTTGTCCCAGTCGGTGACGAGGGTGCCGGTGTAGCCCCATTCTCCGCGGAGCACGTCGCTGAGCAGCCAGTCGTTGACCGTGATCGGCACGCCGTCGGTCGTCTGATAGCCGAGCATGAACGTGCGGCAGCCCTCCCGGGCGACGCGCTCGAACGGGGGCAGGAACCACGACCGCAGCTTGCGGCGAGAGATGTCCGCCTCGCTCGCATCGCGGCCGCCCTGCGTCTCCGAGTAGCCCGCGAAGTGCTTCGCGGTCGCCAGGATCGCGGCGGGATCGTCCAGTCCGCCGCCCTGATAGCCGCGGACCATCGCCGAGGCGAGCTCGCCGATCAGGAAGGGGTCTTCTCCGAAGGTCTCGTTGACGCGCCCCCACCGCAGGTCACGGGCGATGCAGAGCACCGGTGAGAAGGTCCAATGGATGCCGGTGGCGGCCACCTCCGCCGCCGTGACCCGGGCGACCTGCTCCACGAGGTCGGGGTCCCAGGTGGCTGCCATCCCGAGCTGGGTGGGGAAGATGGTCGCTCCGCGCCAGAACGAATGGCCGTGGATGCAGTCCTCGGCCACCAGCAGCGGGATGCGCAGCCGGGTGCGCGCGGTCAGCTCCGCCGCCTGCATCACCTTCTCGGGGGAGGTGTGCAGGATCGATCCCGCATGACGGCCGTGGACGATCTCGTCGAGGTCTTCCCGCGCGTCGAGCTGGAGCATCTGGCCGACCTTCTCGGGAAGCGTCATCCGCCCGAGGAGGTCGGCGACGCGTTCCTCGATCGGCAGCGAGGCGTCGAGGTAGGGCGCGTGGGTGAGGTCGACGGTCGTCATGAGGCGGTCTCCTTGGTCGGCTGAGGGGAGGTCGGTCGGACGGCCGTGACGGCGTCGTTGACGTTCAGGCCCTTCTTCTTCATGGCGCGTGCGCGCTCGCCGGCGGAGCGCAATCGCGGGTTGACGTATTCGTCGATGCCGAAATTGATGAGCGAGAGCGCGACGCCGATGGCAGCGATGCACAGGCCGGGCGGGAGGTACCACCACCATTGATTCTGGCGGAACGCGCCTTGTGCGCCGGCCCAGTTGAGGATGGTGCCCCAGTTGTACGTCGTCACCGGGATCACGCCGATGTACGACAGGGTCGTCAAGCCCAGGATCGCGGCGGTGACCGTGCCGACGAAGCTCGCCGCGATCAGCGCCATGAGGTTGGGGAGCATCTCCACCGTGATGATGCGCCGCAGCGGCTCGCCGTTGGCCCGTGCCGCCTGGATGAAGTCGCGATTGCGCAGCGACATCGTCTGGGCCCGCAGCACGCGGGCGCCCCACGCCCAGCCGATGAGTCCCAGCACCCCGGCGATGAGCAGGAGCGGAGGGTCTTCGAAGACGGAGGCCACGATGATGATCAGCGGAAGCCCCGGGATCACGAGGAAGACGTTCGTGAGGGCCGACAGGCTCTCGCTTCGCCATCCCGTGAGGTACCCCGAGACGACGCCGACGACGATCGCGATGAGGGTCGCGATGATCGCGGCGAGGAATCCGACGACGATCACCCCGCGCGTGCCGTGGATCACCTGGCTGAGGACGTCCTCACCGATGTGGGTCGTGCCCAGCCAGTGCTGGGTCGACGGCGGCTGGAACCGCGCGGTGTGGTCGACCTTGGTCGGTGAATAGGGTGCGAGCACGTCGGCGAAGATCGCGACCAGCACGAAGAACCCGAGGATCGAGAGCCCCGCGATCGACTTGGGGTTGCGGAACATCGCGAACGCGGAGCCGAGGCGTGATCGCCACGTGCCGGACGTGCGGGGTGCGCCGGAGGTGGTCGGCGTGGTGGAGGTGGTGGGGGTCATGGGTCAGGCCTCCGATTGACGGGTGCGCGGATCGAGGAAGGCGTAGGCGATGTCGGCGAGGACGTTGGCCACGAGCACCGAGAGGGTGATGACGAGAAAGACCCCCTGCATGAGGGCGTAGTCCTTCGCGTTGGTGGCGTCCAGCAGCAGCTTGCCGACTCCCGGATAGCTGAAGACCATCTCCATCACGATGGTCCCGCCGACGATGAACCCGATCGACAGGGCGAAGCTCTGGATCTGGGGCAGCACCGCATTGCGGGCGGCGTAGCGCCACAGCACGCGCCGGTTGGGCATGCCCTTGGCCTGGGCCACGGTGATGTAGTCCTCGTCGAGCACCGTGAGCATCATGTTGCGCATGCCCAGCATCCACCCGCCGAGCGAGGCGACGATGATCGTCAGCGCCGGGAGGGTGCCGTGATGGATGACCTCGCCGATGAACTCGGCCGACCATTCCGGTTTCACACCGACGCCGTAGGCCTTGCCGATCGGGAACCAGCCGAGGTTGACCGAGAACAGGGCGATGGCCAGCAGTCCGAGCCAGAAGTACGGGATCGTGCTGAGGAACGTCGTGATCGGGATGAAGACGTCGAGCTTGCTTCCGCGTCGCCAGCCGACGATCGCTCCGCCGATGGTGCCGATCGCGAACGACATGATCGTCGCGAAGCCGACCAGCCCGATCGTCCACGGAAGTGCTTGGCTGATCACCTCCGTGACCGGACGGAGGCCGTGGAGCAGGGAGACGCCGAGGTCGCCTCGCAGCAGCAGCGCCCAATAGTCGACGTACTGCTGCAGGAGCGATTTGTCGGTGTCGAGGCCGAGGAGGGCACGCAGCGCTTCGGCGGCCTCGGGGCTCACGTTGCGGTTGCGCGCCAGGTACTGGTCCACCGCGTCGCCCTTCATCAGGCGCGGAAGGAAGAAGTTGATCGTGATCGCGGCCCAGAGCGTGAACAGATAGAAGGCCGCCCGGCCGCCGAGGAAGCGCCAGGGGATGCGGGAGCGACCCTTCACCGCGGCCGTCGCGGTGGTGCCGAGCTCGAGCGGGTCGGCCGCGGAGGGGGCGAGCTCCTCCGGTGGCAGCTGGGGTTCGACGGCGGTCACAGGTCACCTCCGAGGGTGTCGCGGTGTTCGGGGCTTCCCGTCGCCGTGGCGAAGTGGCGTTCGGGATCGGGGGAGGCGGCGCGCAGCTCGCGCGTATAGGGGTCCTGCGGACGCAGGATCACGTCGTCGGCGGGACCGCGTTCGACCACGCGTCCCTGATTGAGCACCATGATCTCGTCACTGAAATGGCGCGCAGTCGCGAGGTCGTGCGTGATGTAGAGCACGCCCAGCCCCTCCTCGCGCTGGAGATCGGCGAGCAGATTGAGCACGCCGAGGCGGATGGAGACGTCGAGCATCGACACCGGTTCGTCGGCCACGAGCAGACGCGGCCGGGAGGCGAGGGCGCGGGCGATGGCCACCCGCTGACGCTGTCCGCCCGAGAGCTCGTGCGGACGGCGGTCGATGACGGCGTCGGGGGAGAGCCGGACCCGCTCCAGGAGACGCCGCACCTCGTCTTCGAGCTCGGCCTTGGGTACCACCGCATCCAGGCGCAGGGGGCGCTCGATGTGGTAGCGGATGGAATGGTACGGGTTCAGTGAGGCGAACGGGTCTTGGAACACCATGCGCAGCTGCTGGCGATATCGCCGAAGTCCCGCTCCGCGGCGTGGGATGGGTGCCCCGTCGAGGCGCACCTCGCCGCTCGTGGGCACCTCCAGCTGCGTGAGGATCTTGGCGATGGTCGACTTGCCGCTTCCGGATTGGCCGACGAGGCCTATCGTCCGCCCGGATTCGAGCGTGAAGCTCACGTGATCCAAGGCGCGGATCTGACCGGCCCCGCGCACCGAGTAGATCTTGGTGACGTCGTCGAACTCGAGGAGGGTCATCGCACCACCACCCCCTTCTCTCCGGTCAGGCGGGGGAAGGACGAGAGCAGCGTCTTGGTGTACTCGTTCTGCGGATCGGTCCAGATCCGCTCCGCCGTGTCGAGCTCCACGATCTCCCCGTCCCGCATGATCGCGATGCGGTCGCTGATCTCCAGCAGAAGCGGGAGGTCATGGGTGATGAAGATCACCGAGAAGCCGAACTCGCGGCGGAGCTGGGATATCTGGCGCAGGATCTCGCGTTGGACGAGCACGTCCAGCGCCGTGGTCGGCTCGTCCATCACCATGAGCTGCGGGCGCAGGGCCAGCGCCATGGCGATCATCACGCGCTGACGCATGCCACCCGACAGCTCGTGCGGGTACGAACGGATGCGTTGACCGCCCACCTTGACGATCTCCAGCAGCTCGACGACGGCCGCCCGTCGCTCTGAGGACGACATCGAGGGCCGGTGCACCTCGAACACGTCGGCGAGCTGGGATCCGATCGTCGCGACGGGGTTCAGCGCGTTCATCGCGCCCTGGAACACCATCGAGATCTTGTCCCAGCGGAACCGCAGCATCTGCTCGGGATCCAGGGCGTTCACGTCGATCGTCTCGCCCGAGGCGTCGTGGAACAGGACCGACCCGCTCGTGATCACGGCCGGCGCCTTGAGCAGGCGCTGCACGCCGTAGGCGAGGGTGGTCTTTCCGCAGCCGCTCTCGCCGGCGAGACCGAGGATCTCGCCGCGCTGCAGTTCGAGGGTGACGTCGTTGACCGCACGAACCGGCGGATCGACGTCGTAGGCGACCGAGAAGTCGCGGATGGACAGCAAGGTGTCGCTCATCGTGGGGCGTACTCGCTTTCGTGGTGACGAGGAAGACGGGGCGCGCGGGCAGGGGAGCGCGCGCGGGCAGGGGAGCGCGCGCGGGCTCGAGGAGATGCGCGCGGCGGGGTGGACGCGATCGCGCCCACCCCGCCGGTGCGGCTTACTCGGCCGGCTTCAGCTTCGTCAGAACCTGGACGATGCCCGGCTGGGTCGGGTCGGCGGAGGCGTACTGATCGTCCTCCGACGGCCATCCCACGTAGTTGCGGGTGTTGAACTCGCCCAGCAGCGGGTGGGACCCGAGCGGGATCGCGGGGACGGTGTCCACGAACGCTTTCTGCATCACGGCGAGCGCGGCCTGGCGCTCATCGTCGGACGATGCGTTCGCGTAGGTGTTCAGCGCCTCGGTCACCTTCGGGTCGTCGAAGCGACCGAAGTTGAACTGCGCCTTGTCGTCGACGATCCACTTCGGGTCCATCGTGGAGGTGTACATGCCGTACGCGTTCCCGGTGTCCTCCAGCCAGTGGATGATCGCCTGGAACGTGCCCTCCTGGCGAGCGGCGTCCCAGCCGCCCCAGTCGGGCTGGTCGACCTTGACCTCGATGCCGAGGGCCTCGTCGAGCTCTTCGGCGATCAGCGCCTGCTCCGTGTTCCAGTCGCTCCATCCGGCCGGCACCGAGATCGAGAACGAGACGGCCTCGCCGTCGGGGTCGATGAGCTTCTCGTCCTTCCACGTGTAGCCGGCGTCGGTGAGGATCTGCTTGGCCTTGTCGACGTCGACGGAGTAGTTCTGTCCCTGGTACTCGGGAAGGATCTCGCTGCTGAGCACGTCGCCGAGGCCGGTGACGCTCCAGACCGGGGCGCTCGCGCCTTCGCGAGCGATGTCGACGTAGGCCTGACGGTCGATCGTCCACGCCAGTGCCTGGCGCAGGGCGACGTTGTTGAAGGGTTTGGTCTGCAGGTTCATGAACAGTGTCCCCGCGCCTGCCGTCGGCGAGACGAGGAACTGGTTGTCCTCGTCGGCCGAGAGGTAGCTCGACTCGATCTGCGGGATGAAGGCCTGCGCCCAGTCGGCGTCGCCGGAGACGAGAGCGGTCGTCAGTGCGGCGTTGTCGCCGTAGGAGACGTAGTGAAGCTCCGGGACCGCGAGCTCGCCGCCCCAGTAGTCGGGGTTGGCTGTGAGGGTCACCGATTCGGTGGTCCAGCTGTCCAGGACATAGGGGCCGGTTCCCACCGCGAGCCCGTCGCCGGTGAGCGGGTCGGTGTTGGGGTCGTCGATGTTCTCCCAGATGTGCTTGGGCACGATCGGGGTGTGCAGGACCCGGGCCTGGGCCGTGTACTTCGAGTTCTTGAACGACAGCGTGATCTTGTCGCCGTCGACCGTCGCGCCCGTGTAGTTGAGGGCGCCGGTGTCGGCGAGCGTGCCGTTGAGGTACTGGTCGAAGGTGAAGACGATGTCCTCGCCGGTGAAGTCGGTGCCGTCGCTCCACTTCACGCCGCTGCGGGGGACGACCGTGAGCTGCGTGTAGTCGTCGTTCCATTCCACCGACTCGGCCAGCCACGGGGTGGTACCGAGGTCGCCGGTGGGGTTGACGAGGGCCAGCGGCTCGAAGATGACCTTCGCGTAGCCGTACTTCGAGGCCGACGAGTCGCCGAGGTAGGGGTTGTGGGACTCGGTCGTGATCGCGCCGTCGGGCTTGGCGATCGTGAGGGCGGCGCCGGGCTGGCCGGAGTCGCCGGTGTTCTGGTCGCCGCCGCCGGCGGCGCATCCAGACAGGACGAGAGCCGCGGCAAGGCCGGCGGCGGCGAGGGAGGTTCTGAGCCTCATTGCATCTCCTTCATACGTGGGGTCCCGGCGCCGGGTGGCCCTCGAGAGGAGTGCAGACTCGGCGCTGAGTGTGATTGCGTAGTTAACTTACAATCAAGTAAGTAAGTACACAACACCCCCATGCGAAACCAGGCCGGGGGCACTGCGTAGACTCTGATCCGACAACTCGAGAGGGGGATCCAGGCATGGTCGATCACCGCCGTCAGCCGCGTTCGCGGCCGGAGACGATCGCGCGACGCCGGGAGATCCTCGACGCCGCCGTCGACATCTTCGGTGCCAAGGGATTCGCGGGTGGGACGCTGCAGGACATCGCCGATCAGGTCGGGATGACCCACGCCGGGATCCTGCACCACTTCGGGTCGAAGGATCAGCTCCTGCTGGAGGTCTTGGTCCATCGCGACCAGACCGATGTCGCCGACCTCGAGGGGCAGCACATCCCCGACGGCATGGACCTCTTCCGCCATCTCGTCAAGACCGCGCTGGACAACTCCCAGCGTGCCGGGATCGTGCAGGCCTATGCCGTGCTGTCCGCCGAATCGGTCACCGACGACCATCCCGGGCGCGCCTACTTCGAGGGGCGCTACCGGACGCTCCGTGCCGAGGTCGACGCCGCCTTCCGGCGCGTGTGCGCCGAGCGCGGGATCGAGGCGCCGGCCGTCATCGACGATGCGGCGGCGAGCATCCTGGCCGTCATGGACGGACTCCAGGTGCAGTGGCTCCTCGAGCCGGCGGCGGTCGACCTGGCCCGTGCATCGGAGTTCGCGATCGAGTCAATCGTCTCGGCCGTCCTCGACCCCCGGCCCTCGCCCCTGGTCTGAGCCTCCCGCGGGGTGCTCCGGGACCCGGGCTCACGCGGGTCACAACGGCGGACACGCCCCCTGACACGCCGTCATCCCCTGCCGACACGCCGCCCGAGAGCCGTCATCCCCGCCGTTGTGCACGACGGGGATGACGAAGGGAAAGACCTGCGGGAACGGCCGTGACGGTTCAGCCGTTGAGGCGCTCCACCGTGTACTGGATGCACTTGATGAGCTGGCGCACGTCGTCGGGCTCGATCGAGACGAACGTCGCGATGCGCAGCTGGTTGCGGCCGAGCTTGCGGTACGGCTCGGTGTCGACGACGCCGTTGCTGCGCAGGCTCGCGGCGACGGCCGCGGCGTCGACCGTGTCGTCGAAGTCGATCGTCGCCACGACGGGGGAGCGGTCGGCGGGATCGGCGACGAACGGGCTCGTGTATGCCGTCTCCTCCGCCCAGGCGTACAGCGCGTTGGACGACTCCGCCGTGCGGGCGGACGCCCAGCCGAGTCCGCCGTTGCCGTTGATCCACTCCAGCTGCTTGTCGAGCAGGTGGAGGGTCGCCACGGCGGGCGTATTGAGCGTCTGGTTGAGGCGGGAGTTGTCGAGCGCGTTCTTCAGGCTGAGGAACTCGGGGATGTAGCGTCCGGAGGCCGCCACCCGCTCGATCCGCTCGATCGCGGCGGGGGACACGGCGGCGAACCACAGGCCGCCGTCGGAGCCGAGGTTTTTCTGCGGGGCGAAGTAGTAGACGTCGCTCTCCGAGACGGAGAAGTTGATGCCTCCGGCCGCGCTGGTCGCGTCGATGACGGTCAGCGCCCCCCCGTCGCCCGTCACGCGCCTGATCGCCGTGGCGACTCCCGTGGAGGTCTCGTTGTGCGGCCAGGCGTAGACGTCCACGCCCTCGACGGGCTCGGCGGCGACACTGGTTCCCGGCTCGGCCTTGCGGACGTCCGGGCTCTGCAGCCACGGGGCGCCGGCGGCGGCGGCGAACTTGCCGCCGAACTCACCGAACACCAGGTTCTGAGCGCGGTTCTCGATGAGTCCGAACGCCGCGGCGTCCCAGAAGGCGGTCGATCCTCCGTTGCCGAGGATGATCTCGTAGCCGTCGGGGAGGCGAAGGAGGTCGGACAGTCCCATGCGCACCTGGCCGACCAGGTTCTTGACCGGGGCCTGACGGTGCGAGGTGCCCAGCAGGACCGAGCCGGGGCCGGCGAGCGAGGCGATCTGCTCGGCGCGGATCTTGGACGGGCCGCAGCCGAAGCGACCGTCGGAGGGCAGGATCTCGCGGGGGAGGGTGACGTGGGTCATGGACCGATTCTAGGGTTGGCCGCCGGGGCCGCGCGGCCAGAGGCCGTCACAAACGGATAGGCTGGAACCGCACCCCAGAACCGCGCGACGAGGCCTGCCATGACCGATCTGATCGACACCACCGAGATGTACCTGCGCACCATCCTCGAGCTCGAGGAAGAGGGCATCGTTCCTCTGCGCGCCCGCATCTCGGAGCGTCTCGGGCACTCCGGCCCGACCGTCTCACAGACCGTCGGCCGGATGGAGCGCGACGGTCTGGTCGTCGTCTCTGACGATCGGTCGCTGGAACTGACCGATGCGGGCCGCCAGAAGGCGGTGGACGTGATGCGCAAGCACCGTCTCGCGGAGCGGCTCCTCAGCGACGTCATCGGGCTCGACTGGGCCTACGTCCACGAAGAGGCCTGCCGCTGGGAGCACGTCATGAGCGAGCTCGTCGAGCGGCGCCTCATCGAGCTGCTCGGCCACCCGACCGAATCGCCGTACGGCAATCCCATCCCGGGGCTCGACCAGTTGGGCGACCTTCCTGCCCGGACCTTCCACGACGGGGTCGTGGGACTGGTCCGCGCCCTGCAGACCGAGGACGGTCCGATCGAGGGAACCGTCCGCCGCCTCGCCGAGCCCGTACAGGTTGACCCCGAACTGCTCGAGCAGTTGCGCGCCGCAGGCGTGCTGCCCGGTGCGAGCGGTCGGTTCCGGTTCAACGAGGGCTACGTCCTCGTGCAGATGGACGGCCGGGAAGACGGTTTGGAGCTGCCCGTCGAGGTGGCCTCGCACATCTTCCTCACCGAGGTCGCGGCCACCGTCTGAGTGTTCTCTCGGACGTCCGCGTCCCTGGGTATCGGCGCAGAACGCCGGTCTTCGAGTGTCTGATGCGTGACATATTCGTTACCTTCCGGTAGCCTCGGTACGTCCGACGGCGAGAAGCCCGCCACAGGACCTCCGCACGGAAAGCCTTGATGGTCCGTCGTTCGTGCGGTGAAGCCCGTACATCTGTGCCCGACACAGTACGACGAACACTGCCGACGGACCCGCCTCACCCGGCCTCGGGGGATGCGAAGGCCGGGAGGAAAGTTTGGCCGAACAGTTCGATTCGTCAAAGGAACGACCCGAGTCCGAGACGACACCTGCCGAGACCACCCCTGCTCCGCGTGGGCGCGGTCGCCGCCTCATCCGATCACGGGCCGTCGCCACGACGTCGGCCACCGGAGCGAATGTACCCGCCCGTCGTCGTCCGACGCCGGCACGCACGGCCCATCCGGTGCGCACGTTCCTGACGGTCACCGCCGTCGCCGGGATGGTCGCCACCGTCGCGATCCCCGCCTTCGCCGCTGCCCGGGGCGAGAACGCGGACGCCGTGACGTTGCAGCAGGTCGCCGCCGAGAACGCGCAGTCGCTCGTCATCGGCTCCGAGGCCACGCCCGAGGCCCTCGACCGTGGCGGATACTCGGCCACGACGCCCGAGGAGATCGAGAAGAAGAAGCAGGAAGAGGCGGCCAAGGCCGCCCTCGCCGCGCGCGTCGCGTCGCAGTCGCGCGCCTCTTCGTCCTCCTCGGTCAGCATGTCGGTTCCCGAGACGATCGCCGCGGCGGGAGACGTCGTGCGTCCTCTCACGTCTTTCAACAACTTCGGAACCCCCTACGCCGGTCACAAGGGCACCGACTACATGGTCGGGCGGGGAACGCCCATCTACGCGATCGCCGACGGTGTGGTCGTCGCCTCCAGCGAGAGCGGCCCCGGGTGGGGTGTGTACGTGAAGATCGCCCACAACATCGGGGGCAAGAGCGTCACGTCGCTCTACGCGCACATGCTCTACGGCAGCCGCCGCGTCTCGGTCGGTCAGACCGTGTCGGCGGGTCAGCTCATTGGCCAGGTCAGCGACACGGGACGCGCGTTCGGCACGCACCTCCACCTGGAGATCCGGCTCAACGGCGGGTACGTCAACGCCGAGTCCTGGCTGCGCGCCAACGTCGGCTGACGTCGTTCGCGCCCTCGACGGCGCCGACAGCGGTTCTCGTGTGCCAAAAGCAGGGTGAACCGCCGGCGGGGCTCACGGAACGCCGTTCTCGACCGGTTTGGCCTGCTTTTGGCCCGGACTCGGATGTGTCGGACGACCGACACGCGACGTCCGATCCTCGCGCGATGGGCCGGACCGGTCCCGCTGTGCATTAGCCTGATCCCGACGCCCGCGCGAGCGGAGGGGGAGCAGATGGACGCAGTACCCCGCATTCGAACCGTGAATGCGCTCGGTCGCTATGTCCTTCGGCATCGTGTGCACGACTGCCGCGACATTCGTCGCGGATCCAAGGCGCTGTCTTTTTGACGGCGCCTTTTTTCGTGCCCGCACCACTCCGATCGCGCAAACGTCGCACACCGAACAACCGCTGAAGCCGTCACGGCAGTTCGAGAGGACACCGAATGCGCACTCTGGTGCTGAACGCAGGATACGAACCCCTAGCCGTCGTCTCGTTCAAGCGAGCGCTCGTGCTCGTCATGAACGACAAAGCCACCGTCATCGAACGTGTCGACGGAGATCCGGTGTGGGGAACGCGGGGCGCCTTCGACCGCCCCGCTGTGATCCTCCTGACCCGATACGTCCGGGTCCCGGGTGCGCGTCGCGTGCCCGTCACGCGCCGCGGAGTGCTCCGGCGTGACGGGCATCGGTGCGCTTACTGCAGCAAGGGTGCCTCGACCATCGACCACGTCCTGCCGCGGTCCCGCGGCGGAGCGGATTCGTGGGAGAACCTGGTCGCCTGCTGCCTGCGGTGCAACAACGTGAAGGGTGACCGGACGCCGCAGGAGATGGGGTGGGAGCTGCGCTGGGTGCCGCAGCCGCCGCGGGGAACGCAGTGGACGGTGCGTGGCACGGAGCGCAGCGACCCGGCGTGGGAGCCCTACCTGGCGCTGGCCGCCTAGCTCCTCCTCGGCGGGAATCCCTCACTCCGACGCAGTGTCGGTGGTCGTCCTTATCTTCGAATCCATCATCTTGAGTCGTTAGAACAAAAGTTCTAACCTGTCGTGGTGGGGGCGAGAGTGCAGAGTGTTGCGGCCGTGACGGGCGACGTCGATACGTCGCTCGACACGGTCCGCGCGCTGCGAGCCAAGGTCGAACAGCTGCAGGGGCGCTCGATCGACGCGCCGGTGCTGCCCACTCATCCCGCGCTCGCTGCTCTCCTGCCCGGGCGGGGGCTCCGGGTCGGCGCCTCGTATGCGCTGGGAGCGTCCATGTCGCTCTTGTCGGCCCTCCTGGCTGCGCCGTCCCAAGAAGGATCATGGTGCGCCGTCGTGGGGATGCCCGAGTTCGGTGTGGAGGCGGCGGCGCACGGAGGAGTAGACCTCTCTCGCCTGGTGCTGGTTCCCGATCCCGGCCCGCGGTGGCTCGCGATCACCTCGGCGATCGCCGAAGTGATCCCGGTCGTCGCCCTCCGCCCTCCCGGCCGCGCGCGCGATGCGGAGGTCGCGCGGCTCTCCGCCCGCATGCGCGATCGCGGCACCGTTCTGCTGGTCCAAGGGCCCTGGCCGCAGACCGAGGCGATGATCGCCGTGGACGAGGGGCAGTGGTCGGGGCTCGGGGAGGGGCACGGACTGCTCGCCGCGCGGGAGCTCACGGTGACGGTGAGCAGTCGCCGGTTCCCCGTTCCCCGGCAGGAGCGCATGCTGCTGCCGTCGCCCGACGGGCGGCTGGCCCCGGTCGCCGAGGGGCAGAGCCGCATCCGTCCCGCGCAGGATCTCGCTCCCCTCCGATCGGCGGTGTGAGATGGAACCGTTCCCCGCCGATACCGCGCCCGTACGCAGCCTGGTCCTCTGGGTGCCGGATTGGCCCGTCGTCGCGACGACTCGCGACGGAGAGTCTCCGCTGGATGCGGCGGCTCCGATCGCGGTGATCCACAAGGGGGCCGTCCTGGCCTGCTCGGCGGCGGCCCGTGCCGAAGGGGTGCGGCGAGGGCAGCGTCGTCGCGATGCGCAGGCGCGATGCCCCGAGCTGCTCGTCGTCGATGCCGACCCGGTGCGGGACCAGCGGGTGTTCGCGCCGTTGGTCTCCCGAGTGGAAGACCTCGCTCCGGGAGTGCAGTTGCTCGCCCCGGGGCTGTGCGCGCTGCGGGCCCGGGGGCCGGCACGGTATTACGGGGGAGAAGCGGCGGCGGCGACCGCGCTGGCGGGCGCACTCATCGAAGAAGGCCTCGTCGATGTGCGTGCGGGGGTGGCCGACGGCCCCTTCACCGCCGAGCAGGCGGCCCGTGCCGCCACCCGCCCGAGCGAGCCGGTGCGGATCGTGCCGGCCGGTGAGGCGGCGGCGTTCCTCTCTCGGCTCCCGATCTCCCAGCTCGACGACGAGGACATCGTCGACCTCCTGGCGCGTCTGGGAGTGCAGACTCTCGGGCAGTTCGCCGCCCTCCCGCCGGAGCGGCTCGTGGAGAGGTTCGGCCCGCGCGGCGCGCGCCTGCACTCCCTGGCGGCGGGGGTCGACTCCCGTGCCGTCACGCCGCGGACGCCCCCGCCCGAGCTCCACCGGGAGGTGGGCTTCGAACCTCCGCTCGACCTGGCCGAGCAGGTGGCGTTCGGCACGCGTATGGCGGCCGACGCGTTCATCACCGGACTGGGGGCGGTCGACCTGGTCTGCACCGAGCTGCGGATCGTCGTGACGGGCGAGCGCGGCGAACGCAGTTCACGGGTCTGGCTCCACCCCGGCGCCTTCGACGCCGCGGGGGTCGTCGACCGCGTGCGTTGGCAGCTGGCGGAGCAGGCTCTGCGCAGCGCCGTCGCACACGTCCGCCTCGAGCCCGAGCGGGTGGAGGCGGCCGCCCATCACGTTCGTGGTCTCTTCGGATCAGGGCCCGAAGAACGGGTGCACCACGCGTTGTCCCGGGTGCAGGCCATGATCGGGCACCGCGGCGTGCTCACCCCCGCGCTCGGCGGCGGCCGGTGGCTGCGCGAGCGGCAGGTGCTCGTTCCCTGGGGCGACCGGATCGAGCAGGGCGGCGCGGCCTCCGGCGCGACCTCCGGCGCGGGGGCGAGGCGTCCGGGCTCCACTCCGGCGAGGCCGTGGCCTGGGAGTCTTCCCGATCCGCTGCCGTCGACGGTGTTCGTCGAGCCGGCCCCGGTCGATGTGGTCGATGCCGAGGGCGACATGGTAGCCGTCGACGCGCGAGGCGAGCTCACCGCCGAACCCGCTGCTCTGGTGGTCGAGGGGAGGCGGCGGGAGATCGGCACGTGGGCCGGTCCGTGGCCGATCGTCGAGCGGGGATGGGACCCCACTCGCGCCCGTCACGCACACCGGTTCCAGGTCGTCGATGTCGTCCAGACCGCGTGGCTCCTGGTGTGCGAGGCGGGGGTCTGGCATGCGGAGGGCCGCTATGACTGAGCGACGTCCTCGGCAGAGGGCGGGGAGCGCCTGATGGGCTTCAACAATCCGGCGGTCTCCTGGGCGGAGATGGAACGGGTGCTCTCGGGGCGTCCCGCCCTCGACGGCGGAGACGGCCCAGCTTTCTCGCGCAAACGACAGAAGTACCAGGCTCCGCCGATCGTCCGGCCCTCTGACGCCGTTCCCTACGCCGAGCTGCACGCCCACTCGTCGTACTCGTTCCTCGACGGAGCCTCCTCGCCCGAGGAGCTCGCCGAGGAGGCGGAGCGGCTGGGGCTGTACGGGCTGGCGGTGACCGACCACGACGGCTTCTACGGGATCGTGCGGTTCGCGGAGGCGGCGGAGCAGCTGCAGGTGAAGACCGTGTTCGGAGCGGAGCTCTCCCTGGGACTGTCGCACGTGCCGCAGGGGGAGCCGGATCCCGAAGGAACCCATCTTTTGGTACTCGCGCGCGGTGAGGAGGGATACCACCGTCTCGCCTCCGCGATCACCCACGCCCAGCTGGCCGGAGGGGAGAAGGGGCGGCCGGTCTACGACCTCGCCGATCTCGCCGCCCGGGCGGAGGGCACCTGGACGATCCTCACGGGATGCCGGAAGGGCTCCGTTCGCGGCGCGCTCGCGGTCAGCGCGGCGGCGGCGGCCGACGAGGTCGATCGGTTGGTCGGGCTCTTCGGGCGCGATGCGGTGTCGATCGAGCTCATCGACCACGGCGCCCCGACCGATACGCGGGACAACGACGTGCTCTTCGGGATCGCCCGCGAACGTGGGCTGTCGGTCGTGGCGACGAACAACGTCCACTACGCCGTCCCCGACCGGGTGCATCTCGCGGCGGCGATCGCCGCGGTCCGGGCCCGGCGGGGGATGGACGAGCTCGACGGATGGCTGCCCGCGCACGCCAGCGCCCATCTGCGGTCGGGAGCGGAGATGGCGCGTCGATTCCGGCGGTATCCCGGAGCAGTGGAGCGGACCGTGACTCTGACCGACGAGCTCGCCTTTCCCCTCCGGCGTGCCAAGCCGGCCCTTCCGAAGCTCACCGTCCCCGAAGGGCACACGCCGATGTCGTGGCTGCGGCACCTCGTGGAGGAAGCGGTGCCCCGGAAGTACCCCGATGCGTCCGAGGCGGATCGGGCTCGCATCCAGCGGGAGCTGGCGGTCATCGAGCAGAAGGACTTTCCCGGATACTTCCTCATCGTGTACGGGATCGTCCAGGAGGCCAGGCGTCGCGGCATCCTGTGTCAGGGGCGCGGATCGGCGGCCAGCAGCGCCGTCTGCTATCTGCTCGACATCACTGCGGTCGACGCCATCGCCTACAACCTGCCCTTCGAGCGGTTCCTCTCCGCGCTGCGCGACGAGGAACCCGACATCGACGTCGATTTCGACTCGGACCGGCGGGAGGAGATCATCCAGTGGGTGTACGAGGAGTACGGCCGTGACCGCGCCGCGCAGGTGGCCAACGTCATCCAGTACCGCCCGAAGAACGCGGTGCGCGATATGGCGCGCGCTCTCGGGCATTCCCCCGGTCAGCAGGACGCCTGGTCGAAGCAGGTGGAGAGGTGGGACGGGACCTTCGAGACCGCCGACCACGACATCCCCGAACGGGTGCTCCAGTACGCGGGCGAACTACTGAAGGCTCCTCGCCATCTGGGCATCCATTCGGGCGGCATGGTGCTCACCGATCGCCCGGTGGGGGAGGTGGTGCCCATCGAGCACGCCCGCATGGAGAACCGGACCGTCATCCAGTGGGACAAGGACGACGCCGCGTGGATGGGACTCGTGAAGTTCGATCTGTTGGGGCTCGGGATGCTCGCGGCGCTGCAGTACTGCTTCGACATGATCCACGAGTCCACGGGGGAGGAGTGGGAGCTGTCGACCATCCCGAAGGAGGAGCAGGGGGTCTACGACATGCTGTGCCGAGCGGACTCGATCGGGGTGTTCCAGGTCGAGTCACGCGCGCAGATGGGGCTCTTGCCCCGGCTGCAGCCACGACGGTTCTACGATCTCGTGATCGAGATCGCCCTGATCCGGCCGGGGCCCATCCAGGGCGGCGCGGTGCACCCCTATGTCCGCCGGAAGCTCGGGCGTGAGAAGGTCACCTACGCGCACGAGAAGTTGATCCCGGTGCTCGAACGCACCCTCGGAATCCCCGTCTTCCAGGAGCAGCTCATGCAGATGGGCATGGCGGTGGGGGATCTCAGCGGCGAGGATGCTGACCTCCTTCGCCGGGCGATGGGCTCCAAGCGCGGTGTCGAGAGGATCGATTCGCTCAAGAAGAAGCTCTATGCCGGCATGGAACGACACGGCTTGGTCGGGCAGGCCGCCGACGACATCTACGCCAAAGTGCAGGCGTTCGCGAACTTCGGTTTCGCCGAGAGCCACTCCTTGTCGTTCGGTCTCCTCGTCTACGCGTCGTCATGGCTCAAGCTCCACTACCCGGCCGCGTTTCTGGCCGCGCTGCTGCGAGCGCAGCCGATGGGCTTCTATTCGCCGTCCTCGCTGGTATCCGATGCGCGCCGGCACGGGGTGACGGTGCGGCGCCCGGACCTGCATGCCTCGGGAGTGAATGCGGGGATGGAGCCCCTCGACGGGGAGTCTCGGGAGGGCGGGCGAGCGTCGCCGGGCGAGGTGCGACGCCCGACGGGGAGGGAGTCGTGCATCGCACGTCGACAGCCCCCCGTGCCCCCCTTCGACGCGGATGCTCCCGATGAGAGCGCCGAGCATCGCCGCGACGGTGCGTTCGCGGTGCGGCTGGGGCTCACCTCGGTCTCGGGGATCAGTGTGGCGCTGGCCGAGCGCATCGTGCGTGCCCGCACCGAGGAGGGGTCCTTCCGCGACCTGCGCGACCTCGTCAGACGTACCGGCGCGACGACCCCCCAGCTCGAGGCGCTCGCGACGGCGGGGGCGTTCGAGTCTCTCGGCATCTCGCGACGGGAAGGCATCTGGCTCGCCGGCGATGCCGCGCAGAACCGCGCGGAGTTCCTCGAAGGAACCCTCGTCGCCGTCCAGCCGCCGCTCTTCGGAGACCAGAGCAGCTACGACATCCTCGCTGCCGATCTCTGGGCGACGGGGATCTCCACAGACGACCACCCGCTCACTCACTACCGCTCGCAGCTGGATGCGCGCGGAGTGCTCACCTCGGCGGGCCTGCGCACACACGAAGTGGGCAGGAGAGTCGAGGTGGCCGGGCTCGTGACGCATCGGCAACGACCGGCGACTGCCTCCGGGATCACCTTCCTCAACCTCGAAGACGAGCACGGCCTCGTCAACATCGTGTGCTCGGCCGGCGTCTGGGGGAGGTTCCGGCGGGTGCTGCGTGACTCTCCCGCCCTCATCGCGCGGGGCATCCTGGAGCGTTCGCCCGAGGGGGTCACCAATCTCGTCGCCGACGCTTTCGAGGATCTGAGGGTGGGGGTGTCCCACCGCTCGCGGGACTTCCGGTGAGGTTCCGGCGGCGCGTGCCTCCGACCGGTCGGCAGCCGTCCTTCCCACGCACAAGAACGCCCCGGGTGTGGACCGGGGCGTTCCTGAAATGCGGGACGCTGTCAGCGCTGCTGCGCGAGTGCGAAGCCGACCGAGCCGTCGTCCGACACGCGCGCGTCCAGGACGCGGTCGTCGAGGGCGATGCTGGCGGCGCGGTCGACGAAGACCCGGGCACCCGCGCTCTCGACGACGGTGTCGTCGGGCTCGGGGGCTCCCGCGATCGTGAGGGCGTAGCCCGTCTCGGGGGCGACCGCCTCGCTGATACGGAGTCCGCCGGTGTCGGTGGAGACCTGCTCCGTGAGCGACTTGACGGCGATCGTGGCGTTCTCGGTGAGTGTGAGCATGGTGCTCTCCTTCCGTGGATTGCTGCGGAGTCGGCCACGATTCCGAGAATCCGGAGGACATGCAACCTCTGACACGCGGTGGGCGGTGACTCACACGGGATACGGAGGTTCGCGGATCCGTCAAGGGCGGTCCCACCCCTGCGGGTGAGGCGTAACGTCGGCTGCATGTCGAACGTCGCCTCCTTCTTCGTCGAGACCCTGATCCGCGCCGGAGTCACCCAGGTCTGGGGACTTCCCGGCGACTCCCTCAATGCCTTCACCGATGCCCTCCGCAGAGACGGTCGCATCGACTGGCTGCACGCGAGGCACGAAGAGGCCGCCGCCTTCGCGGCCGGTGCCGCCGCCGAGCTGACCGGCGAACTGGCCGTCGTCGCCGGCTCGTGCGGTCCGGGCAACCTGCACTTCATCAACGGACTCTTCGACGCCAATCGCAACCGGGTGCCGGTGCTCGCCATCGCCTCGCACATCCCTTCCGAGGAGATCGGCAGCGGCTACTTCCAAGAGACGCACCCGCAAGAGCTCTTCCGCGAGTGCAGTGTGTACGTCGAACTGGTCGCCGACCCCGCGCAGCTGCCGTGGGTGCTGGAGATCGCCATGCGCGCCGCGGTGGAGAAGCGCGGCGTGGCGGTCGTGGTGGTGCCCGGTGACGTGTTCTTCGCCGATGCGCCCGACCGGCGTCCCTCGGCTCCGATCCGCGCCTCCTCCTCACAGGTGGTGCCCGCGCCCGAGGCGGTGCGCGCGGCGGCTGACCTCCTGAACTCCTCCGAGAAGGTGACGATCCTCGCCGGAGCCGGCGTCGCGGGGGCGCGGGCGGAGGTGCTCGCGCTCGCCGAGGCTCTGCAGGCGCCGATCGTGCACGCTCTGCGCGGCAAGGAGCACATCGAGGCGGACAATCCGTTCGATGTCGGGATGACCGGCCTCCTCGGGTTCGCCTCGGGGTATCGCGCGATGGAGCACTGCGACACGCTCCTCATGCTCGGAACCGACTTCCCGTATCGGCAGTTCTATCCCTCGAAGGCGAAGGTCATCCAGGTCGACATCCGCGGTGAGCAGTTGGGGCGTCGTACCCCGATCGACGTCGGTCTCGTCGGCGGTGTGAAGGAGACCGCCGCCGCTCTTCGCGCGCAGATCGAACCGGGGCGGAAGGACAAGCACCTCTCCGATTCCGTCGCGCACTACGCCAAGACCCGCGCGCAGCTCGACGATCTCGCGGTGGACGACGGCAAGGAACCGATCCATCCGCAGTACGTCGCGCGACTGATCGACGAGCTGGCTGCCCCCGACGCCGTGTTCACCGCGGACGTGGGAAGCCCCGTCATCTGGGCCTCGCGATACCTGCACCTGACCGGCGGCAGGCGACTGCTGGGGTCGTTCCTCCACGGCTCGATGGCCAACGCCATGCCGCAGGCGCTCGGAGCACAAGCGGTCGACCGTGATCGTCAAGTGGTCGCGCTGTCGGGTGACGGGGGACTGGCGATGCTCCTGGGCGACCTCCTGTCGATCCGTCAGAACGAGCTCCCCGTGAAGATCGTGGTCTTCAACAACTCCTCCCTGGGCTTCGTGGAACTGGAGATGAAGGCCGCGGGAATCGTCACCTATGGCACGGATCTGCAGAACCCGAACTTCGCCGATGTCGCAGAGTCGGTGGGGATCACCGGCATCCGCGTGGAGAAGGCGGCGGACCTCCGAGGGGCCCTTCAGCGCGCGTTCGCCGAAGAGGGACCCGTGCTCCTGGACGTCGTCACCGCGCGAGAGGAACTGTCGATGCCGCCGGCCATCACGGCGTCGCAAGCCAAGGGCTTCACGCTGTGGGCGTTGCGCACCGTGCTGTCGGGCCGGGGAGACGAGCTCATCGATCTCGCCGACACGAACGTCTGGCGTCGTTTGTTCCACTGAGGGCGGACGGGAGAAATCGCCCGTTTGTAGATCGTCCACACAAACTCACTCCTTGTGGTCAGACCACATGGAGGCTGCGCACCGAGTTTTCCCAGGGAGCTCTCAGTCGGGCAGAGACTTGTCTCATCAACCCGCACCGGACACTGCTCCGGAGCACCGAATGAATGAGAAAGGTCCGATCATGGCCGCCCCCACCGTCACACCCGCACCGTCCGGCTCCGCCGTCGACGCCCCGGTGGCGACACACTCCGCTCTGCCGATCGCCATCGCGGTCACGCGCATCCTGATGGGGTTCTACTTCCTGTGGGCCTTCCTCGACAAGGTGTTCGGGCTCGGATACGTCACGCCGGGAGAGCGGGCGTGGATCAACGGCGGAAGCCCGACCACCGGATTCCTGAGCAACGCGACAGCGGAGAGCCCGTTCGCCGACGTGTTCGCCGCCCTCGCCGGAAACGCCCTCGTCGACTGGCTGTTCATGCTCGGACTGCTGGCCGTCGGTGTGACCCTCATGACCGGGATCGGCGTCCGCCTCGGTGCGATCGCCGGCGCGGCGATGCTGCTCCTGATGTACCTGGCCGAGTTCCCCCTGACTCTCACCGGAGCCACCAATCCGCTCGTCGACAGCCACATCATCGACATGGGTGTCATGGCCATCGCCTTCTTCGCGGTTCCCACGCAGCGGCTGAGCCTCGCGAAGACCTGGCGCGCGATCGTCGGAGACCGTACCTGGCTCTGGTGATCCCCCTCAGATCGTGGCCCCACACGATCTGCCCGGGTCGTCCCCCGCGATCCGATCGAAACGCCCCCGCTCCCCCCGCGGGGGCGTTTCAGCGTGCGTCTGTGCAGGCGACGAAGACGTAGTCGTCGCTTTCGGGACTGGTGAGATCGCGATCGCGGAGGATGAGGGACCGCGGGGCTTCGGCGGATGCACACACCACCGCAAAAGACTCCGTCAGCGCGTCGGGGTACTCGATCGCGATCACGTGGTCGCCGTACACCGCGGCGTACGTGCCGCACTCGTCGTAGACCGAGCACTCCTCCACCACCGCGAAGTCGAACCCGGCGGTCGTTCGAAGCATCGGCGCGTCTTCGGCGGCGTTCTTCTGCCCGGCCGCAAGCCCCGCGGAGTGCGCCGCCTGCACGAGCAGCCGCGCCACCTCGACGTTGTCCTCGCGAGTGAGGGCGCCGCCTGTGCGGGTGTAGGTGTCGAGGTTGTCGAACTCCACGGCGTCGAAGCCGGACGCCGCGCATCCCTCGATCCAGGGCGCCACGAACCGGGCGACGGCTCGGGGGTCGCGGGTGTCGATGATCGCCTCGTCGGGCCAGTCCGGGTCGAACACCACGTCACCGCTCTCCTCGCGGAGAAGGAGATCGACCGGCCAGTCGGAGATCTCGCCGGGCTGGGTCTGGAAGGCGTTGACGTAACAGATCGAGTAGATCCCCGCGGCCGGGCGCTCGGTGCGGTCGCGGACGACGACCCCCACCCCGTCCGGCGGGTCGTACGCTCCACCGAGCTGATAGTCCGGCAGAGCGCCGACCGGCGGAAGGGTCACCGGCGCAGCGGTGCCGGGCGAAACCGCGGGAGGGGCCGTTCCGGTCGGCGTCGCGGTCGTCGTCGTGGCGGTGCTGTCGGTGCATCCGGCGAGAACGAGGGCCGCGGCGGTGAGGGTGGCGGTCAGGAGCGGCTTCCGCCGGTGCGGCGTCCTCACGATGACTGCTCCGTAGCGCCGGTGAACGCATACTCCGAGCCGTCGCGACGGCGCTCGAGAAGTCCACTGTCCACGAGGTAGCGGCGCAAGAGGGCGGTGTCGTCATGGAAGGCGCTCAGGCGCTCGTTGACGGCGGGTTCATCCAAGGTCTCGTGGGGCCGGAAGGCGCGCCGCGCCACCTCGGCGAGCACCGCGTCGCGGTCCTCCGGACGCGCGGGGAGCTGTTCCAGGCGTCCGTCGCGGAAGAAGCGCTCGACTCCCTGGGGCCGCACGGTCGCGGCACCCCGGAGCGCTGCCGCGAACACCGACCCGTCGAAGACGAGTGTTCCCTCGTCCTCGCGCAGGAAACCGACGACCTGGAGGCGCTCGAGGAGGTGGCGCCGCCGCGACGGAGGCAGGGGCGACAGCTCATCGTCGAGGCGTGCGCCCAGCATGAGGGCGGCGATCACTCGCCCCGAGTCGGGATGGGCGAGCGCGGCGAGGATGGGGCGCCAATCAGGGACGGAGGCGGTCACTACGGGTCTCCAGTGCGTTCCGGGTGTCGTGAACCCCAGCCTCTCACGGCGCGCGATCCGGAGGAGGTGTCCGGCGTCGGCGCGGGCCTTGCCGCGCGAGGCGGGCGATGGCATCGTGTGGCGGGTCGGGGCGTGGACGACGAGGCCGGGACGGAGCACACAATGGCGGGGACCTTCCTCTATCTGCACGGCACAGGGGCGGCGTCGCCGGAGGTCGACCGCGCCCGCATCGAGCGCCACCTCCGAGACGACCTGGGGATGACGGGTGCACACGTCGTCTGCCCGCCGTGGGGTGCCGAGGTCGGTCCGCCCGATCTCGACATCCTGCCGGCGCTCCCCCTCTCGTCTGCCGATGCCCGTCGTCCGGGGATCGATGAGGAGAGCGCAGTGCCTGCGGCGGCGGTGGATTTCCACGCCGCTTCCCTCGCCACGGTCGGCTCGGGCTCCACCGACGTCGCGGCCCTCCCGCCGGCGCTCGAGGCCGTCGGGCTCCGGATCCTCACCGACGTCCTCGCCCGTCACCGGGTGAGCCTGACCAACGGCGTCGTCGACTTCATGCGGAACGTGCTCTTCTTCCTCCGTGAGAGCGATCGCGTCCGTGCCTATGTGGACGAGGCCATCGATGAGGCGCGAGGTCGTCATCGGGGCGGCCCCTTCGTGGTCGCGGGGCACAGTCTCGGGGGAGTGATCGCCCTCGAAAGCCTCACGGCACGGCCGGTGGACATCGACCTCCTGGTCACGGCCGGCAGTCAGGCGCCTCTCCTGTGGCTCATGGGCGTCATGCCCGGCATCGGCGCCGACGCTCCGGCACGGCACCCCTTCGCGCCGTGGCTCAACGTGCTCAACCCGCGCGACCCGCTTGCCTTCCGTGCGGCGGAGGTGTTCGCCTGGGCCGAGGCTCCGCCCACGGACGAGACGATCGAGGAGCCCCGCGATCTGCTCGCGGCGCACACGGGCTACATGGACGAGCCGGAGGTGTACCGGATCATCGGCCGGAGGCTCGGGATCGTTCGCTGAGCCCGGGTAGACTCGGGGAGCCAGCCTCTGTAGCTCAATGGAAGAGCAGTTCCGTCCTAAGGAAACGGTTGGGGGTTCGAGTCCCTCCAGGGGCACCACCGGTGCGGCTCCCGCCGTTCGAGACGCACGCTGACCCCGACGACGAGCGCACGAGGGGATCGGCGGAGAGTAAGCGGGAGCGGCTGCGCGAGTGTCGTCGGCGCGGACGTACCGGGCGGCGTTCCGTTCCGGCAGGATCGAAGTGTGCCGCGAACCTTCGAACTCGTCACCGTCACGCCGGTGTGGCCGGAAGAGCTGTTCGATCTGTCCCTCGACATCGACGCGCACATCGCCTCGATGGCTGGCTCGGGGGAGCGTGCGATCGGCGGAGTCGCGGCGGGGCGGATCGGTCTGGGCGAGACCGTGACCTGGCGCGCGCGGCACTTCGGCGTGTGGTTCACGATGACGGTGCGGATCACGGCACTCGACCGGCCGCGACGCTTCGTCGATGAGCAGGTGCGCGGACCCTTCCGTCTGTTCCGTCACGAGCACCGGTTCGACGTCGTCGACGGACAGACAAGGATGACCGACATCATCACCGTCGGTTCGCCGGTGTTCGGAAGGCTCGCGGAGCGCGTGGTGCTCGTTCCCTACCTCCGTCGGCTGATCAGCGCGCGCAACCGGTACCTCGTGACCGCGGCGGGAGCGGCGCCCTCGACGAGTCCCGCGAGCGAGGAGTGGGAGCCGGGGGATGCGGCGCCGTACCGTGCCGCGCAGTCGACCACCTCGGTGGGAACCGGCGACGATGTCTGGCGACGGGCGTCGGCGGATGTCCTGCGCTGGGCGGTGAAGACGCGGAGCGGGTTCGCGGTTCCCGGCGCCGGTGAGGTGAGCCCGGGCGAGCGGAAGGTGATCACGGCGGGGTGGGGGCCGGTCCGCGTGAGCGAGCCGGTGGAGGTGGCCGAGGTGGTCCGCGCGCCCGACCGGGTGGGCTTCTCCTACCGCACGCTGCCCGGGCACCCGGTCTCGGGCGAGGAGGCGTTCATCGTGCACCGCCACGGCGACGGCGTGTTCCTCACCCTCCGCTCGCTGACTGCGCCCGGTGACCGGTGGGGCTGGCGGATGCTCCATCCCTTGCTTCGGGTCGCTCAGCTCGTCGCGCGTCGTCGTTATCGCCGCGCGCTGCGCTGACCCGGCGACGGCGCCGCGGTGTTCTCGCCGCGTGCGGACACCACGGCGGACGGGGCTCGCGACACGCCGAGGGCGGATGTGCGCTCCGCGGCGTGGCGTGCCGGAGATCCGCCGTTGTGCTCGGAGGCCCGTGCTCGATGACAGGAGCTGTGCTCGATGACAGGAGTTGTGCTCGATGACAGGAGTTGTGATCGAGGACGGAAGGGGAGGGGGAGAACGGGCGCAGGTCAGTGCCGCAGGGCGATCCAGACCGTCTTCTCCCGGGTCCACTGCTCGAAAGCGCGGAACGATTTCTCGACGCCGCCGAATCCGGACTGCTTCCATCCGCCGAAGGGCACCGTGAGGTCGCCCTCGCTGTAGGCGCCCACGGAGACCAGGCCCGCTTCCACGCCGCGGGCGAGCGCCAGCGCGTCGTCGAGTCGTGTGGTCCAGACCGACGCGGCCAGCCCGTACTCGGTGTCGTTGGCGAGGGCGATCGCCTCGTCGCGCGTACGGAACGACTGGACCGTGACCACCGGGCCGAACAACTCGCGTCGAGTGATGTCGGATCCCGGGGCGACGTGGGTGAGCACCGTCGGAGCGAGGTAGCGACCGCCCGGCACGACGTCCACCTCCCCGCCTCCCGTGACGAGCGTGGCTCCCTCGCGGACCGCGGTGTCGACCGCCGCCAGGATGCGATCGGCGGCCCGATCATCGATCACGGGGCCCAGCTGCGTGGCCGGGTCGGCGGGGTGCCCCACGCGGAGCGCGGCGGCGGCGCCGGTCAACCGCGCCACCACCTCGTCGTGGATGGACTCGTGCACGAGCACCCGGGAACCCGCGGTGCAGTTCTGTCCCGAGGTGAGGAAAGCCGACTCGATCATTCCCTCGATGAGGGCGTCTCCGAACTCCCGTGCGTCGTCGAGGAGGATCTGGGGGCTCTTTCCCCCCATCTCCAGGCTCACTCGCTTGAGATTGCTCGCTGCGGCAGCGGCGAGGATCCCGCGACCGGTGGTCGTCGAGCCGGTGAAGGAGAGGGCGCCGATGATCGGATCGTCGGCCAACGCCGCGCCGGTGGTCGGCCCATCGCCCGTGACGACCTGGAGGACGTCCGCCGGGATTCCGGCCTCGCGTGCCAACTCCGCCACGTGGAGCACCGATCGTGGGGTGGCATCGGCGGGCTTGAGCAGCAGTGCGTTCCCGGCGGCCAGGGCAGGACCGATCTTCCACGCCGCCATCGCGAGCGGATAGTTCCACGGCAGGATCGCCGCGACGACGCCGAAGGGCTCCCGCTCCGTGAATGCCACGACATCGCGGCCGGCGGGAGTGGTGGTGCCGTGGCCCTTGTCGGTCGCTTCGGCGAACCACCGGATCGACTCGATCGCCGAAGGCACGTCGTTCTCCCGGCACTCGGTGATCGGCTTTCCCGCGTCCTCGCTGTCCAGGCGTGCCAAGGTCTCGGCGTCGCGCTGCATGAGGTCGGCGAGCCCGTGTAGCCGTTCGGCGCGCGCCCGCGGGGCCTGCGCAGACCACGTGCCGGAGCGGAACGCCGCCTGGGCGCGTGTGACGGCCGCGCGCACCTGCTCGCGCGACGTGAGGGGAACTTCGCCGAGCACGGAGCCGTCGGCGGGGGCACGCAGCGTCAGGGTCGGGCCGGTCATGCGTTCTCCTCCGCGAGTACGAGCTCGCCGTCGCGACGGACGATGTGTCCCTCGCGCTGCAGCTTCTCCAGGTAGCGGGCCATCCCGCGATCGCCGCGCCGCCGGAACAGGCGCATGAGACGCGGGAGGGCGTTCGGCACGAGCATGGCGACGCGGATGAGCACTGACTCCGACGGCTTCGGGTAGACCTCCAGCCGCGGTCTGTCGAGCAGGCGCATCATCGCCCGCGCGACATCGGCGGGCTGCTGGGGCGGATCCTGGAACTGCAGCGCGTTGCCGCCGTCGAGGGCTTCCTGCCGGAGCATGCGGGTGTCGGTCGCCGACGGCAGGACCGAGCCCGCGCGGACACCGATCCTTCGCAGGTCGAGACCGATCGAGAGCATCGCGCCCCGCAGCCCGAACTTCGACGCGGTGTAGATGGGCGTCTCGCCCAGCGGGAAGATCCCGCCGAGCGACACCGTCGTGACGATCCGCGGGTCGGTCGAGCGCTGCAGGAGGGGCAACGCGAGGCGGGTGAGCACGAGCGGGGAGAGCATGTTCACCTCGGTCTCCAGGCGGATGCTGGCCACCGATCTCGCGTCGAAACGCTCCGAGCTGGTCATCCCGACGTTGTTGACCAGCACGTCGATGCGTCCGTAGGCGGCGGAGATCTCCTCCAGGATCCGTTCCACCTGCGTGTCGTCGGTGAGGTCTCCCGCGAACCCGAGATGCCCTCCTCCCGGAAGCGCGGAAGCCGCGGCGTCGGCGGCCTCGGCGCGGATGTCGACGAGCGCGAGCCGGGCCCCGCGTGCGGCGGCGGGCGCAGCGAAAGCCCGGGCGATCCCTCCCGCGCCACCGGTGACGACGATCACCTTGTCCCGGTAGTCGTACGTCACGCCGCCGCCTCCAGCCGGTCGCGCGTACGCCGGGGCTCCGGGCCCTGTGCCTCGAGGGGCCACCCGAGTCGACGCGACAGTTTGGTGACGTACTTCACGTAGGCGTCGGCGTCGACATACCCACGGTGTCGGGGAGACGCGTCGAAGTGCAATCCGCCCGAGAGGTCGGGCTGGTCTGCCCGGCGGAGCCGTTCCAACTCCGTCGCAGACTCCGTGCCGCCGCGAGAGCCCGCGATGAAGGCCGCGATCAGATGGGCCTGCCGGTCGAACAGGTGGTAGGCGCCGCTGTTGGTCTCGATGAACCCCACGCCGAAGAGTCCCTCGTGCTCGCGGGAGATGCAGTTGAGGTAGAGGTCGGGGTGTTGTTCGTCGCCGAAGTACTCCTGGGCGATGGGGACGCGGTGTCGGTACCCGGTGGCCATCAAGACGAGGTCGAACTCTTCGCTCGTGCCGTCGGTGAACTCGATCTCGAGTCCGTCTGCCCGGCGGATGCCGGGACGAGCGGTGATGTCGCCGTGCTGCAGATGGTGGAACAGCATGGAGTTGACCACGGGATGGGTCTCGAAGAGCTTGTGGTCGGGCTTTTGCAGGCCGAGTCGGGTCGGGTCGCCCGTCAACAGCCGCAGCATGGGCTGCAGGATCGCGCGTTCGAGCGGCTTCGGGAGGAACGAGCCCTTGCCGCCGACGATGTCCGACGGCACGCCGAACACGTGCTTCGGGATGAACCAGTAGCCGCGCCGGAGGCTGATGACCGCCCGGTCGGCGGTGCGCGCCGCATCGCAGGCGATGTCGCATCCCGAGTTGCCTCCGCCGACGACAAGGACGCGCTTGCCGGCGAAGAGGGAGGGTGATCGGTACTCCAGGCTGTGACGGATCTCGCCGGTGTAGCTTCCCGGGATCTCCGGGACGAAGGGATGCCACTGGCTGCCGGTGCACACGATCACCTGGCCGTGACGACTGTGAGATCCATCGGCGAGCGTGACGCGCCAGGCGTCGCCGTCGCGGCTGACGGCGGAAACCGCGGTGTCGAAGCGGATCCGAGAGGTGAGCCCGTAGGCGTCGGCGAAGTTCTGGAGGTAGGAGAGGATCTGGTCGTGCCGCGGATAGTCGGGATAGTCCTCCGGCATCGGGTAGCCCGAGAAGCCCGACACGGTGCGGCTGGAGATGAAGTGCGCCGACTCGTACATCGGCGTCCCCGGGTTATCGATGTCCCACAGCCCGCCGACGCGGGAGTGCCGCTCGAGGTGCACGTAGTCCACACCTTGCGCGCGGAGTGCACGCGCGACAGCAAGGCCGGCGGCACCCGCGCCGATGACACAGGCGGGCAGCCGCTCAGCGGTGACGCCAGCCGCAGCCGGCGAGGAAATCGGGGTCGGAGAAGTCATGTGCACTCCCTCGGGCAGGTCGGACGGACTCGGACGATGAGCCCTCACGGTACGGCGGTCGCGTCGCCGCGCGGCGGACGCATATGACCCAACCCGCGGACATGAGCGGCCACGATTGCTGTCCTGATACGTCCTCTTCAGGCGCGCGCCGCCATGTCGTGCAGGGCGGCGGGCGATGCGCCGAACCACCGCAGCGTGCTTCGGCGCAGTGACCGCTCGTCTTCGTATCCCAGCCGATAGGAGATCTCGGCCGTGCTGAGCCCGGGGGTGGCGAACAGTTCCGCCGCCACCCGCTTTCGCACGTCGTCGAGCACGCGGGAGTAACTGGAGCCCACTTCGATCAGGCGGCGGCGGAGGGTGCGCTCGCTGGTCGCGAGAAGGCGCGCGTAGTCGGCGAGCGGCCGGATGACAGGGAGCGCGTCTTCGACGTGCGCCGCGAGCACGGCCACCAGTTCCTGTCGCTCCACGACGCTCCGCGTCTCGGCTTCCAGCGCGGCGACCATGGCGGCGAGGGTCCACGGCTCGGCCGTGGGCAGCGGCTCGCGGGCGGTGCTCAGCGGAAGATGCCACGCGTTGCGCCCGGCGGAGAAGGCGATCGCGCAATCGAAGAAGTCCGCATAGCTTCGGGCGTGTCCGTCGGGGGCGAAGGCGAGCTCCACGTGGCGGGGGGACCGGATCCCGGCGACGTCCCTGGCCATCCGTGTGATGTTGGCGAAGCCTTCCTCCACGAGGAACCTGCTCACCGGGCTCTCGCTGTCGGGCACGGTAGCGGTCACCACGACAGAGCCTCCTTCGATCACCGAGTGCCACCGCACCATGGACCCGGCGAGATTCTGGAACCGCATCCCCAGCTCGACGGCGTCGAGGAGGGTCGCGCTCGACATCATCGCGAGTCCCAGCACGCCCGACGCGGTGATGGGCTGGCGCTGTCCGACCTCCAGCCCGAGCGCGGGGATCGGCAGCGAGTCCAGAGCCTTCTCGATGATGAGGCGCCCCTGCCGGTACGACACCCGCAGTGCGGGCGAGTCGATGCTCTCGCGGGTGAGCGAGGCGGCCCGCAGTGCCCGGTCGAGGGAGACGCCGTGGTCGTCGGCCACACGCAGCAAGTGGCGGATGATGTTCGGCGTGATGATCGCCGAGGAAGGCGTCAGGAAGGGGCCGTCGCTCATCTGGTCAGTGTATTTGGCCGATCATGTCCGCGGGCTGGCAGGGTCGTCCTGTCGGTCGGCTCGCGTGAGGTCTACGGTCGTCGCAGACGCCGCACCCGAGCGGTGGTTCGTGCCCCATCGTCGATGACGCCGATTCCGAGGAGCCGCCATGTCCGACCGAGCCACCGCCTCCGAGCGCGTGACGCGCGCCGTCATCCGGGCCCTGGGCGCCCTTCCCGAGCCCGCACAGCGCCTGATCGCCGGCAAACCCGTCGTCGTGGACGGGCAGAAGCTCTACACCGAAGTGCAGATGGCGCTCAGGCTGCTGAACGCCCTGCCCGGGTCTGACTTCTCCGAGCTCCCCCTCGATCGCGCTCGCGCCCAGATCGACGCCGAGGCACGGATCTTCGGCAGCCGCGACGCTGTCGCCCACGTCGACGAGCTGGTCCTCCCCACCCGCGCGGGAACTGTGCCCGCGCGCCGCTACTGTGCCGTCGAGCCGCAGCAGGCGGAGGGGGTCGTGGTCTACTTCCACGGCGGCGGTTGGGTGGTCGGCAGCCTCGACTCCGCCGACTCGGTGTGCCGGTTCATCGCGGCGAGCTCTCGACTCGAGGTGATCTCGGTCGACTACCGCCTGGCGCCCGAGCACCCGTATCCCGCCGCGGTGGAGGATGCCGTGGACGCCTACCTGTGGGTGAGGCGCGAGCGTCCGGGCGCGCGCGTGGCGGTCGCGGGCGACAGCGCTGGGGGGAACTTGAGCACGGCGGTGTGCCTGGCCACGGTCGACGAGCCGCTGGGGCAGCCGGACTATCAGCTGCTCTTCTTCCCGGTCACCGACCTCGCCGCCAAGAGCCGGTCGTACGAGCTCTTCGCCGAGGGCTACTTCCTGACGCAGAAGCAGATGGACTGGTACCGCGGACACTACCTGGCCGACCCGGCGCACGCGCGGGACCCCTTGGTCTCGCCGCTGCGGGCCGACGACGCGGCCCTCGCGGCACTTCCGCCCGCTCACGTTGCCGTCTCCGGCTTCGACGTGCTCCGCGACGAGGGCATCGCGTATGCCGACAGGCTCCGCGCGTGCGGCGTGGAGGTCACCTCGCAGCTGGTGGAAGGGCACATCCACGCCTTCGTCAACGCCACTGGCGTGGGGCGGCTCAGTCGCCGCGCGCTGGCGGACGCCGTGGACCACTTGGTGCGAGGGCTCGTCCCGGCATCGGTGTGAGGACACAGCGGCGGAGGCGCCGGACGACACGCCGAGGGAATGGCCTCCCCGCGTGGTGTGTCGGCTCGGGGATCCGCTGTTGTGCAGCGCGGGCGGGGACAAGGGCCCACCGGGTGCAGGGCCGCGGGATAGAGTGGGCCCACCGCCCGAGCGAGAGGAGAGCACCGTGATCGATGCCCTCTCGTCGTTCGTGCGGCTGTTCGTCTCGACCCTCGGACTCGTCGCGCTTCCCGATGCCGCGGCCCTCGGCGTCGCCGGCGCGGTGGCCCTCGTCGTCGTGTCGGTGGTGGCCCTCGTCATCGCGACGATCGGCGCCGTCGTGCCCGGCGCCGCGGGCACACCACGGCGACACCCCACCCGCGAGAGCGAGCTGACCGCCCCGCTCACCCAGAGTGATCCCGACGCCGCCGGTCATGTGCGTCGACGCGGTCCCGGAGCGGTGCTGCCGGCCGCCTAGCGATCGTCCCGGACCCCGTCTCCGGCATCCTTCGCGGCCGATCAGCCCTCTGATCGCTCCGACGAACGGATGACCGTGGACCTCTTCTCCTTCGCGCCGCTGGCGGCGCTGCTCGACCTCACCTCCTCCGGCCTCATGGCCCTGACCTCCCTCCTCACCCCACTCGCGGGACCGTCGGCGGCCGCTGCCGCGGTTGTCCTCGTCACGCTCCTCGTCCGCGCTGTGCTCATCCCGGCCGGGATCGCCCAGGCTCGCGCCGAGCAGACGCGCGCCCGGCTCGCCCCGCGGCTCCGCGAGATCCAGAAGCGACATCGTTCTGACCCCGAGCGGCTGCAGCGGGAGACGATGCGCCTCTACCGCGAGGAGGGCGCGTCGCCCTTCGCGGGGTGTCTGCCGTTGTTGGCCCAGGCTCCCGTTGTCGGGCTGATCTACGCGGTGTTCCTTCACCCCACGATCGGCGGGCAGCCCAACGCCTTGCTCGCCGAGGTCCTTGCGGGTGTCCCGTTGGGGCAGAGCCTGGTCCGTGCCGTGACGGAGGGGGCCGCCGACGGTGCCACCTGGCTCGTCTTCGGCGTCGTGGTGATCGCGATCGCCGCGGTGGGCGAACTGACACGCCGGCTTCTGCGTCCCGCGCCCCTCGGTCCGGACGCATCCGGGCCGGGGATCGCAGCGGGGCTCCTCGGCGTGCTGCACTACGCCACGGCCGTGGTGGCCGTGTTCGTCCCCCTGGCCGCGGCGCTGTACCTGCTCGTCACGGTCGCCTGGACGCTCGGTCAGCGCCTCGTGCTGCGGAGGTTCTTTCCGCTGCCGGCGTCGTGAGGGGGCGGGTGCCTTCTCTCACGCGGTCGGAACGTTGATCGCGGGGTAGCTGGCGGAGTTGAAGCGCGAGAGGTCGCCGAGCACGCGCTGAATCGCGCGTGCCGCGTAGTGGCTGCGGTCCCATACGCCGTAGAGGGTGATGGCGAGCGTCTCCTCGTCCACGGTGATCGGCACGGTCGTCAACCCGAAGATGGGATCGTCGGAGAGGATCGCCACCCCTCTGCCTGCGGCCGCGAGTCCACGGGCGAGGGCGGTCACCGACGTCTCCTCGGCCATCGTGTAGCTCAAGCCGGCCCGTGCCACCGCCCCGTCGAGGATCTGGCGCGCGCGATGGGTGCGGTCCATCACGATCAGAGGCTCGGCCACGAGATCGGCGATCGACACGCTCGACCGGGTGGCCAGGGGGTGACCCGTCGGAACCATCGCCCAGACGTAGGCCCGGCCGAGGATCATCCATTCGTACTCTTCGGGTGGCGCGAGCGTGCCGATCGCGAAGTCTGCCTCGCCGCGCAGAAGCCGGCCGTAGACGTGTTCGGGCAGTGCTTCGATGGCGTTTCCGATCGCGCCGGCCGGTCCGGCCGCGGCGACGAAGGGGGCAACGACGTCGGCCACGGTCGTCGATGCCGCCACCACGGTGAGGTCGGTCACCGCGCCGCGGGCGATCGTGCGCGCGGCCGCGTCGGCACGGTCGGCCCGCACGAGCAGATCCTCCGCGACCGGAAGGAAGGCCCGCCCCGCCGCCGTCAGCGCCAACCCGCGCGGCGTGCGGTCGAACAGGGCGAATCCGAGCTGCGCTTCGAGCGTGCGGATCTGGCGACTGAGCGACGGTTGAGCGACGTGCACGGCCGCCGAGGCGGCGTGCAGGGAGCCGTGCGTCGAGACGGCGACGAAGTAGCGCAGAAGTCGAAGCTCCAATGATGCCTCCGAGGCATCACTTTACTGAGATTCTGGTATTTGTCGAGAAGTCCCGCGCTTTCTAGGGTTTAGGTGAGCCGCGAGTGGCGGACGACCTGGGAGGGTATCGATGGGATCTGAGCAAAGACGTTCCCGGCGCACCGTACGCGCCGTCGCGGCGGTCGTCGGCAGTGCGCTGCTGATGACCGGCTGCACCGTGCAGAAGCGGGGTGCCGAGCCGACGGAAGGGCCGAAGCTGCTCTCTGTGGCGGCATCGGCGGCAGTGACGACATGGGATCCCGTCCGGTCGTTCTCCACCGAGGCGCTCTACCTCGGCAACGTGTACGAGACGCTGCTCAAGAAGAACCCGGAAGGGGCAGCCGAGGACTTCACCCCCGTGCTGGCCGAATCGTGGGAGACGAGTGCCGACGGCAAGACCTGGACGTTCCATCTGCGCGACGGCGCCACCTTCCACGACGGCTCGGATGTCGACGCCGACGCGGTGAAGCAGAGCATCGAGGCGGCCAAGGAGTACGGCGGTGCCTCCTTCATCTGGGCGCCGCTGGAGTCGATCGACACGCCCGACGATCGCACCGTGGTCATGACGCTGTCCTACTCCGCGCCGATGGACCTCATCGCCGCATCCACGTATGGGGCCTGGATCGTCGAGCCGTCAGCGCTGGCGGCCTCGAAGGACGACGAGGACTACTTCGCCGAAGGCACCGATGCCGGCACCGGCCCCTACACGGTGGACAGCTATACGCCGGGCAAAGAGGTCGTGCTCGACGCCTACGACGGCTACTGGAACACCGACGCTGCGCCGTACTACACGACGGTGAACGTCGCGATCACCCCGGACGCGGTCACGGCGCAGCAGATGCTGACGGCGGGGGAGATCGACCTCGCCACCGCCCTGCCGATGGAGAACATCACCGCCATCGCCGAGCAGACCGGAGGCGAGGTCCGCACCGCGAACTCGCCCTTCAACTTCCTGGCGTACTTCAACACGACCCGTCCGCCGCTGGACGACCCGAAGGTGCGTCAGGCACTCAGCTACGCGATCCCGTATCAGGACGTCATCGACGTCGGCGCCTACGGATACGGCACCCAATCGCATGGCCCCGTGCCCAAGGGGATCTTCCCCTACTCGGACTCGGTGCCCCAGTACAGCTACGACCTCGAGAAGGCCAAGGCGCTCCTGGCCGAGGCCGGCCACGCCGACGGTTTCGAGTTGACGTTGACCTATGCCTCCGAGAACTCCTCCGAAGCGCGTTTCGTGCCGCTCATCAAAGACGCGTACGCCAAGATCGGCGTCACCGTGAACGTGCGCGCCGAACTGTTCAACCAGCAGTGGGAGCAGGCCAAGGCCGACCCCGAGACGGCGCAGGACATCTTCGTCGTGTACTACTGGCCGACCTACAGCGACGCGGGCGTGGATAACCTCAGCAGCCTCTTCGGTTCCAGCGAGAAGCCGTTCTTCAACCTCTCCTACTGGAAGAACGACACGTACGACTCGCTGCTCGCGGAGGCGGGAAAGCTCACCGGCAGCGACCGCGCCGCCGCCCAGGCGACCTACGAAGAGGCCATGAACCTCCTCGTCGACCAGGCGCCCGGTGCGTTCCTCTACGACCCGCAGGCCGTCATGGTGGTGCCGAAGGGCCTCGAGATCGGCGACTTCAACGAGAACTACCCGTTCACCACGTTCTTCGCCTCCATCCGTCCCCGGGCCTGACGCGCGGGTTCGTTACCAGACCGGCGGCCGGGATCCCCTCGCCCGGCCGCCGGTCCTCACCTGAGGAGAAGCCATGTGGCGGTTCTTCGTCTCTCGCCTGGGGAGCGCGCTTCTGGTGCTGCTGGTGCTCACCGTCGTGGTGTTCACGCTGACGCGGATCATCCCCTCCGATCCCGCCGTCGTGTACGCCGGTCCGAAGGCGCCACCGGAGGAGCTGGAGCGCATCCGTGAGCGACTCGGTTTCGATCGCCCCCTCCCCGTGCAGTACCTGAGCTATCTCGGCGGCCTGCTCACGGGCGACTGGGGCGACTCGCTGTCCACGCGCCGCCCCGTGCTCACCGAGTTCGCCGTTCGTCTCCCGGCCACCCTGGAACTGCTCGCAGCGGCCATGTCGCTCGCGCTCCTCCTCGGCGTCGTCCTGGGGGTGATCGCGGCGCGGCGCCCCGGCGGAGTGACCGACGGCGTGATCCGCTTCCTCGCGATCGGTGGCATCTCGATGCCCGCGTTCTGGCTCGGCCTCCTCCTCCAGGTCGTGTTCGTGGGGTGGCTCGGCCTCCTTCCCGCCACGGGGCAGTTCAGCAAGGAGCTGGCCTACATCAGCCCGGTCACCCCGGTGACCGGCTTCGCTCTGTTCGACGCGCTGATCACGGGGAACGTGGTGGCTTTCTCCGATGGGATGGCCCACCTGCTCCTTCCGGCGATCACGCTGGCCGCCTACCCGGCCGGCCTCATCGCCCGAATGACCCGCGCCTCGATGCTGGAGGTGCAGTCGCAGGACTACATCTTCACCGCGCAGGCCTACGGGCTGCGGCAACGCCTGATTCGCTGGCGCCTCGCTCTGCGTAACGCACTGCCGCCCACGCTGACCGTCACCGGCCTGTCGGCGGCCTATGCCCTGACGGGCACCTTCTTCGTCGAGGTGGTTTTCAACTGGCCCGGCATCGGGCAGTTCGCCGTGAACGCGATGCTGTCCGTGGACTACCCGTCGATCCTCGCCATCACGATGCTCGGCGCCGTCGGGTATCTCCTCGCCAATCTGCTCGTCGACCTCGCGCAGGCGCGGATCGATCCCCGCATCCGGATCTCCGCGTCGCGTCCGCGACGAACGCGCGTGCGCACACCGGAAGGGAGTCAGACGAGATGAGCAGAGCGCTGACGACGTCGACACAGCTGCCCGACTATGCGGTGGAGCGCCAGAGCACAGGGGCCCGCGCGCTGCGGGTGCTGCGCAAGGACCGCCTCGCGCTCTTCGGCGCGCTCCTGATCGTGCTGGTGCTGGTGGCTGCGATCTTCGGCCCGTGGATCGCTCCGTTTCCCGACCAGGGAGCGGGGGTCACCGATGCGGCCCGACGCAATCTCGCCCCGGGCGGGGTGAACCTCCTCGGCACCGATCAGCTCGGTCGCGACGTGCTCAGCCGGATCCTCTTCGGCGCGAGGCCGGCGGTGACGATCGCCTTCGCGGTGGTCGCGCTGGCGGCGCTGATCGGTGTGCCGCTGGGGGCCATCGCGGGATACCGCGGGGGATGGCTGGACAACGTCCTCATGCGCATCACCGAGATCTTCCAGGCCTTCCCGCCGCTTCTCCTGGCGATGGTGGTGGTCGCCCTCCTCGGCCCCAGCCTCGTGAACGCGGGGATCGCCCTGGCGATCTCGTGGTGGCCCTGGTACGCGCGTCTCGTGCGCGCAGAGGCTGCCGCCCTGCGTGATCGGCCGTACGTGGAGGCGGCCAGATCGATCGGCGTGCCGGCGTGGATCATCGTTCCCCGCCACGTGCTGCGCAACTGCCTGACGCCGATCCTGGTGCAAGCCACCGTCGACATCGGAACGGTGGTGCTTGCTGCCGGCTCCCTGGCGTTCATCGGATTGGGAGCTCAGCCGCCCGAGCCCGATTGGGGCCTGATGGTCGCCGAGGGGCGTGGGGCGATCTTCACGCATTGGTGGATCTCGACCTTCCCCGGCGTCGCGATCTTCATCACGGTGCTCGGGTTCAACCTCCTGGGCGACTCCTTGCGCGACTTCCTCGATCCCCGGCAGGTGAAACGATGATCGACACGACGATGTCTGCGCCGCCCGTGCTCGTCATCGACGACCTGCGGGTGGAGTTCCGCGAACGCGGCGAGATCACCAACACGCCGCTGCGCGGTATCGACCTCCGGATCGATCGGGGAGAGATCCTCGGGATCGTCGGTGAGACCGGATGCGGCAAGAGCCTCACCGGACTCGCCGTGCTGGGGCTGCTTCCCCGGGGAGCCACGCCCCACGGGCGGATCGCCGTCGACGGCCAGGAACTGGACATGAGCCGCCCGTCACCGCTGCGCGGCGACGTCATCTCGCTCGTGTTCCAGAACCCCGGGACGGCCTTCAACCCGGTCTTCGCCATCGGGCGACAGATCGATGCGGTCCTCGCCCGTCACCGTCCGGCGCCGCGTCGAACCCGTCGAGCGCAGATCCTCGGGGCGCTGACCGACGTCGGGCTTCCCGACCCGGAGCGGGTCTTCCGCAGCTACCCGCACGAGCTGTCCGGCGGGATGCTGCAGCGGGCGATGATCGCGATGGCGCTGGTCTGTCAGCCGAAGCTCCTCATCCTCGACGAGCCCACGACCGCCCTCGATGTGACCGTCGCCAAGCAGATCCTGGACCTCGTCCTCTCGTTGCGAGAGCGATTCGACTTCGCGGTCATGCTCATCACCCACAACCTCGGCGTCGTGAGCGAGATCTGCGATCGCGTCGCCGTCCTCTATGCCGGCCGCGTCGTGGAGACCGGCCGTACCGACGAGGTCCTCGGTGCGCCGGCACACCCCTACACTCGTGGTCTGCTGGGCGCTCTCCCGGCGCGCCACGTTCCGGGAGAGCCGCTCGAGGCGATCCGAGGCTCGGTGCCCGCCCGGCTCACACAGGTCTCGGGGTGCGTCTTCGCGCCGCGATGCCCCCGCGCCGACGCGGAGTGCCTGGCGACCGATCCGGAGCTGGTCGCGGTACCCGGAGCGATCGTCCGCGACCGCGGCGAGCATCGCGGCGCCTGCCTGCGGATGGAGGCCACCCGATGAGCGGGATCTTGGACATCGAGTCGATCACGAAAGTGTTCGCCAGCCGGGGGAGTGTCTTCACGGCGGTCGACGACGTGAGCTTTTCGGTGCCGGCGGGATCGACCTTCGGCCTGGTCGGCGAGTCGGGGTCGGGCAAGTCCACGGTTGCGCGGTGCGCCCTACGGTTGATCGAGCCGACCTCGGGAACCAGCCGCGTCGGGGGAGAGGACCTCGCCCGGATGGGGGGTAGCCGGCTGCGGTCGTTGCGAGCGACGGCGGGGATGGTGTTCCAGAACCCGGTCGCCGCGCTCAATCCGCGGATGACGGTTCGCGACTGCATCGCCGAGCCCCTGCGCACCCACCGTCGCGCGTCGCCGCAGGAGCGCGCACGGCGAGTCGATGAGCTCCTGGACGAGGTCGGCCTGGGGCGCGTGCACGCCGATCGCTATCCGCATCAGCTCTCCGGCGGGCAGTGCCAGCGCGTGGGGATCGCCCGGGCGATCGCGATGCGGCCACGGCTGCTCATCCTCGACGAGCCCACCAGTGCCTTGGACGTGTCGGTGCAGGCGCAGGTACTCAACCTGCTGGCCGACCTCAAGCGCGATCACGGCTTGAGCTACCTCCTCATCTCCCACGATCTCGACGTCGTCCGTCACATGAGCGATGTCGTCGCCGTGATGCGACGCGGACGCATCATCGAGAGCGGACCGGCCGCGCAGGTGCTCGTGACCCCGCAGGAGGAGTACACGGCGCGGCTCCTCGCCTCGATGCCCCCTACCCCCGGAGCGCGGGCAAGCACCGCCGGAGCGCCGCCGCTGCACCACCACTTGACGAACGGGGAGAGAACCCGATGATCGACCACAGCGCGTCCCTCCGGGACTCCCTCACTGGTGACACCGTGACGGCGAACGCTCGCGCACGGGTCGGCGTGCACGCCCACCCGACGCTCGACTCGTGGCAGAGCGGGCCCGACAACCGCTGGGTGTTCCGGCACATCGAAGAGCTGCTCCCCTCGGCGGCGGTGTCGCGGCAACCCGCGACGCGCACGTCGATCGATCCGGGCGTCCTGCAGGACGTCCCCGCCTTCGCCGCACGGCTGGACGAGCTGTACACCGATGCGATCCTCGTGGAGCGGGGCGGCCGTATCGTCGGGGAGTGGTACGCGGAGGGCTTCGGCCCCGACCGGACACACCTGCTCATGAGCGTGTCGAAGTCGCTGTGCGGCATCGTCGTGGGAGCCCTCGCCGACGACGGGCTCATCGACACCTCGGCCACGGCCGCGCGTTACGTGCCGGCCCTTGCGGGATCGGCCTACGGCGACGCCACGGTGCAGCAGCTGATGGACATGGTGGCTGCCGCCGACTACAGCGAAGACTACACCGACCCCGCAGCGGAGGTGCAGGCACACGACCGTGCCGCGCGATGGCGGACACCCCGTGACGGCGATGCCGACGACACGTTCGCGTTCCTGGCGCGGTTGACGCGCAGCCGCGATCACGGGCTGCGGTTCCAGTACTGCTCCGCCGTCACCGACACCCTCGGGTGGATCATCGAGGCGGTCACCGGCCAGCGCTACGCCGACGTGTTGTCCGAGCGGCTGTGGTCGCGCCTGGGCGCCGAGCACGATGCCCGCGTCTCGGTGGACCGCGGCGGGTGCGCCCTCGCCAACGGTGGAGTGTCGTGCACCCTGCGCGATCTGGCCCGCGTCGGGCGCCTGATGCTGGGCGGCGGCGAGATCGACGGACGGCGCATCGTGTCCGCGGAATGGGTGCGCCAGACGCTCGCCGGCGGTGATCCCGCCCTGGCGGCCGACTCGCCCAACCGCGCCGTGTTCCCCGAGATGTCCTATCGGAACCAATGGTGGGCCACCGGCAACCAGCGCGGCAACGTGTACGCGATCGGCATCCACGGTCAGTACCTGTGGCTGGACCCTCTGACCGACACGCTGGTGGCCAAGTTCTCCACGCAGCCCGCCCCCGTGGGCACCGCATCGCTGCGGGCGCACGCCGAGCTGTTCGCCGACGTGGTGGCTGCCGCCGGTTGACGGCTCCTGCGTGGCAGTGGCGACCGACTCCACGCCGAAGCGGCCCGACCCCGTCGGGGATCGGGCCGCTTGGCGTGGCGGGTCAGCTACATCCGGCGGTCATGGCGTGGAGCTTGTTCGACTCGCGCACCACGGCCTTCCAGGAGTACTCCTGCGCGTCGTTGACCATGTAGAACGCCGAGCAGTTGGGCATGAGCGCGACCGTGATACCGCCGTACCCCGACATGAACGGCACCGAGAACGGCGTCGTGTAGGCGGCGTCGTCGGCGCTCGTGAACGGGCGTGCCCAGAATCCCTCGTTGTAGAGGAACGGCTGGTCGGCGGTGGGCAGTCCCGGGTCGGACGGATCGCGCTGCAGAGCGTCATCGACCATGCTGGCCGACAAAAGCTGGACACCACCGTGCGATCCGTCACCGCCGGCGAAGAACTCGCCGACGCGGGCCAGGCCGTCCCGGCTCCAGAACAGTCCGTAGCCGCCCCACGGCGTCTTGCTGGCATCCGTGGTGCGCGCCGAGGCCGCCGAGTCGGGGGAGACGCCGATGGGAGCGAGCACCTCGCCATAGGTCATGTTCCAGATATCGGCCGAGGCGCCCTCCTTCGACTTCAGGTAGGCGTTCATCGCGGCCGACAGAAGGAAGCTGTCGGACGTGTGATACACCCACTTCGTGCCCGGGGCGACCTTGGCGGGGAACGAGGTGGCAGCGCTCATCTTCGCCGAGCGCGTCGAGTTGGACAGCGCGAAGAAGCTCGCCATCGTCGTGCCCGCCTCGTCCACCTCGTATCCGTCGCTCGTGTAGTGGCCGGTGGCCATGTCGACCAGCTGACCGAAGGTCACCGTGTTCCAGGTCGCGTCGGATGCCAGCTCGGGAACCCAGTCCTTGACGAGCTCGCTGCGCACCCCGGTGCCGTACTTCTGGGCCAGTCGCATGAGTGCCGTGCCCATGAAGGCGGACTTCGCGGTCGAGTAGGACGGCAGGATCACCTGCTCGCAGTAAGGGTGAAGTCCCGTTGCATCGGTGGCGGAGTTGCTGCGCCGGGTGACGCAGCCGCTGACGTAGTTCGTGCCGTTGTACACGAAACCGTACGAGGTGATGTGCGCGGCGGTGATGCCCGAGGTGAACGCACTCGTGTCGATGCCGGCAGCGGGGTAGTCGGTGGCAAGCGACGAGATCGGCTTCGTCGGCATCCGCGACGAGACCTCGGCCGCGTAGGCGTTTCGGAGCGCCTCCGCCCCCGCCACGGTGGCAGCCGTGTAGGTTCCGCTGAGGTTTCCCCACAGGTTGCCCTTGTAGTACGCGCAGGTCTCGCTGGAGACCTGATAGCGCACCCGACTCATCGCCGTGTCGGTGAACAGGAAGGTCAGCAGCCCCGAGAAGGAGCAGTTCTCCTCTTTGAACACGAGGGTGAACGGGATCGCGGCACGCGTGTACTGCACGCCGCCGATCACGTCGCCCGACTCGTCCCAGGCCCGTCCCGGGCTCCAGAGGATGTTGTAGTTGAGGCTCGAGATGACCTGCAGCCCTCGCACGGTGGGGATGAGGTGGCTGCCGTTCTGCACGAACTGCTGCTGCAGCGCGTAGTTGGACCCGATGACGGTGTTGTAGGGCAGATAGCGGTACCAGGTGCTGGCGGTTCCGAAGTAGTCGTAGCCTCCGGCAGGGGCGTACACCTTGGCGTATCCGGTCGTGGCGGCGGTGTTGACGTTGTTGACCCGGAGCGTTCCCTGGAAGCTGTGCGACGGTGCGGCCGCCCCGGCGGGAATCCCGAAGCCCGCCGTGCTGTCGACCACACCGCCGGGATTGGTCGTGGACTGGAGCTGTGCGCGGGTGACGACCGTGCGGCTGACCGAGCCCGTGCCGGTGAGGGGGTCTCCCGGGACGGGGGTCGCCGCGAACGCCGCGGGCGCGGTGAGTACCCCGGCGGCCAGGGTCCCCACGATGAGTGTCGCGAATCCCGCGACGCGGAGCCTTCTTCTGGTGTGCATGATGATCCTCCTCCGATCACGACACACCGTAGGGAGCCTGCGGGGTGGGCGTCCAAGACCCGTCCGACATCTGAGCGATGCCCGAGGGGCATTCGTCGCTCAGGAGGCCGGGTACCCGCCCTCTCCGAGGAGGCGCGCCAGGTGAGCGGCGTTGCGGGCGAGCGTGCGGGTCGCCGCGGCGACCTCCTCCGGCGTCTCGTCGAGGTCCTTGTAGTCGGTCGTGTGCATCGCCTCGCCGTTCCAGTAGGTCGCCGCCTGGGCGGGAATGGTGAATCCGACATCGTTGAGGCCCTGGAAGAGCTCGGCCGTGGCGTGGTGCGCGCCGTCCTCGTTGCCGACGACGGCGACCGCGGCGACCGTGTCGAAGAGGATCGGGCGGCCCGCGTCGTCGGTCTCCGACAGCTCGGCGTCGAGTCGCTCGAGCAGGCGCTGCGCGAGGCTCGACATATGTCCCATCCAGATCGGGGTTCCGACGATCACGATGTCGGCGGCGAGAACCCGTTCCCGGATGATCGGCCATTCGTCGCCGTCGCCCATGTCCTTCTCCACGCCGGGGCGCACGTCGAAGTCGACGAGGCGCACCGTGCTGCCGGTCACCTCGTGCTCGCCGAGGGCGGTCATCACCTGGGACAGCAGCAGCTCGGTGCTCGACGCGTCGGGGGAGGGGGTCAGGGTGCAGTTGATCGCGAGCGCGGTGAGAGTCATGGTCGGACGCTACGGGCGTGGGCAACGTGAGGGCAGGGGCTTGACACCGCCGACCGGGGTGGCGCGGTCTAGACTGAGGACACCCGACCCTCCGTCGAATCGTCCAGGTGTACCCGTTTTTCGGCTATGTTCCCGACGGCCTCGACCCCCGTAGTGTCAGTGCGCACCATCCAGCCGAGGCACTGTCAGCCTGCATTGCAAGGGAGCATGTATGTCCATATCCGCCCGTCGTCACACCCGAATGGCGACCGCTGCGATCGCCGGCGCCGCCGTCGCGCTCGCACTCACCGGCTGCGCCGGCCCGGCCGAGAAGCCCGCCGACGGCGAGCCGGTCGAGATCACCTTCCAGTCGTGGGTGCCCAACATCGACCGCGCGGTCGACGCCTTCAACGCGGCACACGACGACATCCACGTCACCCTCGAGACGATCACCGCCGGACCCGACGGCGGGTACGCGACCATGCTCTCGGCCGTCCAGGCGGGAAACCCCGCCGACGTCGTCCAGCTGGGCTACGACGCGATCCCCGACTTCCTCATCAACGACGCCCTGGAGGACATCACCCCGTACGTCTCCGACGCCAAGGACCTCTTCGTGCCGTGGCAGTGGCAGACCGGTGTCTTCGGCGACAAGGTCTACGCCATCCCGCAGGCGTCGGGGCCGCTCGGCCAGTTCTACCGTGCCGACATCTTCGAGGAGCTCGGCATCGACTACCCGAAGACGTGGGACGAGTTCTACGAGGCCGCCAAGGTGGTCCGCGCCTCCGACCCCGACCGCTACATCGCCGCGTTCGCCTTCAACCAGGCGCCGTGGATGATCGGGCTGGCCCAGCAGGGCGGCGCGAACTGGTTCGTTCCGGAGAACGACTCCTGGAAGGTGTCGATCGATGGCCCCGAGACCGCCAAGGTCGCTGAGTTCTGGCAGAAGCTGATCGATGAGGACCTCGTGAAGATCGAGGCCGACTTCTCCAGCGAATGGAACGCGGACATCCAGAACGGCGACGTCGTGACGTGGATCTCCGGCTCGTGGGCCGACGCCATCCTGCGCGGCACCGCTCCCGAGACCTCGGGCAAGTGGGCCGTCGGCGCGATGCCGCAGTGGAACGCGGGCGAGAACGTCTCTGCCACCTGGGCGGGCGGCTCGGCCAACGCTGTGCTCAAGGGCTCGAAGCACCCGGAGCAGGCCGCGGAGTTCGCTGTGTGGCTCAACTCCAACACCGACAGCGTCAGCATCCTCACCGAGATCGGCGCCGGATGGCCCTCGATCGTCGACACCGCCGCGATCGCGTCGCTCCAGGACGCGCCCGAGGTGTTCGAGTTCTACGGCGGCCAGGACATCTGGGACGTCTTCGCCGAGTCGGACAAGGCCGTGGACACCTCGTGGTCGTGGCCGCCGCTGTCCTCGACGCTGTTCGCGAGTCTCACCGACAACGTGAAGGCAGCCGTCGATGCGGGCACACCGCTCGTCGACGCCTACGCGAAGACCCAGGCCGACATGGTCGCGGCGCTCACCGAGCGCGGCATCTCGGTCGACTGACACCGGCGACGGGGTGGGTCTCGGCGGTCACCCGCCGGAGCCCACCCCGTCCATGGCCCTCTGGAGAGGATCCGTGAGCTCCCTACCCGACACCCGCCCTCGGCGGCGCCTTCCCGGTGCCGTCTGGGTGCTGATCCTGCCCTTCGTGATCATGTTCACGGCGTTCTTCGTCGCCCCGATCGCCTACGCGCTCGTGCAGAGCATGTTCGCCACCCGGAGCTCGGGACTGGGGTTCGGTGCCCCCGAGACCACGTTCGTCTTCGTCGACAACTACGCCCGAGCGCTGTCCGACCCCACGTTCGTGGAGAGCCTCGGGCGCCTCGTCACCTTCTCGGCCATCCTCGTGCCGCTGATGGTGCTCACCGCCCTCGCCCTGGCCCTCCTACTCGACTCCGGTCGCGCCCTCGCGCCGCGCTTCTTCCGCGTCGTCTTCTTCTCCCCGTACGGCGTGCCGGGCGTCGTGGCGACTCTCCTCTGGGGATTCCTCTACGTCCCGGCCACGAGCCCCGTGCTCCAGGTGCTGTCGTCGATGGGGCTTCGCGTCGATCCGCTCTCCAGCGGGAGCGTGCTGTTCTCCATCGCCAACATCGCCCTGTGGGGGTTCGCGGGATACAACATGGTGATCCTCATGGCCGCCCTCAACGCCATCCCGTCCGAGCTCTACGAAGCGGCCCGGGTCGACGGCGCGTCGGCGTGGTCGACCATCTGGCACATCAAGCTGCCGCTCGTTCGCCCCTCGATCATCCTCGTGACGGTGTTCACGATCATCGGAACCCTCCAGCTATTCGTGGAGCCCCTCGTCCTCAAGCCCTTGACGACCGCGATCAGCTCCACCTACACCCCCAACCTCGCCGCCTACAACCAGGCCTTCGCGCAAGGGAATCCGAACCTCGCGGCCGCGATGGCCGTGATCGTGGCGGTCCTCGGCTTCGTCTTCTCGTTCGGGTTCCTCCGCCTCGTCAATCGGAAGGACAGCCGCGCATGGTGAGCTCCCGTTCGGCCTCGCGCCCCGCGGGTGCCCCGACGGCTCGGGGTGCCCTGAGCACGACCGCCGTCAACATCGCCCTCGGCGTCGCGGCGATCTACTTCCTCCTGCCGTTGATCTGGGTGCTCGTGGCGGCCACCAAGTCTCCGGGCGACCTGTTCGGCACCTTCGGTCTCTGGTTCTCCGACAGCCCGCGGGCGTGGGAGAACCTCGTCGCCCTGTTCACGCAGGACGGCGGGGCGTTCACGCGGTGGGTCCTCAACAGCGTCCTGTACTCGGGCGTGGGCGCCTTCGTCGCGATGGTCATCTCCGCGGCGTGCGGCTACGCGATCGCCAAGTTCCCGTTCCGCGGCCGCGAGATGCTCTTCTCCGTCATCCTCGGCGGCGTGCTCGTTCCCGCGACCGTGATCGCGCTGCCGCTGTACTTCCTGCTCAACACCGTCGGGCTCACCGGCACGTACTGGGCCGTGCTCCTTCCGAGCATGGTGAGCCCCTTCGGGGTCTACCTCGCCCGCATCCATGCCACGGCGAGCGTGCCCGACGAGGTCGTGGAGGCGGCCCGGCTCGACGGGGCGGGAGACCTGCGGATCTTCGGTTCCATCGCGGCGCGGATGATGACCCCGGCGCTCGTGACGATCTTCCTCTTCCAGTTCGTGACGATCTGGAACAACTACCTGCTGCCCCTCGTGATGCTCAACGACACCTCCACGTTCCCGGTCACCCTCGGACTGACCCTGTGGAACGGGCAGACGCAGCGTGATCCGATGTTCTACTCGCTCGTGGTGGCAGGTTCCGCCGTCTCGGCGCTGCTGCTGGTCGCCCTCATGACCGGGCTGCAGCGGTTCTGGCGCGCCGACCTCACCGCGGGGGCGACCAAGGGGTGACCCGCAGAGGTCAGCCCTTGCGCGTCTCGCGATAGGCGCGGGGGCTCATGCCGTGGGTGCGGCGGAACTGCCGCGAGAAGTAGAAGGGGTCTTCCCAGCCGATCCGCCGGCCGATTTCGGCGACCGACAGCGCCGTGGTGTCCAGCAGCTCCCGCGCTTTGGCCATCTTCAGCGCATTGTGGTGGGCCAGCACGCCACCACCGGTCGCGTCGCGGAACAGCGCCGCGAGATGGGAGGGGGACACCCCGACCATCGCCGCGAGCTCGGGAACGTGGATGCGCCCGTCGATCCGCTCCTCCAGGTAGCGCATGGCCCGCTCGATCGGGGCGCCCTCCCCGGGGGTCACCCGGTCCACCGCCAGCTGCGTGAGCAGCCGCCACGCCATGCCCGAGGTCGCAGTCAGCCGCGCCGGAGTGCTGTCGCGGGCCATCGCCACCGAGATCTCGTCGAGGAGGGAGGTTACCCGCTCCACGGCGCGGAGGGAGAGGGTGACCCGCTCGGAGGTGATGCCCGACGCGTCGAGCAGCTCGGGGACGTCGGTGCCGCGCACGTGGCACCACCAGATCGTCCAGGGATCGTCGGGCGACGCGCCGTAGGAGTGCCCCGTGCCGCCCGGGATCACGATCGCCGTCGCGGAGCCGACGGTCGTCCGCGAGGTGGCCGTCTCCACCCATCCGGTGCCGGCGACGCAGACGATGATGATCGTCTCCGGAACCCCCTCGGACCGGTGCCTGCCGTGGTGTTCCGCGCGGGGGAAGTACCCCGCGTCGGTCACGAGGATGCGACGGGTCACCGGGCGGGCGAGGGCCGCGTCGACGAGCGGTCTCGGCACGACGCTGAGCCGCTGCCGTTCGAAGCCGTCGGCGCGTTCCATGATCGCATTCTGTCACACGCGTCATCGTCGAATCATCCAGGTGCAGAGCGGGTTTGACCATTCCTTGTGTCTCGCCGTCGCCTTAGTTTTGCCAGGTGACCCGAGATGACCCCGCCCCGAGCCGCATCGTTCTCCCCGATCCTCCAGCCGACCAGGCTGCCGTGCTGGCGGAGGGAGGCGTCGCGTGCTGGAGCGAGCCGCTGTCGATTGACACGTACGCGCCGGGGGAGCCCGATCCCTACCCGCTCTTCCTCGACCGCCGCGTCTATCAGGGCTCGAGCGGGAAGCTCTACCCGCTGCCGATGACCGACCGCATCTCGCACGAGAAGGAGCCGCGGCTGTGGCAGGCGATCCACCTCGAGAACGCGTACGTGCGTCTGGTGTTGCTCCCCGAGATCGGGGGCCGCATCCACATCGGCTACGACAAGGTGGCCGGGTACGACTTCTTCTACCGCAACAACGTCATCAAGCCGGCCCTCGTGGGGCTCGCCGGTCCCTGGATGTCCGGCGGAGTCGAGTTCAACTGGCCCCAGCATCACCGCCCCGCGACGTTTCTGCCGGTCCAGTGGCGGATCGAGCGCGAGCCCGACGGTGCCGCGGTCGTGTGGCACAGCGACCTCGATCCCTTGCAGCGCATGCGTGGCCTGCACGGCGTGCGGCTACGTCCGGGGTCGTCGCTCATCGAGCTGGACGCCGAGCTCCACAACCGCACCGACGTGCCGCAGACCTTCCTGTGGTGGGCGAACGTGGCCGCGCGCTCGCACGACCGGTATCAGTCGTTCTTCCCCGATGATGTGGCGTACGTCGCCGACCACGCCCGCCGCGCCATCACCGCGTTCCCCCGAGCCGACCGCTCGTACTACGGCGTGGACTACCCGGCCCTGGCCGCCGAGCGCGCGGACGCGGACCGCATCGACTTCTACAGCAACATCCCGGTGCCGTCGTCGTACATGATCACCGACACGGAAGACGAGTTCTTCGGGGGCTACGACCACGCCGCCGATGCCGGCTTCGTCCATTGGGCCGACCGTGCCGTCTCGCCCGGCAAGAAGCAGTGGACATGGGGCGACGGGGCGATCGGCCGCGCCTGGGACGACCAGCTCACCGACGACGACGGCCCCTACGTCGAGTTGATGGCCGGCGTCTACACCGACAACCAGCCCGACTTCAGCTGGCTTCTCCCGGGAGAGACCAAGCGCTTCCAGCAGTACTGGTATCCCGTGCACGCCACCGGTCCCGCCCGCCAGGCGACCACCGAGGCGGCGATCGGCGTGAGAGCGGAGGGCGACGCGACGCGCGTGACGGCGCTCACGACGCGGCTGCGCGAGGGCGCCGTCGTCGTCGTGCGGCGTGACGGCGTCGAGATCGCCCGCTGGGAGGCTGATCTCGCCCCCGACCGGCCTTTCGCGCGACGCGTCGAGGTGGCAGCCGACACTCCGGGTCTTGCAGTGGAGGTCACCCACGCAAGGGAGACGCTGGTGGCATGGCGCTTCCGGGTCGGCGAGCCCACGGTCGACGAGCCCTGGCTGGCGACGGCCCCCGACTCCCCGGCCGACATCCCTTCGAACGACGAGCTCTACGTCACGGCGGTGCACCTGCTGCAGTACCGGCATCCCTCGCGCTCCGCTCTGCCGTACCTGGAAGAGGCGCTCCGGCGAGATCCCGGCGATGCGCGGGTGGCCACCGCGCTCGGTGCGTGGCATTTGACGCGCGGGCAGTATGCGTCGGCGCGCGAGGCCCTCCTTTCGGCGCAACACCGACAGACCCGACGCAACCTCAACCCGCGTGACGGAGAGGCGGCCTATCTGCTCGGGCTCGTCGAGGAGCGTCTCGGCAACGACGAGGCCGCCGATCGCGCGTGGGCGAAGGCGGCGTGGAACGCGGCGTTCGACGCCCCGGCCACTCTCGCCCGCGCCCGACTAGCGCTGCGGCGCGGGTGCCCCGAGCGCGTCCTCGCCCTGCTCCCGGAGACGACCTCGATCCCCGAGGCGCAGCGGGTGCGCGCACACGCCCTCGCCGATCGGGACGCCGACGCGGCACGTTCCCTGCTCGCCCGTCTCGCCGACCTCGACCCCCTCGATTCCGCCACTCGTGCGCTGCGCGGCGATCCGCAGTGGATCGACGCACGCACTCCGCTGGACGTGGGGGCGGAGTTCGCTCGCGCCGGACGGTACGACGACGCGCTCGCAGCGACCGCGACGCCGGTCGAGCGCACCCCCGCCGCCGGCGCGGCGGGGCCGGTGCGTCATTACCTCCGCGCGCACTGGTGCGAGTGTGCCGGCCGCGCGGATGAGGCGCGGCGGGAGCGGCGAGCCGCGCGCGAGATGCTGAGCGACCTCGCCTTTCCGGCGGGCCTCGATCAGTACGATGCCCTGCAGGCGGCCGTCGTCGCCGACCCGAGCGATGCGGTGGCGGCGGGCCTGCTCGGCATGTGGCTGCTGGATGCCGGACGTCACGAGGAGGCGCTGCTCGAGTTGCGACGCGCGACCGGCGCGGGATCGGTCGACCCCGTGGTCTGGCGGAACCTGGCGATCGCCGAGGTCTCGGTCACGGGAGACGAGGACGCGGCCGAGCGTGCTCTGGCCCACGCCCTCCAGCTGCGCGCCGACCCGCGCCTGGTCGTCGAGCGCGATCTCCTGGCGGTTCGCCGGGGGCTCGCTCCCGCCGACCGCCTCGCACTCCTGGAGCAGCACGCCGGCCTCGTGGCAGACCGCGACGATCTCGCCGTCCGGTACGCGACTCTGCTGTTGGACGTCGGTCGCCTCGACGAGGCCTGGGATCTCCTCACGACGCGCCGCTTCCGTCCCTTCGAGGGGGGTGAGGGTGCCGTCATCGCCGCGTACGACCGTGCTGCGTGCCTGCGGGCCGAGCGCCTGCTGGGTGTCGACCCGGCGGCGGCCGTCGACCTGCTCGTCTCCGGGATGGAGCCGCCCCGCTCGCTCGGCGAAGGGCGCCATCCCGCCGACCGGCCGGTGCGCCGGTGGGTCCTCCGCGGCGACGCCCACGCTCGCTGCGGCGATCATGAGGCCGCAGTCGCGGCGTGGCGCGCGGCCGTGGCCCCCACCCCTCTCGCCGTGGACCCCCGCCCCGCGGACGAGTCGGTGTACTGGGCGGGCGTGGCCCACCTCCGGCTCGGGGACACGGCAGCGGCGGAACGATCGTGGGACGCGCTGGATGCACGCGCTGCCGAACTGCGAGCCGCCCGCGACGACGTCGACTACTTCGCGACGTCGGTTCCCGAGCTCACTGCGTTCGACGTCAGCACGAGCCGCGTCCGGGCAGAGCAGGCGGACCGGCTGCAGCGACTGGCCGCCGAGGGACGCGCCCTGTCGGCGTCGGGCGCGGGAGGATGGACCCGTGACTGAGCGGTACCTCGGCTCCGGGACCATCGGCGCCGACGAGCGTCCCCTCACCGCTGAGGTGCCCGCGCATCTTCCCCCGCGGCTCACGATCACCTTGTGGGACTTCTCCTGGTACACCCAGGCCGGACCGGAGCAGCCGTACGCCGACCTCGACGCCGCCGTCGCCGACGCGGCGGCGCTCGGGTACAACGCCATCCGTATCTGCGCCGCGCCGCTGCTCCTCGCGGGGGGTCTCGGGCTCGACGACCTCGCCGAATCGCTCGAGATCGAGGGTCTCGGCCCGTCGCCGGCGGGAGGGTACTTCGGGCAGTGCACGCGCTGGTATGACACTCCCGGCGGCTTCCGCGTGGACCTGTGGCGCCGGCTGCTGGCCCTCTTCGAGGCCGCGGAGCGCCACGGCATGGTGCTGATCCTCGCGAGCTGGGAGTACCAGCAGTCGACCGCCTTCGCGGCCTCGCCGCGGTGGTTCCACGCGATCGACGCCGTCCCGCTCCCAGGTCGCTACGCCCTGCTCGGGCGGGCGTGGGACGCCCTGATCGGCCGCCTCACCGAGGCCGGCCACCGCGACCGCATCGCCCTCGTCGAGCTCCACAACGAAGTCGACTTCTCGATCCTTCCGGCGTTGGCGGACGGGGGAGCGGCCGAGATCGTCGCGTTGCGGGCTCGGCACCCCGACCTCCTCTTCACGGCGAGCTACGGCAAGCCGCCGCACCTGGACATGCACAGCCTTCCGAGCGGCCTGGGCGCTGCGCAGTTCCACGTCTACAGCTACGGTGTGCTCGATGCGCTGCAGCAGCGGATCGACATCCGCTCGGAAGGCACCGCCGGATTCCCCAACCCGCAGTTGCGGGAGCTCCTCCGGGCCGACGCGCCGTCGGTGGCGGACTACGGCCGCGCCGCGGACTGGAAGTTCGAGGCGACCGTCGTGACCGACCAGATGGTCTACGGCTACGACTGGATCGACCCGCAGGCGTGGGACTCCTGGCTCGAGGATCACTACCCGCCCTACGAGCACGTGATGCGTCGCGAGATCGCCGCACGGACGATCGCGATCTCGCGGTGGGCGCGCTGGCAGGGGGTGCCCGCGATCATCGGGGAGGGATGGGTCGGCTACACGCCGCTCCACGGCACCTTCGAGGAGGGGCCCATCGGTCGCGCGCTGGCCGAGCACGGAGTGCGCACGGCCCTCGACCATGGCGTCTGGGGCGTCGTCCTGTGCTCGAACGCCGCTCCGCACCACCCGATGTGGCAGTTGCGGGAGTGGCAGCACGCCCTCAACGCCGAGGTGCTCGCCGCACCCGCTCCGCCTCGCTCCTCCTGACGGATCGTCGGCGGCGCCTCCCGTGCCAGAGTGGGGGCATGGCCGAGTCTTCCGACGACGAACTGTCCCGACTACGGGCCCGCGCCTACGGAGCGAACGCCGACATCGCCGATGACCGCGCCGCGCTCGAACGGCTCCGAATCCTCGAGGCTCGCGTGCGCGAAGAGGCCCGACGGGCCGCTTCCCCCCGGGAGGCGGCCGCGGGCGCGGTGCGCACGGCCACCGTTCCTGTTCCGGAGATGTCCGCGAGCGACGCGGCGCTGCGGCGGAGGGTCGCGGAGCCCTCGGCACCGGAGCGCTCCGATCCCGCCGTCGTCGACTCTTCCGTTTCCTCGTCAGGTCCCGCGGTGGCGTCTCCGCCCGCCCCGGTGACTTCCGCCCCGATGACCTCCGCCCCGCAGCGCTCGGCGCCCGGGCGCGTGCGCTCCCGGTTCGGTCTCCTGCTCGCCGTGGCTGCCGTCTCGGCCGCGGTGACCGCCGCCATCGCCGTACCGCTCACGATGGCCGCGACATCGTCGACACCACGCCCCTACGCGGTGCTGGCGCCGACCGGGGGACTCGTCGAGGACGATGAGTTCTCCCTCGACGGCGGGGCCCAGCGCTACGAGGACTTCCTCGGCGTATGGGTGATCAGCGGCAGGGTGGATGCCGTCAGCGGCACCTGCCTCATCATCCGCTACGACTCGGGCTCGGGAAGCCTCGGCTCCGGTTCCCCGACCGGCGGGAGCCGGGGCGGATGCGGCGCGCCCGGCTTCGGACCCGTCGTCGACATCGCTGCACGCGAGCTCGCCGGCAACATCGTCGATGAGGAGGCGCTGCAGGACGCGGAGGGCTTCCGGTTCGCGCTGGAGGACGGCGAGGTGCGGGTCTACGTGTCGATCGCCGAGCCCGACACTTCGGAGAGCTGAGCGGCGCTCAGGGGAGGATGCCTGCGCGGCGGGCCTTGGCGACGGCCGCGTGCCGAGTGGAGGCCTCCAGCTTCGCCATCGCCGACTGCAGGTACGACTTCACCGTCCCTTCGCGCAGTTGCAGCGTTACGGCGATCTCTGCGTTGGTCGAGCCGAGCGCGGCGCACGCGAGCACGTCGGTCTCCCGCGGCGAGAGTCTGACATCCAGTGCCTCGTGGTGATCGGCGCCTTCGCGAGAGAGCGTCGCGAGTCGGTGCTCGAGCGCCGCGAGTCGCTCCCGCAACGCTCGGTCGGTGACGTCGGCAGAGATGGAGCGCAACTCCGCGTAGGTCTGACGCAACTGCTCGCGTGCGGCGGCGGTGATGCTGTCGGCGGCGTCGGGGGCCGCTTGTGACAGGCGCCGCTGCACCTCGTCGCGCACGCGCAGCTCCGTGGCGAGGTCTTGCGCGACCGACACCGCGTGTCGGGCGACGTTCTCCCCGAAGGGTGACGGATGGAACGAGCCGCAGTACAGCACACCGCGCGTCACGCCGCTGACCAGTACCGGCACGGCGAACAGTGTGGAGATCCCTTCGCCGAGGATCACGCGGTCGTAGTCGTGCGTGATGTGGCGCGAGGTCTTGTAGTCCAGCGCCAGCCGGGGCCGCCGCTCCACCATCGCGCGACCGCCCAGTCCGCGGCTCGCGCGCACCACGAGTCCGGCCAGATGCGCCGTGCGGTTTCCGATCACGGCGCTGACCTCGACGGCGTCACTGCGCTCGTAGCCGCCGAACGCGACCGGCAGTGCGGTGCGCTGCGCGAGCTCGGTGACGGCGTGAGCCATCAGATCGGCGTCGGAGGCGAGGCTGGGGAGTGCCATCGCGTTACCTACTTCCGGGGGTGACGGCTGCGTCATCCGCTTTCGTATCGTCGACGATACCACCGCGGCGGTCATCGGGGACCGTCGAAGCAGCCGTCGACGACGACGGCTCGACAGGTAAGGAGACTGCCATGTCCGCATCATCCGCACCATCCGCTCCGCCGGGAGGCATCGACTACGTCGCGGTCGAGAACTCCCCGCCGTTCCGGGAACTCAAACGGCGCCATCGCCGCTTCGTCTGGCCGCTCACGGCGGTGTTCCTCCTCTGGTACTTCGCCTACGTCCTGCTGTCCTCGTTCGCCACGGAGTTCATGGCCACCCCCGTGTCGGGCGCGATCACCGTCGGGCTCCTCTTGGGCCTCGGACAGTTCGTCACGACGTTCGCGATCACCATGTGGTACGTGTGGTACGCCAACCACCGTCTCGACCCGGTGTCCGCGGAGATCCGCAGCGACCTCGAGAAGCAGGAGGCGGGCGCGTGAACGAGATCTTCGCGAACATCAACGTCGCGCTCGCCGCCGCGACCACGACGGTGGAGAACAACCCCGTCCTGAACATCTCCATCTTCGGCGCGTTCGTCGCGGTGACGTTGTTCATCGTCATCCGGGCCAGCCGCAACAACAAGACGGCAGCCGACTACTACGCGGCCGGCCGCTCGTTCACAGGCCCGCAGAACGGTTTCGCGATCGCGGGGGACTACCTCTCGGCGGCGTCGTTCCTTGGCATCTGCGGGGCCATCGCCATCAACGGCTACGACGGCTTCCTCTATTCGATCGGGTTCCTCGTCGCGTGGCTGGTCGCGCTGCTGCTCGTGGCGGAGCTGATGCGCAACACCGGCAAGTTCACGATGGCCGACGTCCTCTCCTTCCGGCTCAAGCAGGGCCCGGTGCGGATGGCGGCGGCGATCACGACGCTCGCGGTGTGCTTCTTCTACCTGCTCGCGCAGATGGCCGGTGCCGGCGGCCTCGTCTCCCTCCTGCTCGGGATCACCGAGCAGCTGGGGCAGTCGATCGTCGTGGCCGTCGTGGGCGTGCTGATGATCGTCTACGTCCTCGTGGGCGGGATGAAGGGCACCACCTGGGTGCAGATCGTGAAGGCCTTCCTCCTCATCGGCGGCGCGATCGTGATGACCATCTGGGTGCTCGCGATTAACGGGTTCAACCTGAACACGCTGCTGGAGGGCGCGGTCGCGGCCTCCACGACCGACCCGAAGGACGCGATCCTCGGGCCCGGCCTGCAATACGGCAAGAACCCGTGGGACTTCATCTCGCTCGCCCTCGCGCTGGTGCTCGGCACCGCGGGGCTCCCGCACGTGCTGATGCGGTTCTACACGGTGCCGACGGCCAAGGAGGCCCGTCGCTCGGTGGTCTGGGCGATCTGGCTGATCGGCCTCTTCTACCTCCTCACCCTCGTCCTCGGCTACGGGGCGGGGGCGCTGGTCGGGCCGGCGGAGATCGCGGCGGCCCCCGGCGGCGTCAACTCCGCGGCGCCGTTGCTCGCCCTCCACCTCGGTGGGCCGATCCTCCTCGGGTTCATCTCGGCGGTCGCCTTCGCGACGATCCTCGCCGTCGTCGCCGGGCTCACCATCACGGCGGCCGCGTCGTTCGCGCACGACATCTACGCCAACGTCGTCAAGAAGGGCAAGGTCGCCGCCGACGGTGAGGTCAAGGTCGCGCGACGCACCGTCGTGGTGATCGGGGTGCTGGCGATCCTCGGCGGGATCGGTGTGCAGGGGCAGAACGTCGCCTTCCTGGTTGCGTTGGCCTTCGCCGTGGCCGCGTCCGCCAACCTGCCGACGATCATCTACTCGCTCTTCTGGCGCCGCTTCACCACGCGAGGCGCGGTCTGGAGCATGTACGGGGGACTGGCGGCAGCGCTCATCCTCATCGTGCTGTCGCCCGTGTTCTGGGGCACCGAGACGAGCGTCTTCAAGAACACCGGCACAGCGATCTGGCCGCTCAACAACCCGGGCATCGTCTCGATCCCGTTGGGGTTCTTCCTCGGCTGGCTCGGCTCAGTGACCTCCCGTCGCGGATCGGAAGACCCGGTCAAGGCGGCGGAGATGGATGTCCGCTCGCTCACGGGACACGGCGCAGAGAAGGCGGTCGACCACTGACGTCGGGTTCACCGGCACCGACGGCCCCGCGCACGAACGTCTGCGCGGGGCCGTCGGTCGTCCGACGCGCGGCCTACTCGCTCGCGGACGAGCCCGCCGCCGCGCGCGCCTG
>NZ_JASGDO010000030.1:0-102371 GCF_047607225.1 Microbacterium sp. | reverse complement strand
CTGACTCTTGGATAAGCGCTGGAAAGGGCGTCTAATACCGGATACGAGCTGCGAAGGCATCTTCAGCAGCTCGTATCCGGTATTAGACGCCGTATCCAGCGCTTATCCCTGAGTCAGGGGCAGATTGCTCACGTGTTACTCACCCGTTCGCCACTGATCCAGCAGAGCAAGCTCCGCTTTCACCGTTCGACTTGCATGTGTTAAGCACGCCGCCAGCGTTCATCCTGAGCCAGGATCAAACTCTCCGTAAAGAAATGTTGCTGCGACCAGCCGGAAAATGACCGGAGCAGCGAGTTTGATCTGACCAAAGGGATGTCATTGCTGACTATCCGTTGCCGGCACCGAAGTGCCGGACTTTGATCCAAAGGAATCTCATCCAGCCGAAGCTGGATCGAGGTTATTTGGCATTTGACAAGTGCACGCTGTTGAGTTCTCAAGGATCGGATGCTCCTGCTGTTCGGCCTCTCAGCCTCCCCCGCAGGGCAACTTCTCTATCTTATCCATCTCGTTCCGTCTGTCAAATCGACTCGCCGGGATCTTCAGATCCTCGGAGCAGTCGACGACCGCGGTCCACGAGGTGGACACTCCATCCTAGACCCTAAGGCCCTGGTTCCTCCAGTAGGAGGTGTGTGGGGTGGAGGTGGTTCTCCGCTTGAGGGGGCGAGGCCTTCCGGCCTTCTCGCTCTTCCCTGTGGGGCGAACAAGTAATAAGTTACGTGGGTTCTGGCCCTTCGGCAAATCGGGCCTGCATCCCGGGCGTGTCGCGCCTCCGCGCCGCGTGATTCCGGGGCCGGGTGGCTCCTCCCGGCCCAGCGAGGTCGCGCACCTCGACGCTCCGGCGTAGCGTGCCCCCATGCCCTCGCCCGTTCCTCTCGCGGCCGCCACCGATGTCGCCGCGCTCGCCTGGCACGCCGTGACCGCGGTCGAGGAGGCGCGTGCTGTCCTGGTGGGAGCATCCGCACGCCCCCTGGAGCCGACCGCCGTCGCGGTCGCCTACACGAGCGAGCGGTGGCTCCGCGTGGACGGATCCGCACCCCGTGCTTTCGCTCCCCTGTCGGGCTTCTTCCGGGCTGCTGACGGCTGGGTGCGCACTCATGCCAACTACCCGCACCATCGCCGAGCCCTCCTGTCGGCTCTCCACCTCTCCGCCGGGGCCGACGAACTCGATCGCGTGCGGGCGGAGCTGGCGCGACGACCGGCCGAGACCGCCGCGGCCGCGATCTCCGCTCACGGCGGTCTCTGCGTCACCGTCCGCCCCGCCGATGCCGCCGTCGACGAGCAGCTGCGAGCGCGTCCCGTCGTGGAGACCACTCGCCTCGGTGACGCGCCGACGCGCGCCGTCCAGGTGTCGGATGCGGAGCGCCCGCTCGCCCACACGCGAGTGCTCGACCTCACGCGGGTGATCGCGGGGCCGGTCGCGAGCCGCACCCTGGCGCTGTGGGGGGCCGACGTCCTCCGGATCGATCCCCCGCACCTGCCGGAGCTCCCGTGGCAGCATCTCGACACCGGGCACGCGAAGCGGTCGACGCTGCTCGACCTCGGCACCGGTACCGACCGCGCCGGCTTCGATGCGCTCCTCGCGTCGACGGATGTCGTCGTGCTGGGCTACCGCTCCGACGGGCTGGAGCGGCGCGGACTGTCCGCGGCGTCCCTTGCGCGGCGACGGCCCGGACTCATCGTGCTCCAGCTCACCGCGTGGCCAGACCCCTCTCGGAGAGGATTCGACAGTCTGGTGCAGGCAGAGTCCGGCATCGCCTGGGAGGAGTCGCGGGACGGCGAACATCCCGGAGCGCTCCCGGCGCAAGCCCTCGATCACAGCGCGGGGTACCTGCTCGCGGCGGCTGCCCTCGAGCTCTTGCACCGTCGAGAGATCGAGGGCGGCTCCTGGCTGGCGCGGACGAGCCTGCGCCGAATCGCCGCTGAGCTGCTCGGCTTCCCGCGACCGCCCCGGGCGGCGGCGGTGCCGCCGATCGACGAGACGGGGCACCTGCAGTCATTCGACGTCGACGGCGTCTCACTCGTCACCGCCGCCCCCGCTCTGCCCGGCGCCCGCTTCCGTGCACCGCGCCCCTGGGGGCGGGACCTCCCCCGGTGGCGGAGCGACGACGGCCGCGCGGAGAGCGTCCGATGACGCTCCCCGCCCCCGGAGACCGTCCCCGGGCACGGATCATCACTGCCTGCGAGCTCTTCGGGCGCGACCGCGTCGTCGCCTGGTGCGAAGCGCTCCTGAGCGGCTCCGCCCGCGACGACGACCCGGCCTGGCCTGACATCTCCTGGCTCGGCGGAACGATCGGATGGCCGACGGCATGGCGCCGGGTGTGGGGGGCGCGTGGGCTGCTTCACATCGGTCCTGCGGCCCACCCCGAGATCGTGCTCGATGCGTTGTCCGACGACGCGTGGCGCGTGAGGGAGATGGCGCTGAAAGTCATCACCGCGCACGGGATCGACGATTCCCGGGGAGCGGTGGAGGCATGCACGTCCGACCCGAACGAGCGGGTCCGGTACCAGGCGTGGCGGGCGCTCGGTCACCCCGATCCCGGCACGGCGTCGCGCTGATCCGTGCATCGCGGCACCGGCGAGATCGGGAGGGAAAGAGCTCAGGACAGGGCGCGCCGACGCGCGAGGATCCACGCGCAGAGCACGGCCGTCAACAGCCCCCACACCGCACACGCGGGTGGCAGCACGCGATAGGCGAGGTGATGCGCAGTCACCTCGGGATCGGCGCCGTACACGGCTGATCCGATCAGCCACGCGACGATCAGCGCGACGGGAAGCGAAGCCCACCAGGACCACCGCACCGCAGGAGGAAGCACGCGGGACGGCGCCAGCCGTGGTCGGCGGGAGATCCAGACGGCGCCGAAGATCGCGAGAACCGCCACTCCGCCCACGCCCGACCCGTACTGCAGCCACTTGAAGCCGGGAAGCGGGCCCCACAGCTCGTCGAGAGCGGGGAACAGTGCCAGGCCCCACCGACCCTCGTGAGTGAACGCGTCCCACGCGATGTGCGAGAGGACGCCGAGGACGAGCGAGACGGCGACCAGGACGGCGAAGACTCCGTTCTCGCGCCACACCCCGTGCCGCGCTCCGGGACGGGGCTCGCGCACGGCGTGCCACGCGTCGGCGCCGGCGCGGTCCCACTCAGCGGGAAGCCGCTCGGCCAGCCATCGCGGGGAAAGCTCCCGGACGGCGGGCCGGAGCAAGCCGTACCAGAGCACCAGGAGCAGCAGGGCGACGAGACCCGACACCACAACGTTGGTGTGGGTCAGCTGATAGGTCACCGGCGTGCCGCGCACGAAGAGCGGCACGTCGGGCGCCATCGCGCCGACCGCGATCGCCGCCGGCAGGAGCGGCGTACGAACGAACGGCAGCGCGACCGCCGCGTGAGCGGGTGTGAACGGCACGGTCAGTCGACGAAGAGTCCGGCGAGGGTCTTCTTCCCCCGCCGGAGCACGGAGACGCCGCCCGGGAGCGTGCCGGCGACGGTCGCAGCGTCGTCGGTCACCTTCGCGCCGTCGAGCGACACGCCGCCCTGGGCGATCGCGCGACGCGCGTCACTGAGGCTGGAGACCAGCTCGGTCTCCAGCAGCGCCTGGACCACCGGCGTTCCCGCCGGCACGCGAGCGTGCGGCAGCTCTTCGAGCGCGGATCGGAGGGTCGCCGCATCCAGCGCAGCCAGGTCGCCCTGCCCGAACAGTGCTTCCGACGCCGCGATCACGGCAGCCGTCGCCTCCGCGCCGTGAACAAGGGTCGACACCTCCTCCGCGAGCCGTTTCTGGGCGGCCCGGCGGAAGGGCTCCGTCTCGACGAGCCCGGCGTAGGACTCGATCTCCTCGCGCGTGAGGAAGGTGAACACCTTCAACCGTTCGACGACGTCCGCATCGGCCGTCGCGAGCCAGAACTGGTAGAACGCGTAGGGGCTCGTGAGCGCCGCGTCGATCCAGATGGCGTTTCCCTCGCTCTTGCCGAACTTGGTGCCGTCGCTGTTGGTGATCAACGGCGTCCCGATCGCGTGCACGGAGACGCCTTCGACGCGATGGATGAGGTCGGTGCCACTGGTGAGGTTTCCCCACTGGTCGGATCCGCCCGTCTGAAGCACGCAGTCGTACTGGCGGTACAGCTCGAGGAAGTCGAGTCCCTGGAGGATCTGGTAGCTGAACTCGGTGTAGCTGATGCCCGCGTCGGAGTTCAGTCGCGCCGCGACGGCATCCTTCTTGAGCATCGTGCCGACCCGGTAGTGCTTCCCGATCTCGCGGAGGAAGTCGATGGCGCTCAGGGGCGCCGTCCAGTCGAGGTTGTTGACCATGCGCGCAGCGTTGTCGCCCTCGAAACTCAGGTAGCGCTCCACCTGGGCGCGCAGGCTCGCCACCCACTCGGACACCGTCTCGCGGGAGTTCAGCGTGCGCTCAGCCGTCGGACGGGGGTCGCCGATCAGCCCGGTCGAGCCGCCGACCAGTCCCAGGGGTCGGTGTCCGGCCAACTGCAGGCGGCGCATCGTGAGCAGCTGCACGAGGTGCCCGAGGTGCAACGACGACGCGGTCGGATCGAACCCGCAGTAGTACGTGATCGGGTCTCCGCCGAGCAGCGCACGCAGCGCCTCCTGGTCGGTGGACACATGCACCAGGCCGCGCCAGACGATCTCGTCCCAGACGTTCGCGAACGTCGGATCGTTGGCGGGCGCGAGGGCGCTCACGACGGTTTCAGACACGCGTTCCAGGCTATCAGCGCGGGCCTGCCGTCCCCGTCCCCCGGAAGCGAGGCGGGGTCAGCCGAGAGTGCCCCACCAGAGGAGGAAGGCGACGCCCAGCGCCGTCGCCCAGCTGACGAGACTGCCGATGAGGAAGTACTCGGCGCGCAGGCCCGAGCCGCTGTCTCGGGAGATCTCGGGGAAGCGGACGATCCCCTTGGCGGCCAGGACGGCAGCCAGGAGCGTGAAGGCCCCCGTCAGGGTGAGGGAGAAGACGAGCAGCCTCTCGAGGGGGCCGATCAGACGACCGCCCTTCAGCGTGATGCCGTCGGCGTCGGGCAGGGCGGCGTCACGCAACGACGCGCGCACGACGACGTTCCCCGACTCCGACAGGAAGGCCACCGCCCCGACCACGAACACGGCCACGTCGGCACTCACCCGGCTGAGCGGGCCCCCTGTCGGCCAGAACTCGCCCCACGGCCCCTGGTCCGCGCGGATCCCGATGACGGCGACCGCGACGAGGCAGACCACCGCGACGAGCACGACCGGCCAGAGCCCGGCGGGGCCCCCGCGTCGATCCGGAGTTCCCCATGTCCACAGGACCGCGGTGCCGAGGGCGACGAAGGCCCACACCATCGCATCGGCTCCGGCGGCAAGGACGACGAGGGCGATCGCCGCGAGGACCGTCGCGGCGATCCGCAGCCGCGAGGGGGCGTATTGCCGGAGGAGGTCGCCCACCCCGACACCGAGGAGGACGAGCCCGGCGCCGATCACGCGTCGTCCTTTCCGAGGACGCTGAACCCCGCGATCACGGCGGGCGCTCCCGCTCCGGCCAGCGCCTGGGAGACCGCGGGCTGGGTGATGCCCTCTGCCGCGGCGAGCTCCCTCTGCGTGCGCCCGAGACACCGCCCGTAGGTGAGGCGCCGCGCGCGCTCACTCATGGCACCGACCATCTCGTCACGTACGAGCAGGTAGGCGTTGGCCATGCGCGCCTCGGTCTTCATGACGGCATCCTCCCCCACACCTGCGACAACGCGCGTGCGCGCAGACGGAACGGCGCGGTCCTGGAGTCGGTGCACCCGATCGATCGCCTCGCGTGCAGCCCACCATCCCGGTCCGTCGGAGATCTTGCCCCCCGGAGAGGCCACCACCTCGATCGGACCGACGCCCACGCCGAAACGCAGTTCGATGCCGTCGGGGAGGGCGAGCTGGACGAGCAGGAGCGAGCGGAGCGCGTCGGCGAGAGTGGCGTACTCCCCCTGGAACTCGTCGCCGACGGTGGCGGCCAGACGGTGCCGGGCAAGCGGCAGGTCGTCGTCCACGCGAGCGATCGCCGATTCGATCGCCGCTTGCGCCTGGCTCCGATCCTCGAGGAGACGCGAGCCGACGATGTCGGCGATGGTGACGACGGATCGAGACATGGTAATAAGCATATCACTTATCATGCTCAGTGATAAGCGTTCTGCTTATGTCTGGGATCGATAAGCCCCGCGGCCTCAGACCGTCAGCGCCCGCGCGGCGGCCTGGGCACGTGCCACCAGCTCGGCGCGCTGCTCGTTCACCCGCACCGGAGCCGTGCCGCCAGCGCCGGTGCGGCTCGCCACGGAACCCTCGATCGACAGGACGTCGCGCACCGCGGGACGGAGATGGCCAGACACCGACTCGAGCAGGGCATCGTCGGCGTCCTCCAGACCGATCCCCCGCTGTTCGCAGGCGCGCACGAGAGCGCCCGAGATCTCATGCGCGTCACGGAAGGGGACGCCCTGCGTGACGAGCCACTCGGCCACGTCGGTGGCCAACGAGAATCCCGCCGGAGCGAGCTCGGCCATCCGATCGGTGTGGAACTGCAGAGTCGCCACCATGCCGGCGAACGCCGGAAGAACGACCTCCAGCGTCGCCACCGAATCGAAGACCGGCTCCTTGTCCTCCTGCAGGTCGCGGTTGTAGGCGAGGGGAAGCCCCTTGAGCGTCGCGAGAAGGCCGGAGAGGTTCCCGATCAGACGCCCCGCCTTGCCGCGCGCGAGCTCCGCGATGTCCGGGTTCTTCTTCTGCGGCATGATGCTCGACCCCGTCGAGTAGCCGTCATCGAGCGTGACGAATCCGAACTCCCGCGTGTTCCAGAGGATCACGTCTTCCGCGAAGCGCGACAGGTCCACCCCGATCATGGCCGTGATGAAGGCGAACTCCGCCACGACGTCTCGCGCCGACGTGCCGTCGAGCGAGTTCTCGGCGGGCCGGTCGAGACCCAGCTCCCGCGCGACCGACTGCGGATCCAGCCCGAGTGTGGCTCCGGCCAGTGCGCCGCCGCCGTACGGCGAAACGCGGGCCCGCGCGGACCAGTCGCGGAGGCGTTCCACGTCGCGCACGAGGGGCCAGGCATGGGCCTGCAGGTGATGGGCGAGGAGGATCGGCTGCGCGTGCTGCAGATGCGTGCGGCCCGGCATGATCGCGGTGGAGTGGGCCTCGGCCTGCGCGACGACCGCATCGATCACGCGGAGCAGGTCGCGCGCGATCACGCCTGCATGGTCGAGCAGATAGAGCCGCACGAGGGTCGCGATCTGATCGTTGCGGCTGCGTCCTGCGCGCAGCTTGCCCCCCAGTTCGGGACCGACTTCGGCGATGAGCGCCGCCTCGAGCGCGCCGTGGACATCCTCGTCTCCCGGCTGGGCCACGAGGGTCGCATCCTCGATCCGGCGGGCCAGGGCGTCGAGCCCGGCGTGCATGCGGACGATCTCGTCATCGGTGAGGTATCCGGCCGCGTGGAGAGCATTCGCGTGAGCGTGGGAGCCGGCGAGATCGTAACGGGCGAGCGCCCAGTCGAAGTGCGTCGAGCGACTGAGAGCCTCCAGCTCGGGAGAGGGCCCCGTCGCGAAGCGCGCTCCCCAGAGTGCACCTTCGTTGGTCCCATGCGCAGCAGATTCGGTCACCGTGTCAGCCTAGTCGCGCGCCCGAGGCGGGCCGGGAATCAGGCGTGAGGCCAGCACCGCGATGATGCGCTCGCACGGGCCCCTCCCCCACGCGACGGCCCACACCGTACAGAGCAGGATCGTTCCGCCGACGAACACCGGGAGCGGGTTCAAGGCTCGGAAGGCACCCAGATCGGAGGTCGTACCGAGAGCGAGCGCGGCCCAGACCGCCCAGACCAGGATCTGGCCGGTGTACGCCGAGAGCGGCATGGCGCCCACCGCACGCAGCGGGAGGACGATCGTCGCGGCCGGGGTCCGGCAGAGCGCGAGACACACACCGAGGACCGCCAGGGCGATTCCGCCCGATCCGATCACTTCGGGCAGGCCCCCGGAATGGGCTGCGACGGCGAGCGCTCGGCTCGCCCACCCGTCCGACAGCGCCTCGTCGGGGATCAGGGTGGCACCGACGCCGGCGACCAGCGCGGCGGCCCCGCCGCCCAGCACGAGCCGCAACGGCACGCGCGGTCCGAACCCCGACCGCGCGACCGCGAGACCTGCAGCGACGAAGGCGAACCAGATCGTGAACGGGTAGTGCCACCCGATGAGGAGCGCGACCTCGGCGCCACCCGGCGATTCCCACGGCAGCACGTCGTCGAGGAGCGGCTGGACGAGCGGCGACACGATCGCCACGGCCGCAGCGATCGCCCACAGCGGCCGTGGGCCGAGGGAAAGCAGGGGAAGGCTCAGGAGGAACAGCACGGCGTAGGCGGGGAGGATCACGTACACGGGCACGCCCGTCGAGATCAGGGCGACACCGAGCAGCCACACCGCTCCCGCGCGCACCGCGAGCCGGGCACGGATCACCCGCAGGCACGTTCCGCCGGCGCCCGCGCTGAGCAGACCGATCGAGACCCCCGCCAGGAGGGCGAACAGGATCGACGACCGACCGTTGACGACGTCGAGCCACGTGCTCGGATCGGCGCCGTCGAACGGTGCGATCGACAGCAGGTGCGCGGTCAGCATGCCCAGCACCGCGAGCCCGCGTGCGAGATCGACGCCCGCGACGCGCCCCGGCGAGGTCAGCCACCGAAGACCCGGCGTCGCCGTCCTCCCCTGGCTGCTCACGCCGGTCCCGTCACGATGTCACTGTTGGCGCAGCAGCCAGACCAGAAGCGCCTTCTGCGCGTGGAGGCGGTTCTCGGCTTCGTCCCACACGACGCTCTGCGGACCGTCGATCACCTCGGCATCGACCTCGTACCCGCGGTCGGCGGGGAGACAGTGGATGAAGATCGCCGCGTCATCAGCGAGCGCCATCGTCTCCTGAGTGACCTTGTAGCCGCCGAGGTCGCGGAGGCGGGCGATCTTCTCCTCTTCCTTCCCCATCGAGACCCAGGTGTCGGTGACGACGACGTCGGCGCCGGCAGCGGCCTCGAGCGGATCGGTGTAGAGCGTGACGGAGCCGCCGGTCTCCGCGGCGATCCGATCGGCGTCGGCGATCACGTCCTCGCGGGGCGCGTAGTCCACCGGTGACGCGACGCGGACGTGCATGCCGGCCGTGACGCCCGCCAGCACGTACGAGTGCCCCATGTTCGACTTGCCGTCGCCGAAGAACGCCAACGTCAGGCCGCGGAGCTCTCCCTTGTGCTCTCGGATCGTGAGGAGGTCTGCCAGCAACTGACAGGGATGGAAGTCGTCGCTCAGCGCGTTGACGACCGGAACCCGCGTTCCCCGCGCCATCTCCTCCAAGCCGGCCTGCGCGTAGGTCCGCCACACGATCGCGGCGACCTGTCGCTCCAGCACGCGCGCGGTGTCGGAGGGGGTCTCCTTGCCGCCGAGCTGGCTGTTGGCGGTCGAGATGATCAGGGGCGAGCCGCCCAGGTCGGCGATGCCGACGGCGAACGATACGCGCGTGCGCGTCGACGACTTGTCGAAGATCACTGCGACCGTCTGAGGCCCTTCCAGCGGCTTCAGCTTCCAGCGGTCCTTCTTGAGGGACAGGGCGAGATCGAGGATCTCGGACTGCTCGGCGGGGCTGAGGTCATCGTCACGCAGGAGGTGGCGGGTCATGCGGGGGTCTCCGAGTTCGTGTGGTCATCGAGCATGAGGGCGTCTTCGACGGTGCGCAGCGCGCGGGTGAACAGTTCCACGAACTCCTCCACCTCCACGTCGCCGATCGTCAATGCCGGCGCCAATCGCACCGTCTCGTCGTTGGCGGCGTTGATGATGAGGCCGTGTTCCTGAGCGGCCGCGACGACCGCTCCGGCCACGGGGTGGCTGAGCGCGACGCCGATGAGCAGACCCCGTCCCCGCGTCCCCGCCACGAGCGGCGAACCGATCGCCGCGATGCGGTCTCGCAGCTGTGCGCCGCGCTCGCGGGCGTTGGCGAGCAGGTCGGCACGCTCGATCTCGCGGAGGACGGCAGCTCCGACCGCGGTTGCGAGCGGGTTGCCGCCGAAGGTCGAGCCGTGCGTTCCCGGGTAGAAGAGCTCGCCGGTGTCGCCGAAGGTGATCAGGGCGCCGATCGGGAAGCCTCCGGCGATGCCCTTGGCCACCGTGATCGCATCGGGAACGATACCGGCGCTCTGGAAGGCGAACCACTCGCCGGTGCGCCCGGCGCCGGTCTGGATCTCATCCAGGATGAGCAGCGCCCCGTGCTGAGCCGTGAGGTCCCGGGCGGCGCGGAGGAAGCCCTCCGGCAGATCGACGACCCCCGCCTCACCCTTGATCGGCTCGATGAACACCGCGGCCACCGTCTCATCGATCGCGGATTCGAGGGCCTCGATCGTGGTGTCGATGAACTCGACGCCGGGCACCATCGGGAGGAACGGCTGCTGCATCGCCGGTTTGCCGGTGAGGGCGAGCGTTCCCATCGTCCGGCCGTGGAAGGCGTTCTTCAGGGCGAGGATGCGTGGCCGCGCGGTGCCGGTGCGCTCGGCCGCACCGTGGAGGCGGGCCAGCTTGAAGGCCGCCTCGTTGGCCTCGGCGCCCGAGTTGGCGAAGTACACCCGGCCGGAGGGGCCGGTGCCGGCGAGCTGCTTCAGGAGCGCGGCCAGTTCGAGCTGGGGCGGGGTGGCGAAGAAGTTCGACACCTGCGCGAGGGTGGCCGCCTGCCGCGTCACCGCTTCGACGAACACCGGGTGGGCGTGACCGAGCGAGGTCACCGCGATGCCGCCGAGGAAGTCGAGGTAGCGCTTGCCCTCGTCATCCCACACGTACGCGCCCTCACCACGGGTGAGGAGGGCGAGGCGATCGGCCGCGTTGCGGACCAGGTCGCGCGTCGCGTCCTCCTGCCACCGCGTCTGAGTCAGTGTTCCGGCTTGCGTCTGCACGTCGTCCTCCATCACGTCGCCACGACCTCTGTTCCGATTCCTTTTTCTGTGAAGATCTCCACCAGCACCGAATGCGGCTGACGGCCGTCGATGATGGCGGCCGTGTCGACCCCGCCGTCGACCGCGTCGAGACAGGCCTGCATCTTGGGGATCATCCCCGACTCCAGACGCGGGAGCATCTCCCGCAGCTCGTCGGCGGTCAGATGCGAGACGAGCGATTCCCGATGGGGCCAATCCGCATAGAGCCCCGGCACGTCGGTGAGCACGACGAGCTTCGAGGCGCCCAGCGCGACGGCGAGAGCGGCCGCGGCGGCATCGGCGTTGACGTTCAGGGACTGCCCGGGGTTGTCCTGATCGGGCGCGATCGACGAGACCACCGGGATGCGACCGGCGGCGAGCTGGTCGCGCACCGGCTGCGGATCGACGCCGACGACGTCACCGACGTAGCCGAGATCATGCGCCACCCCGTCCACGACGACGTCTCTGCGGCGCCCGCGGAACAACCCGGCGTCCTCTCCGGACAGACCGGTGGCGAAGGGGCCGAACGCGTTGATCCGGGCGACCAGCTGCGGGTTGATCTGGCCGGTGAGCACCATCCGCACGACGCTGATCGCCTCGGTCGAGGTGACCCGATAGCCGCCCTTGAACTCGCTGGGGATCGACAACCGATCCAGCATCTGAGAGATCTGCGGACCGCCGCCGTGTACGACGACCGGCTTGACCCCGACGAAGCGCAAGTACGCGATGTCCTGCGCGAACGCCTCCTGCAGCTCCTCGGAGATCATCGCGTTTCCGCCGTACTTGATGACGATCACCTGATCGCGGAAGCGCTGCAGCCAGGGCAGCGACTCGATGAGCACGCCGGCCTTCTGCGCCGCCTGCTCGGGCGTGGTCTGCTGGAGATCGGTCATGAGGAGTACGCGCTGTTCTCGTGGACGTAGTCGTGGGTGAGGTCGTTCGTGAGGATCGTGGCCTCCGCGTCGCCCGCCTTGAGGTCGATCAGGATCTCGGTCGATCGGGGCGCCAGGTCGACCTCCTCGCGCGGGCGGTCGGGGGCACCGTGGCTGCACACCCGGACACCGTTGAACGAGACATCGACGTCGTAGGGGTCGAACCGGGCCTGGGTGGTCCCGATCGCCGCCAGCACTCTCCCCCAGTTGGGGTCATTGCCGAAGATGGCGGCCTTGAAGAGATTGTTGCGGGCGACCGATCGTCCCACCGTCACCGCGTCCTCCTCGGAGGCGGCGTGGACGACCTGGATGGAGATGTCGTGGCTGGCGCCTTCGGCATCGGCCTGCAGCTGCTGGGCGAGGTCCTGACAGACCTCGGTGAGCACGCGCGTGAACTCGTCGAGATCGGCCGTCACTCCGCTGGCGCCGCTCGCCAGGAGCGTCACCTGGTCGTTCGTCGACATGCAGCCGTCGGAATCCAGTCGGTCGAAAGTGACGCGCGTCGCGCTCCGCAGCGCCCGGTCGAGGTCGGCGGAGGCGACGACCGCATCGGTGGTGAGGACGACGAGCATCGTCGCCAGCCCCGGGGCCAGCATCCCCGCCCCCTTGGCCATTCCGCCGATCGTCCAGCCCGAGCCGGCGGAGACCGCCCGCTTGGGGCGGGAGTCGGTCGTCATGATCGCCAGTGCCGCGTCGTCGCCGCCGTCGGCCCGCAGCTGAGCGACGGCTTCCCGCGTCCCGTCGAGGACCTTGCGGCGGAACTCCTCGTCCCCGGTTCCGATGAGCCCGGTGGAGCACACCAGCACGTCGCCAGGGCTCACCTCCAGCAACCCCGCCGCCAACTCCGCCGTCTGGTGGGTGGTCTGGAACCCGAAGCTCCCCGTGAAGCAGTTCGCGCCGCCGGAGTTGAGCACCACCGCGTGGACCCGGCCGTCGGCGACGGCCTGCTCCGACCACAGGATCGGGTTGGCCTTCGCGCGGTTGCTCGTGAAGACGGCAGCACCGGCGAAGTGCGGGCCGCGGTTGACGACGACGGCGACATCGCGCGCTCCGGTGGACTTCAGTCCGGCTGCGACTCCCGCCGCATCGAATCCCTGGGCTGCGGTGACGCTCACGGCGCGACTCCGTTCACGGTCAGGCCCCGGTCCTCGGGGAGACCGAGGGCGATGTTCATGGACTGGACGGCGGCCCCGGCGGTGCCCTTCATCAGGTTGTCGACGGCGGCCACGATCACGACCTTCTCGGCCCTACGGTCGACGGCGACACCCAGGAGAGCGGTGTTCGCGCCGATCACGTCGGCCGTGCGCGGGAACTGCCCCTCGGGGAGGACGTGGACGAAGGTCTCTCCGTCATAGGCCCCCTCCCACGCGTCGCGAACGTCGGCGTCGGAGACGCCGGGGCGCAGCGGCACGACCGTGGTGGCGAGTATCCCGCGGGACATCGGGACGATCACGGGAGTGAAGGACAGCCGGAGGCTTGCGGTGACCTCCGCGCCCCGCTCTCCCGCGGCGGCGATCAACGACTGCGCGATCTCAGGGATGTGGCGGTGGGTCCCACCCACGGCGTACGGGTTGGCGCTACCGAGGATCTCGGCCGCCAGCAGGTGCGTCTTGGGGCTCTTCCCGGCACCGGAGGGCCCGACGGCGAGCACCGACACGATGTCCCCCGCATCGACGATCCCGGCCGCGACCCCGGGCGCGACGCTCAAGGCGACCGTCGACGCATTGCAGCCGGGCGCGGCGATCCGCGACGCATCCCGCAGCGCCTCCCGCTGCTTGCCGCCCGCGACCGGAAGCTCCGGCACGCCGTACGTCCACGGCTCGTGGAAGAGGCCACCGTAGAACTCGTCCCACGCCGCCGCCGAGGTCAGCCGGTGGTCGGCGCCGGCGTCGATCACCAGGGGAACCTCTGCCAGCGCCTCGGTGTACTGGCCCGACTGCCCGTGAGGGAGAGCGAGGAACACTACGTCATGCCCGGCCAGGGTCTCTGCGGACGTCTCCTGGATCGTCAGGTGGGCGAGCGACCGGAGGTGCGGCTGCTCGTCGACGAGGCGCCGTCCCGCCGAGGAGTGCGCCGTGACGGTGCGGATGTGGATGTCGGGGTGGGCGGCGAGCGTGCGCAGGATCTCTCCGCCGGCATAGCCGGAAGCGCCGGAAACGGCGACCGAATAGGTCATTGTCCAACCTTATTGTCTGAGGGAGCGGGGCCGGAGACGGCGACACCGGCGGCTCCACCCGGCAACGACGGGGAGCGTTCGGGGTCGCCTAGAGTCGGCGGCCGCCCTGGCGTCGGCGTGCGCGGAAGACCACGAGGGGGGTCTGCGTCGCGGCCGAGAGCATGTCGCGACGATAGCGCCGAGGCCCACACCTCTGCAAATCGCGTCGGTGTCGGTGGTCAGAGACGTCCGAGGAGCGCACGCTCCTCGCTGCGGCGGAGCCCGGCCGCACGCGCGCGATCCACGCCGCGCACGCGCTCATCGAGCAGCACGCGCTCCAGAGTGACGTGGAGGGGGCGCGCGGTTCCGCCCAGGGCGCGGTAGCGGCGATCGTCGCGCGTGGCGAACCCCGGGAGGTCGGCGGGGAGCCAGAGCGGAAGCGAACGCGGTCCCGCCCAGTACTCGACGCCCTGCGCGACGAGCCGCTCCACCGGCGCCGAGACGAGGTCGCCGGTGTGCCCGGCCACGGTCCGCGCTTCGCGGAGGACGTCCGAGAGCGGCAGGGACGGCCCGACGGCGTTGACGGGCCCGGAGAGCCGCTGCTCCCCCGCCCTCACGATGAACGCCGCGAGGTCGTCGACATCGATCGTCTGCGCGAACAGTCCCGCCGTCTCCGGCACGAGCACCGGCTCCGACCCGGCTGCGGCGAAACGCGCCGGCCAGTATCCGAACCGGTCGGTAGGATCCCCCGGCCCCACGATCAGCCCGGGCCGGACGATCGACGACGTCACCTCCGCCGCCGAGACCGCGGCCTCCGCTGCCGCTTTCGCCCCCGCGTAGTCCGCGTCCGCGTCCTGATCTGAAGTGACCGGCTTCGCCAATGCGGCGGTCTCGTCGGCACCCGGCGTCTCGTTGTCGGCGTAGACCGAGACGCTCGAGACGTACGTCCAGTGCGCCGAGCGTGGAGCCAGAGCGGCGAGCGCCGCGCGCACGTGGCCGGGCCTCGATGAGATGTCGATGACGTCGTCCCAGCGCTCGGCCGCGACGGCGGCGTAGGCATCGGGGCCGGAACGATCGGCGGAGACGAGGGTCGCCCCCGCCGGCGCCGGTCGGGAACCCCGCGCAAGGCAGACGACCTCGGCACCCCGCTTGGACCATAGCCGGGCGATTCGACCGCTCAGCCATCCCGTGCCACCGAGGACGAGGACTCTCCGCATCCCCTCAGCACAGCAGGAGATCTGCGGCGGCGCCAGCCCGTCCGCTCGTGGCGGACGGCGAGGAGCATCGCCGCCGTCAGCGCGTCGGGAACGCCTTGATCCGCTGGAGGAGTTCCGGAGCACCTCGATCGAAGATGCGACCTCCGATGGCCACCCCGGCGGCGCTCCCGCCGATGCCGACGACGACCGAGACCGTGAGCGCCGCCCAGCCGAACGCGCCGTTGCCGGTGGCCGCCGAGAGGACGGCCAGCACGATGGAGGGAAGCGCGAGGACGAAGATCGCGGCCATCACGACGAAGACGAGGAGTCCACTCACGAACGTCTGGCCGGGGACGGTCTTGAACGGGCTGTCGCCGGGGGCGGCGACCGGGGTGACCAGGAGCGCCGACGACACGGCGGAGACGGCGTACCCCGCCAGCAGCAGCCCGAGCGATGCCCCGAGGATCGCGGGAAGGCGATCCGGGGCTCCCGCCAGCTGAGTCGTGAGCACAGCCAAGACGACGACGATCGGGACACCCACGCTGGCGGCTCCGAGGAGTCTCCCCCACCGGTCGTCTCGGCCACGGATGCCGGAGGCGAGCACGGAGGCGAAAGCAGTGCCGTCGTAGGAGACGTCGCTGTAGGTCGCGATCGCCAGGACCAGCGCGACGATCACGCTCGAGACGATGAAGGGGGAATCGGTCAGCCCTCCGGTCAACCCCAGCAGGAGCGGGAGGAGCGGAACGACGATCAGCTGTCGGAGATACCGGGGGTCGCGCAGCCACGCGGTGAGCGAGCGCGCCCACGTCGCCCCGACGGGAGTGGAAGGAAAGCGGCCGAACAGCCCGAGGGACCCCGGCCGCGCGGCGCGCGAGGTGGGGCGAACCGGACTCGTCACCGCCGCATCGAGCGAGCGCGCCCACACCAGCCACAGCACGACGAGCGTCGCCGCCGCCACAGCGAACCGTGCCAGCGCCGACAGAGGCATCCCTGCGGCCACGTCGGCCGGCACCGCCCAGGCGGCGCCGAGCGGGGTCCAGGACAGGATCGCCGCGACCGACTGCACCCGCGGCCAGAGGTCCGCGGTGCGGTCCAGCAGCGCGACGATGCCCGTGAGGATCGGCCCGGTCATGATGACGACGGCGAGGACGAGCGTACCCACGATCTCGCGCCCCTTGCGGTTGCTGCCGAGTCCCGACGACAACGACCCCACGAGCCGGGCGGCCACGACGCAGGTCACGGCGGCCAGCACCCCCATGGGCACTGCGACGGCCACGGCGAGCGGCGTCGCCAGGTAGACGAGCGAGGCGAGCACCGCGGCGAGGATCGTCGCGAGGCCCGGCACACCCGAGAGACCGACCGCTGCCAGCGCGAGCATCGTGTCACGGCGTGTCAGGGGGAACGGCGCCAGCCGTGCCGGATCGACGGTCGCATCGAGACCGGCGACCACGAGCGGACCGATGACCCAGCCCAGCAGCAGCGCCGACCCGCCCACCACGGTGAGGACGCGGCCGGTCTCAACCGGCTGCGTGAGGGCGAGCACGACAGCCCCCACCGCGAGGAGACCGAGGGCCGATACCGCCCAGAGGATGCCGAAGCAGAAGCCGACGAGCTGCCACGGCCGGCGGGAGAGATCGTTCGCGAGGATGCGATATCGCAGCCTCAGGACTGTCGCAACCACTCGGGCCCCTGGGTGGTGTGACGACCGCCGACCAGTGAGATGAAGCGGTCCTGGAGGCTCGAGTCCCCGCGGACGTCGTCCGTGGTGCCTGCCGCCAGCACGCGGCCGCTGGCGATGACCGCGACGTGATCGCACATGCGCTGCACGAGATCCATCGAGTGACTGGAGACGATGACGCTGCCACCCGAAGCGGTGTATCCGCGCAGGATGTCCTCGATGTTGGCCGCGGAGACGGGATCGACCGACTCGAAGGGCTCGTCGAGCACGAGCAACCGCGGCGCGTGGACGAGAGCGCACGCCAGCGCGATCTTCTTCGTCATCCCGGCCGAGTAGTCCGCCACGATCGCCCCGGCGGCCTCGCGCAGATCCATCATCGCGATGAGGTCGGCCACGCGAGGGGCGATCTCGGCTCGCGGCAGCCCGAACATCATCGCGGTATAGGTGATGAGCTGCTCGCCGGTGAGCCGGTCGAACAGGCGTACCCCGTCGGCGAGGTTGCCGATCATCCGCTTCGCGGTCGTCGGCTCGGCCCAGACGTCGACGCCATGGACCGAGATCCTTCCGGCGTCAGGTCGCAGGAGTCCGGTCGCCATGGACAACGTCGTCGTCTTTCCGGCGCCGTTGGGTCCGACCAGTCCGTAGAACGACCCTGCCGGTACTTCGAGGTCGATGTTGTCGACGGCGACCTTGGCCCCGAAGCGCTTGCTCAGGCCTGCGATTCGCAGTGCCGGCGCGGTCCGGTCGTGATTCGTTCCGTCCTCGCTCATCTCCCCCAGCTTAGGCGTACCACTGTCGACGACCCGTGTCGGGCGCCGATGACAGGGTGGTGTCATGCTCCGCACCCTCGCCGTCGCCGGCTACCGCTCCCTCCGAGACGTCATCGTGCCGCTGCACCCTCTCACCGTCGTCACCGGACCCAACGGCTCGGGCAAGTCCAACCTGTATCGCGCTCTGCGCCTGTTGGCATCGGCCGGCAGCGGTGACGTGGTGGGAGCGCTCGCGCGCGAAGGCGGACTCCCGTCGGTCCTGTGGGCGGGTCCCGAAGACGGTGGCGCCCAGGGCACGATCCGTCGTCGGCCTGTCGCGGTGCAACTGGGCGTCGCCTCGGATGAGCTCGGCTACCTCATCGATCTGGGGGTTCCGCAGACCGACCAACGGAGCGCGTTCGCGCGGGATCCGGAGATCAAGCGGGAGCAGGTCTTCGCGGGACCGGTGGCCAAGCCCTCCACCGTGCTCATCGACCGCACGCGGACCCACGTGCGGGTCCGCGAGGACGGGTGGCGGAGCCTTGCCCAGCAGCTCGAATCCTCGACGACGATGCTGACCGAGTTGGCCGACGGTGACACGGCGCCGGAACTGCTGACTCTGCGTCGGACGCTGACGTCGTGGCGGTTCTACGATCAGTTCCGCACCGATGCCGACGCACCCGCGCGACGTCCCCAGATCGGCACCCGTTCCCCTCTGCTGGGCCACGACGGCGCGAACCTGGCGGCGGTGTGGGCGACGATCGTCGATGCCGGGGAGGGAGAGGGGCTCGCTCGGGCGGTCGACGACGCGTTCCCCGGCGCATCGGTGGAGATCGAGGCGGTCGACGGCGTCTTCCGGCTCTCCCTGCGCCAGCCGGGCCTCTTGCGGAGACTCGACGCGAGCGAGCTCTCGGATGGCACGTTGCGCTATCTGCTCCTGTGCGCGGCGCTCCTGCCGGCACGACCTGCACCCCTGGTCGTTCTGAACGAGCCCGAGGCAAGTCTTCACGCGTCCTTGCTCGCCCCGCTCGCCGCGCTCATCGAGCGCGCCGCCGCGCGGACGCAAGTGATCGTGGTGTCGCACGCGGCTGCGCTGGTGGACGCCTTGCCCGACGCGGCGCGGGTGAGCTTGCGCTCATCCGCCGACGGGACATTGATCGAGGGACAGGGATTCCTCGACGTGCCCGCATGGAACTGGGGCACCCGGTGAGCGGCGTGCCGGCTACCGGACGCGCGTGAGTCGGCGGCTCCCGACCCTCACTCCCGCAGCGTCGCGCCGAACCGCTCCCTCGCTGCCTCTACGCCCGCGAGCTTCGCCGCGGTCGCCTCGGCGGCGGTGAGGGTGCGATCAGGCGCCCGGAATCGGAGAGCGAATGTGAGACTCTTCGATCCCTCGGGAACGCCGGCACCGCGGTAGTCGTCGACGAGCTGGATCGCCTCCAACAGGTCGCCGGCACCGTCGACGACCGCGCGCTCGACCTCCGCCGCGGTCACGGCGACATCCACGACGAGAGAGACGTCCTGTGTGGCTGCGGGGTAGCCCGACAGGGCCGTCGCCACGACGCGTCCGTGGGCACTCTCCAGCACGGCGTCCAGGTCGAGCTCGGCGACCAGGACGCGGCCGGGCAGGTCTGCCTCCGCCGAGATCGACGGCAGCAGCTCTCCCACGTAGCCCACCTCGACGTCATCGGCCAGCACCTTTCCGGCGCGTCCGGGGTGCAGAGCAGCGCGCGTGGTTTGGGCGACGTCGAGCGAGACGCCGGCGGCCGCGCCGATGGCACGGACGGCATCCACCGCGTCGGCGAGGTCGAACGGGATGGCCGCTTGCCCCGGCTGCTTCGCGACGCGATCGCCCACGAGGAGCACAGCGACGTGGCGCGGCTGCGGCGGAATGGCCGCATCGAGCATCGAGAGCGTTGCGGCATCCGGACGCACCGCCGGCGGCGGAACGACCTCCGTGCCGTACCGCACGCCCGGCGCGGGGAGGAACACCGTGCCGGTCTCGAACAGTGCCAGGTCGGACAGCCCGCGAGCGACGTTGCGGTGCGCGACCTGCAGCAGTCCCGGCACCAGCGTGCGGCGGAGGAAGGGCGCCTGCCCGTCGAGCGGGTTGGCGAGCTTGACGCTCGGCAGATGCGTTCCATCGGCCGAGCCGTGGAGGTCGTTCTGCTCCTCGGTCGTGAACCCGAACGAGGGCGTCTCCACGAACCCCGCAGCCGCCAGCGCGTTGGCGACTCGACGTCGCCCCGATTGCGACGGCGTGAATCCGCGGCCCGACGGCGGGAGAGGGAGGACGGAGGGAATGCGCTCGTATCCCGTGATCCGCGCGACCTCTTCGACGAGCGTCCATTTGTCGGTCAGGTCGGGACGCCACGTCGGCGGGATCACGGTCCAACTGTCGGAGTCGTCGTCCGAGACCTCGCACCCGATCGTCTCCAGCGCCGCGACGACCTCGGCGTCGGTGTAGGAGACCCCGATGAGGCGCGCCGCGAAGTCGCGCGGAAGATCGATCGACGCCGCGAAGACCTCGGCGAACAGTGCCCCACCGACGGCGTCGAGCGTTCCGCTCGCATACTCGACCATGAGGTCGGCGACCCGTCGGGCGGCGACGAACGGGATGAGCGGATCGACACCGCGCTCGAACCGCTTGGACGCCTCCGAGGGGAGCTTGTGCCGGCGCGCGGTGCGCGCGATCGTGACCGGGTCGAACACGGCCGCCTCGATCAGGACGTTGCGCGTGGCGCCCGTCATCTCCGTGCTCGCGCCACCCATCACCCCGGCAAGACCGATCGGACCCGAGCCGTCGGTGATGACCAGATCCTCCGGGTCGAGCGTGCGGTCCTTGCCGTCGAGGGTCACCAGGCGCTCGCCTGCGGCAGCGCGCCGAACGACGATGCCCCCGCTCAGTCGGTCGAGGTCGTACCCGTGGATGGGGTTGCCGAGCTCCAGCATCACGTAGTTGGTGATGTCGATGAGGATGCCCAGCGGCCGGATGCCGGCGAGCGTGAGACGTGCGACCATCCAGGCCGGGGTGGGCTTGGTCGGATCGACGTCGCGAACGACCCGCACGACGAACTCGCTCGCCCCGACGCGTCCCCGCAGCGGCGCATCGTCAACGACGGACACCTCGAAGCCCGACGTGGGCTGCTCCAGCGTCTCGAAGGGCCGGTCGGCGGGATCACGGAACACCGCTCCCGTGGCGTGCGAGTACTCCCGCGCGATGCCGCGCAGGCTCAGGGCGTAGCCGCGATCGGGGGTGACGTTGACCTCGACGGCGACGTCGTCGAGCCCGAGCAGGGCGATCGCGTCGGTGCCCACCTCGGGGTCGAGTCCCAGCTCGACGAGGCGCAGGATTCCGCTGTGCTCCTCACCGAGGCCGAGCTCCTTCGCCGAGGCGATCATGCCGTCCGAGACGTGACCGTACGTCTTGCGCGCGGCGATCGGGAACGGCCCCGGAAGCACCGCACCCGGAAGGGTCACGACGACCTTGTCACCGGGGAAGAAGTTGCCGGCACCGCAGACGATGCCCCGCACTCCCCCGTGGGCCTCGCCGACGTCTACCTGGCACCAGCGGATGGTCTTGCCGTTGGACTGGGGCTCTTCGACGAACTCCTGCACCTGACCGACGACGATCGGTCCGGTCAGCGAGAAGCCGTGGACGTCCTCCTCTTCGAAGCCGACCGAGACGAGCGATGCCAACACATCGTCGGGGGTCGCCCCCTCGGCGACGTCGACGTACTCGCGAAGCCACGACAGCGGGACGCGCATCAGACCACCATTCCGAACTGCTCGCTGAAGCGGACATCGCCTTCGGCCATGTCGCGCATGTCTTTGACGTCCGAGCGGAACATGAGCGTCCGCTCGATCCCCATCCCGAACGCGAACCCGGAGTACTCCTCCGGGTCGATGCCCGCCGCGCGCAGCACGTTGGGGTTGATCATGCCGCAGCCTCCCCACTCGATCCAGCGGGCACCGCCCTTGAAGGTCGGGTGCCAGAGATCGAGCTCGGCGGACGGCTCGGTGAACGGGAAGTAGTTGGCGCGCAGCCGCGTCTTGGCCTCCGCGCCGAACAGCGCCCGGGCGACGTGATCGAGCGTGCCGCGCAGATGCGCCATCGTGATGCCCTTGTCGACGACGAGGCCCTCGAACTGGCTGAAGACCGGCAGGTGCGTCGCGTCGAACTCGTCGGTCCGGTAGACGCGCCCGGGCGAGACGATGTAGATGGGAAGGTCTCGGGTCAGCATCGACCGCATCTGCACGGGACTGGTCTGCGTGCGCAGCAGCAGATGTGACGAGACCGGATCGACGTAAAACGTGTCCTGCATCTGGCGCGCGGGGTGGTCGGCGTCGAGGTTGAGGGCGTCGAAGTTGTACCACTCGTGCTCGAGCTCGGGCCCCTCCGCCACCTCCCATCCCATCCCGACGAAGATGTCGCCGATCTGGTCCTGCAGGAGGGTCAAGGGATGGCGGGCGCCGATGCGTGCGCGGTGCGGCAGCGCGGTGATGTCGACGCTCTCGGCTTCCAGGCGCGCTGCCGTCTCGGCGGCCTCCAGCGCCGACTCGCGTGCCGCCACGGCCTGCGTGACGCTGGCACGCGCCTGCCCGACGAGCTTTCCGAACTCCGCCTTGCGGTCGGCGGGGACATGACGCAGCTGCGCGTTCAGCCGCGCGAGGGGCGAGCCCTCCGCGACGTGCGCGTTGCGGGCGGCCTTCAGGTCAGCGGTCGTCGCAGCGGCATCGATCGCGGCGAGGGCGGCGGCAACCGCGCTCTCGACGGCGTCGGGAGTGATCTCCGGCGAGTCGGGGTGAGGGGCGTCAGACACGAGAGTCGAGTCTACCGGCGGCGTTCCCCCGGTTCGTCTCGCTCCCCGCGCCCGGAGCGCTATCGGCTGTTGCCGTCGCGCTTGGCCGCACCCCGTCGAGCCGACGCGATGTCGGCTGCCGACTGCGCCCCGATCAGCTGAGTGTCGGTCACGTCGTGCGCCGTGACGTCGGCCCGCGTGACGCCGGTGGCTCGTGGCGACCGGCGCACGCGCTTCTGCACGAGGTAGGCGAGGTAGCTCAGCGCGAGGCACAGCGCCACGTAGATGGTTCCGGCGATCATCGCCGACGGAATCAGCGGCGATCCGTACTGCGGGTTACTGCCCAGGAGCTTCGCCGTGTACAGCAGCTCGGGGTAGGTGATGATGAAGCCGAGCGCAGTGTCCTTCAAGGTCACCACCAGCTGGGCGATGATGACCGGCATCATCGCACGGATGGCCTGCGGCAACAGGATCAGACGCAAGACTCCGGCCTTGCGGAGGCCGATCGCGTATCCGGCCTCCTTCTGGCCGCGTGGGAGCGACTCGACTCCGGCGCGGATCACCTCGGCCAGGACGGAACCGTTGTAGGCGACCAGGGCGATGACGACCGCCCAGTAGCTGCTCACGCGGATGCCGATGACGGGGAGTCCGTAGAAGAGCAGCATCATGAAGATGAGCACCGGCACCGCGCGGAGGATCTCCACGAGGGCCGTGAACGGGACGCGGACCCACGCATGGTCGGAGAGCCGGCCGATCGCCAGCACGAACCCGAGGACGAGGGCTCCCACCGCGGCGGCGGCGAAGGCGGCGAGTGTGGCCAGCGTGGACTGGCCGATCATCTCCCAGACCCGCGTGTAGGTGAAGAGGCTCCACTTCTGCGCGGAGAACTGTCCGGTGTCGAACAGACGCCACACCAGGAAGGCGACGGCGGCGACCACCACGAGGACGGTCACGACACCGATGATGCGATTGCGCGCGATGGCGCGCGGGCCGGGGACGTCGTAGAGGACGGAGCTCATCGTGCGATCCTCCACTTCTTCTCGAGCGTGCGTTGCAGCCAGGCGAGGAGCAGGACCATCACCACGAAGACGACCATGACGAGGAGGATCGTGACCATCTGGTTCTCCCCCTTCTCACTCATGTTGGCGCGGATGCTCCCGAGGTTCATCACCGAGAACCCGGCGGCGACGGTCGTGTTCTTCAGGAGTGCGATGAGCACGCTCATCATCGGCGGGATCACAGAACGCGCGGCCTGCGGCAGCACGACGTAGCCCATCACCTGCCCGAACCCCATGCCCAAGGCGCGGGCGGCCTCGGCCTGACCCACCGGAACGGTGTTGATGCCGGAGCGGAGCGTCTCGGCGACGTACGTCGCGGTGTAGATCCCGAGGCCGAGGATCGCCAGCAGCAGGAAGCTGCCACGCGGCACCTCGATGAGGATGGGCACGGCGAACGCGAAGAAGAACAGGACGAGGGTGAGCGGCGTGTTCCGGATGACGTTGACGTAGACCGCTCCGACCACGCGCGCGATCGGGATGGGCGACACCCGCATCGCCCCCACGATGAACCCGAGGACGATGGCGATGGCTCCGCCCGCGAAGAACAGCACGAGGGTGCCGACCAGCGCCTGCTGCCAGAGGTCGGGGTACGCGAAGATCTGTTCCACGATGCTCCTGTTCGTGAGGGGACGGAGGTGGGGACGGCCGGAGCCGCCCCCACCCGGGTGTCACTCGGCCGGGTCTACCGCCGGCTGGGTGCCCGTGACGCCCGCGGGCCCGAGGTTCTTCTCGAAGATCGCGGTCCAGACGTCTCCGCCGTCGGTGAGCATCGTGTTCACGAACTCGACGAACGCGGTGTCGCCCTTGGCCACGCCGACGCCGTAGCGCTCCTCGCTGAAGGGCTCTCCGACGACCTTGAGCTCGTTGGGGTAGAAGGCCGCGTAGCCGATGAGGATCGCCTCGTCGGTCGTCACCGCGTCGGCCTGGCCGTTCTTGACCTGCTCGACGCACTCCGAGTACTTGCTGAGCTCCACCGTCTTGGCGGGGGTCTCGTCCTTGATCCGCTGGATCGAGGTCGAGCCCGTCACCGAGCACACGACCGTGTCGGCGGTGAGGTCGTCGACGCCCGTGATCGAGGAGTCTTTGGCGACCAGGAGCCCCTGCCCGGTGACGAAGTACGGACCGGCGAAGGAGATCTGCTCCTTGCGAGCAGGAGTGATCGAGTAGGTGCCGACGTAGTAGTCGATCTGGCCGTTGATGATCGCCTGCTCGCGGTTGGCGGAGTCGACGACGACGTAGTTGATCTTGTCCTCGTCGTAGCCGAGCGATGCGGCGATCCAGCGCGCGATGTCGATGTCGAATCCGCTGCGCACACTCGTGGCGGGGTCGAGGTAACCGAGGTTCGGCTGGTCCTCCTTGACGCCGATGTTGACGCTGCCGCGAGCCTTGATCGCGTCGAAGGTGGGGCTCCCCTCCAGCGACACGTCGGTCGCGACGGTCCAAGGGTTCTCGGTGGTCTCTCCACCCGGCTCGTTCGGTCCGGCGCCCGGCGTGCCGCTGTTGCAGGCCGTGAGTGTCAGCGCCGCGATGGCGATTCCGGCCGCGGCGGCCGCGATACGTGTCAGTCGCATGTGATCTCCTCTTTCGTTTCGTGTCGTCCGTAGATCGCCGCGCCGGTGCAGGGCGCGGACGCGTTCAATGCGTGATGAGCTTGGAGAGGAAGTCCTTCGCGCGGTCGCTCTGCGCGTTCGTGAAGAACTGGTCGGGGGTGGCCTCCTCGACGATCTGCCCGTCGGCCATGAACACCACCCGGTCGGCTGCCTTCCGGGCGAACCCCATCTCGTGGGTGACGACGATCATCGTCATCCCGTCGTGCGCGAGCCCGACCATGACGTCGAGGACCTCGTTGATCATCTCGGGGTCGAGCGCGCTCGTGGGCTCGTCGAAGAGCATCACCTTCGGCTTCATGGCCAGGGCGCGGGCGATGGCGACGCGCTGCTGCTGGCCACCCGACAACTGCGCCGGCAGCTTCTCGGCCTGATGACCGACGCCGACGCGATCGAGCAGCTGACGAGCGAGAGTCTCGGCCTCGCCTCTCTTCATGCCCTTGACCTTGATCGGTCCGAGAGTGACGTTCTCGAGGATCGTCAGATGCGAGAAGAGGTTGAACGACTGGAACACCATTCCGACGTCGGCACGCAGCGCAGCCAGGCCCTTGCCCTCCTTCGGGAGTTCCTTTCCGTCGATGCTGATCGTGCCGCTCGTGATGGTCTCGAGCCGATTGATCGTGCGGCAGAGGGTGGACTTGCCCGAGCCGGACGGGCCGATCACCACCACCACCTCGCCGCGATTGACCGTGAGGTCGATGTCTTTGAGGGCGTGGAAGTCGCCGTAGTGCTTCTGCACGTGTTCGATGACCACCAGAGGGTCGCCGCGCCGTACTGAGATGTTCGAGGTGGGCGGAGCCGCCCCGTCTGCAGAGCCCGTCATCCGGCCAGCGTATTCGTTTTTCAGCCGGCGTCCAGGATTATCCACAGCAGTCTTCATCCAATCGTGACGCGACGGAACACGCACGAAACAGCGTCCTCCCGGCGCCGGACGAAGGCCGGGTCGGGTCGTCAGGGGGTCGCGGATCGCTGCGCGAAAGCGCTCTCGTACAGACACACACTCGCTGCCGTCGCCAGGTTCAGTGACTCCGCTCGCCCGAAGATCGGGAGGCGCAGGGTGAGGTCGACCAGCGACAGCGCCCGCTCGTCCAGGCCGCGGGCCTCGTTCCCGAACAACCACGCGGTGGGGGCCCCCAGGTCGCCCCGGTGCGCGAGGAAGTCGCCGCCGCCCACGTCGGCCGCCACGACGCGCAGGCCCGCGCCGTGGGCTCGGTCCACCACCTCGCCGACGTCTGCGGCGAGGGCGATCGGCAGGTGGAACAACGAGCCGGTCGTCGCGCGGACGACCTTCGGGTTGTACGGGTCGACCGTGCGCCCCGTGAGGATGACGGCATCGGCCCCCGCCGCATCGGCGGCCCGGATGATGGTGCCGAGGTTGCCGGGGTCTCGCACCTCCTCGCAGATCGCGATGAGGGTGGGGGCACCGAGGAAGACGTCCTCGATCGCGGTCGGAGTCTGTCGGGCGACCGCGACGATCCCCTGCGGCGTCACGGTGTCGGCCATCGCGTCGAGCACTGCCTCGGTCGTGTGCTCGACGCGGATGCCGGCACGCTCAGCCGAGGCCAGCAGCTCGGGGTGCTTGTCCCCCGCGCTCGGAGTGGCGAACAGTTCGACGATCGAGTCGGCGCGGTAGGCCAGGGCTTCGCGGGCCGCCTGCGGTCCTTCCAGGAGGAACAGGCCGGTCTCTTGCCGGGCGCTGCGCTTGGTGAGCTTCGCGACAGCGCGCACGCGCGGGGAACGGGGGTTCTCGAGCACGCTCTCAGTGTAGGGGCGCGCCACCCTCCACCTCCCCACCCCGTCTCCAGGAACGACGAGAGGGCGCCCCCACGAGGAGGGCGCCCTCTCGGACGGTGATGCCGCGCGTTACGCCTTGGGCGCGTTCACGTCAGCAGGCAGCGCCTTCTTGGCCGTCTCGACGAGCGAGGCGAACACGGCGGGCTCGTTGACGGCGAGCTCGGCCAGCATGCGCCGGTCGACCTGCACGCCCGCCAGGCCGAGGCCCTGGATGAAGCGGTTGTACGTCAGGCCGTTCTGGCGGCTCGCAGCGTTGATGCGCTGGATCCACAGGCGGCGGAAGTCGCCCTTGCGCTTGCGACGGTCGCGGTACGCGTAGACGAGCGAGTGGGTGACCTGCTCCTTCGCCTTGCGGTACAGGCGCGAACGCTGTCCGCGGTAGCCGGATGCGCGCTCGAGGATGACGCGACGCTTCTTGTGGGCGTTGACGGCCCGCTTGACTCTAGCCATTTCTTCTACTTCCTAGGGTGTGCGTCGGCGATCAGATGCCGAGGAGCTTCTTGGCGACCTTGGCGTCGCCCGGGGCCAGGATCTTGTCGGCCGACAGGCGACGAGTGCGCTTGGTCGGCTTGCCCTCGAAGTTGTGGCGGAGGTTCGCCTGCTGCTTCTTGATCTTTCCGCTTCCGGTGACCTTGAAGCGCTTCTTGGCGCCCGAGTGGGTCTTCTGCTTCGGCATGATTCTTCCTTCGTTGTGGTTCCCGCGTGGCGGGAGCTCGTGGGCCTTGCGGCAGCCTTACTCCGCGGGAGCGGGCTCGGCGGCGGAGGCGTCGTCGGACTCGGTGCCCGTCGCGTTGCGCGCCTGACGCGCGGCCTCCTTGTTGGCAGCACGCTGGGCGTTCTGCTCGGTCTTCACCTCGGACTTGTTCTTGTGCGGGGCGATGACCATGACCATGTTGCGTCCGTCGATCGTGGGGTTGGACTCCACGGTTCCGAACTCGGCCACGTCCTCGGCGAACTTGCGCAGCAATCGCACACCCTGCTCGGGGCGGGACTGCTCACGTCCGCGGAAGAGGATCATGGCCTTGACCTTGTCGCCCGCCTGCAGGAAGCCCTCGGCGCGCTTGAGCTTGGTCGTGTAGTCGTGCGCCTCGATCTTCAGTCGGAAGCGCACCTCCTTCAGGACGGTGTTGGCCTGGTTGCGGCGAGCTTCCTTGGCCTTCTGCGCTGCCTCGTACTTGAACTTGCCGTAGTCCATGATCTTGACCACGGGCGGCTTCGAGTTGGGGGCCACCTCGACCAGATCGAGATCGGCTTCCTGGGCAAGACGCAGCGCCACCTCGATACGGACGACGCCGACCTGCTCACCCGCGGGGCCGACGAGGCGGACCTCGGGGACGCGGATGCGGTCGTTGGTGCGGGGATCGCTGATGTGCGGGACTCCTGTTCGTGCGGGGACTGCAACCCCGACCCGGGTCCGGGACGGGGGCGGAAGATGACCACGTCCACCCGCTCGATGCGCACATCGGCGTTCAGTTCCACGCCCTGCTCCCCCGCGATCTCTCGACGAGGGACGACCCCGCCTGGACGGGGTGGAGCGCAAGACCCGGTAGCCTGGAGCGGCAAGCGCGGGTGGGATGTGATCCTCTTTCGATCCGGAGCAGAACACTCCGGTGCGCGCCAAGTCTAGCAGAGAGCAGAACGTGGACACGATTCCGTCGCGCGACGACGACTTCCTGGCCGAGCATCCCGCTTCCGGGCCGAGCGATGAGCGGCAGCGCCGCTGGGAGGAACAGGAGCGCGCCGCGCAGTCGGCGACGCGCGACATCGCCGACGTCCCGGCGGTCGAGGTCATCACCACGACCGCCGTTCACCTCATGAGCGCCGCCGCCGTCAAGGTCGGCCTGGCAGACTCCCCCGAGACGCAGAAAGACCTCGACGAGGCGCGAAAGCTGATCAACGCCCTGGCCGGCCTCATCACGGCCGGCGCCCCGGAGATCAGCGACATGCACGCCCGGTCGCTCCGCGACGGGCTCCGCTCCCTCCAGCTGGCGTTCCGCGAGGCGTCGGTCATCCCCGACCCGATCGGGAAGGGCCCCGGGGAGAAGTACACCGGCCCCGTGACCTGAGGTCACGGGGCCGGAGCCTCACCGTCCGCGGCGGAGCTTCACCGAGAGCGAGTCGACGAGAACCGCGATGCGGTCGTCCGCCGCCCAGCGCTGGGCGAGACGAGCGAGGATCGCATCGAGCACCGCCGGCTCCAGTCCGTCGATGAGCTCCAGCGTCACGACGAGCTCGGGACCCCGCAGGCGCGCGTCGGGGTCGCCCGCCGCCACCGACACATCCAGCACAGCCAGTTCGTGAGCGACGCTCTCCTGGAGTGCGGCGAAGACCGCAGGAGAGAGGGGGCTCGGCTCCCACTCCCTGCCCTGCGCGATCGCCCACACCGCGGGACGACGCACGACGAACTCGGTATCGGAGGTTGGGTCCAAGACGATCAGGTCCGTGTCGTCGGCGGAGGCCGCCAGCGCGGCGCGCACCGCCTCCACCGGCACCGGGCGTGCGGTGGGATCCCATCGCGCCAGGGTCTCCACCGAGGAGAACACCGGCTGCACGCGACGGCCATCGGGAGCGGCGACGGTGACGATCGACAGCTCCTGTGTCTTGTCGACGGCGAGGCCGCTGGGCGCGACGCCCTCCTCGCCCTTCTCGGCGACCAGCGGAGCAAGCACCCTCGCCGACCGCAGCGCGTCGACCACCTCGGTCTGCGACCCCTCGCCGGAGCGGAACCGAAGGAGAGCCGCTAGCAGAGCCGGGTCGGCCGACCCGTCATCGCCCGCGTGCGGGTTCTCCTCGAACCGGCGACCGGCCCACGGCACCCCGGCCGAATCTGCGGCGAGGTGGCAGGCGTCCTCAGGCTCCGGCGACATCCAGGGCCTCGGCGAGAGTGAACGCCCCCGCGTACAGTGCCTTGCCGACGATCGCGCCCTCGACTCCCAGGGGGACGAGCTCTCGCAACGCGGCGATGTCGTCGAGGCTCGACACGCCGCCGGACGCCACCACGGGCTTGGGCGTGCGGGAAACGACTTCCCGCAGCAGGTCGACGTTCGGACCGCGCAGGGTGCCGTCCTTGGTCACATCGGTGACGACGTAGCGGCTGCACCCGGCGTCTTCGAGGCGATCCAGCACCTGCCACAGATCGCCGCCCTCGCGCGTCCAGCCGCGGGCCGCCAGAGTCGTCCCGCGCACATCGAGTCCCACCGCGATGGCATCGCCGTACCGGCCGATCACATCAGCCGCCCATTCCGGGTTCTCCAGCGCCGCGGTGCCGAGGTTGATGCGGGCAGCGCCCGACTCCAGCGCCGCCTCCAGCGTGGCGTCGTCCCGGATGCCTCCGGAGAGCTCCACCTGAACGCCGCGGAGCTGCTTGATGACCTTGCGGAGCACCGGCGCGTTGCTGCCTCGGCCGAAGGCCGCGTCCAAGTCGACGAGGTGCACCCAGCGGGCACCCTCCTGCGCCCACTGCAGCGCCGCGTCGACGGGGTCGCCGTAGCTCGTCTCGGTGCCCGCCTCGCCCTGCGTGAGCCGGACGGCCTTGCCGTCTGCGACGTCGACCGCGGGAAGGAGGATCAGTTCAGGGGTGGACGCGAAATCGTTCATGGCTCCGTGGGGTGGTTCGAGACGCGCGGCGGCGCGTACACACAAGGAGAGAGACTAGCCCTGCGGGAGCGATTCGATCCAATTGGCGAGGAGCCGGATCCCCGCCTCGCCGCTCTTCTCCGGGTGGAACTGGGTGGCAGAGAGCGGTCCGTTCTCGACGGCAGCGACGAACGGCGCTCCGTAGTCGCACCAGGTGACGGCAGGGGCCCGGAAGGGTCGGATCACGTCCAGCTCCCACGTCGGCAGTCCGTAGGAGTGCACGAAGTAGAAGCGCTCCTCCTCCACCCCCCGGAACAGCGTCGAGCCCTCGCCCGCGCGCACCGTGTTCCACCCCATGTGCGGAAGCACGGGAGCATCGAGCTCGACGATCGTTCCCGGCCACTGCCCGAGGCCCTCGGCGACGTGTCCGCGTTCGACGCCCTTCTCGAACAGCACCTGCATTCCCACGCAGATGCCGAGTACGGGAAGACCCCCCGCCAGGCGCCTCTCGATGGCCTCGTCCCCGCGGCTCTCACGGAGGGCGGCCATCACCGCCGCGAACGCGCCGACTCCGGGCACGACGAGACCGGCCGCATCCTGGATGAGACCACGGTCCGAGGTCAGTCGCGCGTCCGCGCCGGCGGAGGCCAGGGCCTTCACCGCGGAATGGACGTTGCCCGATCCGTAGTCGAGGACCGCGACGAGGGGTGCCGATCCGTCCGTCACAGAGCTCCCTTGGTGCTCGGGACCCCGTGGACGAGCGGGTCGAGGGCCTTGGCCTGTCGGAACGCACGAGCGAAGGCCTTGTACTCCGCCTCGGCGATGTGGTGCGGATCACGCCCGCTCAGGAGCCTCACGTGCATCGTGAGCCCGGCGTGGAAGGCGATCGCCTCGAAAGTGTGCCGCACGAGAGAGCCGGTGAAGTGCCCGCCGATGAGGTGGAACTCGTAGCCCTCGGGTTCCCCGCTGTGCACGAGGTAGGGGCGACCGCTGATGTCCACGACGGCCTGAGCCAGCGCCTCGTCGAGCGGCACGAGGGCGTCACCGTACCGGGAGATGCCCGACTTGTCGCCCAGCGCCTGGCGGATGGCCTGCCCGAGAACGATCGCCACGTCCTCCACCGTGTGGTGCGCGTCGATCTGCGTGTCGCCCGACGCCCGCACCGTGAGATCTGTGAGCGAGTGCTTGGCAAAGGCGGTCAGGAGGTGGTCGAAGAAGGGGACCGTGGTCTCGATCGAGCTCGTTCCGGTGCCGTCGAGGTCGAGCTCGAGCTCGACCGTCGATTCGCTCGTCGCGCGACGGACGGAGGCCGCGCGGGGCGCAGATGTGGTCATGGGCCGAGTCTACCGAGCAGCGGCCGCTCGACCGGCGCTACACCGAGGCGAGAGCATCGAGGAAGGCGGTCGACTCCGCTTCCGTGCCCGCCGTCACGCGCAGGCTGTGCGGGATTCCGACGTCACGGATCAGCACGCCTCGTTCATACAGAGCGGACCACGTGGCTGCCGGGTCTTCCACCCCCGAGAAGAGGACGAAATTGGTCGACGTCTCGTGCGGAAGATAGCCCAGGGCGTCGAGGGTCGCCGAGATCCGGTCGCGCTGCGCGACGATCTCGTCGACCATGCCGAGCATCGTCGGGGCGTGACGGAGGGCAGCCACTGCGGCCGCCTGTGTGAGCCCGCTCAGGTGGTACGGCAAGCGCACGAGGCGCAGGGCGTCGATCACGGCGGGGTCGGCGGCGAGGTAGCCCACGCGCGCCCCGGCGAAGGCGAAGGCCTTGCTCATCGTGCGCGAGACCACGAGCCGGCCTCGCCCGGGGAGGAGGCTGAGCGCGGAGGGCTCGTCGCGCGGGGCGAACTCCTGATAGGCCTCGTCGACCACGACGATGCCGCGGCTGTGCGCGTAGACCGCCTCGATCACCTCGAGAGGGAGCGGGGTGCCGGTGGGGTTGTTCGGCGCGCAGAGGAAGATGATGTCGGGATCGGCCTCCTCGACCTGCCGCACCGCCGAATCGACCGTGAGCGAATAGTCGGAGTCCCGCCGGCCCGACACGTACTCGGCACCGGTCGCACGCGTCAGGAGGGGATACATCGAGTACGTCGGGCTGAATCCGAACGCACGCCGCCCCGGGCCGCCGAAGGCCTGCAGCACGTGCTGCAGGACTTCGTTGGAGCCGTTCGCCGCCCAGATCTGCTCGCGCGTGAGCCCGTGGCCGAGGTAGTCGGCGAACCCCTCGCGCAACGTCGTGAACTCGCGGTCCGGGTAGCGATTGATCTCACGCAGCGCCTGCGCGATCGAGTCGAGGATGTCGTCTGCGACATCCTCCGGGACGGGGTGCGTGTTCTCGTTGACGTTCAGGGCGACCGGGAGGGGCACCTGTGGCGCGCCATACGGCACGAGCCCACGGAGATCGTCACGAAGGGGCAGGTCATCCAGACGAAGCGTCACTCCACCCATGGTAGGGCGGGTCAGCGCGCGTCGACGTACTCCGCGGGGATCGCGAGCGTCGACCCGGCTGCCAGCTCGGACGATCCCAGCGCGTTGAGGCGGACAATCGCGTCGACGACGTCGCGGGGGTCGGCGGCGGGCGCCACGTCTTCCGCGATCGACCACAGCGAGTCACCGGGCAGCACCGTGACCGTCTGGAACCCTCCCGCCGGCGCTCCGGCCTCCCCCGAGGCGAGGGCGGCTCCCCCCGAGACCACCGCGATGGACAGAGCGACGACGGCGGGGAGCGAGGCCAGGACGGCCAACGCACGTCGCCCACGCCGCGTGATGCGGAGCCGCGTGTGACGGGCGGGCATCGTGCGGGCGGCGAACTCGATGGTGGTCATGTCTCCTCCTGAGGATCAGAGATTCGCACCCGACGCTCGGCCGGGAGAGCCGGGTGCGAATCTCTTTTCCGAATGTATCTTCGATATTCTGGTGCTGTCAAGCGGAGAGTGATCGCAGATGAATCGAACGCGACACGCGCCCGGGTCCGGAAGTTCTCCATCGATACCGGATACGGTTTCGATGATCAGACCCCATCACCTACCTCCGACATTCGAAGGCGAGTGCCTTCCGGAGCACCGAGAGGAGCCTCGTCCATGGACGACATGCGGAGTTCTCGCGAGAGGTCCCAGACCCGGCGACGCAAGAGTCTGAGCGACAAGCAGCTGGCCATCCTCGAAGTGATCCAGCGCTCGATCGCCCGGCACGGCTACCCGCCGAGCATGCGCGAGATCGGCGACGCCGTGGGGCTCAAGTCGCTGTCCAGCGTGACGCACCAGCTCAACCAGCTCGAGTTGAGCGGCTATCTTCGCCGCGATCCCGGCAAGACCCGCGCGATGGAGGTGCTGATCGACCTCCCCGGCACCGCCGCGGAGAACCCCGCCGACATCGCACCCGCCGTGGGCGATGCGGCCATGGTGCCGCTGGTCGGCCGCATCGCCGCCGGAGTTCCGATCACGGCCGATCAGCAGGTCGAGGAGATCTTCCCGCTCCCCCGCCAGTTGGTCGGCAAGGGAGAGCTGTTCATGCTCAAGGTCAGCGGCGACTCGATGATCGACGCCGCCATCTGCGACGGCGACTGGGTCGTCGTGCGGTCACAGGCCACCGCTGACAACGGCGACATCGTGGCCGCGATGCTCGACAGCGAGGCGACCGTGAAGACCTTCCGTCAGCGCGACGGACACACGTGGCTCCTCCCCCGCAACAGCGCGTTCGAGCCGATCCTGGGCGACGACGCGGTCGTGCTGGGCAAGGTGGTCGCGGTTCTTCGCGCCGTGTAGACGTCCCGGGCCCCGGGTTCAGGCCCGCGGCGCGCACCTCCCGGAGGCGACTCGGCTGCGTCGACGGGGCCCTGGCGCTTCGGAGGATCCGGATGCGCCAGGGCCCTTCGCTCAGGCGCTCTGCGTCGTGCGCGCTCGCGCCGTCGTCGTCGCCACGACGAGGTTCCGAAGAGCTTCGACGGTCTCGGCGTAGCCGCGGGTCTTGAGCCCGCAGTCCGGGTTGACCCACAGTTGCCGCAGAGGCAGCGCCGCGGTGGCGACCTCGAGGGTCGTCGCGATCTCGTCCGCGGACGGCACTCGTGGGGAGTGGATGTCGTAAACACCCGGCCCGACGCCGTGCGCGAAGCCCGCCGCCGCGATGTCCGCCACGACCTCGCCGCCGCTTCGGGCGGCCTCGATCGAGGTGACGTCCGCATCGAGTGCCGCGATCGCCTCGATCACGACGTCGAACTCGGAGTAACAGAGGTGGGTGTGGATCTGGGTCTCGGGTCGGGCCCCCGCCGTTGCGAGGAGGAACGACCCCACCGACCAGTCCAGGTACTCGGGCTGTGCCGCCTTCTGCAAGGGCAGCAGTTCACGAAGCGCCGGTTCGTCGACCTGGACGATCCGGATGCCCGCCTCCTCCAGATCGGCGATCTCGTCGCGCAGGGCCAGTGCCACCTGGTCGGCGGTCTCGCGGAGCGTCTGGTCGTCTCGGACGAACGACCAGGCGAGGATCGTCACCGGTCCGGTCAGCATCCCCTTCACCGGCCGCGAGGTGAGCGACTGCGCGTACTCCGACCACCTCACCGTGATGGGTCCGGGCCGCGACACATCGCCCCAGAGGATCGATGGACGCGTCGCGCGCGATCCGTACGACTGGACCCAGCCGTTGCGCGTCACGGCGAAGCCGTCGAGGTTCTCGGCGAAGTACTGCACCATGTCGTTGCGCTCGGCCTCGCCGTGCACCAGGACATCGAGGCCCAGGTCTTCCTGGAGGGCGATGACCCGGGCGATCTCGTCTCGGAGGAAGCCGTCGTACTCGGCGTCCGACAGGTCGCCGGACAGACGCGCGGCGCGCGCCCGGCGGATCTCGGCCGTCTGGGGGAACGAGCCGATCGTCGTCGTGGGGAGGAGCGGCAGGTCCAGGTCCTCCTGCGCCGACAGCCTGGTCGCGTAAGGGACGCGCCGCGCGGACTCCGAGGTCCGAGACGCCAGACGCTCCCGGACCTTTCCATCCCGCACCCCGGGCGCGCTCTGGCGGTCCCGCCAGGCGGCCGATGCCGCGGCGAACTCGTCTCGCGCGCTCTCGCGCCCGTTCTCGAGAGCGCGGGCGAGGGCGGTGACCTGACCCGTCTTCTGGTCCGCGAACGCGAGCCACGACGCGAGTCGGGGGTCGAGATCCGGCTCATCGTCAACGTCGTGGGGAACGTGCTGGAGCGAGGTCGACGTGCCTACGGACACCTGCGCGGCACCGAGCTCACCCAGACGTTCCAGGCGCTCCCAGGCCGCCTCGAGGTCGCCTCGCCACACGTTTCGCCCGTCGATCACCCCGCCGACCAGCGTCTTCTCCGTCAGCCCCGGCACCGCGGCCGGCACCTGACCACGCGTCAGATCGAGCGCGATCGCCTCGATCGGCGCGGCGGCCACCGTGCGCCACGCCGCGTCGGAAAGCTGCCCGTACGGTGCTGCCACCAGCAGGGACGGCCGCGCGGAGCCGGCTCCGAGGGCCGCATAGGCCACCTGTGCGGCAGCGGCGAGCTCGTCGTCGTCGTAGCCCAGGGACTGGCTGACCAGCGCCGGCTCATCCAGTTGCACCCATTCGGCCCCGGCGTCCTGCAACTCGGACAGGACCTCCCGGTAGACGGGCAACACGTCCGACAGTCGGTCGAGCGGCCGATAGCCGTCCGGCGCGCCGGCGGTAGCCTTCGCGAGCGCGAGGAACGTCACCGGTCCCACGAGCACAGGCCGCGTGAGGTAGCCCTCGTTCCGAGCCTCCCGCACCTGGTCGACCACCCGGCGGTCGGAAAGCGAGAAGACCATCTCGGGCCCGATCTCGGGAACGAGGTAGTGGTAGTTGGTGTCGAACCACTTGGTCATCTCCAGCGGCGCCCGCTCTCGATCCCCGCGCGCCGCGGTGAAGTATGCCGACAACGGTATGCGCCCGTCCTCCGCGCGCAGGTCCGCGAACCGAGCGGGGAGCGCTCCGAGCGTCACGATCGCGTCGAGCACCTGATCGTAGAAGGAGAAGCTCTCGGGAATCGCGGAGTCGCGCGTCCCCAGCCCCAACTCGGCGAGCCGCGCTCGGGTGCGGGAGCGAAGCTCGGCGGCGGCCGCCTGCAGGCCGGCCTCGTCGAGGTCTCCCGCCCAGTGGGACTCGATCGCGCGCTTCAGCTCGCGCCGACGCCCGATACGGGGGTAGCCGAGGATCGTGCCGGAGGGAAAGGTCATGACAGCTCCTGTTCGGGAAGAAGAATGCCGGCGTCGCGGAGCACCGTGAGCACCGTCTCGTGGTTGTTGAAGGCGTAGAGGTGGACGCCCGGCGCACCGCCGGCCACGACGGCGCGGACGAGATCGGCGGCGGCGGCCACGCCCACCTCGCGCTGCCGACGCGGATCGGTCTCCCGCTCGAGCGCGGCGGCGAGCGCCGTCGGACGGGCCTCGCCCGTCAACTCCAGAACGCGTTCCAGGCGAGAGCGCGACGTGATCGGCATGAGACCGGGAAGGATCGGGATCACGACCCCGGCGGTGCGGGCGCGATCGACGAAGCCGAGATAGTCGTCGGCGTGGAAGAACAACTGGGTGATGGCGAAGGTCGCTCCCGCGGCCTGCTTGGCCAGCAGGGCGTCGATGTCCTCGTGCCGGTGCCGCGACCGCGGGTGCCCGTTCGGGAACGCGGCGACCGCGATCTGCACCTTCTCCCGAGGCGCGACGCGAGCAGCGCCCGGCAAGCCCGGGACACTCTCCTCGCTGTACGGCGCACGCTCGGCCTGCACGCGGTCTATCAACTGCACCAGCTGCGCCGCGGTCTCCAGGTCACCGAGGAAGTCGTCGCCTTCTGCCGAACCGGCGGGGGGATCCCCACGCAGGGCGAGGAAGCGGGTGATACCGGCGTCGAGGAACTCGCGGATGAGCGCACCCGCCTGCGCGTACGTGCTTCCGACGCAGGTCAGGTGCGCAAGCGGAGAGACGTGTGTCTCGGTGAGGATGTGGGTGAGGACATCGAGCGAGGCGCCACCGTGGGATCCCCCGGCACCGAAGGTGACCGAGATGAACGACGGGTCCGCGGAGGCCAGTTGGCGGATCGTCTCGTGAAGCGCCGGCATGCGCTCGGGTGTACGCGGCGGATAGATCTCGAACGAGACGGGCACCGATGCGGGTTCGGGGGTCGACATCTCAGCTCTCAGGTCAGGGGCGGGATGCGCATGGCGCATCGGGGAGGCCGGCGGGCCGCGGCCATCGTTCCGATTCAAGTCGGGGACGGTCGTCGCGGGCGGGTGCCGGGCTCGGCTGTCGCTCCTGCCCGGCAGCGCCGGGCGTCGATGGCACCACTATAGGGCGCGGCTCCCGCGGCCACGGATGTGTGACGTCGTGTTGCAGGCGGGCGTAGCGTGGGGGCATGCGTGCCTCGCTTCCCTACGGCTCCTGGCCCTCTCCGCTTTCCGCCGCCGACGCGGCTGCCGCCGCCCCGCGGTTCGAGGGCGCGGCCTTCGTCGGCGACGAGATCTGGTGGGGTGAGTCGGTCGCTTCCGAGGGCGGCCGCACGGCGATTCTCCGGCGGGCCCGCACGGGAGAGACCACCACCGTGCTCCCGGCTCCCTTCAGCGCGCGTTCTCGCGTCCATGAGTACGGCGGTGGGTCGTGGGCCACCACTGCCGACGGCACGCTGTTCTTCGTGGAGAAGTCCGACCAACGCGTGTGGCGGCTCGCGCCGGGCGCCGCCCCGGCGCCACTGACCCCCGAGGCGGACTCGACGCGGTTCGGGGGCCTCGCCGTTCACGCCGGTCGCCTGCTGGCGATCCGCGAGGTGCACGACGATCGTCCGGTGCCCGCGCGATCGATCGTCGCCATCGACGTCGACAGCGGGCACGTCGAAGTTCTGGTGGAAGGGAGCGACTTCCTCGCCCAGCCCGCGCTCTCCCCCGACGGCAGTCACCTGGCTTGGGTCGCGTGGGATCATCCCGACATGCCGTGGGACCGGACGGTGATCCGCGTCGGCCGCCTCGGCGCGTCCGGCGTCGACTCCGTGCAGGACATCACTTCGGGCTCGACGTCCGCGCTCCAGCCCACCTGGACCGACGACGGTGAGCTCATCTGGATCGATGACCACACCGGCCGGTGGAACCTCTACCGAGGAGATCTGGCAGGCCTGTCCGCGGGCGGCCCGGCCGACGCGCTGGCTCCTGCCGACGCCGACACGGGCGGGGCCCTCTGGACCCTCGGGTCACGATGGTACGGACTCTGCGGGGCAAGCGGTGTCTTCGCCGTCCGCACCGACGGCGACGACGAACTGGTGCTGATCGCACCGACGGGGGCGACCACGGTCGTCCCTGTGCCTCCGCGCTCCCGCCTCCTCGTGGAGGCGTCACGGGCGGACGCGGTCCTCGTCTCCGGAACCGCGCCGGGTGTCACCGGGATCTGGCTCGTGGGCGTCGACGGCGCGGTCGAGCTCGTTCGGGGCGCCACGTTCCCGCTCGACGCGGACTGGCTTCCCGAGCCGCGCCGCCTCACGGTGGAGGGACCACACGGCCCGGTGCACGCGTTCGACTATCCTCCGACGAACCCCGAGGTCACCGGTCCGACGGGCGAGCGTCCGCCGTACCTGGTGTGGGTCCACGGCGGCCCGACCTCGCACGTCGCGGGTGTCGCCGACACGAAGACGGCGTTCTTCACGAGCCGCGGGATCGGAGTGCTCGACGTGAACTACGGCGGCTCGACCGGCTACGGACGGGAGTACCGGGAGCGGCTTCGCGGTCAGTGGGGTGTCGTCGACGTCGATGACGTCGCCGCAGCCGCGCGTGGTCTCGTCGCCGCCGGTGCTGCCGATGGCGATCGCCTGGCGATCGAGGGCGGCTCAGCGGGAGGATGGACGGTGCTGGGCGCACTCGTCGGCACGGACGTGTTCGCCGCGGGCGTCTCCCGCTACGGCGTCGCCGATGCGCGCACGCTCGCCGCCGACACCCACGATTTCGAGGCGCGTTACCTCGACGGTCTCATCGGCCCTCTCCCCGAGGCCGAGGAACTGTACATCGCGCGTTCCCCGCTGCAGCACGCCGACCGCCTGCGGGTGCCCCTCCTGATCCTCCAGGGAGACGAGGACGCCGTCGTCCCGCCCTCGCAGTCCGAGGCCGTGCGAGACGCGCTCGCGGCGCGGGGCGTTCCGCACGCCTATGTGCTCTACGAGGGCGAGGGACACGGTTTCCGCCGCACCGAGACGATCGTGCACGCTCTCGAGAGCGAACTCGCCTTCCTCGGCAGCGTCTTCGGCTTCGCCACTCCGGGCGTGCCGCCGCTCCCCCTCGCGGGTGGAGGCGAGACGATCGGCGACGCCGGTCAGCCGGCGGCGACCGCGTAGGGAGCCAGTTCGGCCGCGAGGCGCTCGTTCACGTGGGCGTGCAGCACCGTGCCGTCCTCGTGGTGCTCGGTCGAGATCAAGTGACCCGACTCATGGACGGCGTTGACCAGGTCACCGCGCCCGTACGGAACCAGAGCCCGCACCTCGACGGCGGGAAGCGGCAGGGCCTCCTCGATCGCCGCTCGCAGGTCGTCGATGCCTTCGCCCGTCCGCGACGACACGAACACTGACTGCGGCTCGAGTCCGCGCAGCACCAGTCGAGTGTCGTCGTCGACGAGGTCGGCCTTGTTGAAGACGATGATCTCGCGAGTGGAGCGGGCGCCCACGTCCGCCATCACCGCGCGCACGGTCGTCACCTGCGCCGCCGGATCGGGGTGCGACCCGTCGACGACATGGACGATGACGTCGGCGTCGCCGACCTCCTCAAGGGTCGAGCGGAAGGCCTCGACCAGCTGGTGCGGGAGGTTCCGGACGAAGCCGACCGTGTCGGTGAGGGTATAGATGCGTCCGTCGGAGGCCTGCGCGCGGCGGACCGTCGCATCGAGCGTTGCGAACAGCGCGTTCTCCACGAGCACTCCGGCACTGGTCAGTCGGTTGAGCAGGCTCGACTTGCCGGCGTTCGTGTACCCCGCGATCGCGACCGACGGGATCGTGTGGCGCTTGCGCTCGGCACGCTTGGCATCGCGTGCGGGCGCGAAGTCGCGGATCTGACGCCTCAGCTGGGCCATGCGCGTACGGATGCGACGACGGTCCAGCTCGATCTTGGTCTCACCCGGGCCGCGGGATCCCATTCCGGCCCCGCCCGCCCCCACTTGTCCACCGGCCTGCCGGGACATCGACTCACCCCAGCCGCGCAGACGGGGAAGCAGGTACTCGAGCTGGGCGAGCTCGACCTGGGCCTTGCCCTCGCGGCTCTTGGCGTGCTGGCTGAAGATGTCGAGGATCACGGTGGTGCGGTCGATGACCTTGACCTTCACGACGTCTTCCAGTGCACGGCGCTGGCTCGCGGCGAGCTCTGTGTCGGCGATCACCGTGTCGGCGCCGACGGCAGCGACGAGGTCGCGGAGCTCGGCCGCCTTCCCGCGACCGATATAGGTCGCCGGGTCGGGATGCGGCCGCCGCTGCAGGACCCCGTCGAGCACGACGGCCCCTGCCGTCTCGGCGAGCGCCGCGAGCTCACGGAGTGAGTTCTCGGCGTCCTCTTGGCTGCCCTGCGGATAGACGCCCACGAGAACGACATTCTCGAGCCGCAGCTGGCGGTACTCCACCTCGGTGACGTCTTCGAGTTCCGTGGAAAGCCCGGCGACTCGCCTCAGGGCGGCGCGCTCTTCGCGATCCCACTGCTCGCCATCGGTGTCACCGTAGGCGACGGTCGACTCGTGCTGCAGGGCCTGCGCAGCCCCGAACACACGCACTCCGCTGCGTCCCTCGGCGTGCGCGAGCACCCGATCGACCGGGTCGACCGAGGTCTCGTCGGTGTCGTGGGAAGTGCTGGTGTCTGTCATGTCATCCTTTTCCTCGTCGATCCGTGGACCGACCCGGGTTCACCCGTGAACTCTAGCCTCCCGCGCGCGGACTGTCCTCCGCTACGCTCGAAAGCCATGGCCAGCGATCACTACTTCAGCGCGACGCCGGCCAGCGCTGAGAATCTCCGCCGTATCCGTGCGACCCTCGCGGGCCGATCCGTGGAGGTCACCACCGCTGGCGGCGTCTTCAGCCCCGATCACGTGGACTCGGGCACCGCAGTGCTGCTTGCCAACACTCCCCCACCGCCGGCCGGCGGCCACCTTCTGGATCTCGGCTGCGGATGGGGTCCCATCGCCCTGACCCTGGCGCTCGATGCCCCTCACGCCACGGTGTGGGCGGTCGACGTCAACGAACGCGCACTGGATCTCGTGCGCCGGAACGCGCGCGATCTCGGTCTCTCCAATGTCAACGCGGTACTGCCCGACGATGTTCCCGACGACCTCGCCTTCCGCACGATCCGCTCCAACCCGCCCATCCGCGTCGGCAAGAACGAGCTCCACGGCCTGCTCGAACGCTGGATCCCCCGCTTGGACGAGCGCAGCGACGCGTGGTTGGTCGTGCAGCGCAACCTCGGATCGGACTCGTTGCAGAGGTGGCTCGATGCCACGTTCGCCGACGGATACACCGTGACGCGCGCGGCGACGGGTCGGGGCTTCCGTGTCATCAAGGTGCGCCGCCACGGCAGTCCCCCGACGGGCGCCATCTCCGTCCCGTGAGCGCGGCCGACACCCCCTCGCTGCGCTCCGCCTGATCAGGCCAGGGTGACCTCGCCCGAGAACACCAGGGTGGCGGCGCCCCACAAGAACACGTGCTCGCCGTCGGCGTGCTGTTCGACGCGCACGCCGAGGGTCCCGCCGGGAACGGCCACGCGCCACTGGGCGGGGGCCGCCGGCCCCGCCCACAGTCGAACGGCGAGCGCGGCCGCCGCCACTCCTGTCCCGCACGACAGGGTCTCACCGACACCGCGCTCGAACACGCGCATGGTGATGCCACCGACTCCGTCCTGGACGAGGGGCTCATCGGGGACGACGAACTCGATGTTGGCCCCCGCCGGAGGCTCGGGCTGGAGGAGCGGCTGGACGCTGAGGTCCAGGTCATCGAGCTCGTCCGAGCTGGAGAGCGCGACGACGACGTGCGGGTTGCCGACGTCGATCCCCTGTCCGGGGCGCGCGACGCCGACGCCCCGCGCCCGCACGAGCACCTCGTCGGCCTCGGGACGCCAGACCCCGAGATCGACCTCGAAACCGCTGTCGGTCCTCGTCAGGGTCTTGGTTCCCGCCCGGGTCGCCACGCGCAGCGGCTGATCCGCCGAGATCGTGGCGAGCCCTGTCTCGACCAGGTACTTCGCGAACACGCGGATCCCGTTACCGCACATCTCCGCGACGGATCCATCGGCATTGCGGTAGTCCATGAACCACTCGGCTTCGGTCTCGGCGTCAGCGTCGGCCACGAGGCGCGCGCGCACCACCCGCAGCACTCCGTCGCCGCCGATCCCGAAGCGACGATCGCACAGCGCCGCGACCTGTCGTTCGGTCAGCGGTAGAGCGCCGTCGACGTCGGGCACGATGACGAAGTCGTTGCCGGTGCCGTGGCCCTTGGTGAACGAGATGGTGGTCACCGGTCAAGTCTAGGTTCCGCGAGAGACCTCCGCCCGAGCCCGTCAGTCGGAGATGAGGCGTTTTCCTGTCGTCCAGGTCTCGAACGGCTCGAAGCCGAGCGCCGAGTAGAAGTCGTGCACCTCGAGGTTCTCCGTCCGCACCATCAGCTGCACCTTCGGGCACCCGAGGGCGATGAGCTTCTCTTCGGCTGTCTCGACGAGACGGCGTCCGATGCCCTGCCCGCGACGGGCGGGCGCGCTGGCGAGGTAGTAGAGCCAGCCGCGGTGGCCGTCGTATCCGGCCATCACCGTGCCGACCAGGTCGCTGTCGTCGACGGCGACCAGAAACAGGTCGGGCTGTACGGTGAGCTTCCGGCGGATGTCCTGGTACGGATTGTTCCAGGGACGAGTGAGTCCCGCCTCTTGCCATAGGGCGACGACGGCATCGGTGTCGGCGAGGTCGAAGGGTCGGATCGCGACGGTCATGCGTCCGAGTCTGCCAGGCGCGCGGCATCGACGTCCGAAGCCGTCCAGCGCACATCCGGATAGCGGCGGAACCACGACACTTGGCGACGCGCGTAGCGACGGGTCAGGCTCTGCGTCTGGGCGATCGCCTCGTCCTGATCGAGCCGGCCGTCGAGCTGGTCGAGCGCTTGCGCGTAGCCGATGGCGCGCCGCGCGGTCGTGCCCCGCTCCAAGCCGCGCTCCCGCAGCTCGCGGACCTCATCGAGAAGGCCGTCCGTCCACATTCCCTCGACACGGCGATCCAGACGCTCCACCAACTCCGCACGCTCGAGGTGCACACCGATGACGGTCGTGTCGGGGCGCCAGAGCACCGGCTGGTCGGGGAGAGCCGCTCCGTGGCCCGCCGCCCCCTGGGCGACCACTTCGAGCGCACGCACGACGCGCCGCCCGTTGCGGGGATCGATGCGCGCGGCGCTTGCCGGATCGGCGTGACGGAGGCGTTCATAGAGGGCTGCGGCCCCCTCCTCCGCGAGCTCCCGCTCGAGGTCGGCGCGCACCTTCTCGTCTCGAGGGGGGAACCGGAAGTCGTAGAGGACGCTCGACACATACAGACCGGAGCCACCCACCAGGATGACGTCGACGCCGCGGGAGAACGCATCGACGGCCGCCTCGCGCGCGGACTGCTGATACCAGGCGACGGCGGCGTCCTCATTCGGTTCGAGCACATCGAAGAGATGATGGCTCACACCCCGTCGCTCCGATGGCGGCAGTTTGGCGGTGCCGATGTCCATGCCGCGATAGAGCTGCATCGCGTCGGCGTTGACGATCTCCGCCCGTCGGCCGCGACCGATCAGGGCCTCGGCGAGTCGCAGCGAGAGGTCGGTCTTGCCGGTTCCCGTCGCGCCCACGACGGCCCACAGGCGCGGGCCGCTCTGATGAGCGACCGAGGTCACGATCCGACGCGGAGTGTGGGCATTCCCAGCCCCACGGCGCGGGGGCCATCGGCCGGCGACGATGCCGGCACGCCGCAGGACTCGGCCTGCGCGCGATCCCAGGCGTCGCCGGCGCGGGTGCGTCGCACCACCAACGGCGCGCCGTCGAGGCTGTCGGCGAGAAGGTGGAACGGCGCGGCGTGGGTGACCGTCACGGTCACGATGTCTCCGGGACGAGGAACCTCCGATCCCTCGGGCACCTCGAAGTGCACGAGGCGGTTGTCCTCCGCGCGACCGGTGAGCCGCCGTGTGGCGGTGTCCTTCTTCCCCTCGCCCGTCGATACGAGCACGTCGAGGCGGCGGCCTCGCTGACGCTGGTTCTCCTCCAGGGAGATCCGCTCCTGCAGCGCGACGAGGCGGTCGTAGCGTTCCTGCACGACATGCTTGGGGACCTGGTCGGGCATCGTTGCTGCCGGCGTGCCCTCCCGGATGGAGTACTGGAAGGTGAAGGCGCTCGCGAAGCGCGCTTTCTCCACCACGCGCAACGTGTCCTCGAAATCCTCGTCGGTCTCACCGGGGAAGCCGACGATGATGTCCGTCGTGATCGCGGCGTGGGGGATCCGCTCGCGAACGCGGTCCAGGATCCCGAGGAACCGCTCACTGCGGTACGACCGCCGCATGGCTTTGAGGATCCGGTCCGATCCGGACTGCAGCGGCATATGCAACTGCGGCATGACCGAGGGCGTTTCAGCCATGGCGTCGATCACGTCGTCGGTGAAGGCGGCCGGATGGGGGCTCGTGAAACGAATGCGCTCCAGTCCCGGGATCTCACCCGCGGCGCGCAGGAGCTTCCCGAAGGCCTGGCGGTCGCCGAACTCCACGCCGTAGCTGTTGACGTTCTGGCCGAGGAGGGTGACCTCGATCGCTCCGTCATCGACCAGGAGGCGGATCTCGCTGAGAATGTCGCCCGGCCGCCGGTCCTTCTCTTTGCCCCGAAGACTGGGGACGATACAGAAGGTGCAGGTGTTGTTGCACCCGACGGAGATCGAGACCCACCCGCTGTGCACCGCATCGCGCTTGGTGGGAAGGGTGGAGGGGAAGACCTCGAGCGACTCCAGGATCTCCAGTTCCGCCTCGCCGTTGTGACGCGCGCGCTCGAGCATCCCGGGGAGCGACCCCATGTTGTGCGTGCCGAAGACGACGTCGACCCAGGGAGCCTTCTGCAGCACGGTGTCTTTGTCCATCTGCGCCAAGCAGCCGCCGACGGCGATCTGCATGCCTTCGTGCCGCTCCTTGCGACTCTTGAGGTGGCCGAGTGTCCCGTAGAGCTTGCCCGCAGCGTTGTCACGCACGGCGCACGTGTTGATCACGATGACGTCGGCTTCGCTCCCCGCCTCGGCACGGACATAGCCGGCGCTCTCCAGGGATCCCGACAGCCGCTCCGAGTCGTGGACGTTCATCTGACAGCCGAACGTCCGCACCTCGTACGTGCGCGCGCGACCGTCGCTGGCACGCGCGGCCTCAGAAGGGGTGATCAACGTCGGCGCGGAAGACGGAGAAGTCATGATCCAGCCATTCTACGAGCCGGAACGACGGCCTCGGTCCGATCGGCGGCGTGGCCCGGTCGGCTCACTCCGTGAAGCGGACGCCCGTCGGCGCGGCCTCGTCAAGCGCCGCTCGGGCGGCGGCCATCGCGACCCCGCCGGTATAGCCCCGTCGCGTGAGCTGCCCGACGAGGCGGCGGAGAGCCGTGTCCCGATCGACGTCACGGAATGCCCTCGCCTTGTGCCGGGCGAACTCGAGCGCTCGCTCGCGGTCATCGTCCACGACGTCGGAGAGCGCAGCCTCTGCGACCGCCGAGTCGATGCCGCGCTGGCGCAGCGTGCGCATGATGGCATTGCGCCCCTGGCCCTTGCGGTCGGTGGCGGTGTACACCAGCTGTTCCGCCAGACGCACGTCGTCGAGATATCCGTGACGCAGGCAGCGGTCGATGATCGCATCGGCCGCGTCGCCGACGACGCTCGCCGAGCGGAGGACGTCGTATGCCTCGCGCACCGAGAGAGAACGTACTCGAAGCTTCTTCACGAGTGACTTCTCGGCCGTAGCGGCCTCGTCGGAAGGCTCGTCACCCCGCTTTGCTCCCGCACCGCCCCCGCCGCTTTCCGTCGACTCGGTCCACGTTGTATGCCACTCACTCACGGTGCGCTCACGACTCGGAGCGCGCTCGTCGCGGCTTCCCCGATCGAACAGGGGGATGACAGGGGCCAGGTGGTCGGCCTGGCCCCTGTGAGCGGTGTCGTCGGTCACCGGCTGCCCCGGGTCACGCCGGGCGGCGAGCGGCGAGTTCGTCGGCGGTCTCGGTCTGCTTAGGCTGACCGACGCCGAGCTTCTGCTTGATCTTCGTCTCGATCTCTGCGGCGATGTCGGCGTTCTTGATCAGGAAGTTGCGTGCGTTCTCCTTGCCCTGACCGAGCTGCTCGCCGTCGTAGGTGTACCAAGCCCCGGACTTCTTGACGATGGCGTGCTCCACGCCGAAGTCGATCAGGCTGCCCTCGCGTGAGATCCCCACCCCGTACAGGATGTCGAACTCCGCCTGCTTGAAGGGCGGTGCCATCTTGTTCTTGACGACCTTCACCCGCGTGCGGTTGCCCACCGCTTCGGTGCCGTCTTTGAGCGTCTCGATGCGACGGATGTCCAGGCGCACCGAGGCGTAGAACTTCAGCGCCTTCCCACCGGCGGTGGTCTCCGGTGATCCGAAGAAGACGCCGATCTTCTCGCGCAGCTGGTTGATGAAGATCATGGTGGTGTTGGTCTGGTTGAGACCACCGGTGAGCTTGCGCAGTGCCTGCGACATCAGTCGGGCCTGGAGACCGACGTGCGAGTCCCCCATCTCGCCCTCGATCTCCGCCTTGGGCACGAGCGCGGCCACCGAGTCGATCACCACGAGGTCGATCGCCCCGGAGCGCACCAGCATGTCGGCGATCTCCAGCGCCTGCTCCCCCGTGTCGGGCTGAGAGACCAGGAGCTGATCGATGTCGACTCCCAGCTTCTGCGCGTAGTCGGGGTCGAGCGCGTGCTCTGCGTCGACGAAGGCCGCAATCCCGCCGGCCCGCTGCACGTTGGCGATGGCGTGAAGGGTGAGCGTGGTCTTTCCCGAGGACTCGGGCCCGTAGATCTCGATGATGCGACCCCGCGGGAGTCCGCCCACTCCGAGGGCGACGTCGAGCGCGATGGATCCGGTGGGGATCACTTCGACCGGGGCGCGTTCGTCGCTGCCCAGCCGCATGACCGAGCCCTTTCCGAACTGCCGGTCGATCTGAGCGAGGGCCGATTCCAGGGCCTTCTCGCGGTCGGCGGGTGATGGCATGACGTGCTCCTTCGTGTTCGCGCTTCCGTCGCCTGTAGGCTGTCGCGCCTCCCTTCGACGAAGGGAGCACTACGACAAGGCGTAGGTGTCTCGATGACGCCGTCCACGCTACGAAGGACCACCGACATTCCTCGGCAGTTCAGGCGAAGCGGGGGACAACCCCGAGGAGACATCTCCTGTGCAGGACACTACGCCGGATAGAACACATGTTCGACGCGACACGCGGACGCTGCGTCTCACCGTCCGAACTCAGCGCCGACGCTCGAGCCGACCGACGCCGTGGCGACGCCCCGAGGGAACGTCGGTCTCGACGCACAACGCCAGCCACACCTCTCGAGCGTCGACGCCGTCGCGGAGAGCCTCCTCAGCGGTGCGATAGCCCACGGCGCTGAGCGCCAGATCGGAGACCAACGAATCGCCGCGGGGCCCGAACTCGGCTTCTACCGCACGCGCGAACTCGCTCCGACGCATCGGTGTCAGCGCAGCGAGAGCTCAGGCTGCGCGTAGTCGCCTCCGAGCGAAGCGAGATCGTCGGGCACGACGTCGGGGAAGGTCTGCAGACCCTCGAGTACCGAAATCCGATCGCCGACCTCGCGCATGATCGAGGAGATCGGCACATCGAGCGCGTCGGCGACCGCAGCGAGGATCTCGCTCGACGCCTCCTTCTGTCCACGCTCGACCTCACTGAGGTACCCGAGCGCGACGCTCGCACGGCCCGCGACCTGACGAAGGGTCTTGCCCTTCTGCAGGCGCAGATCACGAAGGACGTCACCGATCTCTTGACGAACCAGGATCATGTCGGGCCCCCTTCTCAGACGATGATTCCGCACTCACGGGTGGATAACAGTACCGCACCTCGTTGTCACCCTAGACCTCGCGTGCTGGAGAAAGGGTGGGAATCGCTCAGGTGTAACGGGGACGAAACACCGTCTATTCCCGCGGGCTCACAATGCGTCCAACGCCAGTCGGAGCGCGCGCGCCGCGGCTTCCACCCGGATCTGCGCGCGGTCGCCGGAGAGGACCAATGATTCGACGCGTGACCCCAACGGCGTGGAGACGGCGAGATGGACGGTGCCGACCGGCTGACCGTCGGGCGAGACGGGGCCGGCGATGCCGGTGGTCGCGATACCGACGTCGGCGGGCTGATCGTCGTGCGCGAGGGCTCGCCGCACCCCCTCGGCCATCTGCTGCGCCACACGCGGATGCACCGGACCGTGAGCGGCCAGGAGCGTCGGGTCCACACCGAGGACACGTTGTTTGACGTCGGTCGCATACGCGACCACGCCACCGCGAAGCACCGCCGAGGCTCCGGCGACATCGACGACCGTGGAGACGACGAGGCCGCCCGTGAGTGACTCGGCGACCGCTAGTGTCCAGCCGAGCTCGCTCAGCCGCGCGACCACACGCTCGACGTCCGGAGCACGTCCGACCGAGACGAGAGTGTTCTCGAGGTCATCGATCTCCGCCGCTTGACGGGCGGCGCGCGCCTCTCGACGGCTCGTCATCGTTCCCCTCTCCGCGCGGCGCGAGACCCCCGGACCTCCGCGACCACGTAGTCGATCCCGCTCGCCACGGTGAGCACCACCGCGATCACCATCGCCACGACGTTCACGACGTGGACCCACTCCCCCAGCACCGTCCACAGCGGCAACAAGGCCAACGACAACGCGACTGCCTGCGCAACCGTCTTGAGCTTGCCCATCCACGCGGCGGCGACGACGTGGTCACTGGCGACGATGAGGCGATGGACCGTGATCCCCACCTCCCGGACCAGCACGAGGATCGTCACCCACCAATCCAGCTCCCCCAGCAGCGACAGCCCGACGAACGCACACCCCGTCAGCGCCTTGTCGGCGATCGGGTCCAGGAGCTTTCCGAGGTCGGTCACGATGTCGTGCCGCCGGGCCAAGTATCCATCGATGCCGTCGGTGGCGATCGCGACGATGAAGAGGGCCGCAGCGGCCCACCGCAGTCCCCCGTCGGCGCCGGCATCTGCGAGAAGCATCCAGAGGAACACCGGTGCGCACAGGATGCGCACGACCGTGATCGCGTTGGGAAGCTGCCGGGGAATCGCCACGCGCCGAGCCTAGTCGAGGCGAGCGAGCATCCGACGCGCCGCGTCGAGCGCGGCAGCGTCCTCAGTCACGACCGGTCAGACCCCAGGCATCCTCGGAGCCGCTGTCGCCGTCGACGACCTCATAGCCGTCGAACTGCGCGTCCACCGCGTCCTTGCCGTAGCCGTCGGGTGCCGGAGCCTGAGCGGGAGGGTCCTCACCGCGCAGCCGCGCCAGGACGGCGGGAAGCTGATCCGGTGTCACCAGGACGTCGCGAGCCTTCGACCCCTCCGACGGACCGACGATCTCCCGGGACTCCAGGAGGTCCATCAGTCGTCCGGCTTTGGCGAACCCGACCCGGAGCTTGCGCTGCAGCATCGACGTCGACCCGAACTGGGTCGAGACGATCTGCTCGGCGGCGGCGAGGAGCAGCTCCAGGTCGTCGCCGATATCCGCGTCGATCTCCTTCTTCTCGGCGACCGCCTGGACATCGGATCGGTACTCGGGCTGCGCCTGTTTCTTGACGTGCGAGACGACCTTCTCGATCTCGCTCTCCGCGACCCACGCTCCCTGCACCCGCAGAGCCTTGGAGGCTCCCATCGGCAGGAAGAGACCGTCGCCCTGCCCGATCAGACGGTCAGCGCCAGGCTGGTCGAGGATGACCCGGGAGTCGGTGACGCTCGTCACCGCGAAGGCGAGGCGCGAGGGCACGTTGGCCTTGATCAGACCGGTCACGACGTCGACGGAAGGCCGCTGGGTGGCCAGCACCAGATGGATTCCGCTCGCGCGGGCCAGCTGGGTGATGCGGACGATCGAGTCCTCGACATCGCGAGGGGCGACCATCATCAGGTCGGCGAGCTCGTCGACGACCACGAGAAGGTACGGATACGGCTTGAGGACGCGTTCGCTGCCCGCCGGAAGCGTGATCTCCCCGGCCACGACCGCCTTGTTGAAGTCGTCGATGTGACGGAAGCCGAACGACGCGAGGTCGTCGTAGCGCATGTCCATCTCTTTCACGACCCACTGCAGGGCTTCGGCAGCCTTCTTGGGGTTGGTGATGATCGGGGTGATCAGATGCGGCACACCGGCGTAGGAGGTGAGCTCCACCCTCTTCGGGTCGATCAGGACCATGCGCACGTCGCTGGGCTTGGCGCGCATGAGCAGGCTCGTGATCATCGAGTTGACGAAGCTCGACTTACCCGACCCGGTGGAGCCGGCTACGAGAAGGTGCGGCATCTTGGCGAGGTTCGCCACGACGTAGCCTCCGCCGACGTCCTTCCCGACACCGATCGTCATGGGGTGGGTCTGCGCCGCCGCGGCGGGAGAGCGCAGGACGTCTCCGAGGGTCACGATCTCGCGGTCGGTGTTCGGGATCTCCACGCCGATCGCGCTCTTGCCCGGAATCGGAGCGAGGATACGGACCTCGTTGGAGGCGACGGCGTAGGCGATGTTGTTGGTCAGGGCAGTGATCCGCTCGACCTTCACACCCGGGCCGAGCTCGATCTCGTACTGGGTGACGGTGGGCCCCCGCGAGAACCCGGTCACGCGCGCGTCGACCGAGAACTGCTCGAACACTCCCATGATCGCTCGCACGACCGCGTCGTTGGCCTCCGAGCGCGCCTTGTGCGGCGTGCCCGTCGCGAGCGCCTCCACCGACGGGAGTCGGTACGGGAGCGCCGGAGGCCGGCCGTCGTGGTCTCCCCCGAGGCCCGACAGTCCCGGCAGGAGGCCGTCGTCGTGCACCTCGTCGGCGTCCTCGCGGATACCGGTGTCTGCTTTCCGGGCCGCGCGCTGCGCCCCCGCGACCACGGACGGGTCGATGACCTCGGTGGGCGCCTCGGCGGCGGGCGGCTGCACGGGCGCCGCGACGGCCTGGTCGAAGCCGCCCGTGGTCGCCGGGGTGAGGAGCGCGGTGAGGTCGTCAGCACCGAGGTGCCCGTCGACGTCTTCCTCTCGGCCCGACTTGTTGCGTCGCCACCACGGAAGCGCGGCGTCGCTCTCTTCTTCCTTCCCGAAGGCGACCGTCGGGGCGTCCGGGCCCGCCGTGGGAGCGGGCCGCTCCGGACGCTCGGCCCCGAACATCCATGCGTAGAGGTCACCCAACCGTTGCCCGATGCGGTTCGGAGGGGTCTTGGTGATGATGAGGACGCTGAGAACGGCCAGCAGCCCGAGCACGGCCGCCGCACCGATCGGAGTGAGGAAGGTCAGCGGCTCGCCGATCATCCAGCCGAAAAGCCCACCGCTCTCGCTGAGGGCCGGAAGACCCGCCTTGGGTTGGGGACGGGAGCCCAGTACGTGACAGAAGCCCGCGATCGCGAGGACGAAGATGCCGAACCCGATGCCGATGCGACCGTTGTCGTGCACTGACGACGGATGGCGGAACAGCCAGCCCGCGAGCAGGAGCAGCAGCACGGGAAGAATGAAGGCGACGCGTCCGACGAGGAAACCGACGGTGTACGCGCTGATCGACGTGCCGACCTCGGTGCCGATGAGGAACCACTCCACGACGGCTCCGGCTGCAGCCAGCAGCACCAGGAGGAACGGGAACCCGTCTCGGCGCTGGTCCTTCTCGAGCGTCTCGGGCCCGAACGCGCGGAACATGCCGCCGACCACGTGCGCGAGGCCGAGCCACGCCCGGACGGCGAGCGGCGGCTTGTCGACATCGTCGACGTAGCGCCGGGGGGCGGGATCGGGCTTCTTGGCGCGCGACGGACCCGAGCTCTTCGCGGACGCGCGCGCGCTCGAGGTCGGCTTCGTGCTCCTGGCCATTCCTCCACGGTACGGCGCGCCACCGACGTTCCGGCGTAGCGACGCGGCAGAGGCGCGGCGCCGACGAGCCCGGATGCCGCACGTCCTCAGCGCAGGCGCTTGACCATCGTGTCGCGTCCGTGGCCGGCCTGGGTGACCGCGAAGCCCTCGCTGCGATACAGCGTCTGGGCGAAGTTGCCGCGTTCCACCGAGAGGCTCAGCCGCGCGAACCCGGCGGCGCGAGCCTGGTCGCACAGGCCCTGCAGCAGGGCGCGCCCGACGCCGTGCGCGCGCCAGATGGGCCGGACGCCGATGATCAGTTCGGGAACGCCGGTCGCGACGTACCCGAACCCGGGGTCGGTGCGCGGCAGCATCCGATACCACGCCGCGCCGATCGGCACCTCCTGCCCGTCCACGGCGACGAGGCCGGCGTCCCCGGGCCGCATCCACCCCGCCAGGTACCGAGCGTGCTCGGGGCTCTCGAGGATCTGGTGCTTGGGCCGGAACCCCTCCGCCCGCCAGTTCGCCGCTTCCACCACCATGTCGGCGAGGAAAGCGCCGTCTCCCGGCGCAGCGGGTCGCAGACGGAACGTGGCGGGCATGGCCCCGATTGTAGGGCTAGGCCTCGATGACCAGCGGCACGATCATCGGCCGACGGCGCAGCGACTGGTTGACCCATCGTCCGATCGTGCGCCGCACCACCTGCGAGAGGGCGTGCGTGTCCCGGACACCGGACTGCGCGGCCTCGGCCAACGCGGCCGCGATCTTCGGCTTGACCGACTCGAACACCGAGTCGTCCTCGGCGAACCCTCGCGCGTGGATCTCGGGGCCGGAGATGACCCGTCCCGTCGCCGCGTCGACGACGACGATCACCGAGATGAACCCCTCCTCGCCGAGGATACGACGGTCCTTGAGGTCGGCGTCGGTGATCTCCCCGACCGTCGAGCCGTCGACGTAGACGAAGCCGAGGTCCAGCTGCCCGGCCACACGCGCCACGCCGCCCTTGAGGTCGACGACCGTGCCGTTCTCCGCGATGATCGTGCGGTCGGCGGCGATCCCCGTGTCCTGCGCGAGCTTCGCATTGGCGATGAGGTGCCGGTACTCGCCGTGGACGGGGAGGACATTGCGGGGGCGCAGGATGTTGTAGCAGTAGAGGAGCTCGCCTGCGGCGGCGTGGCCGGAGACGTGGACCTTCGCGTTCCCCTTGTGCACGACGTTCGCGCCGAGCTTGGTCAGGCCGTCGATCACGCGGTAGACGGCGTTCTCGTTGCCGGGAATGAGGCTCGAGGCGAGGATGACCGTGTCTCCAGGGCCGGGCTCGATTGCGTGGTCGAGGTTGGCCATACGAGAGAGCACCGCCATCGGTTCTCCCTGAGAACCGGTCGACATGTAGACGATGCGATCGTCGGGGAGGTCCTTGGCCTTCTTGTAGTCGATGAGGACGCCGGAGGGGACGTTGAGATAGCCCAGCTCCTCGGCGATCGTCATGTTGCGCACCATGCTGCGGCCGAGGAAGGCGAGCCGGCGGCCGTGCGCATGCGCGGCATCGAGCACCTGCTGCACGCGGTGCACGTGGCTGGAGAAGCTCGCGACGATCACCCTCCGCGGCGCCTTGGCGATGACCTGGTCGAGCACGGGACCGATCGAGCGCTCCAGCGGCGTGAAGCCCGGGACGTCGGCGTTCGTCGAGTCGACGAGGAAGAGATCGACACCCTCCTCCCCCAGCCGCGAGAAGGCGCGGAGGTCCGTGATCCGGCCGTCGAGCGGAAGCTGGTCCATCTTGAAGTCACCGGTGGCCAGCACGAGGCCAGCGGGGGTGCGGATCGCGACGGCGAGGGCGTCGGGGATCGAGTGGTTCACCGCCACGAACTCGAGCTCGAACGGCCCCACCTGCTCACGCTGTCCCTCGGTGACGGTGAGCGTGTACGGCTTGAGGCGGTGCTCCTTGAGCTTGGCCTCGACGAGCGCGAGCGTGAGCCCGGATCCCAGGAGCGAGATGTCCGACTTGAGCTTGAGGAGGTACGGCACGGCGCCGATGTGGTCTTCGTGTCCGTGGGTCAGGACCACGCCGACGATGTCGTCGAGGCGCCCCTTGAGAGGCTCGAAGTCGGGGAGGATCAGGTCGACGCCGGGTTGGTGCTCCTCGGGAAAGAGCACGCCGCAGTCGACCACGAGGAGCTTGCCGTCGAACTCGAAGACGGTCATGTTCCGCCCGACCTCTCCGAGACCGCCCAGGGGGGTCACGCGAAGGGTTCCGGGCTCGAGCGCAGCCGGCTCGAAGACGTTCGTGGGCATCAGTGGCCTTTCACAGGTGTCCGAGCGTCGCGCCTGAGGGACAGTCGAGACGTCTCGGTTCGGGGCGCCATGGGGGCGTCCGGTGTTCGGTTGTGGATCGTGGGATCAGCGCGTCGTGCCGTGCACCTTGGGCAGCGCACCGCCGGCCGCCGCGTTGCGATCGGGACGAAAATTGGAGAAATCGGCGCCGTCGACATCGTGCACGAGCGCCAGCTCGTCCTCGATCACGGCGGCCTCCCACTCCTCCGGCCCGACCAGCGGCAACCGCACTCGCGGGCTGGAGATACGGCCGAGACCGTGGAGGATGTACTTGGCGCTCACCGTTCCCGGCACGTGGGTCATGACGGCCCGCACGAGCGGCTCGAGCTTGCGGTGGGCGGCGGTCGCGGCGGCGAGGTCGCCGCGATTGACCGCGTCGACGATCGTGCGGTACGGCGCCGGGGCGATGTTCGCTGTGACCCCGATGAGCCCTGACGCACCGATCGAGAGGTGCGGGAGCACGTTCGCGTCGTCGCCGGAGAAGTACAGGAGGTCGGTCTGGTTCAAGACGCGGCTGACCTCGCTGAAATCCCCCTTCGCGTCTTTGATCGCCAAGATGTTGGGGTGCTTGGCCAGCCGGAGGATCGTCTCGTACTTGATGGGCACGCCGGTGCGACCGGGGATGTCGTAGAGGATCACCGGCAGATCGGTGGCGTCGGCCACGAGGCGGAAGTGCGTGAGGATTCCGGCCTGGGTGGGCTTGTTGTAGTACGGCGTGACGATCATGATGCCGTCGGCGCCGGCTTTCTCGCTCGCGCGATAGAGCTCGATCGCGTGAGCGGTCTCGTTCGAGCCGCCGCCGGTGATGATCTTGGCCCGGCCCGCGGAGACGGACTTGCCCACCTCGACCAGACGCAGCTTCTCTGCATCGGTCAGCGTGCTTGTCTCTCCCGTCGTGCCGGTGACGACGATGCCGTCGGCGCCTGCGCCGATCACATCATCGATGTGCTTCTCGACGGCGGGCCAGTCGACCTCGCCGTCGGCCGTCATCGGGGTGACGAGCGCGACGAGCACCTGTCCGAAAGGGTTACCGGTGTGCGTCATGCGTCCCAGGTTATCGGTTCGCTCCGCGCGCGGCCTCGTCGAGGCTTGCCGATCAGCGGCCGGCTGTCGCGAGGCGGGCCACGAGTCGCGACGGGAGGAGTCGAGCCGCCGCCACGAGCACTTTGTAGCGCAGCGACGGCACCGACACCGCGCGGCCGCGGGCGGCGTCGCGCAGGCCGATCCGAACGACCTCGCGCGCCTCGAGCCAGAGGAAGGGCGGCACACCCTCCTGCCCCGCGGCCAAACCCATCCGCGCGTGGAAGCCGGTGTGCGTGAAGCCGGGGCACACGGCCGTCACGCTCACGCCTCGCGGGGAGTAGGCGATGTTCGCCCACCGGCTGAAGGAGACCACCCATGCCTTGACCGCGCCGTAGGTGCCGCGCGGAAGGAACGCGGCGACGGAGGCCACGTTGATGATCCTTCCGCCGCCGCGCGACAACATGGAGCCGAGCGCCGCGTGGCTGAGGCGCATCGTGGCACGCACATGGAGATCGAGGTGACGCTCCTCCTGCGGGACATCGTTGCGCTCGAAGCGCAGATCCAGACCGAAACCGGCGTTGTTGACCAGCACGCCGACCGGGCGTTCGCGCTCTTGCAGCCGCGCGGCGACCGCGTCCAGACCCTCCCGGGTGGTGAGGTCGGCGGTGAGCACCTCACACGAGACGGCGTGATCGCGGACGAGCTCCGACGAGAGCGTCTCCAGCGCTTCGCGATCGCGAGCGACGAGGACGAGGTCGGCCCCGTCGCGGCGAGCTGCCGCGCGAACTCGGCGCCCAGTCCCGAACTGGCGCCCGTGATCAGTGCCGTTCGCGTCATCGTGTGGCCTGACCGTCCGTCGCGCGATCGAGGGTGACGAAGCGGTAGCGCACGCCGGTCCGGGACTCCCGCCACGGCGACCGCGACACGACATGCCAGCCGTCTCGGGCGGGGGCATGCGTGTCGCCGTCGACATCGAGGTCGAGCTCGGTGACCTCCAGCACGTCGGCGCGGGCGATCGCCTCGCGATACAGCTGCCCACCCCCGATCACCCAGACCTCTCCGTCGCCCGCGAGGGCGATCGCCGCCGGGAGCGAAGCGGCGCGTTCGGCCCCGAGCGCCTCCCACTCCTCGTCGCGCGTGACGACGATGTTCCGGCGGCCGGGAAGCGGCCGAAAGCGATCGGGAAAGGACTCCCAGGTCCGCCTTCCCATGATCACGGGAGAGCCGAGGGTGACCTCACGGAAGTGCGCGAGGTCTTCAGGAACGTGCCACGGCATGCCGCCACCCGCTCCGATGACGCGATCGTGCGCTTCGGCCCAGATGAGCCCCAGACGCGCAGCGTTCGTCGGCGAGTCTTGCGGGCGCGGCCCGCCGTCCGCGCCGGAACCGCCCGCGGTCATACCGCGACAGCCGCCCGGATCGGCGGGTGGTGCTGGTAGCCCTCGACCACGAAGTCCTCGAACCGATAGTCGAACAGCGACTCCGGCCGACGGGCGAGCCGCAACGTGGGATACGGGTACGGCTCGCGCGTGAGCTGTTCACGCACTTGCTCGCGGTGATTGTCGTAGATGTGGCAGTCGCCCCCGGTCCAGACGAAGTCACCCGGCTCGAGCCCGGTCTGCTGGGCGATCATGAGCGTCAGCAACGCGTAGGAGGCGATGTTGAAAGGCACGCCCAGAAACATGTCGGCGCTGCGCTGGTAGAGCTGGCACGAGAGCCGCCCGTCGGCGACGTAGAACTGGAAGAGCGCATGACACGGCGCGAGGGCCATGTTGGGAATGTCGGCGGGGTTCCAGGCCGAGACGATGAGACGGCGCGAGTCCGGGTTGGTGCGGATCTGCTCGACGACCTGGGCGATCTGATCGATCGTCTCCCCCGACGCGGTGGGCCAGGACCGCCACTGGACGCCATAGACCGGGCCGAGCTCGCCGCGCTCGTCGGCCCACTCGTCCCAGATGGTCACGCCGTTCTCCTGCAGCCAGTTCACGTTCGACTCGCCGCGGAGGAACCACAGCAACTCGTAGGCGATCGACTTGAAGTGCACGCGCTTGGTGGTGATGAGCGGGAACCCCTGCGACAGGTCGAAGCGGATCTGCCGCCCGAACACGCTCGTGGTTCCGGTGCCGGTGCGATCGCTCTTGTGGACCCCTTCGGCGAGCACATCCCGCAGGAGGTCTTCGTACGGCGTGGGAACGGAGGCGGCGGTCACGCCTGCCACCCTACCGCCGCCGGAGGACACCGGGGCGGTGCGCGCGGACCGGGTGCGACAGGTGTCGCGCGGCGTCATACACGGCCCCCGAGCGTCGACCGAGTGGATTCATGCGGATACGATGGTCCGCTGTGAACGTGGTCGACGCCCTCCTCGTGCTCAGCGCCCTGCTGGCCGCCACCGTCGGGCTCGGCCTGTTCCTGCGCTGGCAGCAGAATCGCCCTCGCCACCGCAACCCCGACGAGATCGTGGATCCTCGGCGATTGGGCGCCACCGCACTCGGCGAACGGGCCACGCTCCTGCAGTTCAGCACGCAGACCTGCGGCCGCTGCCCCGGAGTCCACCGGACGCTCGGTGAGATCGCCCGGGAACGCGCGGGCGTCCTGCACCTGGACGTCGACCTGACCGATCGGCCCGACATCGCGCAGCACTTCCACGTGCTGCAGACCCCGACGACGTTCGTCCTCGACGGCCGGGGAACGATCCACACCCGGTTCGGCGGCGCACCGAGCCGGGGCGTCGTGGAACTGGAACTGGACCGCGTGCTCGCCCCGCGCGTTCCGGCCTAGCCCCATTCCCTCCCTCTCGCGGCCGGTCTACGCTCGAAAGCGTCGCGCGGGAACCCGCCGACGACCCATCCGGCACCGAGGAGACCCCATGAGCGTCACGAGCGAAGCGAGCACGAGCTGGAAGGGAAGCCTGTTCGAGGGCTCCGGGGAGATCGCCCTGGAAAGCTCCAACCAGGGTCCCCTCGCGGTCGACTGGAAGGCCCGCAGCGAAGGGTCCACGTCGGTGACCACGCCCGAGGAGCTCCTGGCTGCGGCGCATTCCTCCTGCTTCAGCATGGCCCTCTCCCACGCTCTGACGGAGAACGGGACGCCGCCCGAGTCGGTCGAGACCACCGCATCGGTCACCTTCGTCCCCGGCACCGGGATCACGGGTTCCCACCTGAACGTCAACGCCGTCGTGCCGAATCTCAGCGCCGAGGACTTCGCCAGGATCGCGCAGGAAGCCAAGACCGGATGCCCCGTCTCGGCCGCCCTGACCGGGATCGAGATCACTCTCGAGGCGACGCTTGCCTGAGCCCGACGATGCCCACGTCGTGGTCGCGGGCGCGTCCGGGCTGATCGGCCGAGCACTCGTCGCGTCGTTGCGCGCCGACGGCACGAGGGTCACCCGTCTCGTCCGACGCGCATCCGCCTCCCCCGACGAGGTGTCGTGGGATCCCACGTCTCGTCCGCTGGCGCCCGAGGTCCTGGCGGGGGCGTCTGCCGTGGTCTGCCTCAACGGCGCCAGCATCGGACGCTTCCCGTGGACGAAGCGATATCGCCACGAGCTGCTGTGGTCGCGCATCCAGCCGACGCAGGCGATCGCTGCGGCGGTCCGGGCGCTCGGGGCGGACGCGCCGGCGTTCGTGTGCGCGTCCGCCGTCGGCTACTACCCGTCCGCGCCCGGCGACACGCTGGACGAGTCCTCGCCTCCCGGCGACGGCTTCCTTTCCGCCCTCTGCGTGGAATGGGAGAGCGCGGCTCGTCACGCCGGCCCCGACGCCCGAGTCGCGCTCCTGCGCACGGCGCCCGTGGTCCATCCGGACGGCGTCCTCGGGCCCCTCATGCTGCTCACCCGGTTCGGCCTGTCGGGTCCGATCGGATCCGGGAGACAGGTATGGCCGTGGATCTCGCTGGACGACGAGGTGCGTGCCATCCGCCACGTCATCGACAACGGCCTCACCGGTCCGGTGAACCTGACGGGTCCGCAGCGCGCGACCGCCAACGATCTCGGCTTCGCCTTGGCCCGCCGGATGAATCGCCCGTACCTGCTGCGAGCGCCGGTGTGGGCGATCTCCCTCGTGCTGGGCACCGACGCCACCCGCGCCCTGCTCACCAACGACATGGACGTCACGCCTCGGCGGCTCCAGGAGACCGGTTTCACCTTCCGCCACGAGACGGTCGAGGACGCCGTCGCTGCGGCGATCCCGGCTCGGTGACCTCAGCCGTGTGATGCGGCGCGCTCCAGCGCGATCGCACGGCGGGCGGCCTGTCGGGCGCGTGTGCGATCGCCCGCACCGTCGTAGACGAGCGCGAGACGGAACCACGCTCGCCAATCGTCGGGGTGGGCCTCCACCTCGGCACGGTACGCGGGAAAGAGCGCGTCCGCTTCGTCGCGAAGCGGACGACCGCTCGCACGCACGCGGATCTCCTCGTCGGGGAGAGCGCCCTCCGCTTCCAGACGCCGGCCGAGCGCGGCGGCGCGCCAGCCGAAACGCAGCTCCCGGACCAGCGCCCACGCGCCCAGGATCGGAAGCAGAACGAGGGCTGCCCCCATCGCGACGGCGACCGGCTCCTTCGCGGTCAGCAGCACCCACGCCCGCTGTCCCGCCAACGCGATGTAGACGGCCAGGAGCACCGCCATCACGGCGACGCCGATGCGTGTGCTCATGCGCCGGTGGTCCGGGCCACCTGCCCGGGAACATCGCCTTCGTCGACCGGAGCGGCGGGACGGGAGCGTGGCGCGCGCAGCCCGATGTCGATGAAGCTGTCGAGTCCGATGACGACGCCACGGGCGTCGCGCGCCGCCTGCAGAGCCACCCGGATGCCGGGCGCGTATGCCCGCGCCGGATCGACCGTGTCATGGATGATCGACAGGGTCTCTCCCGCGCCGGACAGCACGGTCTCCTGCCGGGCGACCACCCCCGGTCGGCGTAGCGAGTGGATCGGCACGCTCGCGACCTGCTGGCCGCGGGCTCGCTGGTCCACGTGCGGCGACTCGACCGGGCCGGCCTCGGTGCGCGCGGCCGCGATCAGTTCCGCCGTCCGCACTGCGGTGCCGCTCGGCGAATCGACCTTGGTCTCGCGGTGAGCCTCGACGATCTCGATCGAGGGGAAGAACGGCGCCGCCGCAGCGGCGAGCGCCGATCCCAGTACCGATCCGAGCGAGAAGTTGGGGATGAAGACGGCGCCGGTCCCCGCCGCCTCGACCAGGGGGCGGATGGCTGCGATCCTCTCCGCCGACCAGCCGGACGTGCCGACCAGCACGTTCAGCCCGCGCTCGATCGCGGACCGGACGACGTCGATGGAGACGGCCGGCGTGGACGCGTCGACGACGAGGTCTGTCCCGTCGATCTCCGAGAGGTCGCTGGATGAGCCCAGAACGGCCGTCACCTCGAAGTCGTCGCTGTCGTCGATGACCTCGTGGATGATGGCCCCGAGTTTTCCCGTTCCGCCCACGAGGGCGACTCTCGTCGTCATGCCTCCCACCCTACGGCGAGCCCGACGCGACGCGCGTCGCCGGTAGCCTCGATGTCATGGTGAGTCTGGAACAGCTTCCCGCCGACGACGCGCGATCGCGCACCCTCTTGACCGAGTACTTCGGCATGCGTGGGGAGACCTTCCCCGCGGGGCAGACCTACCGACCCACGTTCCCCGATGCTGCGGCGTTCACTCCCCCGGCGGGCGTGTTCCTCGTGGTCACCGATGACGAGGAGAACGACGTCGGATGCGGCGGCATCCGACGGTTGGCCGATGCCACGCACGGAGCGCGTTACGAGGTCAAGCACCTCTATCTGCAGCCACAGACCCGCGGTCGCGGCTGGGGACACCTCCTGCTGACGGCACTGGAGGATCAGGCCCGCGAGTGGGGCGCGGCGGAGATGGTGCTCGACACGCACCACACCCTCGCCGCCGCCGGCTCGCTCTACACCGCCCACGGCTATGCGCCGATCGATGCGTACAACGACAACCCCAACGCGACGGTGTGGCTAGGGAAGGTTCTCTGACGCGGCGGGCGGCTGAGGCCCGCACGGACGTGCCGGAGGCGGCGTCGGCGGGTCGTGCCATCATGCGGCATGACCTTCCCGACCCGAGCCTTTCCCGGCGAGCCCCACCGACCGGCCGCCCTCGATGACGACTTCCGCGGCGGGCTGGACCCGGCGAGGTGGGTCGCAGGCTACCTGCCGCACTGGACGACGGCCGACCGGGCGGCGGCCCGCTATCGGATCACGGAGCAGGGAATCGAACTGCGCATCGAGGCCGACCAGCCGGACTGGCGCCAGGAAGACGCGCCGTTGCGCGTCTCGAACCTTCAAACGGGGCTCTTCTCCGGCCCTGTCGGGTCGGCCGCCGGAACGCATCGTCATCGCGACGATCTGCGCGTGCGTACCGAGACACCTCTCGAACTGCTGTTCGCTCCGTCGCAAGGACGCGTCGAGATCACTCTGTCTGCCAGCCGCGCCCCGGGCTGCATGGTCGCGGCGTGGCTCGTGGGGACCGAGCACCGGTCGCCGAACGAATCGGGCGAGATCTGCATCTTCGAGATCGACGCGGAGACGATTGGGGCGACCACCCTGGCTCGCACGGGTATCAAGGCGCACCACGACCCCGGTCTGCGTACCGACATGGCTGAGATCAGGATCCCCCTCGACGCCTCCGCCCCGCACACCTGGACCGTGGCGTGGGGAGAGGGCGAGACCGTGATCGGATGCGAGGGCCGCGTGCTCAGACGCCTCGACCAGGCACCCGATTACCCGCTGTTGCTCATGATCGATCTCTTCGAGATCGGGCCCCGACGCGGGAGCTACCCGAAGGCAGCCACCATCCATCGGGTCCGGGCGTGGGGTTGATCGCGACGAGATCAGCCCGGGGGCAGTCCGCTCTCAGGCTAGCTCTCGAACGAGCTCGGCGCGGGAATGCGCGGCGACCTCGCGAAATGCCGGATCACGCGTGCCCGCGAGGAGCGCCGCGAACAGTGCCGCCCATGCCGCCGCGCGCGTCCAGATCGCGGCGTCGTACCGGTCACCCAGCGCGGCTCGCATCCGGGCACGCCCGAGCGGGGTGAACGCCGTCCATGCGATCGCCAGGTCGCACGCGGGGTCGCCGGCGCAGACATCGCCGAAGTCGAGGACGGCGCTCAAGCGTCCTTCGGCGACGAGGAGATTCCCGGGGTGGACATCGCCGTGCACCCACACCGGGGCGCCGCGCCAGGGCTCCGCCGCCACGCCGACACGCCAGAGATCGAGCAGCTCCGGGTCGCCCGCGAGGAGCTCGCGTGTCCCCGCGTCACGTTCGTGGAGGGCGATTCCGCGATGGGGGCTTCGGGGCGCCTCTGCCGGGGCCGGCGTGTGGAGCGCCGCGAGCGCCGCCGCGACGTCATCGGCCGCGTCATCGCGCTCCCCCGGTGAGAGGTCGGCCAGTCGGGAACCGGGCAGCCACGGCACGATGCTCCAACGCCACGGGAACTGCGCAGTCGGAAGACCGACCGCGACAGGTACGGGCGTGGGAACGGGCAGCCGCCCCGAGAGCTCCGGCAGCCACCGCTGCTCGTGGAGGATCAGGTCGGCGGCGGCCCTGCGCCGCGGAAGCCGCACCGCCCAGTCGTCGCCGAGCCGGAAGAGATCGTTGTCCCAGCCGTGGGAGAACAGACGCACCTTGCCGACGAACGACGGGTGCTGCTCGTCCACGAGACGGCGGACGTCATGCGCCGCCAGCCGGACCTCGGCGGCCGGTTCTGCCATCGTTCAGACCAAGGGGGTCTCGTGGAGCCCGGTGCGCAGTTCCATCGGGAGGTGTGCGAGGTCGTTGTGCGAGACGACCGTCCAGGGTCGGCCGGGGCGTTGGGACAGCACCGTGAGGCCGCAGTGGGCCTGCGTCAGGGTGAGCCACCGCCAGGCGGGCGCGTCGAGCACCTCCCGCACGAACCACGCGATGACGAAGTTGTGCGTGATGAGCAGTTCGTGTCCACTCCACTTGCGGACGAGGAACTCGTCGACCGCATCGGCCATCTGCGCGGCCCCGGCCTCGGACTCCGCATCGGTCACCCCGCCGAAGAACGGTTCGTAGACGGCGGGGGTGTCGGGGGTCATCGCTGTCGGAACGCAGTCGAACAAGAGTGCCGACGGCTCCGGCGAGACCGACGGAAGACGGTGGGCGACCGCGCGAGCCGTCTCGGCTGCGCGCTCGAGCGGCGAATGACGCACTGCGGACAGCGGGACCGCGGACAGGCGGTCAGCCAGCAACTCGGCCTGCCGTCGCCCCCGCGGCGACAGGGGTCCGTCTTCGAGCCCGTGCTCGGCGTCGAGGTGTTCGCCATGGCGCACCAGGTAGAGATAGCGCGTCACGTGAGTCTCGATTCCGAACGGGGCGGGGGTTCCTCCACCCTACGTCACGGCCCCGACACCATCCCGGGCGGACGCGTCACTCGGATGCGCGAGCGATCTCGGCCAGGTGGGTGCGACTGAGCCGCACGCCGACCCCCTGCATCATCTCCTCGACGTGCGCGACGGCGAAGACGTTCACGATGGGCGCGACGATCACTCGTTGCGCGAGGAGCCATGCGATCGCCACCGCTGCCGGAGGAACGGAAAGCTCCTCGCCGATGCGATCGAGGACGCGCAGGGTCCGCGCTCCTCGCCGGTTCATCGCGGCGGCCAGCTGCACGCCGCGCACGGAACTGCCGACTCGCTCGCGCGAGCGGTGAGCACCCGTGAGGTAACCGTGCTCGAGGGGTTGCGACGACGTGACGGCGATCCCCTGGGCACCGGCGACCAGTCGCAGGTCGCCGTCGAACTCGCGGGTGCGCAGGATGTTGTACGGCACGTCCAGCACGGTCATCCGCGGGTAGCCGGCGGAGGACATGATGCGAGCCTCCACCAGCTGTGACGCCGTATGACCGAACGAGCCGACCGAGCGGACCTTTCCCGATTCGACGAGCCACTCCGCCGTCGCGAGGGTGTCCTCGAGGCGCGTGGCGGAATCGGATGTGGCGTCGAGGTAGAGCAGGTCGATGCGATCAGTCTGAAGTCTCGTGAGCGACGCCTCGACGGACCGGATGAGGTTGACGGGGCCGAGCCCGGGGTGGTCGGGATCCGTGCCGACGCGGACCCCCAGGACGACGTCGTCGCGCACCCCGCGTGTGCTCATCCACTGCCCGATGATGTGCTCGCTGCGCCCGGAACTGTAGCCGTCGGCCGTGTTGAGGGCGTTCCCGCCGCGTTCGGAATAGGCGTCGAGGATCTCGTGGGCGGCGCCGGAGTCGACGTGCCAGCCGAACTCGCTCCCGCCGAGAAAGAGCGGAAAGACATGGAGGCCGCTCTCACCGAGCGGGACGCGCAGGCCCTGGCCGATTCCCGGCCCCTGCACGGGGATGGGTGCCGACGGGTGCGTGGCAGACGGTGCCGTGACGGCAGGTGTGGACCCCGCTCCGAAGAAGCCCATGTCGCGCACCCCCTTCGTCCTCGTGGAGACCCGTGGTGCGCGCGAGATGCCCGACGAGCCGCGGAATCCCGGATGTTCACGCATCCCCGGATGCGTTACCTCCGAGAGTAAGCCAGGCGCACGAGGCTTCCGCTCATTGCGGCGAACGGGCGGTAAACATTCCATAACGCTTTCCGCCGCCGCCGAGACGACGGATGCCCGCCCCTCGGTGAGGAGGGACGGGCATCGGTCAGCGGTGGAATCAGCCCTCTGCGGGAGCCTCGGGCCCCTCGCTCGCGGCGGCGCGACCCTCCTGGTCTGCGGCCTCCTCGAGCACCGGCTCGAGCGACAGCTTGCCGCGGTCGTCGATCTTGGTGATGCGCACCAGCAGCTTCTGGCCCACACCGAGGACGTCCTCGACGTTCTCGACGCGCTTGCCGCCGGCGAGCTTGCGGACCTCGCTGACGTGCAGGAGGCCGTCCTTGCCGGGAAGGAGCGAGATGAACGCGCCGAACGTCGCGATCTTCACGACGGTGCCCAGGAACTGCTCGCCGACCTCCGGGTTGGTGGGGTTGGCGATCGCGTTGACCTGCGCACGGGCGGCCTCTGCCGACGGGCCGTCGGTCGCGCCGATGTAGACGGTGCCGTCCTCCTCGATGGAGATCTGCGCGCCGGTCTCGTCCTGGATGGCGTTGATCGTCTTGCCCTTGGGCCCGATGAGCTCACCGATCTTGTCGACGGGGATCTGCACGCTGATCACGCGGGGGGCGGTCGGCGCCATCTCGTCGGGACCGTCGATCGCGGCGTTCAGGACGTTCAGGATCGTGAGGCGCGCTTCCTTGGCCTGGGTCAGCGCGGCCGACAGCACAGACGACGGGATGCCGTCGAGCTTCGTGTCGAGCTGGATCGCGGTGACGAACTCGCTCGTTCCGGCGACCTTGAAATCCATGTCGCCCAGGGCGTCCTCGGCTCCCAGGATGTCGGTGAGCGCCGCGTAGCGCGTCTGGCCGTCGACCTGGTCGGAGACGAGTCCCATCGCGATGCCGGCGACGGGGGCGCGCAGCGGCACACCCGCGTTCAGGAGCGACAGGGTCGAGGCGCATACGGAGCCCATCGACGTCGAGCCGTTGGAGCCGAGAGCCTCGGAGACCTGACGGATCGCGTAGGGGAACTCCTCGCGGCTGGGCAGCACCGGCACGAGCGCGCGCTCAGCCAGGAAGCCGTGCCCGATCTCGCGACGCTTCGGGCTGCCGACTCGGCCGGTCTCACCGGTCGAGTAGGGCGGGAAGTTGTAGTGGTGCATGTAGCGCTTGCTCGTCACGGGCGACAGCGAGTCGATCTGCTGCTCCATCTTGAGCATGTTCAGCGTCGTGACGCCCAAGATCTGGGTCTCACCGCGCTGGAAGATCGCCGAGCCGTGGACGCGCGGGATGACCTGCACCTCCGCGTCGAGCGGACGGATGTCGGCAAGTCCTCGACCGTCGATGCGCACACCCTCCGTGAGGATGCGGCTGCGGACGATGAGCTTCGTGACCGACTTGTACGCGGCGGAGAACTCCAAGGTCGCGACGGCCGGAAGCTCGCCCGCCTCGACGGCGGCGAGCAGCTCGGCCTTGACGGCCTCCTTGATGGCGTCGTCGGCGTTCTGGCGCTCCTGCTTGTCGGCGATCTGGTACACCGGCACGAGCTGGTCGTACGCCCGGCCCGCGACGAAGTCGTAGACCTCCTGGCTGTAGGCGGGGAAGACCGGGTAGGGCTGGATCTCCTTCGCGGCGGTGTTCGCCACGACGTTCTGCGCGGCGACCAGCTCCTTGATGAAGGGCTTGGCGGCCTCGAGGCCTTGGGCGACGATCTCCTCGCTGGGCTTGACGGCGCCGGCCTTGATGAGGTTCCAGCTGTGCTCGGTGGCCTCGGCCTCGACCATCATGATCGCGACGTCACCGTCGGGCAGAACCCGACCGGCGACGATGAGGTCGAAGACGGCCTCCTCGAGCTGGGTCACGGTGGGGAACGCGACCCACTGGTCGGTGTGCTCGCCGTGGCCCGGGATGAGCGCGAGGCGCACGCCGGCGATGGGGCCGGAGAACGGCAGGCCGGAGATCTGGGTCGACAGCGACGCGGCGTTGATCGCGAGGGCGTCGTAGAACTCGCCCGGAGCGATCGAGAGCACGGTGACGACGATCTGGACCTCGTTGCGGAGTCCGTCGACGAACGACGGGCGCAGCGGACGGTCGATGAGACGGCAGACGAGGATCGCCTCGGTGGAGGGGCGACCCTCACGGCGGAAGAACGAGCCGGGGATCTTGCCTGCGGCGTACGAGCGCTCCTCGACGTCGACGGTCAGCGGGAAGAAGTCGAACCCTTCGCGCGGGTGCTTGCCGGCGCTGGTGGCCGACAGGAGCATCGTCTCTTCGTCGAGGTACGCGGCCACGGCGCCCTGCGCCTGCTGGGCCAGCCGACCGGTTTCGAACCGGATGGTGCGGGTGCCGAAGCGTCCGTTGTCGAGGACGGCTTCGGCGGCGGTGATTTCAGGACCTTCCAAGAGGTCTCTCCTTCTTTGTTTAGACTCGCACGCGCGTTTCGCGCACGAGATCGTGCGAAGGAGCAGGAACAGGCAGATCTCGACGCGCGACATGCCGCGGTATCGTCAGCACTGGCCACCAGTAGAAAGCCACCGTGCGAGACGGGAACCCACCACAGGGGACCAGCTTCCTGCCGGCCTGCTCCAGGGTCTCAACGGGGATGTTGAGAACTCGATGTGTAGTTGCGATCGTGCACTGCGCAGCGCAGATGCACGGGCAGCACGAAGGCAGCCCCCGTCAGCCTACCAGTCGCCCCCTCCCCTGCGTATCGTGGGGGCATGAGCACTGACGACACCGCCGCGTCCGCGGCGTCCGACGACCTGAAGCGCAAGTTCAAGGAGGCGCTGGACAAGAAGAACGCCCAGCAGCGCAGCGGCGAGGCGCATCTCGACGGCGACTCCGCGGTGCACGGCACGCACGCCGCCGTCACCAAGCGCGAGTTCCGCCGAAAGAGCGGCTGAGCCGCACGCACGGACGATGGCCCGGGGACGCTTGCGACCCCCGGGCCATCGTCTGTGTTCGGGGCTGGCTACCCGGCCTCCCCCGCGGCGCGGCGCCGTGCGCGCTCCTGCTTGAGAGACGCCTCTTCGAGCGCGGCGCCCTCCAGTTCCTGCGTGTTCACGGCATCCGTGTCGGTCGACATCCCGTCGTGGTGGTCGCCGGAGAGCGTCGACTCGTCGAAGGGAGCGCGGCCGGAGAGCACCGCCAGGGCCCGCTCCCGGTCGAACTGCTTGGTCCAGGTGCCGATGAGCATCGTGGCGACGGCGTTTCCGGTGAAGTTGGTGAGCGCCCGTCCCTCCGACATGAATCGGTCGATGCCGACGATCACCCCCACACCGTTGACGAGGTCGGGCCGGTAGGCCTGGAGGCCGGCGGCGAGGGTCGCCAGTCCCGCCCCCGTCACGCCGGCGGCGCCCTTGCTCGCGATGATCATGAAGACCAGAAGCCCGATCTGCTCGGGGATCGACATGGGCGCTCCCATCCCCGCGGCGATGAACAGCGACGCCATCGTGAGGTAGATGGCCGTTCCGTCGAGGTTGAACGAGTAGCCGGTGGGCACCGTGATGCCCACGACCGGCTTGGAGACCCCCACGTGCTCCATCTTGGCGATCAGTCGCGGAAGCGCCGACTCGCTGGAAGAGGTGCCGACGATCAAGAGGTACTCACGGGCGAGGTACTTCATGAGGCTGAAGATGTTGATCCTCGCCACGAGCCACAGCAGGGTGCCGAGGACTCCGACGATGAAGACGATGCACGTGATGTAGAAGGCCACCATCAGGATGCTGAGGCTGACGATCGCCGAGACGCCCGTCTTGCCGACCACGGCGGCGATCGCTCCGAAGGCGCCGATCGGGGCGAGCCACAGGATCATCCCGAGGATGCGGAAGACGAGCGTCTGCAGCTGCTTCACCGCGAACATGATCGGCTCGCCCTTGCGGCCCAGCCCCTGCAGCGCGAAGCCGACCAGAAGGGCGATGAAGAGCACCTGCAGCACGCTCTCCCCCGTGAAGGCCGAGAAGAACGTCGCCGGGATGATGCCGAGCACGAACTCGGTGGTGGTCTTGGCCTCGCCCAGCGAATCGGCATCGTACGTGGCCGACTGCATGTTCAGTCCCTCACCGGGGTGGATGATGTTGCCGACGACGAGACCGATCGCGAGCGCGAACGTGGACATGACCATGAAGTACCCGAGCGCGAGCCCGCCGATCTTGCCGACGGTGGCCGCTTTGGCGATCGACCCCACGCCCACCACGATCGTGCAGAAGATGATCGGCGCGATCATCATCTTGATGAGGCTCACGAACCCCTTTCCCAAGGGTTCCAGGCCGACCGCGAACTCGGGCCAGACGAGGCCGACGGTGGCTCCGAGGATGACCGCGAGGATCACCGAGACATAGAGCCAGGTGTGCTTGTCCCAAGCCTGCTTGCCGCGGCGCCAGTTGTAGCCGGGAAGCCGGAAGGAGTTGGTGAGGGCCATGTGTGCCTCCGTGGGGTGAACGGTCGTTGTTCGGCGACACCGCCGTCGGTGTCGGTCCGATCAGCGTCGCCTCCTCCCCTCCGCACGTCGATTTGTGGTCGTATTGGTCGCACACGAATCGATGCCGAGCAGTCGCAAGGGAGAGGCATGGCCGGGGATCGCGGACGCAGCGCTGCGTCGCAGGTGTTCCTCGCGCTCGTCGCGACCATGTCCGTGGTGGCCCTCCTCACTGCGGGAATCCTGCTCCTGGAGAGTCAGCGATCCGCCCGCGCCGAAGCCGAGCGGGTCACCCAGGCGGTGGCTCAGACGATCGCGCACGCTCCCGAGGTGGTGGGGGCGCTCGCGGAGGATCGTGACAGCGCCTCGGCGCGGCTGCAGCCGTTCGCCTCCGAGGTCATGGCCGACGCGCGGGTCGACTTCGTCACCGTCATGGACGTCGACGGCATCAGGATCACCCACCGGGATCCCGACGAGATCGGGCGACGCTACCTCGGCAGCATCCCGCCACGACCGGAGATGCTGACCGAGCAGTTCACGGGCACCTTGGGACCCTCTCTGCGAACGATCGTCCCCGTGGAGGCCGACGGCATCCTGCGCGGCTGGGTCTCGGTGGGTGTCACCGTCGACACCGTCGCCGCGTCGGTGCTGCCGCGCCTCGCGGCCGCGGGCGGGATCGGGGCGGCGCTGGTGTCCGCCGGGATCGTCGGCGCCGTCCTCGCGCGGCGCTTCACTCGTCGAGTGGCCGGCGACCTTCCCGCCGGCGCCATCCGCGACACCCTTGCGTCCGCGGAGTCCCTGCGCACACTCGGCGACGCCTTGCGCGCACAGACGCACGAGCACGGCAACCGGCTGCACGCCGCGGTCGCCCTGCTGGAGCTCGGACGGACCGACGAGGCGATCGAACTGCTGAGCGCGTCGGCGCAGCAGAGCCAGTCGCTCGTCGACCGGGTGGCGGCGCGTACCGCGGGCGATGCGACCGTCGGAGCGCTCCTCCTCGGCAAGACAGCGCAAGCGGCCGAGCGGGGCATCGATCTGGTCGTCGAGATCGCTCCCGACGCCCCCGCCTCCGTGCTCGCACCGGTCGACCAGGTCGCTCTGGTCGGGAATCTGCTCGACAACGCGCTGGATGCGGCGGCGAGCGCCCCGGCGCCGCGGTGGGTGCGAGTGCGGCTGGACCGAGGGATCGACGACGACCTGATCGTGGAGGTCGTCGACAGCGGGTCCGGTGTTCCCGAAGCACTCAGGGAGCGCGTGTTCGAGCGCGGCTTCTCGACGAAGCCGGCCGGCGTCGAGGGTCGAGGCGTGGGCCTCGCCCTGGCGCGATCGGTGGTCGAGAGCGCCGGCGGCACCCTGGAGATCCTTCCGGACACGCCCACCACCTTCCGGGTGGTCCTGCCGGCGGAGGCACCGTGATCGACGTCCTCCTCGTCGACGACGAGGCCCTGACCCTGGAACTGCACCGGCACTACCTGGAGCGACTCGAGGGGTTCCGCGTGGTCGGCGAGTGCACCGGGGCGCGCGCCGCCGTGACCGCTCTCCTGGACGGCCCCCGAGTCGACCTCGTCCTGCTGGATATGACGATGCCGGACGGAACCGGACTGGACGTGCTCAGGCACGTGCGGGCTCGAGGGAGCACCGTCGACGTGATCGCGGTGACGGGCGTGCGCGACGCCGACGCGGTCCGGCAGACCGTGGGACTCGGCGTCGCGCAGTATCTCGTCAAGCCGGTGACGTTCGGTGTCTTCCGGGAGCGTCTGGAGCAGTACGCCGAGTATCACGCGCGCTCACGGCTCTCCTCCGGTCCCTCCACGCAGGAGGAGATCGACGCTCTCCTGTCCGCCTCGCGTGCCACCGGGACGATCCGCGTGCCGAAGGGCCTCTCGGTCGACACCCTCGCCCGCGTCACCTCCGCCGTGCGCGACGCGGGTCCCCTCTCGGCGTCGGAGACCGCCGCGCGCCTGGGCATCTCGCGAGTGTCGGCGCGCCGTTATCTCGAGCACCTCGCCGCGTCGGGAAGGGTGGAACGAGCCGCACGACACGGCGGCCAAGGCCGCCCCGAGACGGAGTATCGCTGGCGCTGAGCCACGCGGGCATCCCCCACAATGGGGAGGTGACTGCACCCCGGATCGCCATGCCCGCCCGACTGTCCGAGGCCGACGGTGCCGATGCACGTGTGGGTCTCGCCAATGCGATCTTCGACGACGTCGCCGAGCTCGTGCGCGCCGAGGATCTGGACGTGGTCGTGGTGCGCCGCCCCGACCTCGAGGGCTTCGACGGGCTCGTCCTGCCTGGTGGCGGCGACATCGACCCGGCTCGCTACGGCGGCGACCGCACGTCTGCCTGCTACGACGTGAACGCCGATCAAGACGCCCTCGACCTCGCGATCCTCCAGGACGCCCTCGACCGCGGGCTTCCCGTGCTGGGGGTGTGCCGGGGGCTTCAGGTCATCAATGTGGCACTCGGCGGAACGTTGATCGAGGATCTCGCTCCCTCCGGCGTCGCCCACGTGCCCTCGGGGCGGTCGGAGGGGGGACTACTGGCCTGGAGCTGGCACGATGTGGCGCTGGCCGCTCACTCACGCCTGCGCGCGGAACTGTCCGCGGAGCTCGTGTCGGTCGCTTCGGGGCACCATCAGGCCATCGGCGAACTGGGAGAAGGCCTGAATGTCGTGGCCGTCGCCCAGGACGGCGTGATCGAGGCGATCGAGCATGCGTCCGCGCCGGTGCTCGCCGTCCAATGGCACCCCGAGGCGGAGGGAACGGCGCCGGCCGTGGCCGCTGCCCCCTTCGTCGTCTTCGCCGACCTCGTGCACGCACACCGCATGACCGGGATCGCCTCCTGAGCGGCCCCGGTCATCCCGGCGTGCTCACGCGGTGAGGCTCACTCTCCGGCGAGCCCGCCCAGCAGGTGCCCGAACGATCGCCCTTCACCCAAGTAGCTCGCGGGATCGAACGGATCGGACGCGGTGGCGGGAGGGCGACGGGCGATCGCTTCGGCGAGCTCCCGGGCTCCACGCTCCACGCGCGACGCGAGCGGGGCGACCTCGTCGGCGGCCGCTCCCCAATCGCTCGACGCCGCGAACACCCCGGTGGACACCGGCTCCGCGTGGAGGTAGGTGAACAGTGGCCGGATCGCATAGTCGATCGCCAGGGAATGCCGAGCGGTTCCGGCGTTGGCGCCGATCAGCACGGGCGTGCCGGTGAGGGCGTCGGGGTCGAGCACGTCGATGAACGACTTGAACAGCCCCGAGTAGCTCGTGGAGAAGATCGGCGTGACCGCGATGACGGCATCCGCCGAGACGACCGCGTTGACGGCCGACTCCAGTGCCGGCGGCGCGAACCCGGTGAGCAGGTTGTTCGTGATGTCGTGGGCGAGATCACGCAGCTCGATCGTGTCGACGACGGCTTCCACGGCCGCGCCGTCAGGCCCCGTCGTCTCCGACAGCGCCTTGAGGGTGGCGGCCGCGAGACGGTCGGCGAGCATTCTCGTCGATGAGGGATTGGACAGTCCGGCCGAGATCACCGCGATGCGCCGCGCCTGCGGCGTGGTCTGCGCGCTCATCGGGCGCCGCCCAGACCGAACGCGGCACCTGCCGGGGCGGGCGTGTCCTGGTACGGCGAGGGACCGCTGAGGTTGTCACCGCGGTTCGCGCGAGGCCGGGCTTCCCGTACCGGGCCATCACCGTACAGCGCCCGCACGCGCGCTGCGTGGGTGGGGGCGTCGGGGACGGCGGCAGGGCGATCCTTGGCGAACTCCCGGCGCAGAGCCGGGACCACCTCGCCGCCGAGGAAGTCGAGCTGCTCGAGCACCGTCTTGAGCGGGAGCCCGGCGTGGTCGACGAGGAAGAGCTGGCGCTGGTAGTCGCCGAAGAGTTCCCGCATCCCGGCGTAGCGATCGATCACCTGCTGCGGCGAGCCGACGGTGAGCGGAGTCATCTCGGAGAAGTCCTCGAGCGAGGGACCGTGCCCGTACACCGGGGCGTTGTCGAAGTACGGGCGGAACTGCGACACGGCATCCTGCGAGTTCTTGGCCATGAACGCCTGACCGCCCAAGCCCACGATCGCCGTCTCCGGCGCGCCGTGGCCGTAGTGTTCCCAGCGCTGGCGGTAGAGGGCGATGAGGCGCTGGTAGTGCTCGGCCGGCCAGAAGATGTTGTTGGCGAAGAAGCCGTCGCCGTAGTAGGCGGCCTGCTCTGCGATCTCCGGAGTCCGGATGGACCCGTGCCAGACGAACGGTGCGACGCCGTCGAGCGGGCGCGGAGTGGAGGTGAAGCCCTGCAGCGATGTGCGGAACTTGCCCTCCCAATCCACGACGTCCTCGTGCCAGAGCTTGTGGAGGAGCGCGTAGTTCTCCACCGACAGGGGCAGACCCTGCCGGATGTCCTTCCCGAACCACGGGTAGACCGGCCCGGTGTTGCCACGGCCGAGCATGAGATCCATGCGTCCGCCGGACACGTGCTGGAGCATCGCGTAATCCTCGGCGATCTTCACCGGATCATTCGTCGTGATGAGCGTGGTCGCCGTGGAGAGCACGAGGCGCTCGGTCTGCGCGGCGATGTAGGCGAGGGTCGTGGTGGGAGAGCTCGACCAGAACGGCGGGTTGTGGTGCTCCCCGAGGGCGAAGACGTCCAGGCCCACGGCCTCGGCGTGCTTCGCGATCTCGACGGTGGCCTTGATCCGCTCGGCCTCGCTCGGCGTGTGCCCCGTCGTGGGATCCTGCGTGATGTCGCTGACGGTGAAGATTCCGAACTGCATTCCCGAGGCGTCGGGGGTGTTCTCGCTCATGGTTCCACTCTCTGGACGCATCGCGTCCGTTTCATGCAGATGAATGTATCTGATGCAACACGACGGCGTCCACAGTATTCCCGAGGTCGCGCTCCCCCTCGACGGCAGCGGCGACGGTGCTCAGTACCGGCCGTAGTACCGCTTGCCCGCATGGGTGGTTCCGAGCAGGTCGCTCACGGTCACCAGGGTGAAGCCCTTCTTCCGCAGCGCCGCGATGACGCCGGGAACCGCGTCGACCGTGTCGGCGTGGATGTCGTGCATGAGGATGATCGCTCCCCGTTTGGCCTTCTTGGCGGCAGCGATGATCTTCTTGGGCGAGTGGTTCTCCCAGTCACGGGTATCGATGCTCCACAGCACCTCGGCGTATCCGTCTTCCCGCGCCAGCGCATCCAGCTTCTTGTCGCGGGCGCCGTACGGGGGACGCAGGAGGTCGGGGGCGCGACCCGTGGCCTTCTCGATCGCGCGGGACGTCCGCCGCATCTGCGAGAGGGCATCCTCCGGGTCGAGCCTGGTGAGATCGGGGTGCGACCAGCTGTGATTGCCGATCTCGTGTCCGTCCGCGGCGATCCGACGAAGGATCTTCGGATACGCCTGCGCCTGCGTTCCGAGCACGAAGAAGGTCGCGCGGACGTCCTCGCGCTCGAGAAGGTCGAGGAGTCGCGGCGTGGTCCGCCCGGACGGACCGTCGTCGAAGGTCAGCGCCACGCACTTGGCGATACGGCAGTCGACCCTCTCCGGCACCGGAGGCGGCTCCGGCGCCGCTTCGAGCGGCTGCGGCCGCAGGGTCGCCTCACGAGCGGCCTTCCCCGACCCCGTCAGCGACGACTCCGGCACCGATACGGCGAACGCGGGAGCGCCCTCCGCGCCGGCCGCGACGTCGTACTCGTCGAACTGGAGGACGAGATCGCCCGTGGCCGTGAACCCGACCGCCGGGTCGCCGGAACGGAGGATGTCCTGTGCACTCGCCACATCGGGCTGGGTAACGTAGCGCCGGAGCTGGGCGAGGACGTCGTCGATCACCGCATCATGGGCTTCCGGGCGGACGAGGTCGCGCCACCCGAGCAGCCGGTCTTCGGCCGCGTCGTACCAGACGGAGCGCTCGCGCACCGCGGTGCTGGCGCCCGGGGAGACGATGGAGGAGATCAGGAACCCCACGATCCGGGGCGCAGACCCGAGGGTGCGCCAGCTCACGTTGACCGAGCCTCGCGAGGCCGCCCCTCCGGCGGAGATGGTGTCCACGACATCGCGGGTGTCCTGTTCGCGGACGTCCCGCAACCGCTCGTTCAGCCGGTCGTACCCCTCGATCTGAGGGATCACGGTGTAGACCAGCGACCCGTTGTCACCGTCGGTGACGGTGCGCAGGCCCGGGATCGACACGCTGTCTGCACTCCGGAACTCCACCGTGGGCCGTTCCGGGAGAGCGGCGACCGTCTCCGACGCAAGAGGGGTCGGAGAGACCGAGGCCGGCTCTGCCACACACGCCGTCAGGAGGAGGGACAACGCCGCGGCGAACACGAACAACGGGCGACGCACACTCACTCTTCGAGGCTAACCGCCTCCCACCCGGCCGCCCGACACGGCACAGCGCGCGACGACCGATGTTCAGCGAACGCACGGCCACCGAGAAACGACGAAGGCCGCCCCCACACCAGGGAGCGGCCTTCAAGAAGTTTGGAGCGATTGAACGCTGGCGACGATGCCTTAGCGGCGGAGCCCGAGACGCTCGATCAGCGCACGGTAGCGCTCGATGTCGACGTCCTGGAGGTAGCCGAGGAGACGACGGCGCTGACCGACGAGCAGGAACAGCCCACGACGCGAGTGGTGGTCGTGCTTGTGCTCCTTGAGGTGCTCGGTCAGGTCCTTGATGCGCTGCGTCAGCATCGCGACCTGCACCTCGGGGGATCCGGTGTCACCGGGGTGCGTCGCGTACTCTTCGATGATCGCCTTCTTGACCTCTGCATCCAGTGCCATAGGTGATCCCCTCTCTCTTCGTTGCGCGGCGCCCGACGCCTCATGCGTGAGCTCTCTTTATCCGCGGCCGATCGAACGGCAACCTGAAGAGTCTAGCAGTCAGCGGGCCACCTCCGCGCCTGCCGCACCCGCTCGGCCGGCCCGTAGGCTCGTGGGGTGCACCTCGACGTCCATGTGAAACCGGGAAGCCGGAAAGGTCCCCTCGTGGATGACAGCGGCGACGTCCTCGTCGTCTACGTGCGTGAGCGCGCGGTGGACGGAGCAGCCAACGAGGGTGTCGTCCGCGCCGTGGCCGATCACTTCGGCGTCGCACCGCGGCGGGTGACCATCGTGCGCGGGCACACCTCGCGACGCAAACGTCTCGAGGTCGGCGACTGATGGCGCGCCTGCGTCGCGACGCCTTCCTGGATCTCAGCCCCTTCCGCGCCAGCCCCGCCTTCACCCGAATGTGGATCGGCTCCACGCTCGCGGGACTGGGCGGCCAGCTGACGGTCGTGGCCGTCATGCTCCACATGTTCGCCCTGACGGAGTCGACGTTCGCCGTGGCGATGATCGCCGTGGCAGGACTCGTGCCGATGATCCTCGCCGGCCTGTACGGCGGAATGCTCGCCGACGCGTTCGACCGCCGCCGCGTGGCGCTCCTGGCCGCCTCGGTCACCTTCGCCTCGACGGCGGGACTCGCGGTCCTGGCCTGGAGCGGCGTCGAGTCGGTGTGGTGGCTGTACGTCCTCACCATGATCAACTCGGCGGCGAACTCGATCGTCATGGCCGCGCGCCAATCGATCATCCCGCGTCTGCTCCCGCGCGAGCTGCTGCCAGCCGCCTCCGCCCTCGGCGGGATCACCATGGGCCTGATGGTCATGGGAGGCCCCGCGCTCGCCGGCGTCCTGGTGGCGCTGGCCGGGTACGCGTGGACCTACTCCATCGACGTCGTCCTCATGCTCGCGAACTTCGCGGGTTTGTGGGCGCTCCCGGCGATCCGCCCGGAAGGAGAGATCGTCCGGCCCGGCCTGGCATCCCTCCGCGATGGGTGGCGGTTCCTCCGCCGCGCCTCCAACATCCGCCTGCAGTTCCTCCTCGACATCGTGGCGATGACGTTCGGCCAGCCCATCGCACTCTTCCCGGCGCTCGGGGCAGTGCTGCTCGGAGGAGGCCCGATCACGACGGGGCTGCTCACCGCCTCGATCGCCGCGGGCGCGTTCCTCTCGAGCGTGTTCTCGGGACCCGTCGCCCGGGTTCGCCGCCAAGGCCTCGGCATCCAGCGCGCGATCATCGGCTACGGCATCGCGATCGGCGTGTTCGGTGCGACGCTCGTCCTCGGCGCGGCGGGAGCCTTCGCGACCGGACCCGTGGACGAGCGGCACCCGAACCTCGTCGTCATCACGCTGTCGATGCTTGCGCTCGCGGCGGCCGGCGCCTGTGACAACGTCAGCTCGATCTTCCGCAACACGATGGTCCAGGCGGCGGTCCCCGACGCCATGCGGGGGCGACTGCAGGGCATCTTCATCGTCGTGGTCGCCGGCGGGCCGCGCGTCGGGGCGCTGTACGCGGGAACGCTCGCGACGGTCACGGCGCTGTGGGCGCCGCCGCTGCTCGGCGGGGTGGTGATCGTCGGCATCGTGGTCCTGGCCGTCCGGCTCAGCCCGCGATTCCGCCGGTACGACGCCGAACATCCCGAGCCCTGAGTCGTGCGCGGGACGGGTTGCCGCGCGCTTCCATCGAGGTCAGTAGGCGGACGGCACGCCGAGGTACTCCTCGAGGGTCAGCTTCTTGGCGTGAAGGTGCGACGCCACCTCCACACCGACGTAGCGCAGATGCCACGGCTCGTACGCGTATCCCGTGACGCCGGTCTTCCCGCGCGGGTAGCGGACGATGAAGCCGTAGGTGTGGGCATTGCGCGCGACCCACTTCCCCGCCGCGGTGTCGCCCCACGACTGCGAGATCGAGTTGACGTCGATCGCGAGACCCGTCTGGTGCTCGCTGTGGCCGGGGCGCGCGGATCGCAGCTGTGCGGTGGCGAAGCCGTACTGACGGACTTTGGCGGCGTAGACCGACTTCTGCGACGCATAGGACCGGAAGCCCGAGATGATCCGCAGCGGCACTCCAGCCTTGCGGGCCGCTGCCTTCATCTTCGCGAAAGCGGAAGTGAGCTCCGGACGCAGCCCGTTGCCGAATGTCGACGGCAGGGGCAGCGACTTGTTGACGATGAGGATGCCGCGGATGTAGGTGGGCTTGGCCGGCGCGACGGTGGTCACGCGGGGTGAGCCGGCCGCGCGCCATTGCGTCGCGGTGACCGGAGTGAGGTGGCCGCGGAACCGATGGAAGATCTGCCGGCCGACGTCGAGGCGGACGAACGAGTCGCCGGGGATCCTCGGCCTCACCGCGAGGCGGGGCGAGCCGGCGGCTTTGTACTGCGCCGCCGACAAGCGGACCACCTGATCGACGGCCGAGTCGTTCTTCTTGTGGGGCCAGGTGACGAGGGCGTAGGGGCCCGACCACGTCGTCTTGACGTACACGGTGGGAGCCACCGCGACCCTCGGAGAACCCGCGTTCTTGTACTGCGCGCTCGACAGCGCCCGTCGGGAGCCGTCGGCGGCCACGAAGGACACGCTCTTGCTCCACTTCAGCCGGTAGTACCCGCCGTAGACGGTCTTCGCCGAGGGCTTGCCGGCAGCGGCGTACTCACGCGCGGTGAGCTTGTGCCCCCGGCCGTCGGGCGTGCGGACGTAGCGATCGGTGCCGCTGGATGCGTAGCGGAAGTACGTCGAGGTCGGCACCTCCGCGACGGTGGTCACGCGCGGCTTGCCTGCGCTCGTGTACTGCGAGGACGTGAGGGTCACGACACGATCGACCGCCCGGTCGTCAGCACGGTGAGGAAAGGTCACGAGCGCGTACCGGGACGGCGACCACGCCGCCTTCACATAGCGGATGGGCGCGACCCGCGACGACGCACCGGTCTTCTGCCACTGAGCCCTGCTGAGGGAGCGCACCGTGCCGTCGGTCCACGACTGGTAGACCGTCCCGGCCATCCACGGCAGCGTGAAGTAGCCGTACACGCTTCGCGCAGGAGCCGTCGGCGTCGGCGTCGGCGTGGCTGTCGGGCTGACGGTCGGCGACGGCGCGGGCGCACCGTCCTCCGCCACGGCGGTCTGGGGGACGACGGCGAGCGCGACGATCATCGCCGTGGTGATCGCCAGCGTACGCAGAACGGAGGAGCGGGCCATGTGTCGCTTCCCGGGCGCTCGGGTACGCCCTGTGGTCGCGGAAAGACTACACGGGGCCGGGACGGGGCGATACGGCGACGGGGTGGGAGGCCGAAGCCACCCACCCCGTGAGGACGCCGAGAGCAGCGCCTCTGTCAGGCCTGGAGCGATCCCTGAAGGTCGAGCGTGATCGTCACGTCCTTGCCGACGAGCACCCCACCGGTCTCGAGAGCAGCGTTCCACGTGAGACCGAAGTCCTCACGGTTGATGACCGTCTTGGCGGTCGCGCCAGCCTTGTAGTTGCCCCACGGGTCGGTGCCGAAGCCGCCGAACTCCAGCTCGAACGTGACGGGCTTGGTGACGCCGCGGATGGTCAGGTCGCCGTCGACGAGGAAGTCGCCGCCCTCGTAGCGGACACGGGTCGAGACGAAGTCGAGCGTGGGGTAGGTCTCCACGTCGAAGAAGTCGGCGGAGCGCAGGTGGTTGTCACGCCCTTCGTCCTTGGTGTCGATCGAGGCCACATCGACCGAGGCCTCGACACGGGCCTCGAGGGGGTTCTCCGGAGCGATGATCGTGGCGCTCTTGACGGCGAACGTGCCCCGCACCTTGGAGATCATCATGTGGCGGACGCTGAAGGACACCTCGCTGTGGGAGGGGTCGAGCACCCACGTACCAGCCTTGTAGCCGGGGACGTCGATGGTGGCGGAAGCAGTGGATTCGGTCATTGGTCATTGCCCTTCGTGACGGAGGTCGTGTGCGGGATGAAACGCGGGCCGAGGAGATCTATTCCCGCGCATGCAAAAAAACTCGGAACGACTGTCGGATGCGGTTCATCCCGTCGACGCCGATGCGAGGAGGGGGTGGCGCTGCGCGCACCACCCCCTCCTCGACGATCATCGTCAGCCGACGGCCAACAGGTCGATGATGAAGATCAGGGTCTTGCCACCGAGGAAGTGCCCGCCGGCAGGGCCGTAGGCGAGGTGGGGCGGGATGACGAGTTCACGCCGACCGCCGACCTTCATCCCCGGAATCCCGTCCTGCCAGCCCTGGATGAGACCGCGGAGGGGGAACTGGATGCTCTCGCCTCGGCCCCACGAGGAGTCGAACTCTTCGCCGGAGTCGTACTCGACCCCCGCGTAGTGGACGGTGACGGTGTCGCCCGGGGCGGCTTCCGGGCCGTCTCCGACGATGATGTCGCGGATGACGAGCTCCGACGGCGCGGGGCCGGAAGGGGCGTCGAACTCGGGCTTGGTGCGGTCGTCAGTCATTCCCCTATCCAAGCACGCCCAGGAGAGCGGGAGGACGGCGGCACGGCCCCTCTTGACAGGCTCGACGGCGCGCCGGGACAATGACCGTAGGCCAACTCAGCGCCCGGGAGTCACGCAGGCATCGCCGCGGCACCGGGCGCTGAGTCCGTCTTGCCGAGTCTTTCCGGCATCCGGATCCCTCCGGCTCCGCCGCGCCCGCGCACGAGCGAGCGGTGTCGCGCCGTCTGCTGTCAGGGCCCGAGGAGAGCCGCGCGGGCGGAAACCGCACGGGCGAGGAAGATCCGCTCGTCGTCGATCGCACGCGCGTCTCGTCCCGTGATCGCCCGTTGGCGCGCTGCGGCCAACGACGTCGACTCCCGGATGAACGCCTTCATGCGGGCGGAGCGGTCGCCCGGCAGCGTGCGCGCCCAGGCAACCGCCGCCCGGCGTCCGCGAGCGGTGGCGAGCATGTCGCGCTCTGCGGGGCTGAACCAGCCGGCGACGACATAGTCATCCAGCCGCTCCCAGGTCAGCCGCGACTCCTCCCGACGAAGCAGGAGGACCCCGATGACGAATCCGATGAACAGCGGAACTTGGAGCGTCACGTACAACGCGAAGAAGTCCGCGAAGACCGCGGAGCCGTTCCACAGCCCGTGGAGAACGATGCCGCCGACCATTCCCGCGATCCACGGACCGAGGGCCGCGCCCGGACGCGCGCCCGCGCGCGCCGCCAGCCCCAGGGCGTATCCGGTGACCGACGTGAACATGACGTGAGCGAACGGCGAGAGGATCCCTCGCAGGGCGAACGTCGTCGTGGTCGCCCCCACTCCCCCTTCGAGGAGGCTCGTCGCGAAGTACAGGATGTTCTCGGTGAATGCGAAACCCGCCCCCACGAGGGCTCCGTAGACCACGCCGTCGACGGGACCGTCGAAGGCGCGACGTCCGAAGAGGAAGATCGCGAAGACCCCCAGCCCCTTGGCCACCTCCTCCACGATGGGCGCCTGGATGACGGCCGACAGCGCATCGGCACGCGCGGGGTCGATGACTCCGAGAACGGGCGCCACGAGGAGGTCGACCAGGAGGGCGAGCCCGACCGCGATCACCGCACCCCAGGCGACGGCCGCGATCTTGAGGCTGCGGGGCTCGGGCTCCCATCGGTCGACGAGGTGGACGGCGAACAGCACTCCCGTCAGGGGAAGGAGGGCGAGCACCATCGCGACCACCGAGGCCGCCACGCCGAGGAACGTCAGCAGGTAGGCCGCGAGCCCCAGGGCGGCGACCACGACGATCGCGAACAGCCAGAGCGGCGCGGAGCGTCCTCGACGCGATGGCGCGGGGGGCTGCACCGCCAGATGGGGCGCCGCGGCGGGGACGGGCGCGGGCGCGGCATGAGGCGGCTGGGCCAGCGGGGACGGAAAGGCCATGGGGCTCAGCCTAGGCGTGGCGCCCCGCGTCGCACGGCCCGGACGGCCGACGACACCGCGATCCGCAGCGATCCGCGCCGCACCGGCTAGCCTGGACTGATGCGCTTCGCCCACGTGACCTCGGCCGCGTCCGACGCTCCCCACCTGGCCATCGTGCGCGACGACGACGTCCTCCCCGTGGCCGGGCTGTTCGACGGCGCCCCCGATGACCTCCAGTCCCTCATCGACGGCGGAGATGCGCTGCTGGCTCGGGTGCGCGACGCGTCGGCAGCGGCGACCGCGACGCACGGCACTCCTCTCGCCGAGGTGGGCTGGGCCTCCGCCGTCAGCCGCCCTCCGGTCGTCCTGGCCGTCGGACTGAACTACGCCGCACACTCGAGCGAACTCGGGTTGAAGGCCGACAAGGCCCCCACGGTCTTCGTCCTGTGGCCCGGCTCCCTGACCGGGCACGATGCCACGACGACCTGGCCTCGCACGCTGAGCGAGTCCGTGGACTACGAGGCAGAGCTCGGCGTGCTGATCGGGCGTCCCGCCAAGGACGTCTCGGAGGCGGAAGCGCTGGACCATGTGTGGGGCTACACCGTGGTCAACGACATCACCGCGCGGGACATCCAGTTCTCGGAAGCGCAGTGGTCGCGGTGCAAGTCGTTCGACGGCTTCACCCCCACCGGTCCGGTCGTGGTCACCGCCGACGAGATCGACGACCCGCAGGACCTCCACATCTGGGCGATCGTCGACGGGCAGACGGTGCAGGACGCCACGACGGGTCAGATGATCCGATCCGTGGCCACGCTCGTGTCGCATCTGTCACAGTCGGCGACGCTCCTGCCCGGAACCCTCATCTCGACCGGCAGCCCCGGCGGTGCCGGGTACTCGCGGGATCCGCAGATCTTCCTCCGCGACCGCTCGACCGTGACGGTCGGGATCGACGGCATCGGGGCGCTGACGACTCACTGCCGCATCGTCGGCTGACCGGGCCACCGGCTCATACGACGAAACGCCGGACCCGTGGGCCCGGCGTTTCGTGCAGATGGCCTCAGGGGCAGGTGACGGTGGTGCCGTCGGTGAGCTCCCAGACGCCCGAGCCGAGATCGGCGCACGCGTTCTGCCAGATACCGACACCCATCGCGATGAGGATGCCGACGATGATAAAACCGATGATGTAGAGGGCCGTGAAGATCCAGCCGAGGATGATCGCGACCTTCGCCGGGGTGTTCTCGACGCCCGCGGTCTTGCTCTGCGAACGTGCCACATAGCCGAGGATCAGCCCGATGACCGACGCGAAGAAGACGACTACGAGGGCCACGATGCCGAGGGTCTTGCCGGGAACCGGCGCATCCGGCCCCGGGTACCCGCCGGCGTTGTAGGCGGGCGCGGCAGGCGGCGCGTTGTACGCGGGTGCCGCGGGCGGCGGGTTGTACGCGGGCGGGGTCTGCGGCTGCTGCGGATTCTGGGGATCGGTCATCGGTTCTCCTCCGGGGTCGTGCCGGTCGACCGGCAACGATGACGTTAGCGCCATTGGAAACCCACGCGCAAAGGGGAGCCCGCGCACGGAGCGAGCGGCGGGGCGGTCATCCCTGTCGCGCTCTCAGCCCTCGACGACGTTCTCCGCGGCCTGGACGATCGGAATCGCCTGCGTGATCGCTTCCAAGCCCGACAGGCGGGCCGGCGACAACTGCTTGTCGACCTCTTCGCGCGTCATGAGTCCCGCCTCGACCACGAGATCGCCGACGTTTCGGTGGGTCAGGAGCGCGGTCTTGGCCAGCGCTGCCGAGGCCGCGTAGCCGATGAACGGCGTGAGGGCGGTCACGACTCCCACCGACGACCCCACCATCGCGCCCAGCCGGTCGCGGTTGGCGGTGATGCCGTCGACGCAGTTGAGTCGGAGGGTGCGCATGCCGCGCCGCATCCACGTGATCGACTGGAAGATCGAGTGGGCGATCACCGGTTCGAAGGCGTTCAGCTGGAGCTGGCCGCCCTCGACGGCCATCGTGACGGTGAGGTCGGCGCCGGCGACGGCGAAGGCCACCTGGTTGACCACCTCGGGGATGACCGGGTTGACCTTGCCCGGCATGATGCTCGACCCGGCTTGCTGGGCGGGCAGGTTGATCTCGCCGAGGCCCGCCTGGGGGCCCGAGGAGAGCAGGCGGAGGTCGTTGCAGATCTTCGACAGCTTGATCGCGTTGCGCTTGAGCGAGGACGAGAAGGACATGAACGATCCGGTGTCGCTCGTGGCTTCGACGAGGTCTGCCGCCGTCGCCAGGTCCAGGTCGGTGATCTCGCGCAGATGCCGGAGCACCGCGGCGGAGTATCCGGGGTGCGTCGTGATCCCCGTTCCGATCGCGGTGGCACCCATGTTGATCTCGTAGAGGAGGTAGGCGTTCTCGGTGAGGCGCTGGTGGTCGTAACCGAGCGTCGTGGCGAAACCGTGGAACTCCTGCCCGAGCGTCATGGGAACGGCGTCCTGGAGCTGGGTACGGCCGATCTTGAGTACGTCGTGGAACTCCACGGCCTTGGCCAGGAACGATTGCCGCAGGAGGTCGAGCTCTTCCAGAAGCGTCTTGAGGTCGAGGCTCAGACCGATCTTCACGGCCGTCGGGTAGACGTCGTTGGTCGACTGGCTGCGGTTGGTGTGGTCGATGGGAGACAGGAACGCGTAGTCGCCCTTCTCGCGCCCCGCCATCTCGAGCGCGATGTTGGTGATGACCTCGTTCGCGTTCATGTTCGTCGAGGTTCCCGCACCGCCCTGGATCACCCCGACGACGAACTGATCGTGGAACTCCCCATCGATCACCCGCCCGGCGGCGCGATCGATGAGGTCCGCACGCTCGTCGTCGAGGACGCCGATCTCTCGGTTCGCGCGAGCGGAGGCCTGCTTGACCATCGCGAGCGCCGTGACGAGATCTTTGTAGACGGAGATGGGACGCTGCGAGATCGGGAAGTTCTCGAGCGCTCGGGCGGTGTGGATCCCCCAATACGCGTCGGCGGGGATCTCCAGCGATCCCAGGGAGTCGGTCTCGGTGCGGGTGCGCGTCATTGCGTCCTGAGCCATGGGTAGGAGTCCTTGTGGGTCTCGAAGGGTGGCGGAATCCCTCCGAGCCTAGCCCGCTCTGGCGGGGGCGACGATGTACTGCGTGTACATCGTCGCCTCGCCCTCTGTACGTCGCGGCGGTATGCGCGTGGCGGCGCCGCACCGCCGGACTCAGCGTCCGAGAGGCGTCATGTCCGAGTAGCGGTCACCGACGGGGGCGTCGAGGGCCCCGAGGCGGCCGAGTTGCGCCTCCGTCAGCGCGAGCGCGTCGGCGCCCACATTCTCCTCGAGTCGCTGCACGTGCCGGGTGCCCGGAATCGGAGCGATGTCGTCACCCTGGGCGAGAAGCCACGCCAAGGCGACCTGGGCCGGAGTCGCCTCGGCCTCCGCAGCGACCTCCTCGACCGCCTCGACGATCCGGAGGTTCTGTTCGAGGGCGCCTTCGACGAAGCGGGGGTTCGTCTTGCGGAAGTCGCCGTCGGGCAGGTGGTCGACCGACCGGATGGCACCCGTGAGGAAACCGCGGCCGAGAGGCGAGTAGGGGACGAAGCCGATCCCGAGCTCGCGCAGGACGGGGAGCAGTTCCGCCTCCGGATCGCGGCTCCACAGCGAGTACTCGGTCTGCACCGCCGTGACCGGATGCACCGCGTGCGCTCGACGGATCGTCTCGACCCCCGCCTCCGACAGTCCGTATCCGCGGATCTTCCCCTCCTGCACGAGCTCGGCGAGCGCCGCCGCGGTCTCCTCGATGGGCGTGTCCGGGTCCATGCGGTGCTGATAGTAGAGGTCGATGTAGTCGGTGCCCAGGCGCCGCAACGACCCCTCCACGGACAGTCTCACGTTGGCCGCAGAGCCGTCGAGCCCCGGTCGATCGCCGTCGGTGTGCCGGATCGTGCCGAACTTCGTGGCGACGATCGCCTCGCTGCGCCGCCCGGCGAGCGCGCGTCCGAGCAGCTCCTCGTTCACGTACGGACCGTAGATCTCCGCCGTGTCGAGGAAGTTCACGCCCAGGTCCAGGGCCCGATGGATCGTGCGCACGCCGCCTTCGTCGTCTTCGCGCGCCCCCGCGTAGAACGCGCTGATGCCCATGAGGCCGAGACCCAGTCGGCCGATGCGGGGGCCTGCGGCACCGAGGTGGATGGTCTTCATTCGCGTGTCTCCTTCTGCCGATAGACGGCGATCTTGTGGTCGATGGCGGCGAGGCTCGCCGTGATCTCCTCGAGCTGCGCAAGCACCGCCGTGCGATGTCGTAGCAGCAGGTCGAGACGCTCCTCCACCGACGACTCCCCCGCCCGCACCAGCTGGGTGTAGAGGCGGATCGTGGAGATCGGCATGCCCGTGGAGCGGAGCCGGGTGAGGAACTGCACCCACGTGACATCCGCCGGGCTGTATCTGCGGTGTGTCGAGGATGCCCGGTCGACAGGCGTCAGCATGAGCCCGGCACGCTCGTAGTAGCGCAACGTGTGAGTCGACAACCCGGTCGCCGCAGCGGCGTCCGAAATCGAGAGTCCTTCGTGGAGGAACGTCATGTCCTCACGCTAGAACTTAGAGCGCACTCGAAGTCAAGCGGAGGGACGCGGCGCCTTTCGGGAGAAGGCTGCCAGCCGTTCCTCGGGTGTCAGCTCGGCCATCTTCGCGACCCACTCCGCAGAGAAGTGCTCGGCGGTCTCGGCTGCCAGCACCGGCACCACCGCGTGGGTGATCACGTCGTCATACACGTGCACCAGGTGGAAGGACTGGCCGGCGTCCATGCCGTTGACCGACGCGGGAGGTCGCTGCAGGTTCATCGTGTAACAGGTCGCGGCCGCGACGCTGACCGGAATCCCCGCAAACGTCCCGCTGGTGGAGTAATGCAGGTGGCCGGCCAGGATCCCCCGCACGTCGGAACCCCGCAGCACGGCGGCGAGCTCGTCCTGCCGGCGAAGCTCGAGGATGTCGAAGAACGGGATGTGGGAGGGCAGCGGCGGGTGGTGGAGGGCGATGAGCGTGCCCTGCGGAGCCGGATCGGCCAGCACATCGCGCAGCCACGTGAGCTGCGCGTCATCGAGGTCGCCGTGGTGCCAGCCGGGCACGGACGTGTCGAGCGCGATGAGACGGAGACCGTCGAGGTCCCACACGCCGGTGACCGGGGCGTCGGAGGCCTCCTTGCCCAGGAGAGCGGACCGCAGAGCCGGTCGCTCGTCGTGGTTGCCCGCCACCCAGACGACCGGGGCACCCAGGCGTGCGGCGAAGGGCTCCACTCGACGACGGAGGTCGCGGTAGGCCTCCGCCTCCCCCAAGTCGGTCAGATCGCCCGTGAAGACGAGGGCGTCGGGGCGGACCCCGGTCCGCTCGATCGCGGCGAGCGTCGCGTCCAGGTTCGCCGCCGTGTCGTACCGGCCTCCGAGGGGAGGGTTGCCCGCGAGCAGATGCGTGTCGCTGAGATGGATGAGCGTCTTGGCCGCTCGGGGATGGCGACCGAACTGCACCTCGGGTTGGGAGCCGCTCCGCGAGGCGGGTTGGGAGCCGCTCCGCGAGGCGGGTCGGGAGCCGCTCTGCGAGACGGGCTGTGATCCGCTCCGCGCGGCCCCGGTCGGTGCCGCGTCGCGTCGCGCGGTGTCGTCAGCAGTGCCGTCCATGCTCCCAGCCTAGAAGCCGCCCGGGACAGTCGCGGGGCGCCGACGCTTTCCGATCAGTGCAGCACCAGCAGGAGGAGACCGCCCAGCACCGCGAGCGCGGAGACACCGAAGGACGCGTACGCACCCACCAGCGCGACGCGCTTCTGCCCGTCGGTGAGCGGACTCTTCTTCGCCGCCTTGACGGCCGCCTTCGCGGCGCGGCGGGCTTCCTTCTCGGTGATGACGGTGATGGCGTCCGTGAACTCGGCGGGCGCGACCACCGGTGCACGCCCGGCACGCACGAGCAGTCGGAGACCGATCGCGTAGAAGCCCACGACGAGCGAGGCACCCACGAGCGCGGCGGCGAAGACCGCGAGGAACGCGGCCCAGTCGATGTGGACGATCACTTCTTGCCCCCCTTGCCGTGCGAGCCCTTCTCGGGTGCCTGACTCTTCGACGCGGCGGCGCGGGCCTTCTCGGCGGCGCGCTTGTCGTCGGCGGCCTTCTTCTTCTCGCCCGCTGCCTTTTTCGCGTCGGCCTTCGCCTTCGCCTTCCGCTCGGCCTTCTGCCGGGCTTCCTCTTCCGCCTTCTGCCGCGCCTGCTCACGCAGGATGGCGCGCTGGCGACGCGTGGGCGGCGGGTTGCGCTTGACCTTCACGGCGTGGCCGGAGTCGGCGACCTCGCTCATCGCGTTCCCGGCGTGAACCGCGTTGCGTCGCGAACGGGCGAAGATCGCCAGGATGATCACGAGCGCGATCAACGCGCCTACCGTGACGCCCCAGATGTCGCCGAGCCACACGACGATGAGGGCCGCGGCCGCTCCGACGGCTCCGGCCGCAGGAAGGGTCAGCACCCAGCCGACCGCGATGCGTCCGACCGTGCCCCAGCGCACCTTCGAGCCGCGACGGCCGAGGCCCGATCCGATCACCGACCCCGACGCGACCTGCGTCGTCGACAGGGCGAAGCCGAAGAAGCTGGAGGCGAGGATCGTCGACGCGGTCGACGACTCGGCCGAGAAGCCCTGCGCCGGCTTGACGTCGGTGAGGCCCTTGCCGAGGGTACGGATGATGCGCCAACCGCCCATGTAGGTGCCGAGGGCGATCGTGAAGGCACAGGCGAAGATGACCCAGAACTGCGGATCGGCGTGCTCGCGGTCCTGCATTCCCGCCGTGATCAGCGCCAGCGTGATGACGCCCATCGTCTTCTGGGCATCGTTGGTGCCGTGCGCGAGCGCCACGAGGGAGGACGTGAAGATCTGCCCCCACCGGAAGCCGTCACGCCCGTCGGGCTTGTTGTCGTAGCGGCGCGTCACGGCGTAGGCGATCTTCGTGACGACGAACGCGATCACGCCCGCCGTGAAGGGGGCGATGAGAGCCGGCAGCACGACCTTGCTCAGAACGACGCCGAAGTCGATCGCCGCAGCGCTCATCGTTCCGACCAGGGTCGCGCCGATCAGCCCGCCGAACAGCGCGTGGGAGGAGCTGGAGGGAAGACCCAGGAGCCAGGTGAGCATGTTCCACGTGATGGCGCCGATGAGGCCGGCGAAGATGATCGGGAGGAAGGTCGACGCGTCGATCCCGTCCTCTCGGATCATCCCGTGGGAGATGGTCTTGGACACCTCGGTGGACAGGAACGCCCCCACGAGGTTGAGGCCGGCGGCCAGGAGCACGGCGACCTTGGGCTTGAGAGCGCCGGTGGCGATCGGGGTCGCCATGGCGTTCGCCGTGTCGTGGAATCCGTTGGTGAAGTCGAAGAAGAGTGCCAGCGCGATCACCAGCACGACGATGAAGACTGCGGCTTCCACAGTTCGCTTTCCGTCAGGAGGAGTGGGGTGGGCCGACCACTGTCGGCGGCAGCGAACGAAGAGTTCACCGTGGGTTCAGGTTCCGGCAACCGGACGAGGAAAATCCTCGCACATTCGCCCGCGATCTCAGAACACGGGCGACCGGTGAATTCCGTTCCGTTAGCGTGGGACGGTGAGCACCGCGCAGCCTCCCGTCGCCCCCACCCGATCGACCACCCGCAGCCACCACGGCGACGATGTCGTCGATCCGTACGAGTGGCTCCGCGCGAAGGACGACGCCGACGTCATCGCTCACCTGGAGGCCGAGAACGCCTACACCGAGGCGCGCACGGCTCACCTGGCGGGACTGCGTTCCCGCATCTTCGACGAGATCAAGGGCCGCACGCTCGAGACCGACCTGTCGGTGCCGGCGCGCCGTGGCGACTGGTGGTACTACGGGCGCACCGTGGAGGGCAAGCAGTACGGCATCCATTGCCGGGCGCCCCTCTCCTCTCCCGATGACTGGACGCCTCCGGAGCTCGCCGCCGACGTCCCCATCGTGGGCGAGGAGGTTCTCCTCGACGGCAACGTCGAAGCGGACGGGCACGAGTTCTTCTCCCTCGGCAGCCTCGAAGTCTCCACCGACGGCCGCCTCCTGCTCTACGGCGTGGATGTCGAAGGCGACGAGCGCTACACCCTGCGGATCCGGGATCTGGCGTCCGGGACGGACCTCGACGACGTCGTGACCAATACGTCGGCCGGCGCCTCGTTCTCCCCCGATGGCCGGTTCGTCGTCTACACGACGGTCGACGACGCGTGGCGCCCCGACACGGTCTGGCTGCACGAGATCGGCACCTCCGCCGACGACGACGCGCGCCTGTTCCATGAGCCCGACGAGCGCTACTGGGTCGGTGCCGGGTTCACACGGAGTGACCGCTACCTCATGATCGAGGTGGGGTCTTCCATCACCTCGGAGGAGTTCCTGGTGCCCGCCGACGATCTGCGGGCGGAACCGCGCGTGGTCTGGCCGCGTCAGGAGGGCGTGGAGTACTCCTCGACGCACGCGATCGTCGACGGCGAAGACGTCCTCTACGTGCTGCACAACGACGGCGCACTCGACTTCGAGCTCGTGCAGGTGCCGGTGGCCGACCCCTCCGGTGCGCGTCGGATCGTCCTCCCCCATGTTCCGGGTCGCCGTCTGCTGGATGTCGCGGCGTTCCGCGACTGGGGTGTCGTGTCCTACCGCCGCGACGGCCTCCCTCGGCTCGGCGTGCTCGACTACGCGAGCGCGGCCGTCTCGGAGATCACCTTCGACGAGCCGCTGTACACCGTCGGTACCGCGGGCAACCCCGAGTGGGCGCCCCCGCTCCTGCGGATCGGCTACGGCTCGTTCACGACCCCCGGAACCGTCTACGACTACGTCGTGGCCACCGGCGAGCTGCTGCTGCGCAAGCAGCAGCCCGTGCTCGGAGGCTACGACCCCGCCGACTACGGCCAGGAGCGCATCTGGGCGACCGCCGACGACGGCACCCGCATCCCGCTCTCGCTCGTCTGGAAGCGGTCGTTCGGCGCCCCGGGTGATTCGCCGCGCCCCGTCCACCTCTACGGCTACGGCTCGTATGAACACTCGATCGAGCCGGGCTTCTCGGTCGCCCGACTCTCGGAACTGGATCGCGGCGTGGTCTTCGCCGTCGCCCACGTGCGCGGCGGGGGCGAGCTCGGCCGGCAGTGGTACGAGGACGGCAAGCTTCTCCACAAGCGCAACACCTTCACCGACTTCGTCGCGTGCGCCCGTCACCTCGTCGACGGCGGATGGACCACGCCGGACCGCCTGGTCGCTGAAGGCGGCTCGGCCGGCGGTCTCCTGATGGGCGCGGTGGCCAACCTCGCCCCCGAGCTGTTCGCGGGCGTGCTCGCCGACGTGCCCTTCGTCGACGTACTGACGACGATCCTCGATCCGTCCCTCCCCCTCACCGTGATCGAGTGGGACGAGTGGGGAGACCCGTTGCACGACGCCGAGGTCTACGCCTACATGAAGTCGTACACGCCCTACGAGAACGTCCGCGACGGGGTCTCCTACCCCCGGATCCTCGCGACCACCTCCCTCAACGACACGCGGGTGCTGTACGTGGAGCCGGCCAAGTGGGTCGCGCGTCTGCGCGAGGTCGGCGCCGACGCCCTCCTGCGGTGCGAGATGGTCGCCGGTCACGGTGGGGTGAGCGGGCGGTACAACGCGTGGCACCAGCGCGCCTTCGAGCTCGCCTGGCTCCTGGATGTGCTGGGCGTCGCCGACTGACCGATCCGTCCGCACGGCTGCGCAGGAGATCTCCGGTGCACAGGAGCCGCCCTGCCCCGACGGCCTGATCAGCAGATATCGCCTGATCAGCGGATACCGCGAGCACCCTCAACGGTCGCGACCTTGCGCCACAGCGGCAGCGATGACCCCGAGAACATACTCGGGGTCGAAGAACACCTGGGCGTAGTCGAACCGCAGCACGGTGTACCCGCGGAGCACCAGCCGCGCATCCTGGCGCAGATCCGCCCGACGCGCGGACGACGTATGGAACGCGAAGCCGTCGAGCTGGACGACGAGATGCCTGCCGATGAGGACGTCCACCCGATGCCCGTCGATCGCGACCTGCGGGCGCACATCCAGCCCGAGCTGGCCGACGAGGAGCACGAAGCGTGTCTCCAAGCCGGAGTCGGACAGGTCACCGACGCGGTCGGCGAGGCGACGAGCCGCTTCGCTCTGCCACCTCACCGCCTTCAGCGTCTCGACGGAGACGTCCCTGCGTCGGATCGCCGACTCCCACACCGCGAGCGCGTCGCCCAGAGGAAGGCACCGTGCGACCTAGAAAGGGACGTTCAGCAGGGGGTCGCGCGAGGTGGTCCGTGCCACGGGCGCGGGCCCCGGTGGCCCAGTGGAGCCGAACACCCTCGGTTGCATTGCGCGACGCGGTGGGCGCCACCGCCACGTGCACCGCCGCACCCGCGTCGGGGGGAACCCACAGCCCTCGGCGTGCGGCCTCACTGATGCACCTGAGGCGCCCTCCCGCGTCCGCAGCGAGTCTCACCGACGGCGGCGCATCCGACCGTACGAGCCAGTTCTTCCGCGCACGCACGACCCCGCCCCGCCCGAGGGCGATCCGGATCCCGTGGGTGGTGAATCCCACGGCCCGCGCCTCAGCCGCGTGCGCGGAGCCCCCGCGCTCGGACAGCCAGACCGGAAGCTCCTCGGGTGCGCGCATGCCTCAGTGTCGCCCGAGGGCCTTCTGCCTCCCGCGCGGACACGATCCGCGCCTCCACCGCCCCTCCGACACGTCCTGGGGAGGAGCCGACGCCGTGGCCGAGGCGAATCGCCGGGTACACGCACCGCAGGCGATCTCCCCTGGACAGGAGGATCTCCACCGAAGAGTCCTGTGCAGCGGAGATCGCCTGCGCGGCGCCGGTCCCGCTCAGCCGAAGAGTGCGGCTGCTTCCTCGTAGCGGTACAGCGGCACGGTGTTGAGCTCGCCGAGGGCTTCGGCGAACGGAACCCGGACGATGTCAGTGCCCCTCATCGAGACCATCTCGCCCCACGCGCTCTCGACCACGGCATCGGCGGCGTGGAGGCCGAGACGGGTCGCGAGGACGCGGTCGAACGCGGACGGCGATCCGCCTCGCTGGATGTGGCCGAGCACTGTGGCGCGGGTCTCGATGCCCGTGATGCGCTCGATCTCCGGAGCGAGCACCTCGCCGATACCACCGAGGCGGGGGCGGTTGAAGGCGTCGAGCCCCTTGTCGCTGAACGCCTCGTCCTGGCCGATGAGCTTGAAGCCCTCGGAGACCACGACGAGCGGGGCACGTCCACGATCGTGGGCCTTCTGCACCTGGGCCGCGATGTCGTCGAGCGACATCGGCACCTCCGGGATGCAGATGACGTGGGCGCCGGACGCGATCCCCGAGTGCAGCGCGATCCACCCGACATGGCGACCCATGACCTCGGCGACCATGCAGCGCTGGTGGGAGTCACCGGTGGTGCGGAGGCGGTCCATCGCGTCGGTCGCGATGTTGACGGCCGTGTCGAAGCCGAACGAGTAGTCCGTCGCGCGCAGGTCGTTGTCGATCGTCTTGGGCACGCCCATGACGTTGATCCCGTCGCCCCACAGGCGGTTGGCCGCCGCGAGCGTGCCCTCGCCACCGATCGCGATGATCCCGTCGATGTGGTGCCCGTAGAGCGTCTTCGCGATGTTCTCGGCACCGCCGCGCGGACCCTCGTAGGGGTTGGTCCGGCTGGTGCCGAGGATCGTGCCGCCGACCTTGGACAGACCCTTCACCTCGTGGCGGGTGAGCGGGAAGAAGTCGCCGTCGACGACGCCTCGCCAGCCATCGCGGATGCCCACGAACTCGATGTTGTAGTTGGTCGTGCCCTTGAGCACGACGCCGCGGATGACGGCGTTCAGACCGGGGCAGTCGCCGCCGCTGGTGAGGATGCCGATCTTCATGGGGAGATCCTTCGGGTGTGTCGATGATTCGGGTGTTCCGAGCGGCACCATTGCCTCGCACCGACCCTATCGCCGGATGCGTGGTGGTGCCAGCGAGCCCGCCGTCGATAAACGGCGAGGCTCAGAACGCCCCCAACGCCTGCCGGAGCAGGTGCATGAGCGCGGACAACTGGACCGAGTCGCTGGAGGTCGGATCGAGCTGGTCACCGTCGAGGGCGCGCTGCGCGAGGCCCTGCTTGGAGTCGATGAGCTCGGCGATCTTCGTGTCGATCGTGTGCGCCGCGATGATCCGCCACGCCGTGACCGGCTCGTCCTGGCCGATCCGGTGCACCCGGTCGATCGCCTGCGTCTGCTCGGCCGCCGTCCACGACAGCTCTGCCAGGACGACGTTCGAGGCGGCCTGCATGTTGAGCCCGACTCCCGCGGCGGTCAAGGAACAGACGGCGATGGCCACATCGGGATCGCCGTTGAACGCGTCGATCGCCTGCTGACGGGCAGGGGTCGACTGATCGCCCCGGATGGACACGGTACGAAGGCCGGCCGCCGCGAAGTGCGCCTCGGCGGCGTCCATCACGTCGATGTGCTTCGCGAAGAAGACGACCTTCCCGACCGAGCGCTGCAGCTGCACGGCGTAGTCGGCCGCCAGCAGAGCCTTGGCCTGACCGATCTTCCGCACCATCGTGAACACGTTGTCGGCACCCGTGCCCGCTGCCTTGGACTCCTCGAGCTCGCCGTGGGCGACGAGCCGGACGATGTCCTCGTCGATGTCGTCGAGCACGACCGTGTCGCCTCGCGCCTCGATGATCCGGCGGTACTTGGCGGCCAGCCGCTGACCGAGCTCCTGCTCGGCGGCCCGGATGGAGCGACCGAACTCGTCGTCGAGCTCCACGGGGAGATCGGCGATGAGCTTGTCGGGGAGATCAGCGGCGACGTCCTTCTTCTTGCGACGCACGATCCCGAGGGAGATGACGGCATCGCGCGCCTCGGGATAGAACGCCTTGTCGGCCGGAGTGAGGCCGGTCGCGTCGAGCTTGGCCATGAGCTCCGGACCGGGCTTCTCGCCGTTGGTCCAGCCGAGGAAGCGCCAGATCGCGTCGAAGTCCTCGACGTCGTTGATGAGCGGCGTACCGGTCAGCGCCAGCATCAGCGGATCACGGACCTGCTCGCGGATGCGGCCGGCCAGCGCGAGCACGTTCTGCGAGCGCTGGGACGTGAGGTTCTTGATGAAGTGCGCCTCGTCGACCACCATCCCCCGCAGTCCCAACGAGCCGAGCCAGGAGAGGTGCCGGTCGAGGACCTCGTAGTTGACGATGAAGACGTCGGCGAACGCATCGACCGTGTCGCCGTCGCCGTGGATGACGGTGGCTCGCCGCTGCGGCGTCCATCGCTCCACCTCGCGCGCCCAGTTCATCTTCACGACGTTGGGGACGACGGCCAGGAGCGGGTAGGCGTCCGCGACCGAGGCCGCGAGCACAGACTCCGCCGTCTTCCCGAGACCCGGCTCGTCGGCCAGCAGGAACGAGCGGTGTCCGGCCCGCACCGCCTCCAGGAATCGCGACTGGTGGGCCATGATCTCCAGCCCCTTGGGAGAGAGCCGGTCGAACTCGGGCACCGGCGGAAGCTCCATCGAGGCGGCCCCGCCCCCGGCGCCCATCTCGAACGCCTTGTACAGCGGACCCATGAGCTCCCAGCCGTCGAGCCGGCGACGCGGCGCCTCGGCCGGCGCACGCAGCGCGAGATCGGGCGCCAGGAAGGGGTTGGCCTCGCGGCGCGCCTCGATCTGCGGCGGCACCACCTGCCGATCGGCGAGGGCGGCGGGCACCACGGGTGCCTGCGCCGGCGCGACGTCGGTGATGATGAGCTCGTCGTCGGGGAGCTCTGCCCCCGACTCCAGGAGCCAGTCGCGGCGCATGCGGCGGGCGACCGGAGAAGTGGCCTGGTCCACTTCGAGGAGCTGGATCAGCGACGTGTCACGCGCGGCCGTCTTCGCGAGGATCGTCGCGACCCCGTCGAGCCGTTTGAGCAGCTCGGCACGCGTCGCGGCGGGAATCTCGGCCTCCGCCTTCACGCGGGCCCGCTCCTCGCGCACGAGGAACGCGATCACCTGGAACTTGACGCGGTTGGTCGGGCCGAGCTTGCCCCGCTGCGCCTTGGCCTCGACCTCGCGCACCTTGCGCGCGAGGATCGGGATGAGGGGGGCCTCGTCGTCTCGACGGGCCGAAGACCCCCGACGACGGCGCGCACCTGCTTTGGCGGCGGTGGTCGAGGTTCCGGAAAGTGCCGTGGTCGGCATGCTCCTCCTGAGCGTAGAGACCGGCCGAAGCCGGTGATGCCCGTCGTGCCACGATCGGGCGGTCGGGTCTGCGGCGGGATGCCGCGTCGTGAGGCGGGATCTGATCCCCCCGGCTGCGGGTACTCGCTTCTGCGAGCTGCGGCGACGGCGGAACGAAACCTCTCGACGATTGTAGCGCCTGTGCGGCCGCGGCGTGGGAAGGGCGACCGGAACCGACGCGAAGCGCCGGTCCGCCTCAGACGCCGAGCGCGACCCGGGTGCGTCGCACGTCGTCGGCCATCTGCGCCCGGAGCGCGTCCACGCCGTCGAAGGCGACCATGCCGCGGATGCGCTGGGTGAACTGCACCTGCACGCGATGCCCGTAGAGGTCGAGCCCGGTCTCGTCGAGCACATACGCCTCGACCTGTCGCTGCTCGACGTCGTCGAAGGTGGGGTTGGTGCCGACGGAGATGGCAGCCGGGTACCGAGTCACGGCGTGCCCCGCCTCCCCCGGCGCGCCCTCGTCGACGAGCCAGCCCGCATAGACACCGTCGGCGGGAACGAAGCCCTCGGCGTCGGCGGAGAGGTTCGCGGTCGGGTATCCCAGCTCGCGTCCGCGCTGGAGTCCGTGCACCACGCGTCCGCGCATCGTGTGGGGCCGGCCCAGGAGCCGGGAGGCGCCTTCGACGTCTCCGGATCGCAGCGATTCGCGCACCCAGGTGGACGAGACTCGGCGACCGGCCCCCTGGACGTCTCCGACGACGTCGACGACGAAGCCGTGCTCGGCACCCATCCGCGCGAGGAAGTCCGGATCTCCCTCCCCGCCCCGACCGAAGCGGAAGTCGTCGCCCACCATGACGGTGACGGCCCGGAGCCCGTCCACGAGCACACGCTCGACGAACTCCCGCGCGCCGAGACCGGCCAGCTCCGCGTCGAAACGCAGCACGAGCGTCGCATCGACGCCTTCGGCCGCGAGCAGGTCGAGCTTCTGGTCGAGGCTCGACAGCGGCTCGGGACAGCGCTCCGGGCTCAGGAAGCTGAGCGGGTTGCGGTCGAAGGTCACGGCGACGACGCGCGCATCGGTGCCCGCCGCCTCGATCCGGGCCCGGGCGACTACGGCGCGGTGTCCGGAGTGCACGCCGTCGAACTTGCCGATCGCCACGACCGTTCGGCCGAAGTCGGCGGGGACCTCTGCGACATCGTGGAAGACGATCACCAGGACGACCTCTCCTCGACCAGCACAGGCTCGGCGGAGGTCTCTCGCCCGCCCCGGGCAAGCCACCACAGCCCGAGGACGGGGAGGACGAGCGGCACCCAGAAGTAGCCGTAGCCGAACCCCGACCACACCGTGGCGTCGTGGGCGAACAGCTCAGGAACCACGAGGCTCAGGGTCCCGACGACCACGACGCCTGCCAGCTCGAAGCAGATCGCCACCCAGGCCAGGACGTACCACGCACGAGAGCCGGACTTCACCAGCGCGACGGTTGCGAGGATGTACACGACAGCGGCCGCTGCCGAGAGAAGGTAGGCGACGGGGGCGGCGGAGAAGTCCTGCACGATCTGCACGAACGACCGGCCCGTGGCGGCGAGCGCCATGATGGCGTACACGACGACGAGCACACGACCGATTCCGGTCATTCGGGGGCGCGACGAAGACATGACCAGTCAATGATAGGCGGGCGCCATAGCCAGGGGCGTCGCAAGCCCGGACGGCGCGGAGGTACGGACCGTCAGGCCAGTTGCACGGTCCAGATCACCTGCATGCGCCACACCATCACCGCCACCGCGAGGGCGGCGATGCCCATGATCACCGTGCTCCATCGGCTGCGTTCCAGGAGTGCCCATGCGACGGCGGCGGGAGGCAGGAGAAGCGCCGAGACCAGGTAGACCCAGAACTCCAGCGGGCTCCCCGTCGCCGGGTTGCCAGCGAACGGTGCGATGATGCTCATGACGACCTGCGCGATCAGGAGCAGGAGGATCAGTGCGAGTCCGCCGACGGTGACGTCGCCGGGACGCCTGCCCGCCAGTCCCGCGACGACGCACACGAGCCCGACCGCCACGGCGACGCCGATCAGGACGAGCGTGAACCACAGGATCATCCGGCCTCCTCGGGCAGGTTCATGACGCTCTTGAGGTCGCTCCCCCGCCGCTGGACGATCCCGACCAATCGGCCCGCCGGATCGATCGCGGCGCTGATCGGGCCGGGGATGCGCTCGGCCGCGCCGAGCAGCCGCTTCCCATGGCGGAGGTCTCGCGCCTCGTCGGAGGAGACCTCCAAGGCACCGAGCACACGCCGAGCGACGTCTGCCTCGTCGAGGAGCGGCAGGTCGGCGGTGACGTCGGTCGCTGCGCCCGCCACCTCGAACGGTCCGATCCGCGTGCGGCGAAGGGCCGTGAGGTGCCCGCCGACTCCGGCGTGAGCACCGAGGTCACGGGCGAGGGCGCGGATGTAGGTGCCGCTGGAGCAATCGACGCTCACGTCGAGGTCGATCGTGCCGGCATCCGCATCGCGACGGACGCGGGCGACGGCGAACCGCGAGACGGTGACCTCGCGCGGGGCCAACTCGACGTCCTGGCCAGCGCGAGCGAGGTCGTAGGCCCGCTTCCCCCCGACCTTGATGGCGGACACCCGGCTCGGGACCTGAGAGATCCTCCCGGTGAGCGTCGCGACGCCGGTCGCGATCGCCTGCTCGGTGACCGCAGCGACCTCATCGGCGGAGGCACGTGCCGTCTCGACACCGTCGGCGTCGTCGGAGTCGGTGCTCACCCCCAGGCGAATGGTCGCCTCGTAGGTCTTGTCGAGTCCGACGATGAAGGTGAGCAGACGCGTGGCGCTTCCCACTCCGAGGACGAGGAGACCGGTGGCCATGGGATCGAGGGTGCCCGCGTGGCCGATCTTGCGGATGTCGAGCGCGCGGCGCGCGCGGACGACGACGTCGTGGCTGGTCATGCCGCCGGGCTTGTCGACGAGGGCGATGCCGCGGGGCGCGCTCCTCTCTCCCGGCGTCGAGACGCTCAACAGAAGTCCTGGTAGACGCGGGACGGGGCGGCGGGGTCGGTGTTGTCGACGATCACGGACGCGGCGGCGCGCGGGCGGGCGTCCTTCAGGTAGAGCTCTTGACCCTCGCGGTAGCGGCGGTTGCTCTCGGCCGACGGATCGGGATCGGTTCCGTCCCTTTCCGCCATGCGGGCATAGCGGACGTCGAGAGGGGCGTCGAGCCAGATCGACCAGTGCCAGATGCCGCGCAGCTCCGGCCGGTGCAGGAACATCCCGTCGACGATGAGCACGGCATCGCGGGGAGCCGTGACCCACACGGCCGGGCGAGGCTCGTCTCGGACGAGATCGAAGGCGGCCAGCTGGAAGCCCGCGTCGGGTGTGGCTCCGGAGCGGAACGGGTCGATCAGCACGCGCCGGAAGGTCGCCTCGTCGTAGGAGTCACGGTAGAAGCCCTCGGGAGAGGTGCGGCCCCGGGCGTAGCGTTCGGCGCGCGGGCGGTGGAAGTCGTCCATCGACGCACGGAACACCGCCGATCCGTCCTCGCGGAACACGGTCGCGAGGTTGTCGGCGAAGCGTGTCTTGCCGGCGCCGTCTTCGCCGTCCACGGCGATCATCACGCGTCCTCGCGGGTAGGTCCGGCGGGCTTCGTCGCGGAGGGCACGCCACAGCGTGGCAGCGGGGGTGACGGGCAGGCGCACCCGACCAGCCTAGGCGACGGGACGTAGGCTGAGAGGATGCCCGACCTCGCGACGCCGCTGATCGCGTGGTACCGCAATCACGCGCGGGAACTGCCCTGGCGCGCCCCCGGTTTCGGGGCGTGGGGCGTGCTCGTCAGCGAGTTCATGCTGCAGCAGACCCCCGTCGCGCGCGTCATCCCCCGCCTCGAGGCGTGGCTGGGACGCTGGCCGACTCCGGCGGCGCTGGCTGCCGCGTCGCCGGCAGAGGCGGTGACGCAATGGGCGAACCTCGGGTATCCCCGTCGGGCGTTGTGGCTCCACCGAGCGGCGGCGGAGATCACCGCACGCCACGGCGGAGTGGTCCCGCGCGACGTGGACGCGCTCCTCGCGCTGACCGGCATCGGCGACTACACGGCGCGGGCGGTGGCGGTCTTCGCTTACGGTGACCGACATCCCGTGGTCGACACGAACACGCGGCGGGTGCTCGCACGCGCCGTCGACGGGCGTGCACAGCCCGGCCCGCCCAGCCGTAGCGACCTCGCCGCGATGAGCGCGATCCTCCCCGACGACGATGCGGCCGCAGCCGTCGTCAACGCGGCAGCCATGGAGCTCGGGGCCGTCGTCTGCACCGCACGAGTGCCGCACTGCGATCGGTGTCCGCTCGCCGCATCGTGCGCCTGGCGCGCCGCGGGCTACCCCGATACCGGCGACACTCGTCGCAAACAGGCGCGCTACGAGGGCAGCGACCGTCAGGCCCGCGGCGCGGTGCTGAAGACGCTGCGCGACGCGGCCCCGGAGGCCTGCCCCGTGGAGGAGGTCGCGAAGGACTGGCCCGATGCCGGTCAGCGCGATCGTGCGATCGACTCCCTCGTGGCCGACGGCCTGGTCGAGATCGAAGACGGGGTGGTGCGGCTGCCGCGGTGAGCTCCGCTCAGCCGATTCTCCCGGCCCGTGACCCATCGATGCCCCTCGGTGCGGCGTAACCTGCGCGGCATGAGAACCCTCATCGTGGTCGAGTCCCAGTTCGGCAACACTCTCGAGGTGGCCGAGGCGGTCGCCGCCGGCCTCCGCGAGACGGGATCGGCCGAGGTCGTACCCGTGGCCGAAGCCCCGACGACGCTGCCTGACGTCGATCTGCTCCTGGTGGGAGGACCGACGCACGCCTTCTCGATGTCGCGGCCCGCCAGCCGAGAGGCCGCCAAGACCGACGGCGGCGTGGGAACTCCGACAGGCATCCGCGAGTGGCTGGACTCCCTTCCGACGCCGCTTCCGGTCCCCCGCATCGCGACCTTCGGCACGAAGCAGGGACACAGTCGCTGGGGCGGGTCGGCGGCGGCATCGGCAGCGAAAGCCGTGCGCCACCACGCGACCGTCCCCGCAGAGAACGTGGACTTCTTCGTGACGGGCAAGACGGGTCCGCTGGAGCCCGGCGAGATCGACCGGGCGACCGCGTGGGGCCGCGAGCTGTCGCGCTGACCCCCGACGAGCGGGCCCCCGACGAGCCCCTGGAGCGGATCAGTCCTCGTCGGCCTCGCGCGGCTTGACGTAGGGGTCCTCGTCGCCGGCGTAGCTGGCACCGGTCGCGATTCCCGCCACCGCAGCGTCGCGCTCACGTGCCTCGCGGAGCAGGTCTTCGATGTGGCCGGCGTTCTCCGGGAGCGCATCATGGATGAACTCCAGCGTCGGGGTCAGCCGCACTCCGAGCTTGCGGCCGACCTCGCTGCGGAGCATTCCCGTGGCTGCGGTCAGAGCAGCGGCGGAGTCGGCACGCTCCTCGTCGGAGCCGTACACCGTGTAGAACACCGAGGCGTGCTGCAGGTCACCCGTGACGCGCACATCGGTGATCGTCACGAATCCGAGCCGCGGGTCACGCAGCCCCTTCTCGAGGCGCTCGGCGATGAGCACGCGAATGCGGTCGGCCAGTCGGGCCTGACGTTCCGAAGCCATTTCCTTCTCCTTCTTCCACTCTCCCCGCGTCCGCGAGGCGGAGCGCCGGAGACCCCCGCGGAGGCGGGGGCCGGAGGACTCGGATGTCCCTCTGAGGCAATTGGGGCAGGGGCCCCACTCTTGCCGAAGAGGGACATCCGAG